>JBCCTQ010000004.1:0-160508 GCA_039198225.1 Pseudomonadota bacterium
AGCTCGAAAAGATCCGCGACGATTGCCTCGTGGCGATCCAAAAGGTCCTTGCCAAACACGACATTGGCGCCGGAGAGACGCTCAATGCCTGGGCCAAGGAACTTTCGGAAAAGAACACCTAGGCGCGGCTCCTATGCATTTGAAAAGCGCAGGCCAGGGCCGGTCAACTCAGATCGACACCGCGAGACCAAACCCTTTCATCTCTTCAAAAATACGCACATCCTGCCCGTCACACCGGCCTATTGGCCGAAATAGTCGCGATACCATGCCACGAATTTCGGCACGCCTTCGGAGATGGGCGTCTCAGGCCGAAAACCCGTCAGCCGTTCCAACAAACCATTATCGGCATGGGTCGCGTGGACGTCGCCCTTTTGCATCTCCATGAAGTTCTTCTCGATGGGAATGCCGAGGGCGTCTTCGAGCGTGTCGATAAACTCCATCAGGGGCACCATGACCCCATTGCCGATATTGACCACGCGGAAGGGTGCGGCAGGGCTCAAACTGTCGCCTTCGATGGGCTCACCCCGGTCTTCGACGCCGGGGGGCGGCGCGTCGATGAGCTTGGCGATCCCTGTGGCGAGATCACCCACATAGGTGAAATCCCGGGCCAATTGCCCGCGATTGTAAACGTCGATCGCCTCCCCATCGAGGGCGGCGCGGACGAACTTAAAGAGCGCCATGTCGGGCCGGCCCCAGGGCCCGTAGACCGTGAAGAACCGAAACATCGTCGTCGGAAGCTGCCAAAGGTGGGCATAGGAATGGCCCATCGCCTCATTGGCGAGCTTGGTGGCGGCATAGAGCGTCAGCGGTGCGGCGACCTTATCGACCTCTTGGAACGGCATTTTCTCGTTGGCGCCGTAAACCGAAGAGGTCGACGCCATGAGAAGGTGCTCGACCTCCAATTCCCGCGCGCATTCGATGACGTTGAAGGTTCCGAGAAGGTTCGATTCCACATAAGAACGTGGATTCTCGAGGCTGTAGCGCACGCCGGCCTGGGCCGCGAGATGGACGATGACTTCGGGCTTGGCCTCTTCGGCAAAGCGCTGGAGCCGTTCCATATCTTCGAGCATGCCCTCGTCGCAGACAAAGCCCTCTGACTGTAAAAGCCGCTGATGGCGCCGCCGTTTGAGGGCGACGTCATAGTAATCGGTGATCCCATCATAGCCGAAAATGAGATGGCCTTCGGCCAGCAGAGCCTCGGCCAGGTGATAGCCGATAAAGCCGGCCGTGCCCGTGATCAAAACGCGTCTCATGGGGCCGACGTTTAAGGCGGAAATCTGGGCACGGACAAGGCGGCTAGGGGGAAAATCAAAGGGGCGGCCGACGGCTGGTTTCCGAAGTCGGCCACGGGCATTAGGGTCCGGGCCTATGACTGGCCTCAATATACTTTTGATCGAGGACGATGTGGAACTGGCGGGCTTTATCGAAAAGGCCGCGGCTGAGCTCGGCTGGCGGGTCGACCACCAGGCCCGCCCGAAAGAGGCCCTCCTCCAGGCCGGTGCGGGCGCCTTCGACGCGCTTATTCTCGACCGTATGCTGCCCGAAATGGACGGGCTCAGCGTGTTGAAACTCCTCCGCGGCGCGGGCGTCGAAACGCCGGTCATCATGCTTACGGCCATGGGCGGGATCGACGACCGGGTGGACGGGCTTGAAGCGGGGGCGGATGATTACCTCGTTAAACCCTTTGCGATGTCGGAACTTATCGCGCGGCTCAAATCCATCGCCCGGCGCCAGGCTCCCCGACCCGACACGCCCCACCGCGAGATGGGTGATCTCTCGCTCGACCGGCTCCGCCACGAGGCCATGCGCGCGGGCCAGCCCCTCGATCTTTCGCCCCTAGAATTCAAACTCCTCGATATTTTGATGGAACACCCGGGCGAGGTCGTCACCCGGACGATGCTTCTCGAAAAGGTCTGGGGCTATTCTTTCGACCCCAAAACCAGCCTCGTTCAAACCCATATGAGCCGGCTGCGTGCCAAGGTCGACAAACCCTTTGGCCAGGACCTCATCCGCACGGTGCGGGGCGCGGGCTATATGCTGTCGGATGAGTAGGCCGATCCTCTCTTCAGCGGTGTTTCAATGGGTGCTTGCCGCCTCGGCGGGCTTCGTGGCCATTGCCCTGGCGCTTCTTTGGGCCTGGGGTCTTTTTTCCATCGGCGAGATCGATGGGGCGCTTCGGGAAGAGATCAATACCGGCCTCGAAGAAGGCCGCGCGCTTTACCTGACCGATGGGCCTGACGCGCTCTTGGAATGGGTGCGCTGGGAAGAAGACCAGCCGATCTGGCGCGATGATGATCTGTTCGAGATCCTCGCCGAAGACGAAATGATCGCCGTCCTGAGAGCGCCCGATTTTGAGCCGGTGGCCGGGTTCCCAGGTCTTTTGGCAGGGAGCGAGATCGAAGAGGTGGATCTTGACCACCCAGAGATCTTCAACCCGGTTCTCGCCCGCTCAATCGAGCTCTTCGACGGCGCCACGCTCACCTTCGGGCGGTTCATCCCCGACCAACAATTCGAGATTTGGCGGTTCGTGGTGACAGCTTCCATCGCGCTCGCGGTGATCGTTTTGCCCCTGTCGCTGGCCACCGGATATTTCCTGAGCCGCCGCGTGTTTCGCCGCCTCGACGGGATCTCGGAAACCACCGAAGCCGTGGCGGCGGGCAATCTCGACGCAAGGGCCCAGATCGGCGGGGCGGGGGATGAGTTCGACCGGCTGGCCGAAGGCGTCAACCGGATGCTCGACCGGGTGGCGGCGCTCACCGGTAATATCGAAGCGGTCTCGACCGGGGTGGCCCACGACCTAAAGACACCCTTGGCCAACATACGCGGCCGGCTCGAGCTTATTCGACGGGACGCGGCCGATCCTGACGCGGTCGCGCGCCATGTGGACGGGGCCGAGGGGCGCCTCGACGGGCTGATGAAGGTATTCGACGCCCTCCTCCGGCTGGGCGAGATCGAAGCCGGAAAGCGCCGCCAGGCATTCCGCGCGGTCGACCTCGGCGGTTTGGCGGGGGAGCTGGCCGAAGGTTATGGGCCTGCCTTTGAGGATGCGGAAAAGACCCTCGACGTGGCGATCTTGCCGGGCATCACCGTCGAAGGCGACCGCGATCTTCTGGCCCAGCTCATCGCCAATCTCCTCGACAATGCGCTAGAACATTCCCGGGACGGTGCCCGGGCCCATATTGCGCTCCATGGGGGCGAGACGGGCCCCCGTTTGGAGATCGGCGATGACGGGCCGGGGATCGCGCCAGCCATGCGTGAGCGGATTTTCGAACGGTTCTTCCGGGCCGATCCCAGCCGCTCGACGCCGGGCAATGGGCTGGGCCTGGCCTTGGTCAAAGCGATTGCGGATCTTCACGGGGCGGACATCCAGCTTGTTGACGACCGGCCCGGCGCGGTTTTCGTGGTGACGTTTGGCCCCTTCGCTTCCCGGACCTGACCCCGGCCTCCTGCCAACCTTACAAAATCGTATGAAACCTGTAGCGGCCTTGTAAAACCGTGCGCCCCTCGCCCGTGCTAGCGATCCTCCAGCCACAGTTTGGAGGACCCGCCATGCCATTCCGCATCACATTCCATGCCGCGTTTGCCGCTGCCTTTTGGGTCCTGCCCCTCGGGGCCTCCGCTCTCACCATCGACGAAGCGCGCCATCTTCTCTCGCGGACAGGCTTCGGCGCCGCCCCCACCGAGATCGAGGCACTTTTGGAGACGAGCCGGGAAGACGCCGTCGACGCGATCCTTGCCCGGGTCGGCCCCGACCCTGCCACGCCCATGCCCGCCTGGACCGAAGGCTGGGTCTATCCCCACGATCTCGTTGGCGCCTTGGGCCAAAGTGCCGAAGAGCTTTTCTTTTCGCTCCGCTGGATCGAGATCGAAGAGCTGCAAGCCTGGTGGCTCGGCGAAATGATCGCCACGCCCTCGCCCTTGACCGAGCGGCTCACGCTGTTCTGGCACGACCATTTCGCGACCGGGTTTGACGACATCATCCACCCCCATTGGGTCGCTGACCAAAACGCGTTTTTCCGGCGCCACGGGGCTGGGAACTTCGCCGACCTCGCCGCCGGGATCCTCGCCGACCCGGCCATGCGCGTCTATCTCACCAACACCGAAAACCACCGCGACGCGCCGAACGAAAATCTGGCGCGGGAGTATTTCGAGCTTTTCACCCTTGGCGAAGGCCAGGGCTACACCGAAGAGGATGTGAGCGAAGCGGCCCGGGCGCTCACCGGTTACGGCGTCGAATGGTTTGGCGGCGAAGGTGCGGTGTTTGTCGCCGAAGCCCATGATTTCGGAACCAAAACCATCCTCGGCCAATCGGGGACCTACGGCGCCGAAGACCTGCCGACAATCGTTCTGGGTCACCCCGCTTTCGGGCCTTACCTCGTCGAAAAGCTCTGGCTCACCTTCGTCTCCGACAGCCCCGACCCCGGCGAAGTGGCTCGCCTGACGGCGGTTTGGCGCGCGGCCGATTGGGAGATAAAGCCCCTTCTTCGTGAGATGTTCCTCTCGGATGCCTTTTGGTCAATCGAAGCGCGGGGGAGCCTCGTCAAAGGTCCCGTCGAGCTGATCGTGTCTACAATTCGGAGCCTTGGCCTCGAGATCGAAGATCTCGGCGAACTCACCTGGGCGACCGAAGATCTCGGGCAATTGCTGTTCTTTCCGCCGAACGTTGCGGGGTGGCCCGACGGGACCCAATGGATCAACGAGGCCACGGCCGGAACCCGGGCGCGGGTTTTGACCCACCTTCTTGAAGAAGCCCGGGGGCCCTTTGAGCCACCAGCCCCCCGCGCGCCTGAGGAGATCGAAACGGTTGAGCTCGCACCTGCCGATCTCCGGGTCGGGCGGGCCTTCGCGATCGAAGCCGAAGCCTTGGAAGACGGCGGCGCGGTCATCTTCCTGTCGCTCTTCGACATGGGCTTTCGAGGAGAGGACTGGCGCTCGCTCAGCCTTTGGATGGAGATCTTTCCGGGCGAGGATTTTGCCCTCGCGCTTCACACCGCCGACTGCGCCGAGACCTGCTTTGCCCGTTGGCCAGCAACGGTCCATGACGATCCGGGCTGGAAGCTCATCGAGCCGGTAAACGGACTTCGCCGGGATCTTTCGCGGATGGACGAGCCCGACCGGGCCCTCCTGGCCGCCCTTCTCGGCCATCTCCCGGCCCTTCTTGAGACCACCGCCGACCAGCGCGCCTGGACCGGCCTCGACTATGACGGGGCCCCGATCGAAGGCGCGCTCGACATTGAAGAGGCCCGGGCGGCACTGACCTGGCTCCAGACGCTGTCAGCAGACGTCCTCGGTGCGCCCGAGGGCACCCTCGTTCTCGCGCCGAGCCGGCCGGGTGCCCTTGGTCTTGGCGGAGAAGCCGCCCCGATGGCGATGGGCGAGGACGCGATGGAGGCCTATCTCGAGCCCGAACTTGAAAGCCGGCGCCGGATCGGGCGGCCCCGCGTCACCTACCCCACGGCCCAAGATTGGCTCGCCGCCCTTCCTGGAACTGACTTTGCTTCGACCCGCGCCGAAGCCGCACTTTTGGCGATACCCCTGCCCGATCCCGGGCGCCGGAGCGAAATGGTCGCCCAGGATGCGGACGCGCTGATCCGGCGGATCGTCCTCTCCCCGTATTTCCAGGTCCATTGAGGAGGCCCAGATGACCCATTCCTTCACCCCGTCCCGCCGCCGGTTCCTTAAAGCCCTGGGATCGACCGCGCTCGCCTTGCCGAGCCTTGCCCTGCCCGGCTTTGTGACAGCGGCTGGCGCCAATCCCCGGGGCGGCAACATTCTCGTTTTGGTCGAGCTCGCGGGGGGCAATGACGGGCTCAATACGCTGATCCACCGCCGCGACCCGGCCTATCGCGCGCTCCGGCCCACCCTTGCCATCCCCGAGCGGTACGCCCTCGGCCTTGACCGCGACACGGCCCTTCACCCGGCCATGGGCGCGATGGCCGGGCTCTGGGAAGACGGTGATCTCCAGATCGTCGAGGGGGTGGGCTACCCCAACCCCAACCGCTCGCATTTCCGGTCGATCGAGATTTGGAATTCCGGCCAGGGTGCCGATGGCCGGACCCGGGATGGGTGGGTTTCGGCCGCCTTCACCGAGGGCGCCGGGGCTGAAGATGCGGACGGGTTGGTCTTAGGCGGCGATTTTGGTCCCCTCGCCGGAGAAGGGCGGTTCGCCGCGATCCGCGATCCCGAGCTTTTCGCAGACAATCACGGCCATCTCCCCCAAGCCGGCCATGCCACCCGGCCCGGCGGAGCCCGTGCCTCACTCGATCACATTCTCTCTGCCTATGATAGCGCCCAAGTCACGGGCGAGGCCATCCTAAGGCGTCTCGAACGGAGCCCGGCCCGGCCCTTTCCCTTCCCAGACAGCGAGATCGGCCGCCAGTTAGAGAACGCGGCGCGCCTGTTGGAGGCGGGGCTCGACGTGTCCGTTCTGAAGGTCGTCCAAGACGGGTATGACACCCATGACGGACAGGCCGACGCCCATTGGGGCCTTCTCGAAGATCTGTCTGACGCGCTTGGCGCCTTTGCCGACGCGCTCCGCCAGATTGGGATCTGGGAGAAGGTCAGTGTCGTGACCTATTCCGAGTTCGGCCGGACCGCAGCGGAAAACGCCTCGGCTGGCACGGACCATGGGACGGCCGCCCCCCTGTTTATTGCCGGTGGCGCGGTCCGGGGCGGTCTCGGCGGGGCGCGACCCTCGCTCACCGAATTGGTCGATGGTGAGATGGTCCACAGCACCGATTACCGGGAGGTCTACAACGCGCTTTTGAGCGATCTTTGGGGGATCGACCCGGTGTTTGAGGCTCAGACTGAACGGGATCTGCGGATTCTAGATCTCTAAATCCTCTGCAGCGCAACGGGTCTTCAAATGCCCCGCCCAACGGTAACGTTGGGCCGCGCGGTCCCGCCCCCAACGGGGCGGCGCGGGCTCGCCCGTTCCAAAGCGCTGAATATTCCCGACGGCGCCTTAGGCACCCTGCCCACGAAGAAGCCTTTCAGCCCCTTCCAAAACGTCCGTAAACGGCGCCCTGATATCGAGGCGCGCTCCGAATTCATCCGAGCCGAGGGGTTCCAGGGTCGAGACCTGATCATCCAAGAGCGTCCGCGCCATGAAATGGCCCTGGCGCTTATCCAATCGGCCCGCAATGATGTCGGTTTCCCCGCTCAAATGGAGAAAGAAAATCCCTTCATCGCCCATGCCCAATCGGTCGCGGTAGGCGCGTTTGAGTGCGGAACAGGCCAAAAGTAGCGGGGCTTCTGAGGCCGCGAGGCGGGCGCCGATCGCATCGAGCCAAGGCCAGCGGTCTTCGTCGGTGAGGGGTTCGCCGGCGCTCATCTTGGCGATGTTTCCTGCCGGATGGAGATCGTCCCCGTCGACAAACTCCCAGCCGAGGCGCTCGCCCAGGGCCACCCCAAGGCGCGATTTCCCCACGCCCGAGACCCCCATGAGGATCACGTGGCGTGGGGCGAGGAGAAGATTGCTGGGAATGGGACCGACCTATTTCGGCGCGAAGACCTGGTAGGCCAGAAGGATCCGCGACGCAGCCGTGACAAAACAAAGCGCGCCGAAGATCCACGCCATGACCGAGAACCACGCCGGAAAGAGGCAAAGGAGGACGAAAAACCCGATCGTTTCGGCCCCTTCAAGGATCCCGCCCGTGAAATAAAGCGATTTCGACCCCCGCTCTGCGGTCTCCATTTTCGCCTTTTCGGCGAGGATCGCGTAGCCGAGAAAACTCGCCCCGTTGAAGTAAAAACTCGTGAGAAGAAACGCTCCTGCTGCGCCATTGGCAGCGGGGTCGAGCATGACAAAGGCCATGGGCACGGCGCCGTAGAAGAGAAAGTCCGAGACGATATCGAGATAGCCACCGAAGTCGGATTTTGTGGTGGCCCGGGCCACGGCGCCGTCGAGCCCGTCGGCGATGCGGCTGAGAAGGAGCGGGACGAGCGCCCAAAGGGGCTGGCCCAGAGCGATCACGAGGGCCGAGATCAGGCCGAGCCCGAGGCCGATCAGGGTGACACCGTTCGCCGTTATCCCCATCCGCGCCAGGGCGCGGCCATTGGCATCGAGCAGCGGGTCGATGAGGGGGCGGATTTGGGCGTCGAACATGGGGTGATGTTAAGGGCTCGCACGCCAGGGTACCATTCGCTTTGCTGTGAAAGCCCCCGAGGCGACGCTCTGTGCGAAGCTCCCGCCCAACGGGCACCGTCGGGCCGCGCCGTTCCGCCCCCACGGGGCGGCGCGATTGCGCCTCCCCGCGGAACGACGCGGGCTCAATCGTTGCCCTGCTTAGCAACACTCGAATTAAGCCCTAGCGGAGCTTGGGATTGAGCGCGTCGCGGAGCCAGTCACCAAGAAGATTGACGCTGAGGGCCAGGGCCAAAAGCGTCATCGCCGGGAAAAAGAGGATCCACCACTCCCCCGAGAAGAGAAACCCTTGGCCGATGCGGATAAGGGTCCCGAGGGACGGCTGCGTCGGCGGCGCGCCGACGCCCAGAAAGCTCAACGTCGCCTCGGCGATAATCGCAAGCGCGAGGGAGATCGTCGCGATCACCAGGACCGGCGAAAGCACGTTGGGCAGGATATGGCGGCCCATAATCGCCATGGGCGAGCGTCCGATGAGCCGGGCGGCTTGGACGTAATCCTTGCCTTTCTCGACCAGGGTCGCCCCTCGGACAACACGGGCGAATTGCACCCAATCGGAAAGGCCGATGGCCAGGATCAGCACCCAGATCGCCATCTGGTCGCGGTATTCGACAGGGGTGAAGCCCTTGGCGATCCCGAAGATCAACATCGCCACGAGGATTGAAGGGAAGGTTAGCTGCACATCGGCGATCCGCATGATGATCGTCTCGGTCCAGCCACCCACATAGCCCGCCAAAAGCCCCAGCGTGATGCCGAGCACCATCGCAAACAAAACAGCCGCGACACCCACAAAAAGCGAGATCCGCATGCCGTAAAGTATCGTCGAATAGACGTCGCGGCCCTGGTCGTCGGTGCCCATGAAGAAGCTCTCGCCGGTGAAGGCATTGGGGGTCATCGGGGCCGAAAACCCATTCATGAGGTTGAGCGATGCCGGATCAAACGGGTTGGTCGGCGCAATCCAGGGCGCGAACACGGCCGAGAGCACCAGGATGGCGGCGACAATGAAGGAGACCACCGCCACGGGCGAGCGGCGGAACGAATAGAAAAAGTCGCTGTCGAGCGCGGCGGCCAACCGGCTCGGCCGTCGTACGGCCTTGTCGCCTTCGGGCAGGGGAGCGTCGGTCATGGCGTGGTCCTCACCCTCGGAGCCTCGGGTCAATGGCGAAATACAAGAGGTCGACGATTAGGTTGATCCCGACGAACATGACGGAGATCAGCATCAGATACGCGGCCATGACCGGGATATCGACGAATTGGATCGCGTTGATGAACAAGAGCCCCACGCCCGGCCATTGAAACACGGTCTCAGTGATAATGGCGAAGGCGATGATCGCGCCGAGCTGAAGCCCGATGACCGTGATGACCGGGACCATCGTGTTTTTCAGCGCGTGGCGGAAGTGGACCGTCCGCGCCGCCAGGCCCCGGGCCCGGGCGAACCGGATGTAATCCTGGCGGAGGACTTCGAGCATTTCAGAACGCACGAGCCGCATGATGAGCGTCATCTGATAGAGCCCGAGGGTGATCGAGGGGAGGATCAACGCTTTGAGCCCGCTTTCGGTGAGAAACCCGGTACTCCACCAACCAAGGTCCACCACTTCGCCGCGGCCAAAGCTCGGAAGCCACCCAAGTTCCACAGAGAACAGATAGATCAGAAGGATCCCGATAAGAAACGTCGGCAAGGACACCCCGATGAGTGAGGCCGACATGATGAAATTGGCCCAGAACCCGGTTCGTCGGATCGCGGTATAGACGCCGAGGACAACGCCGAGGATCACCGCAAAGATCGCCGAGACCGCCGCAAGCTCAAGGGTGGCCGGGGCGCGTTCCAAGAGGATTTCCGAGACCGGCCTGCCTTGGCGGTAGCTCACCCCGAAGTTCCCTTGGGCCGCCCCTTCGAGGAATTTGTAATATTGCACCGGGAAGGGCTGATCGAGACCGAGCTGGGTGCGGAGGCGATCGATGTCTTCCTGGGTGCGCTCCTGGCCAAGCATGTTGTCGATCGGGTCGCCAACAAAGCGGAACATGGAAAAGGCCACCAGGCCAACGATGAGCAAGACGAGAACCGATTGCGCGACGCGTCGAATGACGAAGCTGATCATGGCGCGCGCATTCCCCTCTCATTGTCATGCCCCGGCCATGGGCCGGGGCCTTAAAACCCGAATGTCCCGGATCAGGTCCGGGACAGGCTCGTTTGCGTTCTAGCCGTCCACCGTTACCCAACGGAGGATGAAGAAATTGTCGGGCCGCTGGGTCAGGCTGACATTGCTTCCCGTCCCCCAAACCAAGGGTTGGACATAAAGCGGCACATAGGCCACCTCGTCCTGGAGGATAGCGGCGGTCTCGTCCAGCATGGCCTGGCGCACAGTGTCGTCGATCTCCGACTGGATCATCGGCAACAGCTCGTCGACCCGCGCGTTGGAAAACCCGCCAAAATTCCAGCTCCCGAGGCGCTTTTCTTCGTTGGGGGTCGAGGCGAGGAAGCGGACGGGATGTTCGGCGTCAAACGTCCCGGGCGACCAGCCGAGAAGGTACATGTCATAATTGTCGGCGCGGAGTTCGGGCCAATAGTTCTGCACCGGCATCGCGTCGAGCGTCGCGGTGAGACCGATCTGGGCAAGCATGCCGGTGACCGCTTGGCAGACCGCCTCGTCGTTCAGATAGCGGTTGTTCGGGCATTTGAGACCAAAGGAAAACCCGTCCGGATAGCCCGCTTCGGCCAAAAGAGCCTTCGCCTTTTCGACATCGAATTCGGGCCGCGCGGCAAGGCTCGGCGAATAGCCCCGCATGGCCGGGCTGACGAGCTGGCTCACCTCTTCGGCGTTGCCTCGCATAATTGTCTGAAGGATCGCGGGCACGTTGACCGCATGGGCCACGGCCTGGCGAACACGGACATCGGCGAAGGGATTGGCGCCTTCGACATCCTCAGAATATTTCAGCGCCTCGGCCTCATGGGGGAAGCCGAGCATGATAACCCGGGCTTCGATCCCCTGGATTACGTTGACATTGCCGTCTCCATTGAGCCGGGCCACGTCCTGGATCGGCACCGGATTGATGAAATCCACATCGCCCGACAAAAGCGCAGCCACGGCCGTCGCGGGATTTTGGATCGGCGTGAGTTCGGCCCGGGTCACATTGTGTTCGACCTCGCCCCACCAGCCGTCGAACGGTTCGAGGACTGTCCGGAGACCCGGCTCGCGGGCCGTGACCTGGAACGCGCCCGTCCCATTGGCGTTGAGCGTAGCGAAATTGCCGTTTTCCTTGTCGGGCAGGCCCGCTGCGTTGGCCTCGGCCCAGCCGCTATCCATGATCATCCAATTGGCGATCGAATCCGGGAAGATCGGGTTTGGCGCGGTGGTCATAACGTCGACGGTGAAGTCGTCGACCACGATCACATCAGAGACCGGTGCGAACCAACTGCGCGTGTCGGAGTTTTCATCCGAGGCGCGCTGGTAGGAAAAGAGAACGTCTTCGGCGGTAAAGTCGGCCCCATCTTGGAACGTCACGCCTTCGCGCAGGCTGAACCGCCAGCCCTCCCCGTCTCCGATCGGCTCCCAGGACGTGGCGAGTGCAGGCTCGATGGTCATGTCCTTTCCGCGGCGGACAAGGCCTTCATAGACGTTGTTCAGAAACCCCAGGACCGGTGCGGAATTGACCGCGTGGGGATCCAGGGTTTGGGGGTCGGTGGTCACAGCCCAGGTGAATTCGTTCGCTTGGGCAACGGGAGCGAGGACCGCGAGCGCAGCAGCGGCGGTGAAAGTTCGAAACATGGGACGGGTCCTTCCGGGGCAATTATTGGGCCAGAGTGGCCAAAACGAAGGCGGCGCGCTGAGGTCAGCGCGCCGCCTGTCCTTTTAGTTGAGGCCGAAATGCTTGACCATTGGCTGGTCTTCCGGATCGACCTCGATGGCCAGGTTTTCAGCCATGGCCCAGTTCAAAACCTGGTGATGGATCGGGATGTAGAGCTGTTCATCCTGCACCACCCGCCAGATCTCGGCGATGGCCGCATCACGGGCTTCGAGGTCGGTGTTCGACGCGAGCGAGATGATCTTCTCGTCAAGCGTGTCATTGTCGAACCCGGTGCCGTTCCACGTGCCGATATCCGACTCCCGGCCATGGACCAGGAAGTTGAAGATGTATTCGGAATCGTAGGTCGGAACGCCCCAGCCGAGCATGTAAAAGTCGGTCTTGTCGTCGGTGATCTTGGGGAAGTGCTGCGCCTTTGGAATGGCGTCAAGGTTCACCGTGATCCCGATCTGGCCGAGCATGCCGACCGCCGCCTGACAGATCGCTTCGTCGTTGATGTAACGATCATTGGGGCAGTCGAGGCGGATCGAGAACCCGTCTTCATAGCCTGCCTCAGTCAGAAGCGCCTTGGCGGCATCCACGTCGGTGGACGATTCAGCGTCCATCTCGGCGGTCCAGCCATTGACGAAGGGCGGTGCGATCATGCCCGCGGGCTGGGATTGGCCCCGCATCACCACGGTTTGGATCGCATCGCGGTTGATGGCGAGCGACATCGCTTTGCGCACCCGGACATCGGCCAGAGGGTTTGCCCCGTCTATATTGTCGGCCTCGATATCGTCGGCCCCCTGGTTCATGCCGAAGAAGATCACCCGGTTTTGGGGCGCAGTCTTCACCACGAGACCGTCCGCAGACCCGACCCGCTCAAGGTCTTGAACGGGCATGTCCTGGAGGAAATTCACCTCGCCAGACAGCATCGCGGCCACCCGGGTCGCGGCGTTCTGGATCGGGGTGTAGACGATTTCGGAGATTTCCAGCGGGAACATGTCCCGACCCCAATAGTCTTCGTTCCGCGCCATCACCGTTTTCACATCCGGCTCACGGCTGACGAGCCGATAGGCGCCGGTGCCGTTAACGTTGGTGGTAGCAAAGGTGATCTCGCCGCCTTCGAAGTCTTGAACGTTCACCGTGTCATTGGCCTCGGTCCAATCCTTATCCATGATGAAAAGGTCGGTGAGGTTGGCCGGAAGGATCGGGTTCGGCCCATCGGTGACCATCTCGACGGTAAAATCGCCCACCGCGCGAACCTCGACGATCGATCCGATCAGCTCTTTCATGTCTGAATTGGGCTGTTTGGCGCGCTCGTAGCTGAAGACCACGTCTTCGGCGGTGAAGTCCGCCCCGTCATGGAATTTGACCCCTTCGCGAAGGTTGAACACCCAGATGTTCGGGTCTTCGGCCGACGGCGCCCAATCGGTCGCAAGGGCAGCTTCGAAGGCACCCGACGTGTCGCGGATGATCAAAGGCTCGTACATTTGGTGGCGGACCGTGTGGGTCGGGCCTTCGTTTTGAGCATGGGGGTCAAGGGTGAGCGCGTCGCCCGCCCGGGCCCAGCGCAGGGTCTCGGCGTGGGACAGCGCCGTTGTCGACAACAGAAGTGCCGCCGATACCAGCATCGTGCGTTTCATAGGAATCCTCCAGGTTGTTGGTATTTTTCCGGAGCTTTCGCCATTCAAAAGGCTTTGGCAAGAGGTCGCAGCGGGAGAATTGCCGCGCCTTACCCCTTGTCGGGTCGGATTTGCTCTGTCACCAATTTTCAATCGCCAATCGGGGGTTGTGGCCGTCCAATGAGCCTTCTTGAGATTTCAGACCTCACCGTTGCTTTCCCGATGCGGAGGAAAACCCTCATCGCGGTGGACAAAGCCAATATCGAGGTCGCCCCCGGTGAGATCCACGGACTTGTGGGCGAATCTGGGGCCGGAAAGTCAACGATTGGGGCGGCCGTGATGGGCCTCCTCGACCGGCCGGGCCACATCACCGGCGGCGAAATATCGTTTGATGGCAATCGGATATCGGGCATCGACGCCGAAGCCATGCGCCAACTTAGGGGTCAGAAAATCTCGATGATTTTCCAAGACCCGCTGACGAGCCTCAACCCGCTCCTGACGATCCGCCAGCAGATCACCGAAACGATCCTCGAACATCTCGACGTCTCGCGGTCAGAGGCCAATGCCCGGGCGCGCGACCTCATTGACCGGGTGGGCATTCCCGATGCCGAGGCCCGGCTCGACCAATACCCGCACCAGTTTTCCGGCGGTATGCGCCAGCGGGTCGTCATTGCCTTGGCGCTTTGTTCCGAACCCCAAGTGATTATCGCCGACGAGCCCACCACGGCACTCGACGTATCGGTCCAGGCCCAGATCCTCGATCTCATCAAAGAACTCGCGCGGGAGCGCCAGGTGGGGGTGATCCTCATCACCCATGACATCGGTGTAATCGCCGATACGACCGACAACGTGACGGTGATGTATCTCGGCGAGGTGGTCGAAACCGGGCCCACGGCCAAGATCATGGGCAAACCGCAGCATCCCTACACCAAAACCCTCATCGCCGCCGTGCCGCGCCCCACGATGAAGCTCAAGCGCTTCCCCCAGATGAGCTATGGCGGGCGGCAGACGCGGTTTGCCATCGAGGATCTGGCGCGCGATTGGCCGGTGCCCGACACCGATCTGAGCAAGCCCTTGGTGCGGGTCGAAAACCTCACCAAACGGTTCATCCAACGCCCGAGCATCCTGCCTTGGGCCCGGCAGTACTTCACCGCCGTCGACGATGTGAGTTTCGAAATTTGGCCGGGCGAGGTCTTCGGTGTCGTAGGGGAAAGCGGGTCGGGCAAGTCGACCATCGCGCGGATGATCTGCGGGCTCTACGGGATCGATGGCGGAACGGTCCGGTTCCGCGACACTATTGTGAGCGACCCAAGCGACAAGGTGGCCCAGGCCGCCTATCGCCAGCGGATCCAGATGATTTTCCAAGACCCTTACTCTTCGCTCAATCCGCGGATGCGGGTCGATGCGATCATTGCCGAGCCCATTCTCCACCACGGTCTCTTGGCGGGGTCGGCCGTGGCGCACCGGGTGGACGAACTTCTCGAGAGGGTGGGGCTCGGGTCGGAGGCGGGGCTTCGCTATCCCAACGAGTTTTCCGGCGGCCAGCGCCAAAGGATCTCGATTGCCCGGGCCCTGGCCACCCAGCCAGAGTTCTTGATCTGTGACGAGCCGACCAGTGCCCTCGACGTGTCGATCCAAGCCCAGATCCTCAACATCCTGAAAGACCTTCAAGAGCATCTCAAACTGACAATGCTTTTCATCAGCCACGACCTGCCCGTGGTTCGTCAGATGTGTGACCGGGTGGCGGTGGTGCGGAACGGGAAGATGGTGGAGTTGAGCCCGACCGACGAACTCTTCAAGTCGCCGAAAAGCGAATATACCAAGGAGCTTCTCCGCCTGATGCCTCGGCTAGATGGGCTCTCGACCGAAGGGCTCGAGGATCTGGCAGCGGAGTAGCGGCGCTTAAGGTTATTCCTCCACGATGGGGATAGAAGGGAAATGTACAGCAGTCTTTTCCGGGCGCATCTCAAAGAGACCTCGGACCAGACCAGACAGACTGTTTTGCCCGGCGGCAACGCCGGGCAGCGCCCGACCCTCGCCCCCGGGGAGGGCGCATTCGCGCCGATCCCCGAGGCTCGGGCGCTGCCCTGTCGCTACAATTCAACCGGTCTGTAGCCGGGGGACGCCTAGCGTTGCCGCCGGACGGAGGTCCAACCCAGATCCCGGCCTAGGGCATCGGGATCTCATTCGCGAATTTTGGCTGGTGGTACCCTTTCACGACCGCTGGCCGCTCAGCGATCCGGAGATACCAGTCTTTGACCCTTGGAAAGTCGGCCAGATCGATCCCCTGCCACTCAAACCGTGACGCCCAGGGCCACATGGCCATGTCTGCGATGGAATATTCCCCGGCCACATAGTCTCGCCCATCGAGGCGCCCATTCAGAACGCCGTAGAGCCGCGCGGCCTCGGTGCCGAACCTTTCCCGGGCGTAGTCGGATTTCTCCGGATGAAAGGTCACAAAATGGTGCGCCTGGCCGAGGATCGGGCCGAACCCGCCCATCTGCCACATGAGCCATTCCACCGCGTCCCAACGCGCCTCACCGTCGGGTAGGAAGCGACCGTATTTCTCCGCCAGATACAAAAGGATCGCTCCGCTTTCCATCATCCCCCGCCCGGTCTCCCGGTCAACGATGGCTGGGATCTTGTTATTGGGCGATATCTTCAAAAAATCCGGCGCGAATTGCTCGTCCTTGGTGATGTCGACCGCGTGGGCCGCGTAGTCGACGCTCAATTCCTCGAGAAGGATCGAGACCTTTCGGCCATTGGGCGTTGTCCAAGTGTAAAGGTCGATCATGCTAGCCTCCCCCGCACATTCCTATCGGCAGGTTCGGCTCCCCCGCAAGCAGGTGGTGCCCAGCGGGTATGGTTGACCTATATCGCCGTTTGAGACACCACAGCGCGGACAGATGAAGGCAGCGTCCATGAACATTCATTTTCTTTCCGGCACCGAAACCGGGAGCGCAGAAATGCTCTGCGAAGACCTCGAGGCCGAGTTTGGCGGGGAGTTTTCCTGCAAGGTCTCAAGCCTCGATGATGTGGCCCCCACCGAGCTTGATGGCGAGACCTTCTACATCGTGGTGACCTCGACCCATGGGAGCGGTGAGTTGCCGTTCACCGCCCAAGGCTTTTTCGAAAAGCTCGAAGCCGCGAAACCCGATCTCTCCCATGTGCGCTTTGCGATCTTCGGCATGGGCGACCGGACCTTCGGTGAGACGTTCAACCAGGGCTCCGAACGAATGATGAACGCTTTGCTGGCGGCCAAAGCCAATCAGGTGGGCGAGCGTGGGATCCATGACGCTTCGAGTTCTGATCTACCCGAAGAAGTGGCGATCCCATGGCTCCGGACAATCCTCAGCCAGGCAGGCTCGGCCGCCGCCTGAGGTTTTTCGCTCGACCTTGGCCCCCGGCTCAGAAATGTTCGGGCGATGAGCGATCTCTCCCAACGTATCGCCGCCGCCCGAGGGGATGACCCTGCCGACCTCGTCTTGCGGGGGGCGAGACGGTTCAACCTCATCACCGGTGAGATGCTCGACGGCGATGTGGCAATCCTCGGGGACCGGATCGTCGGGGTCGGGGAGGCCTATGAGGCCGAAACCGTGCTCGATGTGGCGGGGAAGATCCTCGTTCCGGGGTTCATCGACACCCATCTTCACATCGAAAGCTCCCTCGTCACCCCCCATGAGTTTGACCGTTGCGTCCTGCCCTTGGGCGTGACCACAGCAATTTGCGACCCCCACGAGATCGCCAATGTGATCGGCGCCGACGGGATCCGCTATTTCCAGACCGCGAGCCGGGAGACACTGATAGATATCCGCGTCCAGATCCCGTCCTGCGTACCCTCGACCGACATGGAGACCTCCGGCGCGACCTTGAGCGCGGCGGATCTCGCCCCGCTCCGGGGCCATCCGTCGGGGATCGGGCTCGCGGAGTTCATGAACTATCCCGGCGTAATCCACCGTGATCCAGGCTCTATGGAAAAGCTGGAACTCTTTGCAGGCGGCCATATTGACGGCCATGCGCCTCTTCTCTCGGGGCGGGACCTCAATGCCTATATCGCCGCCGGGATCCGGACCGAGCATGAAGCCACGAGCGAGAAAGAGGCCCTGGAGAAGCTCCAAAAGGGGCTTCGCATTCTCATCCGGGAAGGCTCTGTCTCGAAAGATCTCGCCGCCCTCGGCCCGATCCTCACCGAACGGACCGCGCCCTATATTTGCCTTTGCACCGATGACCGGAACCCCCTCGATATCGCCGAGGAAGGCCATCTCGACCATATGATCCGCACCCTCATCGCCCAGGGCACGCCGCCCTTGGCCGCCTACCGCGCCGCCTCACTGTCGGCCGCCGAAGCGTTCGGCCTCAAAGACCGGGGGCTCCTTGCCCCAGGGCTTCGCGCCGATATCGTGGTGATCGACAGGCTCGAAGAATGCCGGGCCGAGATGGTGATTGCCGGCGGAGAGGTCGTCGGAGACGAGGCGTTTGCGGCGCGACGTGTCACCCCGCCGGTGGGGCGGGGCTCAGTTAAGGCGCCGCGCCTTAAGCCCCAAGACTTCCGGGCGACGTCGAACCGGGAAGACGCCGATGTCATTGGGATCATCGAGGGCAAGATCCTCACCGAACATTTGCACATTGAGATCCCGCTCGTCGACGGCGACCAGCCGCCAGACACGGGCCGCGATCTGATGCGCGTCGGCGTGGTCGAGCGCCACGGGAAGAACGGCAACATCGCTACGGGGTTTGTGAAAGGGATTGGGATGCAGGCCGGGGCGATTGCCGCGACCGTTTGCCATGACCATCACAACATCATCGCAGTGGGGGCGGATTATTCCGACATGGCGCTGGCGGCGAACCGGCTCTCGGAGATCGAGGGGGGGTATGCGGTGGCGCGAGACGGCGAGATACTGGCCGAATTGGCACTCCCGGTGGCGGGGCTCATGAGCCTTTTGTCCTTCGAAGAGGTGCGGGCGGAATTGGTCGCCCTTCGCGCGGCAGCAAAGTCCTTGGGCGTAACCTTGGGGGAGCCGTTTTTACAGCTCTCCTTCCTTGCGCTCCCGGTGATCCCTGCGCTCAAGATCACCGACCGCGGCCTGGTCGATGTGGCGCGGTTCGAGATTATCTGACTTGGCTTTGCCGTCGGGGTGACGTGTGAAGTGCGGCCCCTGACCCTGGTTGGGGGTGAAGCCCCCTCCCGGGGGGAGGGTCGGGGACTGCCCGATTGTGTCTATCGGGCGGGAAGCCTCAGCGGTTTCGAGATCGACCTCGCCGATGCTTTCGAACCAAGCCCGCACCAAAGCCCTCTCTTCGGGCTCCATCGCCGAAATGTTGCCCGGCGGCATCGCGCGGGACCGCCCTGATTGGAGATAGATGTCGCGCGCATAGCGGGCGATTTCGACTTCCGTGTCGAGCCGTACACCCTTCGGCGGCCACTGAAACCAGGCAAATACCGGTTCGGCCGCGTGGCACATGGCGCATCGGCCCATCACCACCTGGCTCACCTCCTCGAAGTCCGGCGCGGCCATGGCGCGGACCACATGGGGCGGGAGGGTCGACGATGCCTCCTCGTAGGGATCCTCATAGAAAGGCCCCGAAGACAGCCACATGATGATCACGAAAATCACTGTCGTGACACCCCAAGTCCAATGGGGGTTGCCCTTCCGCGCGTGCAAGCTGTTAAAATAGTGCCGGATCGTCACGCCCATGAGAAACACCAGAGCCGCGATCAGCCAGTTCCACTCGGTCGCAAAGGCCAAGGGGTAATGGTTCGACAGCATCAGAAAGATCACCGGCAGGGTGAGGTAATTGTTGTGGGTCGAGCGGAGCTTTGCGATCTGGCCGTATTTCGCGTCGGGCACCCGGCCGGCCTTCAGATCGGCGACGACGATCTTTTGGTTGGGGATGATGATGTGGGCGACGTTGGCCGTCATAATCGTGGCGGTGAAGGCGCCGAGGTGTAAAAGCGCGGCTCGGCCCGTGAACACCTGGTCATACCCCCAGGCCATGGCGAGAATGATCAGGAAAAGGATCACCATCAGCAAGGTCGGGCGTTGGCCGAGGGGGCTTTTGCAGAGCCTGTCATAAAGCACCCAACCCACGACGAGGGACGCTGCCGAGATCGCGATGGCCTGCCAGACCGACAGATCAACCTTTTCGTAGTCGATGAGGTAGATCTCTGCCCCGGCCCAATAGAGCACCGCCATCAGGGCCACCCCCGAGGCCCAAGTCGCGTAGCTTTCCCATTTAAACCAGGTCAGATGCTCCGGCATGTTGGGGGGTGCGACGAGGTATTTTTGGATGTGGTAGAAGCCGCCGCCATGGACCTGCCATTCCTCCCCATCGGCGGGGCCGGGAATGCGGCGGTTGAGCCCAAGATCGAGGGCGATGAAGTAAAACGAGGATCCGATCCAAGCGATCGCCGTGATCACATGGAGCCACCGCGCCGCGAAGGCGAGCCACTCCCAGAACACGGCGAGGTCGTACATCTAGCTGCCCCGGTAGGTCGAATATCCGAACGGCGAGAGGAGGAGCGGCACATGGTAGTGCCCCTCGGCCATGGCAAAGCGGATCGGGATCTCGTCGAGAAACGTATCGGGAAGCTCGGCCGCCCGGAGATACTCTCCGGCATGGAACACGAGTTCATAGGTCCCCGCTTCGAACACCGCTTCGGGTAACATCGCCAGATCGGTCCGCCCGTCGGCATTGGTCACCCGCTCGCCCCGCTGGTCGCGGCGCCCGTCGCCCAGGAGAAAGAGCTCGATCCGAAGCCCGGCCGCGGGCATGCCCCGCGCCGTGTCGAGCACATGGGTTGTGAGATATCCCGCCATCATCGCCCTCGCATCTTGAGGCATGGTCGCCCCAGGGCGCGAGGAGACCAAGATTTGGGGGCCCCGACAAGATGTCGAAACGGCGCGCAGGCGCAAAGGGCCGTCGAGGTTCCCAGCCTGCACCGACCGGGCCATGTGCGCTTAGGGATTGGGCGCCGAAAGGCCGCTCCTGCCTTGGCGGAGCGAAGAATGCTAAGGCCATGGCAAATGGCACCCGCCGGAATACGGCCGCTGAAACACAAGGAAGGCAGTTCGGGCTGGCCAGGCGGCCAGGCACCTATTGATCAGATTTCACCGCAAATTCGGTGTAATCACCTCGATTGGGCCCGATTTATCGACAATAGACCCAAATCCGACGCCGAAACGGCCTTACCACTCAAACGTGCGACCGAAGAACAGATCGCCTTTGGAATTGATCGGCCAGCGCTCAACTTCCATCATGCTCTGGTCAAATTCCCCGCCAACACAACCGGTTAGAACCGAAATTAGCAAAACAGCAAACACAACACGCATCTGCGGCCCCCTTCGCAAGACCACTGTGTCTAAAGGATACGCAGAAAATCCTTGCCAATCACTTTTTGATTTTTCGAAAAATCGCGGTCGAATGCCGCGCGTCCCGTCGAGAGGCCCGATTTGGGCGGGATCCGTCGGCCAAGCGGCCGGGATCAGCTTAGCGGCCCTGCGCCCCTCAATGACCGATTGCGACCCGCCCCTGGAGACCTCCAGCGTTGCCGTCAAAAACACGGTCCACATCTCTCCGAGAAACTGTTTTTGGAACGTAGACGAAGCTCAGAAGACTTCGAATTGAATGGTTAACCCGTTATTAACCTTACGCTAATTGCGAAATCCTACCCCGGAGAAGGTTCGTCCCGGCGAGATTTGCTC
This sequence comes from Pseudomonadota bacterium, assembly GCA_039198225.1. Taxonomy (GTDB): domain Bacteria; phylum Pseudomonadota; class Alphaproteobacteria; order Rhodobacterales; family Rhodobacteraceae; genus JASJAR01. The sequence goes on from JBCCTQ010000004.1 coordinate 21,255, forward strand.
TTTTTTCCAACGGTTTGCCGTTCCGTCTCTAGCTCGGACACCAATGGGCCGGCGGTTGCCCGGTCGTTTCGAGATCGCGAACAAACGGCAGCACAGACTGAAACTTACCAACTCCGACAAAACAACGACATTTTTCGGCCATTTTTTTCAGTTCTTTAGCTTTTCAGAGTGTTACGTGCGTCCCCCGTGCCCCCGCACCCTTACAAATCGCGATCGCTATGGTGAGAAGTCCAGTAGAGAATACTGATTTTGAGGAAACGATCGACGACGACGAATTCGTCGATGAGTTGACTCCAGGAACGACGCTTTGCGGCGGTCAGTATCGGATTGTCGATTTTCTCAATGCCGGTGGTTTCGGGATCACCTACATCGCGCGCGACGCGCTTGAACGCACCGTGGTCATCAAAGAGTGTTTCCCTGAGAACCTCTGCCGCCGGAGCGGGCGGGGCAATGTCCGCCCGCGGAGCCGGAGCCACATCAACGAATTTGGGTCGATCGTCCGGCTCTTCGTCCAAGAGGCGAAGACGCTCGCGATGTTCCAACATCCCAATATCGTCAGCGTCCACCAGGTGTTTGAAGAGAAGAACACCGCCTACATGGTCCTCGAATTCATCGATGGTCGCGACCTCTTGGATTGCGCCGAAAGCGGCGAGAACGTCTACAGCCCGCAGGAAATCGAGCATTTTCTCCGCGGCCTGCTCGACGCCGTGGGCCTGATCCACGCCCATGGGATCCTTCACCGGGACATCTCTCCCGACAACATTCTCATCGATCCGGCCAAACGGCCGGTCCTCATCGATTTCGGCGCTGCCCGGGAAGAAGCGTCGCGGAAAAGCCGGATGCTTACGGCGATGCGGGTCGTCAAGGACGGGTATTCGCCCCAGGAATTCTACATTCCGGGCAGCAAACAGGGCCCAACGGCCGACCTCTATGCTTTGGCGGCGAGTTTTTACCACCTGATCACCAATCGGCTGGCCGTAGACAGCCAGACCCGTCTTTCCGAGGTGGCATCGGGGGGGACTGACCCATACGAGCCGCTGCGCGGCCGGGTCGAAGGCTATTCCGACGAGTTTCTCGGCGCCATCGACCAAGCCATGGCCATCGTGCCCGCCGACCGGATCCAAAGTGCGAATGACTGGATCGCGATCCTCGATGGCCAGGGCAAGCCCGCGGCGGCCGCAAATTCTCAAAGCGCTGTGACCGCTTCGGACCCTGCGAAGGCAGGCGGCGGTGGGATGAAATTCGCCCTGGTCGCCGGCGTTGCAATCGCTGCGATCGGTATCGGTGGATATGCCGCGTTCCAACTAAACGAGAACGCTCAAGCCGAACGCACGGCAATATCTGAATTCCCGGCCCCGCCGCCGGTCCGGCCCCAGAGCCTAGAGACCAACGCAGAGCCCGCCACCGGCCTTCCCGCCGGCATCGGCCAAATCGGGGTCAGCGTCGCAGAAGCGCCCCGTCCGGCAGAGGATGCCGCCGAGGACGACATCGCAGCGGCTCTCGGCGAGACGGCCGTGGGTGATCCGGCCATAGAAACAGTGAGCGGGCTCGGCGCCCAGGCCCCAACGGGCGAAGTCTCTGGTCTTGCAGGGCTTTCCGCACCGGAAACAGCCCCTGACTTGGCCGCCGCGCTCCAAATCGCAGCTCTTCCTTCCATCGCCACGGAAGGTTTGGGCGACGGGACAATCGCCGGTGGCATCGCCACTGCACCCCTGCCCGTCGAACTTGAAGGCGAAGCGCCGATGGTCGATATCGTCGCCGGTCTCGACACCGGTCAGACCGAAACGGCGGGGGTCGGAGATACCGAGGCTGAGCGCCGTCCCACCATTGTGGAGGCGGTCTCGTTCCGGCCGACCCCAGATTGGCTTCCCGAGGTCACCGCCGCCGAGCGCGCAACACCGGCCCTTCCGCCAGAGCTTGCCGCCGAACCGGCCGTGCCGGGCCTCGCTCTTGCGCGTCTCGGTTCGATCCCCGCCGCGGCCGAGACCGTGGCAGCCCCGGCGCTCGACGGTGCAGCCCCCATCGTGGCCGCCCTGCCCCGCAACGAATATCCGCCGCTCAATTTCGTCGAAATCGAGCCGGCGACTCCGACGGTTCAGCCCCAACCCACCGCCGACGCGATGGCCAAACTCATCACGGCCTGGGCGCCCAAAATCGAGGCCGACAATCCGTTTACCCAGGACGGCCCGGCCTGGCGGGTGGGCGAAGTGAATGGGATCGCGGTTAACAACATGGCCGAGTTCAAAGCCGCCGCCCGGCAATCGGTGGCCTATGAAGGACAAAGCGAAATAGACCTCACCATTGGCCTCCGCGCCTTCGGGACGGCCGGTCTTGCCGAACGGGTGTGGACCCTGCCGGTGGTGCAGGAAACGATCCTGCCCGACGGGACCACGTTCGAAACCCGCTACGACGGGAACGGCTGGGTGACCGAAGTGGCCGCCCTCGCTCCGGGCGCTTCGAGCGTTCTCGTGGTCGGCGATGTGATCGAAGGCGAAGTACAAAGTTCCTACAGCTTCACCGATCGGAAATCTGTGGCGTTTCTACTGGCCAACGAGCTCGACGCCGGCCGCACATCCTTCACTTTTGTCGTAAATCGCGACGGCGCCAATTGGGTGGCGAACCTCCGCGTCGATCTCAATTCTGAATCCTAACGGACTAAAAGGCGACCTCATCATGAAATTCATCCCGTCGTTCTTTGGACAGAAGGCGAAATCCCCGCAACCGGGCGACCTGGATGCGAGTGCTCAAACTTTGGCTCCCCCACAGGCTGACGAAGCTCCGATCGCGCCGGACGGCGAAGGCATGCCCGGCCGACCTTCGGGCGCTGCGCGGTTCCGCGGCGAAGCGGGCGGTGCGGTTGAGCAGGTCAACGAAGATCGCAAAAAGCGCCAGCGCCGCGGCAAAACCCGCCTGATGGGTTTCGAAAACGAAGCCGCCGGCGCCGATCCGTTCCAGGACGCCACACAGGCGTCCGCCACAACGAGCCAGGTCAAATTTCCCGTCGGTTGGCTGGTGGTCATCGCCGGTCCGGGCCGGGGTGAACACTTCGCGTTGTCCGCCGGTCTTTCGACCATCGGGCGGGGCGACGACCAGGCCGTGCAGCTCGATTTCGGCGACACTGCCATTTCGCGTCACAACCATGCCGCCATCGTCTTTGATCCCACCGATCAGGGCTTTGTGCTGGGCCATGGAAGCAAGGCCAATATCGTGCGCCTCAATGACAAGCCCCTGATCTCGAACGAGGCCATCATCGACGGCGACCGGATAAGTTTGGGTGAAACGGTGCTGCAACTCGTCACGTTCTGCGGCGAGACGTTCAGCTGGGACAGCGATATCGACGGCGAGGAGGACGACGATGATATGGCGATCGCCTAAGCCGCGATACGACGTCGCCTCGGCAATCCGCCACGGCGCGTGCGAACTCCAAGAGGACGCGCTCGTCACGGATTTCACGTCCGGGGCCGACAGCGGGATCGTTGTCTTAGCCGACGGAATGGGCGGCCATGCGGCGGGAGATATCGCCTCCAAAATCGTCGTGACGGAAGTCTTCAGCGAATTGAAATTCCACTCCGCGACCTTTGCCGAGCGCGAGCCGGAGATCCCCACCTTCATGCGGAACGCGGCCAGCGTGGCGAATGACGTGGTCGGCCAATATGTCGACGAAAACCCACGCGCCAAGGGCATGGGGGCCACGCTTGTTGCGCTCGTGATGGTCGAGCATCGGCTCTATTGGGTCTCCATCGGAGACTCGCCGCTCTATCTCCTTCGGGACGGGGTTTTGCACCAGATCAACGAAGACCATTCGATGTCCAAACAGGTGGATTTCATGGTCGAGCGAGGCCTGATCACGCCTGAAAAGGCGAGGACCCAGCGAAACTGTTTGACCTCGGCGGTTGTCGGGCGGGCGATCCCGAAAACGGATCTTCCATCCGAGCCCCTGGACGTGCGCCTCGGCGACATCGTGGTCGCCGCAAGCGACGGTCTCCAATTCCTCGACGACGCCAAGATCTCGGGGATCCTTCACCGCTATCGTCGGCGCTCAAGCGCGGAGATTGCGGAACGGCTCGTCGATGAACTCGATACGCTCGATCACCCCGATCAGGACAATATTTCCCTCGCGGTCATCAAGCTCAACCACCTCGATCCGGTTATCCGGGCCTCGTTGCCCAAGCGCGAAGCCCATTACTCCTCCGTCTTTGTTGAAGATGATGACGACGATTTCGACCTCGAAGATGCCGATCGCGGCGAGGTCGTCGCGCTTTATCCGGACGGCGAGGGGGACGACGCGGAAACGACTTTCAAGGACACCGACCAAAACACCTCCAAGACCCAGGAAACGTCGGTCTCAACCGTAGGCTAGGGGCGCCGCCATGACCAAGACCGTAGACGATCTCATTGCGCAACTGACGCGCGCCATTGAACGGCCGGAGCTTCCCAAGGAGCTGATCCCGGCCGCCAAGGAACGATTGGAGCGGTTGAGCCGCCCGGTGCGCATCGCCGTTGCCGGCCTCCCAAAATCGGGAAAGTCCCGGGTCGGGGAATTGTTGGTGGGCGAAAGCCTCACCCGGGAGGGCATCACCTTCCCGTCCATGCGGGTCCAATACGGCAAGGGCTCCCGCGTGGCACTCACCCTCGAAGACGGATCGGTGCTGCGCTACGACACCACTGACCCTTTGCTCATCAAATCGAAAGCGCCCGTCTTCATCGACCTTTGGGCCAATCTTCCGGCTCTGAAGAAGATCACGCTTTACGAAGTGAGTGCCGGAACGAGCATGCGCTTCCAACGCGAAGCCATGCTGACCGCGGCCGAAGAATGCGATCTGATGATCTACTGCACCCAAGTTTTCGGCGAAGACGAACAGGAAGCCTGGTCGGCCATGCCAACGGCGATCAAGCGCCATGCCGTGCTCTTGCGCACCAAAGCCGACGAGGCGGAGGATCTCGAACTTCAAATGCGGGCCGTTGAAATCAATGGCGATTCCGAGTTCGGCGACTTTCTTCCCCTGGCTACGCTCGAAGCTCTGGCCGCCCGTGAAGCCAAGGACAAAGCGGCGATGCAAGCCAGCGGCGGCTCGGCGCTGATTTCCCATATCAAGAAAGTGGTCTCCCACAGCCGGCGCCATGCCGAAGATCAGGCGAGCCTCTTTGTCAAAGAGCATCTCGACGGGCCCGATGCCGAGGAGAGCGCCCCGGAGCGCCCACAGCGCCGGCCCACCAAATCGCGCATCCGGTCGCGCCCGGTTCTGGTGTCTAACAGCGAGCCTGAACCGCCTGCGCCACCCGCCGAAAAAGTGCTGACCGTCGAAGAAGATCCGCGTCAGATCGAAGACGCGGTGCCGGTTCCGGCAATGAAAAAACCTGTCAAACGGGTCCGGTCGCGCAACACCCCGTCGACCCCGCTCCCGGCCGATGACGGGCCGCCCGTCGACGTGCGCGCAGCAATGCTCCGGAGCCCAAGCGTTATCGTAGAGACCAAGGCGGCGCCCAAATCGGAGCCCCTCGCGGCCCCCGAACCGGCCGCAGCGCCCGAGCCAAACCCTGAGCCTCAGCCCGAGGCAGAGCCAGACCCTGTCTCTTGGATTGAACCTGCGCCGGAGCCGATCGCAGCCCGGAAAACCGAAGAATTGCCCGAAGCCGCCCCGGAGCCCGTTGAGGCACCGGTCGAAGAACCGGCGGACGGCCCCCTTGAGGACCCCAAGGACCGGCTCCAAAGCGTTGTCGAGCGGCTTTGTGACGAGGCCAAAGTCCTCCAAGCAGAGAATCCCCCCACCCCGCAAAAGGTGGTCGCGAGCGTCTTAAAGACCGTCGAATGGCTCCAAGACTACTTGCAGGACACCACTTTTGACGGCCCGGAGTTCGAAGCCTTGCGCGAACGGGCAACGGTAGCCCATGAATATGCAATTTTAATCAGTATTGAGAACGATTCAGCCGCCGCAGTGGATGGCGTCTCGCTTTTGTTGCAACTTAGAAGGAGTTGTCAGGCCGCGTTGGCCGCTTAACCAGTGAAAGACGGATCAGTAAATGGTGTCCGAACAACTTAAAGACCTCAAACAAGCCCTCCCCCATGTCACCGACATTATGCTCGCCGACGTCCGCGCGAAGCGTGTGGTCGCCTATACGGGCGACGAAGCCACTGCGAGTGCAGAAACCGCAGCCCTCTGCGAGCAGGCCAAGGACGTTCTCGGCCCGTTAACCAAAGGGGCAATCGGATCGAAACCCGCCACAGTTGCGGTCGTTTCGACCATAAATGACACGCGCATCTTCATACGTGTGCCCAATGCCCGCCACGATACGCTCGTACTAATAGGGTTAACGGAAATTGATCTGCAAGCGACCGTGGCGGTGGCGAAAACGTATCTCGATCACCTCATGGCCGTGGAGGCTTGAGACAATGATACATGATGATCTGAGCACGAAACTCTCAAAGCTCGCCGAGCCGTCGGACGTGTTCCGCTACGGGTTCCGCGTGATTTCCACCGAGGCCGGACAAGCCGCCGTCGACGCTATTCTGACCGAGATCGACGAGACGGTCGTTCCCGCTCTTTTGAGCTTTAAGGGTGGCGCTCGCTCCATCGATGTTTCTGTAAGCGCCCGGCGCCTGATCGCGGTCCATTCGACCTCGAACCCAGCCCCGGCCGAGGAAATCGCCGGGATCGCGCTTACCCCGGACAATGACACGCTGATCCAAGCGGTCGGCGAGATGATCCGCGCCTTTGCCGACGGCAATGAAGGCAATGAGAACGTCGTGCTCTCGATTAAGAAAATGTCGAACGGCTTCACCTTGTCGAAATCAGGCATGAGTGCGGCCCAGCTCCGTGCGGCCTGGAACGGCGAGCCCTTCGACGATGGTGGATCCGATATCGACGTGGAAACGCCGCCGGCCGAAGAGGAGGCCGAAAGCGCGCCAGAGCATGACGCACCCGAAGCCGCCCATGAGGGCACGGAGACGGCCGAACACGTGGCCCCGCTCGAAGAGCTGTCGGCCAGCGCGGTCGGTCGGCTTTTGGCGGGCGCATCGAGTGTTACTCGCGGCGCCGTCCAACTCCGCGGCGATGAAATCGTCAATGAGATCGGCCATGAGCGCGCGCTTCTCGCGATCCGCCGGGTCGTGACCGGTCAGCTTGAAGGCTATCTCGGCGCCGATATGGGCGACGAGCCCAGCCTTCGGGTTTTGATTGACGCCTTCGGCCCGGGCCGGAGCATTGCAATTGTCGCCGGAGAAGGTGACCGGGCGGTCATGGCGCTCGACAGCAAAGACGCCGGCGCCATCCATGGCGCCTGGCAGCGGGTGCTGCAGGAAGCCGCTTGATCTAGAGATTGACCGGTCCCTCGCTGGGGACCGGTACACCGCCCGCCCGAAGGTCGTTTATAAGCAATTAGTGTTCGCGGACGCCCGCCCGTCCTCGACTTTGCTGCTTTCCCCTAAGTCAATAAAGATCGAGGCCTGTATTAGGCCCTTACCTACGGCAAAGCACTTTCACCTAATCTACGGCTATGCCGCGTGATTTGCCCCTACGATGTGTAGATGCAGCTAACGTTCAGAAGATAAAAAAGCAGGAAAACAAAAGTGAATGTCGAAGATAAAATCCGGACAATCTTTGCTTTGCCTTTTGGGCTGGTGTTGGGAGTAGTTTCCTCTGGCGTAGCCACGCTTGCGTCCCTCACGCATTGGATTGTGCTCCCTGTATTCGCGTTAATTGTCGTTGCGTTCATTGTCTTCGAGCGGGTCTCGGATGCAGTCACCCTTCGGGCAATGGAAAAGTTGAGCGATCTTCCCGACGAAAAGATCCAAGAGCTAAAGTCAAAAAAACTCGTCGGTCGTCACTCCCGATTGCCGTTATACATGTTCTTAGTCGGGACTTTTTTGGGTTACGTGTCGACGTTCATTTGGTCGCCAACAGAGATACTGAGCTGGATCGCCTAGATTAACCCGAAAATCACCCAGACACTGGCCGCTTCTGTCCCGCATAGCAGACACCTGACGAATTTGGTAGGATGTCTGCTCGGAGCCCATAGTTCATCAACAAGACCAGCCAAGTTGTTGGGAACTTTGCAGCTCACCTGAGCGTTACGGCGGCAATCAATCTATTATGCAAGTAGTCGCCTGCCTGCCAGTTGATCTTCTTGTTCAAGAACGAGTGGATAAGTAGGTCACCGCGCTGCGTACGCACAAAATTTCCCCGCAAAACTAGTGCGCGACCGTCTAATTCGAAAGCGGTGGTCCGCCCATACGATTTGACACCATCGATCGTTTTCTCAAGGCTCGACCAAGGTGTGGAAAGGATAATGTCGTCGTAATCTAGGAGCCGCTTAACCCAAAATTCCGCTAATTCATCTGCGGTATGGCTGTCCTGAAGCGAAATTTTTGGGAGACTCTGGACGACACCAACACCCCTCCCATCCAGATGAAAAACCGCAGCATTGCCTGTCGGTTTGGTTTCGTAACTGCCATAAGGAAACTCGGTGACCTGTTTCCAGAGCAAGGATGGTTGACACACAACAGCTTCACGCAAGGTTTCACAGTTCGTGTTCGTTTCCGCGGTCACATTGGACGCGGTCAAAATCGCAACAACTAGAAGTCCGAAACCACCAATTCCCAAAATCAATCACCTTCAATAGACGATGAGCTTACTCAGGCAGTGCACTCACGGTCAACGGCAGCTTTGTCCCGCAATGCGGCGAAACTGCCCGAACGAACATTTAAATACGACCCACAGTTACCCGCCATGGTCTCAAACAAAAAAAGGCCGCCCAAACCGGGCGGCCTTTTGTGCCTTAGGGTAGTCCTTAGACCTCGACGAAAAGGTCCTCGGCGCCGCGTTTGGCAAGATAGGCGCTCTGGCTGACCGGCGCGGAGCCGTTCATCAGGTCGCGGTAGATCGCCCAGCTTTCGTAGATCTTCCGGCCCATGGCATCATCCTCGGCCACCGAGGCGGCCACGTCGATCGCCACTTCCGAAATCTGGCGCCAGACCTCGTCGGGGAGCCGGGTCGGCTGGACGCCGTTCTCATTCAGAAGCTGGGCCAGGGCGATGCCGTTATTGCCGTAATAGTCAGCCGTGTGGCTCGTGAGCTCTGCGTCGCAGACCATTTCGATCAGCGATTTGTGCTCCTGGGGCAACCGGTCCCAGAACCCTTTGTTGAACCCGACCGAGGCCATGGTCCCCGGCTCATGGAAGCCAGGATAGACATAGCTCGAGAGGAGCTTCTGGAAGCCGAAATGGAGGTCGTTATAGGGACCAACCCATTCGGTCGCGTCGATCGAGCCGTCAAAGAGCGCTTCGACGATCCCGCCACCGGGCAGAACGACTGTGTTCGCGCCGAGCGCAGTCAAAACCTGACCGCCGAGCCCCGGGATCCGCATCGTCAGACCCTTGAGGTCGTCCACGCTGTTGATCTCCTTGGCAAACCAGCCGCCCATTTGGACGCCCGTGCTGCCTGCGGCGAAGGATTTGACGCCGAACTCGGCGTTTAATTCGTCCCAGAGCGCCTGGCCGCCGCCGTGGCGGATCCAGCCCATTTGCTCAAGGCCGGTGAGGCCCAGGGGAACGGTTGTGAAAAAGTTCATCCCGCGGTGTTTGCCTTGGAAGTAGTATTCGCAGGAATGGTACATGTCGATTTCGCCAGACGCGGCCGCATCGTGGACCGCAAGGGCTCCCACGAGCGTCCCCGCCCAGTTCACTTCGACTGCGATTTCACCGCCGGAAATGGTGTTGATCCGGTCGGCGACGCGTTGGGCGCTGTCGGCGAGACCCCCAAGGCCCTGGGGCCAGGAGGTGGCCATGCGGATCACGGTCGGCGCGCTTTGCGCCACGGCCGGTGCGGCCAGGGCACTCGCGCCGATGCCGAAGGTCCCAGCGCCGACCATCGCCTGGCGGCGGTTCAGTTTCTTGCCTCTGCTGCTCATTGGGACAGAACCTCCTTGCGGCCGTTAAAGTATGCCACTTCGCCGATTTCGCTCCATCCGGCCACGTCGGCCAAGAAGTAGAGATAGGCGTCAGCGGCATCCGCTGCGGTATTGCCCGCATCGAACATCTTGCCCATCAGCGCGTTGGCCGCGGCGATCTGGGCGTTCCAGATATCGTCGGGCATCGCGTCGCTGGAGACCTGACCGTCGACTTGACGCATGGTGAGCGCATTGTCGTGCTTGGCCTTGGCGCGGATCGCGCCGTGTTCGGCTGTTACACAGCGCTCGAGCAAGGTCTGGTCTTCCGGGCTCATCCCCTGCCATTTGGCCAGGTTGATCCCGAAGGCCCGCGTCGACATCGGCCGGATCGCATTGGGTGCCACCGCATGGGTAAAGACACCCAGAAGCTCACGTTCGGCCATTTCCGAATAGCTCATGCCTTCGATCAGATCGAAGCGGCGAAGATCCCGGGCCCGGGCCTGGGTGATGTCTTCAACCGAGCCTGCACCCATTTCGCGGTAGGCTTGAAGGCCCATGCCGCGGGTGCCGATCCGGGCTGAGGTCAGCGAGGACAAACCACGAAGCGGCTCCTTCGACCAAAGAGGCATCGGACCGTCATCGCCGAAGGCAAACGTCTTCACGCCATGCTCTTCGCCGAGGATGTCTCGGAAGAATGTGCCATCGGCGACCTCGCACCAGCCTTCGCATTCGCTGGGCGACATGCCACCGGGCATGGCCGAAAAGAGCGCGTAGGCCGGATTGTCAGCGATGAAGGCGTCTTCGTAGGCGACAAATCCGTCCACCCGGCCCGATCCGGCGGCGTCGAGGAAGCCCGGCGCATCCGAGGCGGGCGCCTCTCTCACAGAGATTGCAATCCGACCGGCCGATGCGGCCGAAACGCGGCGGGCAAGGCCCTCGGCACGTTCGGGCATGTCGGTCACGATCGACAATGGAATTCTGGACTGGGCCGAGACGGCGGTCGCAGAGAGGGCCAGCCCGCCCAAACCTGCTCCGAGTACCGTTCTGCGTTTCATTTATGCGTTCCTTTTTTTGGATTGGCCGGAGGACCGAGGGCGCTCCGGACCCGCAGAGAGTTTCTGGGCGGCCTTAGCGGAGCCAGATTTCGACGCGGCGATTGGTTTCGCGGCCGACGGGCGTGTCGTTGCACCCGATCGGGGCGACCGGTCCGTAGGAGACAACCGAAACCCGCTCCGCCAGACCGGAACCACCCGGTGCGGCCAAAAGCGATTGGGTCACGTTCTGTGCCCGCTGCTGGCCGAGCCGCGTGTTAAGGTCGAGACGGCCCACATCGTCGGTGAAGCCCACCACGACGATCTCGCGACCGCGGGCGTCCTCGCTGTTGAGGAAGTCAACCATCCGGCCGATATCGTCGATCGAACGGGCGTCAAGAAGCGACGAGCCCGAGCGGAACCGGAACGATGTGGACACCCGTTCGGCATTCACCATGTCTTCGGCAAATGCGCGCACAAGGCCAAGGTCCTGGGCCGACCGAGCGGAGAGAACCGCCGAGGTCATCCGAGTAGACTGGTTGCCGAACGGAACCGAGAGGATCGTCTGGTCAACATAGCCGGCCGCTTCCACGAGGGGCTGAGCGGCTTGCGACATGACATAGTCCATGAACTCGCCTTCAAGACCGGCGTAGCGCTCTTCGGAGCCGTAGAGGTAGACCCGGCGTGTCAGCGGGTATTCCTCGGCCTTGACCGAAAGGTCGGTCGCGTTGGCGAGGGGGCCACAGCTCTGGCGGATCGGCACGACCCGGCTGCTATCGACGTCCGGAAGACCCGCAAGCGTCATGGCAAAGGGGTCGTTCATCACCGCCTGGACAGCCTCGCTCACCGAATCTGCGCGTTCTGCGGTCCGACGGATCCGTGCCCGGTTGGGCTCGAGGATCAATTCGTTGGTGGCGGTGTCGAGCGAACTTCCGGCTTCGGGAAGAATGAAGCGGATCGTGGCGTTCGGACCACCGAGTTCCGCCCAATTCCGGATCCGGCCCGCTGCGACGAGCGCGATCTCTTCGATTGAAATCGAACGAATGTCGTTATTGGGGTTCACGACCGGGATGATGGCGTCGAGGGCGACCACCTGTTCGAGGCTTTCTCTGTCGCCGATCGATTGAAGCGCGCTTTCGGGCACGTCCTGCGCCGACAACACGAGGTCAACCTGGCGCTGGGAGAGCTGGCCGAAGCCCACATCAGGGCCACCCAGCACGAGCTCGGCGCCATTCTCCGTGTCGACTTCTGACATGTCGCTTGCCAGACCGATCCGTGCGATCCGCCCGTTGGCGTTTGGCACCGACAGGGCGACGAGCTGCTTTTGTTCGGCAAAGCCCGACATCATGCCTTGGAAAAGACTTTCGAGGCTTTCGTCGGTCACGGCGACCTTCATCTGGAATTGGTCATCCACCACCGGGCAATCGTCGCCTTCGCAGATCAGGTTGGCCCGGTCGATCGTCAGCTGACCGACGGCCGTTTTGATCGTCAGCGTGGAATTGTCGAACGAAATGATCTCACCGGTGACCCGGAACGATCCTTCGGAGTTGGAGATGGTAACGTCGTCGGCCATGGCGGCCACCGGGCTGAAGGCCAGGAGGGCGACGGCCGACAGTGTCAAACCCGCGTGTTTCATTTCTTATCCTCAATAAGAAGCACGATCCAAACACCGCGCTTTTCGTCTTATCGACGGTATTGTTTCGAAAATTTGAGGCGAAAACGTGGAGAAATATCCGCCAATTTTTGACATGTTCAGCGATTTCGCCCCGGATTTCCCGTGTGAGACGCTGAAATGTGGCAGCAATGTGGCGCAACACGGGAGAAGCGCGATCATTGTTTCCAAATTGGAATTGCAATTCGCGGCAGCCAGTAGCGCGATCGGTTTCCGAATGCGTTCATCGCTTCCAATTTAGCCAAATTCAAGGCAGGCACGCTGTTTTGCAAACGCCCACGGTAGCGACACCTTGCTCGTGCTTTTTTTTGAATGTCTTTAGGCACTCCAGTCACCGACCGGTGACGATGTGCTTAGTGGAGCGGCTGGGCCGTCTCGCCGTCCGCTTGGCAGAGCATCGGAGGCGCGATCCGACGGAAGCGGAGGCCAGCCTGTTCGGCAAGTCCAACGGCGACGGGTGCCATGTCGGCCCGTACGATCGTGAAGGCGATCATCATGGCGTCTTCGCGATCGCAGGCGCTGGCCGATGCCACAAGCTGGGCGAAGGCGGCTTCGTCCGAACAATAATAGGGATCGCCGCTTTCACGCCGTGCCAAGGGCCGCCGCCCATGGAGCGTGCAAAGGGCGGCAAGCGTCTCAAAACTCCAGGCCGCCTCGTTTGCCGCAGCCCCGGCCGCGCCTGCATCGAGCGCAGCCCCGTTCCAATCACGTAACGCGGCGATCGCTGAGGCTTCCACGAGCGGCAAATCTGATAAAAAGCCCAGGGGCCGCCCGCTTCTCGACGCTGGAGTGTCGCTCATTTGGTGAGGATAAGCTTCCGCGCCCGTGTGATGTCGCTCATTTGGTGAGGATAAGCTTCCGCGCCCGTGTGATCCGGAGCGTGTAGACCTGCTGGTCGAGCCGGATATGGGCAATGGTGCCGTCATTCGTCAACTCGACCGCATCATGGACCGGGACTTCTTCGACCGGCGCCTGGGTCGTTTTGATGGCGCTCACTTGCATGTTCATCGCTTTCGCCTCTGTTGAACTAGACCGGATATCCCGGCCAAGGATGCGTCAACCGTTCCAGCATCAAGCCTGCGATTGCTAAGCGCGATAATCCGTCCGCCTTGGTTCCCGGTGGCGCGCAGAGGGTTTTCTCGTGCTGGCGCAAAGAAGGGCGGAGGTCCCAGAATGTCTCCACACGGAAAAACTGAGTGATTTTGTCAGAAATGTCAATCGGCGGGATTTAGGTCAATAATATCAGCGGGAAGAGCGCTGCTGAATTGGCTACATGACCGGGGAATTCGGTGTTTGGGGGGGCGTCGAGCGAAGCGCCCCTTGTGGGAGCGCAAATGATTCCACTGGGATCGGCCCCGGTCGCCCGACCTCAAGGGAGAATTGTGAGGATCTCGTCGAGGGGCTTTTTGACCCCCGCCGCTTCGGGCACAGTCGCCCCCTCGGCCGGATGACCCACAGGCAGGATCATCGCCGGTTTCTCGTTCTCAGGCCGCCCGCAAAGACCGTTGAGAAACCCCATCGGGTTGGGCGTATGGGTGAGCGTGACGAGCCCCGCCCTGTGGATCGCCGCGATGAGAAACCCACAGGCGATGCCGACGCTTTCGGGCACGTAATAGTGCTTGCGTCGGGCCCCGTCCGGCTCAAGCCCATAGCGTTGGGCAAAAACGACGATCAGCCAAGGGGCAATCGTAAGATGCGGTTTTTCGGGCCCCGTCCCGATCGGCTCGAGCGCCCGGATCCAAGCATCGCCCCCGCCCCCGGCATAAAACGCGCGCTCCTCGGCTTCGGCGGCCTCCCGGATCTCGGCCTTGGCCTCTGCCCCGCCGACGGCGACGAAATGCCAGGGCTGTTGGTTTGCTCCCGAAGGCGCGCGACCTGCCGTGGCCACGATCCGCTCGATGACATCGCGCGGGACCGGACGGTCGGAAAACATCCGAACCGAGCGGCGGGTTTTCATCTCGTCGAAATAGGCCTTGGCGGCGGCTTCGATCTCGTCGTCGTCCCGCGGGGGCGGGGCGTCGAGCGGCATGGCGCGGTAGGGTCCGGGAGACGATGTCATGCGCCAATCTCACGCGAGCCATGGGGAAGCGTCAATCGGCTATCGCTGGAAGACCGTTCCTCTCCGCGACCGCGACGGGGCCTCGCCGAACGCGAAACCACATGGCTAAAAGCATCGCCCAATCGAGGGGGTCGCGCTGGCCTAACCTTTAACCGCGCCGGCGGTGAGACCGCTGACGATCTGGCGTTGGAAGAAGAGGACCATAATGAACAATGGCACGGTCGCCGAAACCACAGCCGCTACGGCAAACATGACGTTGCCTTCGGTGTAGGTCGTCCCGAGAAAGGCCGCGATGGCGGGAACCATGGTTCGGTTTGACTCGTTCAGAACCGTCGTCGTTACCGCAAAGTCGTTATAGGCCAGAAGGAAGCTAAAGAGCCCCGTCGTGATCACCCCCGGCCACATGACCGGAATGATCACCCGCCGGAACGCCTGGAACTGGGTGCAGCCGTCGACTTTAGCGCTTTCGTCGAGCTCCTTTGGGATCGATTCAAAGAACGAATGGAGCATCCAAAGCGTAAACGGCTGATTGATCGCCACGAGGACGATGATCGCCGTCGGCAAATATCCCCAAATGTTCCAATCGAAAAAGATCGGCAGATACCCCGAGACCAGGGTGATCTGCGGCATGGCCCGGAAGATCAACGCGATGATCAAGAGCCAAAAGACGTATTTGAACCCCGATCGCGAGAGGGCATAAGCGCCGAGCGTGCCAATGGTCAGCGACGTCGCCACAACGCAAAAGCAGACGATCGTGGTGTTGATCGCGTTCCGCCAAAACTCCTCTTGGAGCCAGGCGCCCCGGTAGCCCGCCCCGGTGTAGGGTGTGCCATAGGTGTTTTCCGTATTCCGCCCGAAGATTGCGTTCGTCCAATCGGCAATCGAGAAAAAGTCGAGCTCGACCTTAAACGACCCCCAGACTGTCCAGACGAACGGGAAGGCCGCCAGGATCAGCCAGACGACAATGAAGGCGTTGAGAAGGAGGCGAAGGGCAACGGGCTTTCTTTGGGCAACCGACGACATGTTCACACCCTCCGGCCATAAAAGTCGCGCCAGGTCCGCACGAGCACCGGCGAGAGCAAGATCACGACCCCGAGGATCGTCAAAACCGACGTGGTGGCCGCGGCCGAAAACTGCCGCGTTTCGCCGCCGAGATCGTTGAAGATGATCCACGAAAGCGTCGTGGCATGGGCCTGGGCGGTAAACCCGATGACCGGTTCAAAGACTTTGAAATTGTCCATGAGCTGGATGAGCGCCACGAAGGTGACGAGCGGCATTAGATGGGGGATCGTCACGTAGCGGATCTGCTGCCAGCGCGTTGCCCCATCGATCATCGAGCTTTCAAGCGTGTCCTGGGGCACGGTCTGTAGCCCGGCATAGAAAACCACAAAAGCGAAGGGGGCGGAGGACCATATGCCGTAGACGATCAGCGAGATCCACATCAACGAGGTCGAGGCCTTGAGGGACAGTCCTGGATCGTCGACGAGATATTGGATGAAGTTGCCCAACACGCCGCGACTGTCGATCATCCAAAAGAGGATCAGCGAGCCCACCAGCGGTGTGACGATCATCGGCAGGAGGGAAAAGAAAATCACCAACCCCTTAAGGTGGCGATGGAGCGAATTCACCGCCACCGCAATGAAAAAGCCGAGCGCGATGAGCGCCGGGGTGCAAACGAATGTGTAGGTCAGCGTGAAGGCGAGAGCGCGGTAAAACGGCAGATTGTAGACCGTCGAAAAGAATGTGCCCCAGGTCTCGGAGGTCCGCCAGGCGGCGGCAATCTCAGCGGTCGCAAGATGGCCCCGGTCGAGATAGACTTCAAAGCCCGCAAACCGGCCAAGGGGTGCTTCTTCGCGGAGCGCGGCGGTGGCCTCTTGATCAACCGTCGTCGAGGTGGTGCAGCCGAAGGGGCCGCAATTCTCGGTCTCAACCAGAACCGCTTCGTGGGGCACGTGGAAGGATTGCACCACCACCGACACGATGGGGGCGGCGATAAAAACCACCATCGCCAACGCGGTTGGCAGGAAAAACCAGAAAAAAGTCCGGTGCTTCATGGCAGGTCCTGGGCTTGAGAAGCGAGCGGGGGCGCGGCGCCCCCGCCCAATCGGCTCAGTTCAAGAAGCCCTTTTCCTTGGCTGCGGCGATATAGGCCGCTTCCACGTCTGCCAGCGCTTGTTCAGCGCTTTCCTTGCCTTGCATAAAGTCGGCCAATTCATTGCCGAGGGCGGTGTGCATCAATCCCATGAACGGCAGGTAAGGATAGGGTGTGGTGCCCATTTCTGCGGCGGCATAAACGCCGACGGCGGCGGGGGTCGGCTCGTAGCCTTCGAGAAGCCACACCGCTTGCTTGGAGATCTCGGCATCATCGAGGATCGCCGGATCGATGGCTTTCATCAGCGCAACGAACGTCGCTTCAGCATCTTCGTCAGAGATGTTCTTCGCCACGGTCCAACCGTCCCACCAAAGCGTCGAGGCCGGGGTCGAGCCGCCGCCCACGGTCATCGGACCGGCAATCGCGAACCCGTCGATCACCTCCTGGGGCACACCGTCGGCATCGACGAGCGTGGCCGCCCGCGAGCCCCACATGTTCATCAAGGCCACGTTGCCCGCACGGTATTCGGCATTGGTGGCGTTCGAATCGTGGGTCAGGAAGTCGGGGTTCATGTATTCCGACAGCGCCTTCATCATGTTGAGCGCGTTGACCCCGGCTTCGGAATTGACGCTGGGCTGGGCTGTGCCAGGCTCAAAATGCACCCCGCCATAGCCAAGGAACATGTTGTTGAACTCCTGGGCCAGGTTCCAACCCGCGGCATAGGCACCGCCCACTGGGTTTTCGAGGATCCCTTCGGAGCGGATCGTTTCGGCGATGGCGAGCATATCTTCGTAGGTGGCGGGCGGTTCCGCTCCGACCTCAGCGAGAATGTCCGAGCGGTAAACGAGGTGCTGGGCGTTGGCCATGAAGGCGACCGCGAGAACGTCGTCGCCCACTTTGATGAGTTGGTTCGGCTGGAGATCACCGCCATGCTTTTCGACGAGATCGTTCAACGGCCGGATCACGTCTTCATTGATCAATGCCACGATCGAGGAATTGGCGATGATCGCGGAGGTGTATTCCGCCGGATCGCCCGACATGCCGTCGACGTTGATCTTCTGGTGATCGGCGGTGAGGTTGGTTTCCACCGTGACGCCACCCGCAGCGCATTCCATCGCGCCCGAACCGATGGTCTGGATCGCGGGAAACTCGTTGCCGACGATGCTGACGCGCCCATTCGAGATGCCGCAATCGGCCATCGCTGTCGTCGCCATGAGCGACAGGCCCACGGCTCCAATCATGTGTTTCATCATCTTTTCTCTCTCCCTGAGTGCCGGCACTTGGCGCACCGGTCTACCTTATGGGCCATTCGGTCCCATGCTCCGGGCGCGGTCAGTGGCTGAGCCGCGCCTCGGTGTCCTTGTCGAATAGATGGCAAATGCTCGCGGGAACGGCGATGCTGACCCGGTCGCCGATCTCGGCGCGGTACTCCTTTCCGGCTTTGACCGCCACCAAGGCACCTCCGGCGCGCACCGTGATCATGGTCGCGTCGCCCAAAAGCTCCATCGTATACACTTCCGCCTCGATCGCCCCCTGATGCTCCCCGGAGATCGACGCGTCTTCGGCCCTGAACCCAAGGATCGCTGGCCCGTTCGGCCCCTCAAGCCCCTCGATCCGGACGTTCTCGCCGGAAAACACGCCGTTTTCGACCCGCCCTTCCATGAGGTTCATCGCCGGTGAGCCGATAAAGCCTGCAACGAACGTGTTCGCAGGCCGGTCATAGATCTCGGTGGGTGTGCCCACTTGCTGGACGACGCCCTGCTTCATCACCACCACCCGGTCGGCAAGCGTCATCGCTTCGATCTGGTCATGGGTGACGTAGATGGTCGTCACTTTAAGCTCGTGGCTGAGATTCTTGATCTGGGCCCGGGTCGAAACCCGGAGTTTGGCGTCAAGGTTCGACAGGGGCTCGTCCATCAAAAAGACGCTCGGTTTGCGGACGATAGCCCGTGCGAGGGCCACCCGTTGGCGCTGCCCCCCGGACAGCTCGGCCGGTTTCCGGTGCAAAAACGGGCCGAGTTCCACCATATCGGCCGCGCGCTTGACCCGCTCGTCATGCTCCCCTTGAGGGACTTTGCGCACTTTCAAAGGAAACCGGATGTTTTCGTAGACGTTGAGGTTTGGATAGAGCCCGTAATTCTGGAACACCATGGCGATGTCGCGGTCTTTCGGCTCGAGATCGTTCACCACTCGGTCGCCGATCCGGATCTCACCTTCGGTGGCATCTTCGAGCCCAGCGATCATCCGCATCGTAGTGGTTTTGCCGCAGCCCGAGGGGCCGAGGAGCACCAGAAACTCCTCATTTGCGATGGTCAGCTCGAAATTATCGACGCCGATGAAGCTGCCCCAACGCTTTGAGACGCTTCGCAACTGGATTTCGGCCATCCTGTCCCCCTCAGCCAACGGCGGGGCCAGAAGTGGCGCCCGAACCCGCGTTTTTGCATTCGAATGCAAAAAGGCTAGACTGCGGCCACGCGATTTGCCAGAAATTTTTTGGGCGCGCACCGCGTTCAACTTTCAAGGCCCCGGGAATGCACGATTTTCGCGCGCGGGTGGCGGCCGAATTGGCAGCCCTTGTGACCGCAGACGAAGCCAGTCTAAGCCGCTCGGCACGGAGCGCCATCGGCGCGGCGTCCGAATGGCATATTTCAAGCCCTTTCGGGACAGCCTTTGGCCCTGACGGGGCAATCGAAACCCTGCTTTTGCCGCTCCGCCGCGCCTTTGACCACTGCCGGCGCCGCGATGTCATTGTGATCGGCGGCGAAAACCGGATCGTGCCGGGAGAACGCTGGATCGCGAGCCTCACCCATTACGTTGGCATCTTCTCCACCCCGTTGGGCGGTCTTGCACCGTCGGGCAAGCTCGCCTTTCTCCGTTCGGGTGAGTTCTACCAAATCGTCGATGGCCAGATTGTCCGCGCCCATATCATCCTCGATCTTGTGGATCTCGCCCGCCAAAGCGGGCGCTTTCCTTTCACCCCCGAACTCGGAACCGAGATCGTCTTTCCCGCGCCCGCCACACAAGACGGGATCTGCCCCATGGGCGGCGACGGGAAGGCAAGCCTCGACCGGGTTGAGGCGATGCTCGCCGATCTCCACCATTTCGACCCCTCCACCCACAAAAGCGCAGGCCAAACCGGATTGGGCGGCTATTGGGCCGAAGATTTTCTTTGGTACGGCCCGGGCGGCATCGGCTCAACCATGGGCTGGGAGGGATTTGTGGCCGACCACCGGGCCGCCTTTCTTGAAGCCTTCCCTGACCGGAAAGGCGGCAATCATTATTGCCGCTTAGGCGACGGGGCCTATGCGGCCGTCTCGGGCTGGCCTTCGATGACGATGACCCATCGGGGTCCCTATCTTGGCGCGAAGCCCACCGACAAAGCACTTACGCTGAGGGTGATGGACTTCTACCGGATGACCGGCGGCGCGCCAGAGCCCTTACAGATCGCGGAGAATTGGGTCACTTTGGACTACATTGATCTCTTTGAGCAGATGGGCGTTGATTTGGTGGGGAAGGCGAACGCGCTCGCCTAGCCTCCTGGGAAACAAACACGCCAATGATCTGAGCAATAAGCGCTTAGCGCATGCGGGCGACCATATCGGGCGCCAAGGACTTTTGGAACCGAAGCCCCGCTTCCCCCGCCTCTACCCAAACCACATCCACGGGATAGGTTTCACCGGCCATGGCCAAAACATGCTCTTCGGCTTCGTCGACCATGGCTTGCCCGAGCTTTACCTTCGCACCCCGCGCATTCACGTCAATGATTTGGACCGGGAATTCCCCCAGGACCGAACAAAGAACCGCCCGGCGTTCTGACTTCGCTCTGCGAATACGGTGCTGCATGGGCCAAGCATGGCCGAGAACGGTTAGGATCTTCTAAACCGGGGCCTCAGACCGCGCAGGCCGGGCAGACCCCTAAGACCTCCACATGGGCATGGACCGGTTGAAACCCGATGCGGTCAGCGGCGTCCTGGATTGCCCGACGGACCGGCGCGGCCGGTGTTTCGGCCACCATCTTGCAGTCCCGGCAGATGAAAAAGACCGGCTCATGGTCCAGCCCCGCATGCATACAGGCGGCGAACGCATTGAGCCGCTGGATCCGGTGGGCGAGCCCGTGTTCGACCAGAAAGTCGAGCGCGCGGTACGCCACCGGTGGCTGGGCACCGAAACCTTCAGCGGCGAGCCTTTCGAGGACCTCATAGGCCCCGAGTGCGCGGTGCTCTTCGAGGAGTATCTCCAAGGCGCGCCGACGCACCGGCGTCAGCCGAAGCCCCCGTTCGCCGACCTCTTTCTCGGCCCTTTTGAGCGCGGTCTCGGCGCAGACATTATGGTCATGGCCTGCGAATACGGTCCCGACATCGATCTTTTCGTTCGTTGCCATGGTGCCATCTTACTCCGCAGAGCGCGGCCCGACTAGCGGATCCGCCTCTCGCTTGATGCATCGAAAAGATAGGCCCGGGACGGATCGAAACGGATGGCGACTTTTGTGCCTTGGGCCGAACGTTCGTCGCCGCGTTCTTCAACGATGATCTTCTCGCCGGACGACGCGGTCAGGTAGGCGTAAGACACTCCGCCGAGGGCTTCGGTCAGTTCCACCGTTTGAGCCTCCCCGGCGCCGATCTCGATATGTTCGGGCCGGATGCCGAGGATCACCGAACTTCCCTCGGATGGAAGGCCGACCGGCACGGGCACGGCCATGCCCAACGCTGGCACATCCACCGCCCCGCCTGACACCGTGCCGGCAAGAAAATTCATCGAAGGTGAGCCTATAAAGCCCGCCACGAAACGGTTGTCGGGGTCGCGGTAGAGATCCATCGGGGCGCCGACTTGTTCGATATTGCCCGCACGGAGCACCACGATCTTGTCGGCCATCGTCATCGCTTCGACCTGGTCGTGGGTGACATAGATCATCGTTGCCCCGATCTCTTGGTGGAGCCGCGCGATCTCGACCCGCATCTCGACGCGGAGTTCCGCATCGAGGTTCGAAAGAGGCTCGTCGAAGAGAAACACTTCCGGCCCCCGGACAATCGCCCGCCCGATGGCGACCCGTTGGCGTTGTCCGCCCGACAGCGCCGCCGGTTTTCGCTTGAGATACTCGTCGAGTTTGAGGATACGGCTCGCTTCGGAGACTTTCGTTTTGATTTCTGGCGTGCCGTGGCCGGTCATTTTTAGCCCGAAACCCATATTCTCCTCGACCGACATATGGGGGTAGAGCGCATAGGTTTGGAAAACCATCGACACGCCGCGGTCGGACGGGTCGAGCCGGGTCACGTCTCGGGCTCCGATCCGGATCATCCCGTCCGTGGTCTCTTCGAGCCCGGCGACCATCCTAAGAAGCGTCGACTTGCCGCAGCCCGACGGACCCACGAAAACACAGAACTCCCCGTCTTCGATATCGAGATCCACCCCGTGGATCACTTCCACATCGCCGTAACGTTTAATCACTTGGTTCAGTGTCACACCCGACATTCTGCTGCCTTCTCTGTTTCTGAAATTTCGCCCGAGACCGGAAACCGCCAGGCCGCCGCCGATTGGGCGATGGCGGATGCCGCCGCCACCACATCGGGCGCGGTGGCTTCGAGGTCGTGTAGGGTCATACGTTCAATCGACGCGGTCACCGAGATCGCCCCAAGGACCCAACCTCCGGCGGTCTGGATCGGCGCGGCGATACAAATATTGCCCGGCTCATGTTCTTGGCGGTCAAGGGCATAACCCGTGCCCCGGATCGTGGCCAATTCAGCATCCAAACCCCTCCTGTCGATGATCGTTGCCGGCGTAAACCGGTGGAAAGACTGCTGCTCGAGGATGGGACGGCGCTCGGCGTCCGGCAGAAATGCGAGCATCGCTTTGCCGACGGCCGTACAATAGGCAGGCCCCACCTTTCCCGCCGAGGAATAGACCTCGTTGGGCTTGGCCGCATTGCGTTTATCTACATAGAGCACTTGGGCCGCATCGAGTTGTGCCAGATGCACCGTCTCGCCCACCTTCTCGGCCAAATGCTCCACGCTCGTCCGGGCAATCGGGGCCAGCGAGGATTGCTGCCACGCCCCATGGGCAAGCCGGACCAGCCTCAAACCCAACCCGTAAAGCTGGCGCTCCGGGTCGTAGGACAGCATCCCGAGCCCGGTCAAAGTCTGGACGAACCTATAGAGCGTTGCTTTGGGATAGGGACTTTCCGACAGGAGTTCAGAAAAACGCACCGGGCGGCCGAACGCAGCCACCTGGTCCAAGACGTCGAGCGCCTTTCCAACTGTTCCTCCCTCGACGGTGCCGCTCTCCGCGGTCTCCGCCTGGTCCGTCGCGGCCATGCCGCCCCTCCCTGAGGCCCCAAGACTTAGCCTATTGACAACGTTAAGCTCCGCAGGCTTACCATATCAATATGTAAAACAGAGTTCCGAATAATGGAACTCGATAATGGGACCACCAGGGAGGACCACCATGCGTTCCATGCTTAAAGCGTCCGTCGGGGCGCTTGCTTTTGCTGCGTTGGGCAGCACGGCATTTGCCGGCAGCCACAGTCTATCGGGCGACCTTAAAATCTTTCTCGACACGTCGAACCCCGCTCCGCGGGCGACGATGGAGGCGATGATCGCTGATTTCGCCGAGCTGCACCCCGATCTCAACGTCGAAACCACGGTGATCGACCGGGAAGCCTACAAAACCCAAATTCGGAACTTCCTCACCGCCGACGCGCCGGACGTGGCCACCTGGTATGCCGCCAATCGGATGAGCCCCTACGTCAATGCGGGTCTCTTCGAAGACGTGTCCGACCTTTGGGCCGAGCCCGAAATCGCTGATAACCTCGCCTCGACCAAAGGCGCGATGACCATCGACGGCAAGCAATGGGGCGTCCCCTACACCTACTATCAGTGGGGTGTTTACTACCGGAAAGACATCTACGAAGAGCTCGGTCTCGCAGAGCCTGCGAACTTCGAAGAGATGAAGGCCAATTGCCAGGCGATCATCGATTCCGGTCGGAAGTGCTACACGATCGGCACCAAGTTCCTTTGGACCGCCGGCGGCTGGTTTGACTATCTCAACATGCGGACCCACGGGTTCGACTTCCACATGGAACTCGCCCAGGGCGAAGTCCCTTGGACCGATGACCGTGTGAAACAGACCTTTGCCAATTGGCGCGAGCTGATCGACATGGGTGCGTTCATCGACAACCACCAGACCTATTCCTGGCAGGAATCGCTCCCCTTCATCGTCTCGGGCGATGCGGCCGCGATCCTCAAAGGCAATTTCGCGGTGGCACCGCTCCGCGAAGCTGGTCTCGACGACACCAAGCTCGACTTCTTCCAATTCCCGGAAATCACCCCGGGTATCCCGTTGGCTGAAGACGCGCCCACCGACACGTTCCACATCCCGTCCAATGCACAGAATAAGGAAGCGGCCCGGGAATTCTTGCGGTTCGTGGTGTCGGCCAATGTCCAGTCGACCATCAACAACCCTGACAATCTCGGCCAATTGCCGGTGAATGCCGGGTCGAGCGTGGCCGATGACAAATTCCTGAACGAAGGCTTCGTGATGCTCTCGGAGAACTCGCCGGGCGGCGTGGCGCAATTCTTCGACCGGGACTTCCCGGCCGAGATGGCGGCCGAAGCCATGCAGGGGCTCCAGGAATTCATGGTCTTCCCCGACAACCTCGACGACATTCTCGCGCGGCTCGAAAAAGTGCGCGAGCGGGTGTATCAATAAACTGGACGGCGGGCTTCGGCCCGCCAGCCACCTGGCGTAAGGCGGGCTTAACCCCGCCTCGCCAAACCCATTCGCAAGCTCTACGGGGCTTTCGCATGGGCCCGGCCCTAGGGAGGAGACGCCGATGACCACCGCATCCCTCAACGATGTCGACGCCGTCAACGGCGCAAGGCGGGGCTGGTACAAGCGCAACGAAATCGCGATCACGCCGTGGATCTTCCTCGCGCCAGCGATCCTTTTCTTCATGGTCTATGTGATCATCCCGATCTACCAGAGCTTCTCGATCTCGCTTTACGATTGGGACGGCCTGGGCGATGCGCGCTATGTGGGCCTCGGCAATTACGCAGAGCTTTTCGATGACAGCGCCTTCGAGGTGTCGCTCTGGAACAACCTCAAATGGCTCCTCCTCTATCTTCTCGCGATCCCGGCGGGACTATTCATCGCCTTGTTCCTCAATCAGACGGTGACCGGGATCCGGCTTTATAAGTCGTTGTTTTTCTTTCCCTTCGTTCTCAGCCAAGTGGTCGTAGGTCTGGTCTTTTCGTGGTTCTACCTCCCCAATGAAGGGCTCTTGAACAACCTTCTCGGCTTCTTTGGGATGGGCCCCCTCAATGTCCTCGGCGACCCTACCTGGGCGACCTACGGCATTATCGCCGCCGGGCTCTGGCCCCAAACCGCCTATTGTATGATCCTCTATCTCACCGGCCTCAACGCGGTCGATCCTGAGCAGATCGAAGCGGGCCGCTTGGACGGGGCCAAGGGTTGGAAGATGCTCTGGTACATCATCATCCCCCAGCTTCGCCCGGCCACCTTCATCGCCTTCGTGGTTACGATCATCGGCGCGCTCCGCTCCTTCGACCTCATTTCGATCATGACCAACGGTGGGCCCTTCGGCCAAACCCGGGTCCTGTCGTTTTACATGTTCGAAAAGGCGCTGTCGGAATACGGGTTCCGCATGGGCTACGGCGCTGCCATCGCGGTCGTTTTGTTCCTCATCATGCTGATCTTCATCGCCTATTTCCTTTGGTCGATGTGGAAAGACGAAAAGGGCGCGCGATGACCCGGTCTGAGTTTGACGCGCTCTGCGGGGCCATGCCCGGGGCGGTGCTCTCGGGCCAAGGCGAACTAGACGCGTGGAAAGTGGGCGGCAAAATGTTCGCCTGCTTCGGCCATACCGAAAAGCGGGCGACCAACACCGACGCCGCCTCGCTTAAATGCCCCAACACCGAAACGGCTGAGATGCTGATCGATGCCGGAGCCGCGCGGAAAGCGGCCTATTTCCATCGCTCCTGGGTGTCCCTTGACCTGCCCGCGCTTGACGCGGAAGAGGCCGAACATCGCATCGCCGTGAGCTACGACACGATCAAGCAATCGTTGCCGAAATCCGTCCGGGAGGCGCTTTAACATGTTCCCAACGCCCATTGAGAAAACGCCCCGTTCCTGGCAACTCACCTACCAAGGGCTGCTGCCCCTGGTCCTTTTGATGTGGCTTTTGCCCCTCATCGCCGTGGCGGTCTTTTCGGTGAAGCCGGCCGAGGATTTCACGGTGGGCAATTATTGGGGCCTGCCCTCATCCTTTGAAGCCTTCGCGAATTACGGCCAGGTTTTCTTCAACTCCGACATGCCCCGCTACATGCTGAACTCGGTCTTTATCACCGTACCCACGGTGATCGGGGCGGTGGGGCTGTCCTGCCTCGCGGGCTTTGCCCTTGGGATCTATAAGTTCAAATCCAATATCTGGATCTTCTTTATGTTCGTGGCGGGGAATTTCGTGCCTTTCCAGATCCTGATGGTCCCGGTCCGCGACCTCACACTCGATCTTGGGCTCTACAACACGAAAACCGGCCTGGTTCTCTTCCATATCGCGTTCCAAACTGGGTTTTGCACGCTCTTCATGCGGAATTTCATTCGTGCACTCCCCTTCCCGCTCATCGAAGCCGCACGGGTCGAAGGCGTCGCCGAATGGCGGATCTTTTGGTACGTCGTTCTGCCCTTGATGAAGCCCGCCATCGCCGCCCTCTCGGTGCTGATCTTCACCTTCATCTGGAACGATTACTTCTGGGCGGTCGTCCTTACCCAGGGCCCCGAAAGCCAGCCCGTCACCGCCGGGATCACGTCTTTTAACGCGCAATTCCGCGCCGCCTATCACCTGATGAGCGCCGGCTCGATCGTGGCCGCGTTGCCGCCGGTCTTGATGTTCTTCCTGATGCAGAAGCACTTTATCGCGGGGCTCACCCTCGGCGCGGTCAAGTGATCCATGGCAGACGGTTTGGCGGAGCTTGCCCAATGCTGGCGGCTGGACGATGGGCGACAAACCCTCGTCCTCGCCGCCCGGCGGCACCGGCTGCCGGAAGTTGTCTATTGGGGCGCGCCCCTTCCGCCTGGCGATAACGTCAGCGGGCTCCAAGCCGCCCAAGCCATCGATGTTACCGGCGGCATGCTCGACGAAAACCCCGACCTGTCGATCTGCCCCGAGGCCACGCGCACCTTCCCCGGCCAGCCAGGCC
This sequence comes from Pseudomonadota bacterium, assembly GCA_039198225.1. GTDB lineage: Bacteria > Pseudomonadota > Alphaproteobacteria > Rhodobacterales > Rhodobacteraceae > JASJAR01. The sequence goes on from JBCCTQ010000004.1 coordinate 48,202, forward strand.
TCATCTTACGCGCCAGTGACGGCACGCCGATACTCCCGAAATTCTGTTTTGCCCGGGAAGAACGCGACGGCGATCGCCTGACACTTATTTACGAAGACACCGACGCCCTTCTCACCTATGCCGCCCATTTCGAGACCGACCCCGAAACCCGGATCATCACGCTTCGGTCCGAGCTCACCGCGACCCGCCCGGTTCATCTCCATTGGCTCGCCGCTCCGGTCCTCCCAGGCAACCAATATTCAGACGGCACGGTCGATTTTACCGGCCGTTGGTGCGGCGAATTCCAAACCGTCGAGACCAGTTGGGCCCCTGGGATGCGCTACCGGGAAAACCGCACGGGACGGACGGGACACGAACACTTCCCCGGGCTCCTTGTGCGGGGACAGGGGGCGACCAACACCCAAGGGGAAGCCTGGGGTTTCCATTATGGCTGGTCCGGCGGGCACAGGATGATCGCGGAAGAGCTGCCCGATGGGCGGCGCCAGATCCAGTTCGGCCATGCCGCCCGGATGGAGATCGAGCCCCAAACCCATTTTGCCAGTGCCCCCCTTTACGCGACCTATTCGTCAGACGGGCTCAATGGCTGCGCCGTGGCCTTCCAACGCCATCTCCGTGATCGGATCGTCCCCTGGACCCATCCCGGACGTCCGCGCCCGGTCCACTATAATTGTTGGGAGGCGGTCTATTTTGACCACAACCTCCCGGCCCTCCAAGACATCGCGACCCGCGCGGCTGCCCTCGGCGCCGAGCGCTTCGTTCTCGATGATGGCTGGTTCGGCAACCGCGACGACGACACGCGTTCGCTGTCGGATTGGGAGGTCGACCCCCGGAAATACCCCGATGGCCTCGGCCCCCTCATCGACCATGTCCACGGGCTCGGGATGACTTTCGGGATCTGGTTCGAGCCCGAAATGATCAACCCGGACAGTGACATTCACCGCGCCCATCCCGACTGGGCCCTGGGCGGCGAAGACCAAACCCTCGGGCGCCATCAAAAGGCGCTCAACATTGCTCTCCCGGCGGTCCAAGACTTCGTCTACGACCGGATGGCTGCGATCTTGGGCGCCCATGCGATCGACTACATCAAATGGGATCATAACCGGGTCTTGCCGATGCCCGACGCGGCCCAGACCCGCGGGTCCTATGCCCTCATCGACCGGCTCCGCGCGACCTTCCCCAAGGTCGAGATCGAAAGCTGCGCCTCGGGGGGCGGCCGGATCGATTTCGGCATCCTGTCGCGCACGCAACGGGTCTGGCTCTCGGATTCGAACGACGCCCTCGAGCGGCTCCGGATCCAGCACAATGCCGCGCTTTTTCTCCCCGCCGCGGTCACCGGCTCCCATGTGGGCCCGCGCTTTTGCCATACGTCCGGGCGGATGCTCGACATTGGCTTCCGCGCCTGGGTCGCTGCCCAGCGCCATCTCGGGTTTGAGATGGACCCCCGCGAACTCACCGAGCACGAAGCCGTGGTTCTGAAGGACGTCACCGCCTGGTGGAAAGCCAACCGCGACTGGATGATGGCCGCCGATATCCTCCGGCTGGACAGTGCAGACCGTTCGGTGATCGCCGAGCAACAGCAGCCAAGGGACGCGCACCGCTTTGTCGTCTTCGCCGGGAAGGCAGACACATCAGCCCAAATAGCACCCCGCCCGCTTCGGCTGACGCGGCTCGACCCTGATGCCACTTACGAAGTCAGCCTCGCCAACCGGGCAAGCGCGCCGAGCCTGTCGCGCGGCACCCCGGCTTTGAAAGAGCGCCCGCTCACCCTGTCGGGGGCATATCTCATGGGCCAAGGACTGACATTGCCTTGGAACTTCCCGCTTACGATGTGGGTCCTCGAAGGCCGGAAGATTTAAGCCGCGCGAGGCGGCGCCGAGCGCCTGACTATAGCGAAGCATTCGACGGATCCTCCGCCCACTTGCGTTAAAGCTAAATTGACACCGTCCGGGGAGGCCAACCGATGAAACCCATCGCCATTGTCATTACATTTGCTGCCGCCATTACCATTTCGCCAGCGGCGGCCGGACCGCCAGACCTTCAAACGCCGTCGCCGGTGATTTACCTCGCCGACAATCTCGACGAAGCCGATAATCTCGGCTGGTGCATCGACACGCTCGGACGGGGCCTTTCGGACCAATTGCAGGCCCATTCCTGCAAACCCCAAGGGGGCGATGTGCAATTTAGTTTCGACGCGGCGACGGGCCAAATCCGGTCGGTTGCATTCGAGGGACTTTGCGCGAGCTATGACGGCACCCTGCCCCTCGGCCTCGTTGATTGCGCCGACACTGCAGAGCAATCCTTTGTCCATGACGAAGCGAGCATGACCCTCCGTCTGGCAAGCGACCCCGATGCCTGTCTGGTCGTCGGCGCGGCGAGCCGATCGGCCGGACCCTTTATGTCGCGGAGCCTTGAGGTGGCCGATTGCGAGGCAACGGATGCGTTGTTGAAAACTTGGGTGGTGATGCCCTAAGCACCCCGGATTGTGGCCCGGGCGGGATTGCCATAGGTTTTCCGGACCCGCCGTTTCGGAGCTTTTTCCATGGGCCATTCCCGCTATCCCGACCTTGAGGGCGCGTCGGTTTTCGTCCCGAGCAGCGGGTCGAGATTTGGGGCAGATTTCATCGAGCTGACAGCGATAAAGACCGGCCAACGACACCTATGTCTCGCCTCCTTCGCAACTGCCGGGACGAACGGGCAGATCCTTGCCGGCGATGGCCGTGTCGTGGTCACCGGATGAGTGCGAGCGGGACTTACGCCGAGTGGATCGCCGTCGAAGGAGCCCAAGGACGGCTCCGCGCCTGGGCCATGGTGGGGCACCGTCCCATCGCCGAGGCGAAGGTCGATAATGATCCTAATTCGATGGATAGTGCCGGGTTTGAAGGCGCGGTGCTCGCCCTCGTTGACCCTTGGCTCGGTGGCGGCCTGACGCCCATCCTCGTGGCTGGAGCGCCCCATGCACCTACCCGGACTGTGCCCTGCACCCCATTGCCCGATGCCGCCCCCGGGCGCTCTCGCTTCACTCTGATCCCCGGCCTTAGACAGTCCAATCCCCCCGACATTATGCGGGGCGACGAAGCCCGGATCGCGGGCTTTCTGGCCGGGTCGCCGGACTTTGACGGCGTACTCTGCCTGCCGGGTGCTCATTCGAGATGGGCGCAGATCTCGGCCGGCGAAGTGGTCAGCTTTCGCACCTTCATGACCGGCGCGCTCTTCGACCTTTTGTCGAAGTCTACCGTGCTCTCTCCCTTTTTGGGCGAGGGCTGGGACGAGAGCGCCTTCGCCGAAGCCGTTTCCGACGGGGTGGCCAAGCCCGAGCTTATCGCCGCGCGCCTTTTCGGCATCCACGCCGAAGCGTCCCTCACGGGCCTTGACGAAGGCGCGGCTGCGGCGCGGCTCTGGGGCCTCTTGATCGGGATCGAACTGGCCGCGGCCCGCCCCTATTGGCTCGGCCAAAACCTGGCCCTCATCGCCGATGAGGTTCTTTCGTCGCGCTACGCGGCGGCCCTCTCGCTACAAGGCCTCGACCCGGTGCGCTCCGAGGAGGGTCCAATGCTCAGGAGAGGGCTCGACAGTTTCCGCCGCGCTCTCTTGGAGGTCAGCGGATGAGCCATGAGCGCGCTGAGATCTACGACGATCGTCCCTGCGCACTGGGCGAAGGCCCCTTGTGGCACCCCGAACGCGACCAACTTTTCTGGTTTGATATCGTAAAGATGCGGCTTTGCACCCGGGAAGCCGATACCGCCCACCACTGGCAATTCGACGAGCCGGTCTCCGCCGCAGGCTGGGTCGATCACGCCACGCTCTTTGTTGCGTCCGCCACACGGCTCTTCCGCTTCGACTTGGGCACAGGCGAAGCCGAAGATGTATCACCGCTCGAAGCCCAAAGGACCGATACCCGTTCGAATGACGGCCGAGCCGACCCCTGGGGCGGGTTCTGGATCTCGTCTATGGGGCTTCGGGCCGAGGCGGGAGCCGGGGCGATCTATCGCTATTACCGGGGCGAACTTCGACAGCTCCACGGGGGGCTCACCATCCCCAATGCCATTGCCTTCGCCCCGATGCGGCCTTTGGCCTATTTCACGGATACTCTGACCAACATTGTGCAGCGCCAGGCCCTCGATCCCGAGACGGGATGGCCGAGTGAAGACCCTGTACCCTGGCTCGATCTTGGTCCCTTGGACCTCGTGCCGGACGGCGCGGTGACCGACGCGGCGGGGAACCTTTGGATCGCCCATTGGGGCGCGGGATGCGTCGGCGCCTATGACCCCGACGGGGCTCAGATCGGCAAACATCCCTTACCCGGTCGCCATGCGACCTGCCCGGCCTTCGGCGGGCCAGACGAAACCACGCTTTATTGCACGTCCGCCTCGGAAGGCATCGCCGAGCCGATCCTTGAGGCCCAGCCAGAAAACGGCATGACCTTCGCTCTTCCCGGCCTCGGCCCGGGTCGGCCCGAACCGCGGGTGCTCCTCTGATGCAGGAATTGGGCGTTTGTTATTACCCTGAGCATTGGGACGAAGCGCTATGGGCCGAAGACGCCAAGCGCATGGTCAAAGCGGGCCTCACTTGGGTCCGGATCGGGGAATTCGCTTGGTCGCGCTACGAACCAGAGCCCGGACGCTACGATTGGGACTGGCTCGACCGCGCCATCGACACGTTGGGGAACGCCGGCCTCAAAGTCGTACTCGGCACCCCCACCGCGACCCCGCCCCGTTGGCTCGTTGACCAAGACCCGACCATGCTCGCCCTCGACGCCGAAGGGCGACCCCGCCACTTTGGCTCGCGGCGCCACTATTGCTTTTCCCACGCGGGCTATCTTGCGGCCTGTCGGCGGATCGTTGCGGCCATGGCCGAGCGCTATGGGGCGAGCCCCTATGTCGGTGCCTGGCAAACCGATAATGAGTATGGCTGCCACGACACGACGCTGTCTTACTCTGAGGCGGCCAAGCGGGCGTTTCGCGACTGGCTCGCCCAGCGCTACCAATCACCTGAGGCGCTGAACCGGGCTTGGGGGAACGTGTTTTGGTCGATGGAGGTGCGGAGCTTCGACGAGATCGACCTTCCAAACCTCACCGTCACCGAGCCGAACCCGGCCCATGTCATGGATTTCCGGCGGTTTTCCTCTGACCAAGTCGTTCGGTTCAACCGTGCCCAGACCGAGATCATCCGACGCCATTCGGACGCGCCGATCCTTCATAATTATATGGGTAAGGAGACCGGGTTCGACCATTACGCCGTTGGCGCCGACCTCGATATCGCCGCCTGGGACAGCTACCCGCTCGGGTTTCTCTCCGACCGGCTCGATGTCGACGACACCCACCGCACCGCCTATCTCCGGCAGGGTGACCCTGACAATCAGGCCTTTCACCACGACCTTTACCGCACCGTCGGCCGCGGCCGGACCTGGGTCATGGAACAACAACCCGGCCCGGTGAATTGGGCGCCCTGGAACCCAGCACCCCTACCGGGCATGGTCCGGCTTTGGACCTGGGAGGCCTTTGCCCATGGAGCCGAAGTGGTCGCCTATTTCCGTTGGCGCCAGGCACCCTTCGCCCAAGAGCAGATGCATGCGGGGCTTCTCCGGCCTGACCATGCGCCCGCGGAAGGGATGGCGGAGGTCGAAAAGGTGGCCGCAGAAATAGCGGCCTTCGGGCCCCTCGATGTGGCCCGGGCTCCTGCGGCGCTCGTGTTCGATTATCCTTCCGCCTGGGCCTGGGAGATCCAGCCCCAGGGGCGCGACTTCAACTACTTCGAACTGGCACTTGACGCTTACCGCGCGGTTCGCCGACTGGGGCTTTCGGTCGACATTCTGCCACCCGATACAGATCGCCTGTCCGATTACCGGCTGGTTCTCATTCCTGGGCTTATGGCCTGGTCGCCTAGGCTTCTCTCCCAAATTAAAGACCACCCCGGCCTTGTACTCGTGGGCCCCCGGACGGGGTCGAAAACGGCCGATTTTTCGATACCGGTGCCGTTGCCCCCAGGTGTGCCGGGTCTGAAGGCCGAGATCTCGCGGGTCGAAAGCCTGCCGCCCGGGGCCGACATTCCGTTTCGGGGCGGTGGGGCGTTCAAGCGCTGGTTTGAGCATATCTCAAGCGAAACCGAGGCCGAGATCGTAACCGATCAAGGCGCCCCTGCCCTTCTCCGATCCGATGGCGTGGCCTATCTCGCGGGCTGGCCCGACCAGATGGGCTGGGAGAGGGTCATCTCTCTCGCGGCTGAAACGGTTGACCTCGAGGTCGAGACCCTGCCCGAGGGCCTCCGCCTCCGTGACAGCGCGGCCCACCGCTTTGCCTTCAATTACGGCACTAAGCCGGTCACCTATCGGGGCCAATCAATCCCGCCTGCGGGCGTGGCCTGGTGGCCGCGCTGACCCTATTCGGCACTCTGGCAGACGGGCGCGGCGTTCAAGCGTTGAAAATCCGGTTTGGGCCTTACAGCGCAGAGCTCCTCGATTATGGCGCGCGGCTCGTTGGGTTTTGGAAGTCGGGTGGGCCCAATGCCTGTGTGGAAAGCCGAGACCTCGACGACTATGAAGGTCCGCTGGCCTATGCGGGGCCGGTCATCGCACCGGTGATCAACAGGATTGGCGGTGCGGCGGCTGAGATCGGCGGGAACTGGGCTGCGTTCGAGGCCAATCAAGATGGGCGCCAGAGCCTTCATTCCGGGCAAGCCGGTACGTATCGGAAGGTTTGGGAACTCGTCGAGCAGGACGAATGTGCAATCACGCTCGCGGTCGATCTTCCTCACGGAGAAGGGGGGTTTCCGGGAAACCGTCGGATCGAGGCGCGTTACGCCTTGGGCGAAGATGGCCTAGAGCTCGGTCTTCGAGTCACGACCGATCGGATTACGATCCTGAACCCGGGCCATCATGGGCTGTGGGCCCCGGGCGGTTCGGCGCCGCCTTCATCCTTCCAATTGACCGTTCCCGCGGCACGCTTCCTCCCGGTCACGGCCGAAACGCTGCCCACTGGGGAGATCGCCGATGTTGGCGGCACAGTATATGACCATCGCGCGCCCCGGTCGCCCGACCCGAGCCTCGATCACAACTATTGCTTCGAACCTGGCTTTGGCCTCCGGGCGCGGCTTGAAGGTCGCGAAGGAGACATTCTCGAGGTCTATTCCGACGCTCCGGGTCTTCAGGCCTTTGCCGGCGGTCAAGCAGGGGTCGCCCTAGAACCCCAGCTTTGGCCCGATGCGCCGAACCATCCCAAATTCCCGTCGATCGTTCTCGAACCTGGCCAAGTCTTCGAGCAACAGAGCCTCTTCAAGCTTTTGCCCTGAGCTTTGATCCCGGTCGGCACGTGCCAGTGACAGGCCTCGAGGCTCTTAGGCGTCGGCGCCGAGGTCGACGCGCAAGGTGACGATCTCATATGCCCCGATCTCAACCGAGACTTCGGCCCCCTCGAAATCCAACTCTCCGGTGGGCGTTCCGAGAAAATCCGTCCGCCACGCCGAATGCGGCGCGCGGGCCAGAACCAGTCGGAAGGACGTCGCCTCCCCGCGAGCCTCAAAAAGCCTGAATTCAATGGTGCGATCAGCAAGCGGCCGCACGGTCTCCAAAACCACACCCGACGGTGTGACGGTCGCGAACGGGACGGCTCCGCCCTCGCTTGCGCCTCCCCGCAGCACCCGAAGCGGCATGTTGAGATCATAGGCCTCATGGTCGAGCGTGGCCCGGCACATCTCGGCCAGTGGTAAAAGCGCATAGGTGAAGCGATGGGCGCCCTGATCTGCCTCGGGGTCAGGTGACGTGGCCGATTTGATGAGCGTCAGCCGCATTTGTGATCCGTGGATGTCGTAGCCGTATTTGCAATCGTTCAAGAGCGCCACGCCCCGGCCATCATCTTCCAGAAGCGCCCATTTCTGCGCGGGGACCTCAAACCGCGCGGCGTCGAAATCACTGTCGCGCGTGGTGGGACGCACGAGATTGCCCCATTGGATATCATAGCGCGCCCGGTCGCTCTCTACCGCGACCGGGAAGGCGACTTTCAACAGCGTGTGGGTTTCGTGCCAGTCGATATCGGTCACAAAATCGACGCGCATTGACCCGGCGCGGAGCCGGATGACTTGGCTAAAGGTCGATTTTCGCCAAGCAAAGCGGACCCGCACAGCCGCACGAATGGGGCCCGTTTCGACGACCTCGATCTCCGGTTCGGGTACGAGCACTTCCCGGCGATCCTCGAAATGGGGGTCGATATCCCAAGCGTCCCAGGCGATGGGGCGATCTTCGAAAGCCTGGAATTGGTTCGCGCCTGCGCCCGGTGCGAGGGCCTCCCAGCCGGTGGCGCGATCGGTCACGCTTCTGACCTGGCCATTGGCGGCAATCTCAACCCTGATAAGCTCGTTTTCGAGCACCGCACCGGCACCCTCTCGCGCGGCGCGGACGGGGTGGCGCGGCATGGCAGCGGCCGCAAGCGGCGTCGCGGAATAGGCCGGAAGATCTTCGAAGTAATGAAGATGCCCCCCTTCGACCGGCTGGCCCTCGCCGTCGGCCGCCAAGGCGATCCGGGCACCGCTGGTCGGCGCGGTGTTCAAGACAGAGCCCGCCCCTGCTGCCAAGACCTCCGCCGCCTCAAAGGCCGCAGTTTCGGCCGCGGCGCGGATCGCCTCATAATCCCGACGAGCATCTTCGAAAACCGCCGTGATCGACGTGCCGGTGATAATATCGTGGAACTGGTTGAGGCAGAGAAGTTTCCAAGCCTCGTCGAGATCGGCCGCGGTCCCGGCCATCGCCGCCAGGGCTTCAGCTTCGTGGAGCGCGGCTTCGGCCCGCCGGTTGGCCCGTTTGATCCAGGCTTGTGACGTGTAAACGCCTCGGTGCCCTTCGAGGTAATGCTCGCCCCGCCAGACCGGGAGACTGTCGCGTCGCGCATCGATGTCTTCCATCGCGCTTCGGACATCGCTCATCTTGAATTGGGGCATTCCCGGCATGGCGCGGTAGGCCCGCGCTTTGGCCAAGAGCTCTTCGGTGGGCCCTCCCCCGCCATCGCCGTAGCCATAACAGATCGGCAACGCCCGACCCACATCGCCATTGGCATGGGAAAAGGTCCCGAGGACCTCGGCCGCCGAGAGGTCACTTTTGTAATTCGTGGGGAACGGGAGGTATTGCACCTCGCGGGGCGTGGTCAGCACATGGGCGGTCACCCGGCTGCCATCGAGGCCTTCCCAGAGATGGCTGGCCCAGGGCACACGATTGACCTGGTTCCAATTGAGCTTGTTGGCCACGAACCACTCGATCCCCGATTGGCGCATGAGTTGGGGCATTTGCGCGGGGAAGCCGAACGTGTCGGGCGCCCAGAGAACCGGGGTTTCCGCCTTCGCGCCAAACATCTCCGCGAACCATCCCCGGCCGAGGGTGAACTGGCGCACCAGGGCCTCCGCACCCGGAATATTCATATCGCATTCGACCCAGGTCGCCCCCATGGGCTCCCAACGCCCATCCGATACTTGCGCTTTAATGCGCTCGAAGAGCTCCGGGTGATCGCGCGCCGTCATCTCGTAAAGCGCGGGCTGGGATTGGGAAAACCGATAGGCGGGATCCTCCTCCATCAGGCGGACAACATTCGAGAATGTGCGCTGGTTCTTCAACCGGATCTGATCGATCGTCCAAAGATAGGCGATGTCCATATGGGCATGGCCGATCCCGTGGAGGTCTAGGTCGAGCGCGGATCCCGCCGTCGCCAGCCCGTATTTCAGAACCTCGTAGGCTCGACCAACCGTGCCGTAAAAGTTCGCTTCCATCGGATCGCGCGTGTCGAGGGCGAAGAACGCTGAATCGAGCGCGTCGAGGATCGGATGATAGGCGTCCGAATTGGGCCCGAGATGGGTTGCCGCGTCATAGGCCGTGGTCGCGAGATCAAAAAACGCCTGCGCCTCCCCGCTCCGCTCGACGAGCTGAGGCTCGCCCATATAGAGCTTGGCGGTGGAATTGGGGTCGGGCGGCCAGCCCGCAAGGCCCGTCCAGCCGTGAAGGGCGATCTCGTGGGGCCTCCCGTCGGCAAAATGGGGATCAACCGGGATCGTGTGGTGATAGCGATCGGCCGAACCCACCGGTTGGCCGTCGAGATAGACCATGCCTTCGGGATGGCTGAAAATGTCGCCAAGGGTGCCGAGCGGCAGATGAAGCGCCAATTGCGCGCCGTCCCAACCGTCCGGCACGGTGAAGGTGGTTTTCATCAGAAAGTTGAGATCGGTCCGCCCCCAATAGGAATTGGGCGCTATGATATCCCAGCCGCTCGGATCGGCCCCCAAGGGAGCGTCGAGCACCGGCCCGTCGAGTGGCAAGATCCGAAACCCATCGAGCGCGATGGCCTTTCGGTGCACTTTCGGGGCGATGAGCTTAAGCCGTGACCCGATTTTTTGCTGGGTAAACCTCAGCCGGTGAAAAGACCCGTCCACACGCGTTACTCCACTACCAACTCAAACCCCGGGACCTCGCCCCGATACACCGCCGACCCGGCCGCCACACCCGGCCCGTCCGCATCCCAATCCGACCGGCCCTCGCCCCAGCGGCGGCCGAGATCGGGCCAGGGGATCGAGTCAATCAAAAGCTGGGTATAGGGATGCTGGGGATCGCCGATTACCGATTTCGGCGGGCCGGCTTCGACCACATGACCCTTATAAAGCACCATCACGTAGTCGCTCACGTGATAGGCCGTGGCGAGGTCGTGGGTGATGTAGAGGATCGAGATCCCATACTTGTCCTTCAGGTCGTAAATATTAGCGAGGATCGTCGCCCGGAGGGAAGCGTCGACCATCGAAACCGGTTCGTCGGCGATCAAAAGCTTCGGCGACAGCATGAGCGCCCGGGCCACGATCAACCGCTGCCGTTGCCCACCTGACAATTGATGGGGATAGCGGCTGAGGACTAAGTCGGGGTTAAGCCCCACCGCGTCGCAGGCCTCTTCCATGGCCTTCTGCGTGTGGGCATCCGAGGTTGCGAGCCCAAACCGCTTGAACGGGAATTCGAGCGCATGGCTCACCCGGTAAAACGGGTTGAAACAGGCATAGGGGTCCTGGAACACCGCCTGGACGTTCTTCCGAAATTCGAGCGACTGGGCGGGCGACATCTTGGCCACGTCCTGGCCTTCGAAGAGCACGCGGCCCGCACTCGGCGGATTGAACCCAAGCATCAGGGAGCCCATGGTCGACTTTCCCGATCCCGACTGACCCACAATCGAGATGATCTGGGGCGTGTCGCCTTCAAGAGTAAACGACATGGGCTGCAACGCCGTCACATCGCCGTAGACCTTCGTGACATTCTCGAACCTTAGAAGCGGTTCGGCACTCGCCCGCTGCGGCGCATCGGCGTGTTGGTCGGGGTTGAGGAAGCTCTCACCGCCGACCAGGGGCACCGAGGAAATGAGATCTTTGGTGTAGGTGTGCTGGGGTCGTTCGATGATCTGGGCCACCGTGCCGTGCTCGACCAATTCGCCGTCCTTCAAGACCGCCAATTCGTCCACCGATTGGGCCATGAGCCCCATATCGTGGCCGATAAGAATGAGGCCTGACCCGATCTTCTCCTGCATCTCGTTGAGCGTTTTCATCACCTGGCGTTGGGTGACGACATCGAGCGCCGACGTGGGTTCGTCGGCGATAATAAGATCGGGGGTCAGGATAATGCCGAGGGCGATGCAGACCCTCTGCTTCATCCCTCCCGACAATTCGTGGGGGTAAAGCTCTCCGGTGTGGTCGGGAAGCCCAACCGAGGCGAGTGCCTCGTCGGACCGGCGTTTGAGCTCGGCGCGGTCACGGATCCCCTCATGGGCGATGATGGCGTCCCACATTTGCGGCTCGACCCGCATCACCGGATTGAGCGAATTCATCGCCCCTTGGGGAATGTAGGCGATGCGCGATAGCCGGGTCCGGCGCATGTCCTCTTCCGACAGCGCCAAGACATCGGTGCCTTGAAGGTCGATCTTGCCCGACGACACCCGGCCGGGTTCGGCGAGCATCTGCATGATGGCCAGCGCCGTCGTCGTTTTCCCCGACCCGCTCTCGCCGATAAAGCCCACCCGGCGGCCCTGCTCGATGGTGAGATCGAGGCTCTGGACTGCGCGGACGATGCCTTTCGGTGTCGGGAATTCGATGGAGAGGTCCCGGAGTGTCAGGACCGGCTTTTTTACACTGGCGTCAGTATCCATCTCTTACCCCTCGCCCCAGGGAGGCGCGCATGAGCCATGTCCGACCTCGGGTGGGCCTTGCTCCTTCTGAGCCCAGTGCGCCTGCAAAGCTCTCGCGGCGGACACCTGGCGCGGGCCATCTCCGAATGCCCTCCCAGGGGGGGAGGTCGGGCATGGCGCTTGCGCGCCGGGGCTTGTGGGAGGCAATCGCTCTCATGACAGTCTCCGAAGCCTCGGGTTCGACACTTCGTCGAGGCCGAGATTGATGAGCAGGAGCCCGATGAACATGACACCCAAAAGAAGCGTCGGGATCCCCCACCACCACCAGAGGTTCTGGATCAACGCACCGGCATTGATGGCTTCGTAGATCGTTCGCCCAAGCGTCGGGATCCGTTGCGGCCCGAGCCCCAGCACTTCAAGGCCAACTGCAGTGACAATCGAAGTTGTCACGGACGCGATGAAAGACCCGAAAAGGTAGGGCACAAGATTGGGCAGCATCTCGCGGAACATGATGTGGAAGGTCGAAGCGCCCGAAAGCTGGGCCATCTGCACGTATCCCGATTGCTTCATCGAGAGGACCTGCGCGCGGATGAGCCGGGTCGGCGATTGCCAGACGAAGCCTGCGATGAGAATTGCCATCATCGTCAGGGTCACGTCGCCAAAGGCCGATTGGAACACGACCAGGATCAGAAGCGGCGGGATGGTGATCATCACATCTGCCAAGACCCGGATCACGTCATCGGTGCGCCCGCCGAGGAACCCGGCGGAAAACCCAAGAAAGATCCCAATCGACATCCCGATGAGGGATGCCAAGAGGCCCACGAACAACGTGTTGGGTGCGCCGATAATGATGAGGGCCAGCAAATCTCTCCCGCCCCCATCGGTGCCCAACGGATGGTCGATCACCCCGGGTTGGCCGCGGAGGTTCTCAAACCCGATCGGCGGGAGTTTCAACGGCGCCGAACCGGTAAACACCAGATCGGGATCCCAGAGCATCCGCCCGATGAGCCCGAGCGCGATGATGGCAAGGATCAGCCCCGCCCCCCAGATGAGTTTCGGATTGATCCAGGGATTGTCGAACCGGCGGAGGCGGCGGGCCTGGCGGCGTTCGGCGCGGGTGGTCGGCGCTTCGGAGGTTTGGATCTCAGCCATCACGCCGCCTCATGCCGGATGCGGGGATCGATAAACGGGTAGAGGAGATCCACCAGGAAAACCGAGAGCGCGGTCATTAGGATGATGACGTAGGACACGCCTTGGATGACCGGGAAATCCTGGTTGAGGATCGCATCATAAAGAAGCTTCCCCATCCCGTTATAGGCAAAGATCCTCTCCACCAGCACCTGGCCTGCGATGAGCAATCCGATCTTCAACGCGAATGCGGTGATCTGGGGCAAGATCGCGTTTCGGATCATGTAGCGGTATAGGATGTATCGCGGACGGAGCCCCTTGGCTTCGGCGAGTTTGACGTAATCTTCGCCCTGCACCGTGATCATCAACCCCCGCATGCCGAGTGCCCAGAAGCCGAAGGTCACGATGACAATCGAGACCGCGGGGAGAAACCCGTGATGGATCACGGAGCGGACAAAGTCCCAGCTCCAGCCCGGCTCGACAAAGATCGAATAGGCCCCGGTCAGCGGGAACCATTGGAGCTTTGCCGCGAAAATCCACATCAGCAAAAGCCCGGAGAGGATCGGCGGGATCGAGGTAAAGACCATCGCCGCCGGGATCGCCACGCGGACCAGTTTCGGCGACCGGTCCCAGACCATGAGTGCGCCGAGGAGGTTGCCGATGAAGAATGTGATGATGAGCGACAGGATCATCAGGCCCAGTGTCCAAGGCAGCGCGTTTAGGATGAGCGTTGAAACGGGTGTGGGGAAGGCGGCGGTTGAGAGGCCGAAATCGAACACGAGGACGCCGGACAGATATTTAAAATATTGGACGATCAGCGGCTGATCGATGCCCATGGTCCGGCGAAGCTGGGCGAGGATCTCCTCGGAATTGGCCACCGCACCGGCCCCTGCCGCCATCCGCCCGAGGGCAATCTCGGCCGGATCGACCGGCGAAAGCCGGGGTATAATCCAAATGATCGTCGCCGCGATCAGGATTGTCAGAACCAGCGTGACCAGCCGGTTGATGAGGTAGTCTCTCGGGATCCGTCCCATGATATACTCCCGGCGGGTCGGCGGGGCTGAACCCCGCCCTCCACGTTAGGGCGAGGTCGTTTTTGTAGGGTCGGGCGGGGGTCAGCCCGCCCCCTCCTCAGCCAGCCGGTTCCAGATTGTGGATGATCTGGTGGGTGTGGTTCCACCAGAAGAACGGATGGTTGTAGTTGTTGTCTTCCGTGGGCCAGCCCGTCCAATAGGTGGTGTTCATCGGCAAGAGCTTGGCAGCTTGCACAAGCGGGATGAACGGGACTTCCGCATCGAGATGGGAATAGGCCTCGGCCACGAGGCCCGGCACCATCGGATCGCCCAAGGGCAAGTCCGCGATCTTGTCGACGAGTTCGGAATAAGCTTCCGCCCCCGCGCCGTCCCACCGCGACGTGTTGTTAAAGCCCGGGCTCCGTTCGCCCACCGGCACGACATCCTTCACCGTGTAGCGACCCATGGACGCCCACGGCTCGTTGACCGACCCGCAGGAGAGCCAGCTATAGGACATCTCGTAGGCGCCGAAGGGCAGCACTTCACCCCAGAACACCCCGTTTTCCACCGGCACGGCCCGCGCATCGATCCCGGCGCGCTGGAGCTGTTCGACCACCACGTCAATTGTCCGGGTATATTCGGTCGAGGCGGAATTGACGTGAATATTCACCGCGAGCGTTTCGCCGTCCTTGGTGTAATATTGCCCGTCTTTAGCCCAGCCTTCGGCTTCGATCAGAGCCTGACCGGCGGCCGCATCGCCCTGTTCGGGAAGCGCAAAGCCCGCATCCACGACGGCCCCGATGAAAGGATCCATCGAGCCATATTGGGCAAACATCGTCTTGGACGGCGCGGTCGTACCTTCATAGGCGACGTTCACGATCTGGCTCCGGTCGATGATCGTGGCCACGGCCTTGCGCATATTGGCATTGTCCCAGGGCGCCACGGTCGTGTTGATCTCGAGCTGACGCGCACATGGATCGGCTGCCGAATAGGGAAAGTTCGAATGCCAGGCGATTACATTGGGGTTCTGCGCTTGGATGGCCTCAAACGTCCCGATAGTGACGTTCTGCGCAGCATCGAGTTGGTTGGCCGCAATCAGCTGAGCGCGGCTTTCCTCGCCGCCCGATTCCAGGAAGATCACCCGTTTCGGCGCGGGGAGGTCCTGGAACCCGGTCTTCGCACCCCACCAATCGTCGTTCCGATCCCAAATGGCCCGGTTCGAAGCGGCCGAGGTGAATGTGTAGGGCCCGGTTCCAATCGGCGGGTTGAACGCAAACGTCGCCGCATCCTGACCGTCCCAGACATGTTCGGGCATCACCAGGAACGACCCGAAAATCCGCACCCCGAAATTCTCGACAACAAAGCGCGGATTGGGTGCGCTGAGCGTATACTTGACCGTCAGATCGTCGACCTTCTCGACCGCGGCGACTTGAGATTTGATCGTTGCCGCCTCGCGGGAGGAGATATCCTCGTTCGTCAGCGCGATATTAGTAGTGAACACCACATCATCAGCGTTGAAGGCTTCGCCGTCCGACCATTCGACCCCGTCGCGGAGGGTGATCGTAAATTCGGTGCTGTCAGCATTGGATTCAAACCCGGTGGCAAGCCACGGGTCGAGGTCGCCCGTGGAATAATTCAGGATAAAGAGCGGCTCCCACATGGTCTGGTGGGCACCGTGCATCCTTTTGGTTCCGGGCGTCATCCAGTTGAAATTCTCGGGATCCTGGATCGTCCGGTCGAGGTCGAAGATCACGGTCTCTTCCCGCGCCACATCCTGGGCGGCCACAGCCCCGGCCATGGCCAAGCAGGCAAGGGTTGATACCGTGGTCAGCCTATTGAATTTACTCATTTACTTCCTCCCAATTTTCGAGGGCTTTCTGCCCCAGTTTCCACATGCCAGCGGCCTCGGGGGCTAGCGGACATAGTCCATCACCAAAACGCGCGTCTTATCGGGCAGATCGTCTTTGGTGAGCGTTGCGGTTGAGCCAAAGACGAAATCGACGTCGGCGTCATCGAACTCCGACAAAAACCGCTCGATCCAATGGGAGTTCCGCGGCTTGTAGGTCAGCGTGCGGAAATGCATGGGGATTACGATTTTCGGACGGACCCGTCGGATCATTTCCATCAGATCGGGGATCTCGATGGTGAGATACCCACCCGCCAACGCAAATAGGACGTCCACTCGCTCGAAGAACGATTGCTGCGCTTCGCTCAACGGATTACCCACATCACCCATATGGGCGAGCGTGATGCCGTCGACCGAAAAGCGGTACATTGCGTTCTGTCCCGGGATGTCACCGTCTGGTCGGTCGTCCCCTTCGGCCGCTTGGATCCCGTAGATCTGAACATCCGCTTCCCGGGTCGACCCGCTGGCTCGGGCAATGTCGAGCATGTTAACGACGACGGGCTCGCCTGGAATGAGGTCTGCGCGGCAATGGGCTTCGTCATCGTCTGACGAGGTCAGCACAAGATCCGCACTGTCCCGAATGGGTGCGTAGCCCACCACATCGGGGTTGTACGGATCAGTGATAATCCGCGGCCCATCGTGGGGCTCAATGCCAAAGGCGGCGTGGCCGTACCAAATGATCTCCAAATCGTCCCCTCGATCTTAGGGCTTCCCGCGTTGGCCCTTAATTGTTGCCCACCGCATGGGGGCTCGTTGTCTGCGTTATGTCGTCATTTTCCGGACGAGGATGGGTCTGCCAATGGCCCGGATTGCCGCGGCAGAGGATTGCCTCGACGCCTGCGGCCCATCCCGGATCGGTAATATCCACCTCCGGCGGGCAATAGCGCAAGGTCAACCCGCAGCGGCGCCGGTCCGACGTATTGGCCAAGGAACCATGGACCAACATGTCGGCATGGAGCGAGATTTGCCCGGCCTTTAGCGTGTTCGTGAACGGCACTCCGAGGCTTTCGGGGTTGGCCGTGCCTTTGTGAAATACCGACCCGTCATCGCGGCTCGAGGTCGGCAATGCACCCCGATTGTGGGTGCCGGGGATGAACCGCATGGCCGAATTACTCTCATCGGCATCGTCGATGGCCAGCCAAACGGTGATCGTTCGCGCCGGCGAGAGTTTCCAAAAGCTCGCATCCTGGTGCCAAGGCACACGCTTGGGGTCATGGGGCTTTTTCGAGAGGATTGCCGTCGCCCAGCAAAGAATATCCGGCCCCACCAAATCCTCCACTAAATCGAGGATCCTTGGGTCCGATGCGACATCGTAGAGCCCTTTCAGCCGGGCCTGATAGCAGTTGATCCCGTAGGCGCCGGCTGGCCCCATCGCCGCCATCAGTCCGTCGATATAGGCGCGGATCTCGCCGATTTCGGCCCGAGAGAATACCTCAAACGGCTGGACGAATCCCTGTTGATTGTAGGTCGCAACATCGTCGACCGTGAGCCGTTTGGGCCGCGGGTTCTCAACCGGTCGAAATGACAGGTCTTGGGCATCTGCCAGCATCTTGGGGTCCCTCCCGACGTTCTAGCCTATGGTCCGCAGTGTTCTTCACAGCGCTTTGGCTTGACAAAAAATTCCACTATTTTGATATTTCATGCCAAGAAGGCTGTCTGGAGTTGCGAATTTTATCGATGGAGTCTGAGCGTTTCAGGATCGACCGCTACATCACGCCCGATGAGGCGTTCCATTTCGCGCGGAAGAACCTTGCCCGCAGGTTTCCAAGACGCGCCCATTACCATGACTTTTACGAAGTTTTCCTGATCCTCGATGGGCGCACGAGCCATTGGATCAATGGCGAGACCCAAATTCTCGAACGCGGACAATTGGCCTTCATCCGACCCTGGGACGTCCATGCGTTCCGGGCCGACCGGCAGCGGGGCTGCGAGATCATCAATGTCATGTTCCGCAACGAAAGTGCCACGCATCTGGTATCGCGCTACGCCGACAGCTTGGCGGGGCGGTTCTTTGACGCCAAATCCGCCCTCCCCGAGCTTCACACCCTCGGGCCCAACCGGTTCGAAAGGGCGGTCAACGTGGCCATGCAGCTCCAGACCGCACCGCGGACGCTGGCGTGCATCGAAGAATTTCTCCTTGTCCTGACCAACCGCGTCGCCGTGCCCCAGCGGGCGGCCGTGGCCGTGGGGCCGCCTTGGTTTTCCGCCGCCTGCAACGCGGCCCTCAGCCAAGATGTGTTTCGCAAAGGGGCGTCGGAGTTTGTCCGCATCGCGGGGCGGAGCCACGAACATGTTTGCCGCACCTGCCAGGAGGTCCTGGGCCTCACACCGACCGAGTTCATCAACCGGATCCGAATTGAACATGCCGCACGGCTTCTTCGGAGCGAAGACACACCAATCGAGTTGATCGCCGAGCGCTGCGGGTTCGAGAATACGAGCTATTTCTACCGACTTTTTGGCGCCGCCTTTAACACAACCCCCCGCCGCTACCGCGCCGAGCACCGACGCGACCCGTTCGCGGCCAGTGCCGCCCCCGGCTAGACCCCGCCGAAAGAGGGCCCGGCCCGTATTGCTGCCCCACGGGAATTAACTATTCTGCCGCCATGGAGGCCGCCAGAGACGACGAACTTGCCGAGCTGATCGTCTGCCCCCAATGCGACGCGATCTATAATGTGGGGCATGTGGAAAAGGGCTCCCGCGCGCTTTGCACGCGCTGCCATACGCCTTTGATCTCGCCCCGACGCGACGCGGGCCTGACGATCATCGCGCTGGCTTTGGCCTCATTGATCCTCGTTGTCGCCGCTCTCTTTTTGCCGTTCCTCGAAATCCGTCGCCTTGGCTTTCGGAATGACGCCACGATCCTTGACGCGGCTTTGGCGTTTTCGGACGGGCCGATGCTCGTCCTGTCGCTGGCCGTTGTTGCGTTGATCGTGGCGCTGCCCCTAGGGCGGCTACTCTTGACGCTTTATACGCTCATACCCCTTGTTCTCGACCGACCGGCTTGGCGCGGCGCCAAACGTGCCTTTCGGCTCAGCGAAGCGCTCAAACCCTGGTCGATGGCCGAGATTTTCGTGATCGGCTGCGCGGTGTCTCTCACGAAGCTCACCGACCTTGCTCGCGTCGAACTCGGCCCCGCGTTTTGGATGTTTGTCGTTCTCGCGGTCTTGGTGGCGGTCCAGGATCTGGTGATCTGCCGGTGGTCGGTTTGGACCGCGCTTGAGCGATGAGTGTGACGGCGAAAGAAGTGGGGCTGGTTGGCTGTCGGCATTGCGCCAAGGCCTGGCCCAGAGGCACACCGCGTTGCGCCCGTTGCGGCGCCAGGCTGACGTCCCGCGATGGGGGCAGCCTACAACGTGTTTGGGCCTGGTGGTTTGCCGGCGTGTTGGCGTACATCCCTGCAAATATCTATCCGATGCTCGAAACCCGCACCTTGTTCCACACCCAGGAAGACACGATCGTGGCCGGCGCCTTCGAACTCTCCTCCCAAGGCGCGATCGGCATCGCGGTCATTATTCTTATCGCCTCCGTCCTGATCCCCCTCGGAAAGTTCTTCGCCATCGCCTACCTCGCGTTGTCGGTCCGCCAAGGGGCGCGTTGGCCGGCAGGACGGCGTTTCGTCCTCTATGAGATCGTTGAGTATATCGGCCGGTGGTCGATGATCGACGTGTTCGTCGTCGCGATCCTCTCGGCAATCGTCCAACTCAACGTCGTCGCCTCGATCAATCCCGGCATCGCGGCCTTGGCCTTCGCACTTTCGGTGATCTTCACCATGCTTTCGGCCCAAAGCTTTGATTCAAGGCTCATTTGGGACCGGATCGGCGACCTCCGCGAGGACCCTGTCGCGTGACCGACCAGATCCCTGACCTTTCGCCCACCCGGGCGCGGAGGGGCTTTTTCTCGGGCGCCTCGTTCGTCTGGCTCGTTCCCATAGCAGCGCTCGCCACTGCCCTTGCTGTTGCGCTGACCACCTACGCCGAACGGGGCCCGGTCATCCGCATTGGGTTTTCGGACGCCGCCGGGATCCTCCCCGACGAGACCGAATTGAGGTTTCGCAATGTGGCGGTGGGTATCGTCGAAGAGGTGGGCTTTAACGACGATCTGAGCCAGGTCCTCGTCGATGTGCGTCTCGACCGGAAAGTCGCCCCTTTCGTCGATGACAGTGCGGAATTCTGGGTCGTCCGCCCGGAGGTGACAGTCAGCGGGGTCTCAGGCCTCGATACGGTGCTCTCAGGCGTCTACATCGAAGGCACCTGGGATAATGTGGCGGGCGGCGTGGCCGACACTTTCGAAGGGCGCGAAAACGCCCCTCTTGCGACTGTGTTCCGCCCCGGCACACGGATCGAACTCCGCTCGACCCGGGCAAGCGGGCTCGCCGCCAACACACCGATCCTTTTCAAAGGGATCGAGGTGGGCCGGATCGGCGCCTCGGAGATTTCCCGCGATGGCCGCTGGGTCTCGGCGGAAGCAATCATTTACGCCCCCCACGGAGGGCTTGTCTCAACCGCCACCCGGTTTTGGGACGCGTCTGGGTTCAGCTTTTCCCTCGGCCCCAACGGCGCGGAGCTCGATTTTTCGTCAGTCGCGACACTGATCGCGGGCGGCATCACATTTGACACGCTGGTCTCCGGAGGGACGCCCCTTCGTCCTGGGATGGTGTTCGAGGTCTTCCCGGATCAAGCCGCGGCCCGGAGTTCCGTGTTTGAGAGCAATGAAGGTGCGGCGGTCACCTTCACGATGATCTTCGAAGAAAACGCCAGCGGGCTGGCGGCCAATGGTCCGGTCGAGTGGCGCGGCGTGCGGATTGGCCAGGTGGTCAATGTGACCGGCATCGTCGACCAAGAGACGTTCGGCGATGCCCGGGTACGCCTTATGGCGACGGTGGAAATCACCCCGTCCCGCTTCGGCCTCGGCGATGATTTGAGTGAAGAAGAAATCCTCGATTATTTCGAGGCGCGAGCCGCGGAAGGGCTCCGGGCCAGGCTTGCCAACGGGTCAATCCTGACCGGAGGTCTAAAGATCGAACTGGTCAGCGAAGAAGATGCGGAGCCTGCCGCCATTGACCGGGACGCCGATCCTTTCCCCGTATTCCCGGCGACCGAAAGCGAACTTGCCGACGTCTCGGCCACGGCCGAGGGTCTTTTCCAACGGGTCAATGCCCTGCCTGTCGAAGAGCTTTTGGCGAGTGCGATTGCCTTTCTTGACAATGCAACTGCGCTCGTTGCCAGCGAAGACCTGCGCCAGACCCCTGGAGAAATCCGGGGACTCTTGGCCGAAGCGCGGGGTGTGATCGGGTCGGAAGAGCTCCAGGCCCTGCCAGCGGATGTGCGGGTAATCCTACTCGATCTTCAAAGCGCCAGCGGTGACCTCAGTGCCCTTTTGACCCAGTTGCGCGAGGCCGGGGCGGCCGAACGGCTTCTGACCGCCATCGACCAGGTCGGGACGGCGGCTGAGGCGGCCAATACCGCGCTCGCCGGGGTTCCCGCCCTGACCCAACGGGTCACGGAATTTGTGGAACGCGCGAACTCGCTCCCCCTCGACCAGCTCGTAGCAGAGGCGTCATCCCTTGCCGCCGACACCCGGGTGTTCGTCGCCTCAGAAGCCTTCCGCGCGCTTCCGGCCTCGATCACTTCGGCCGCGGCTGAGTTGGAAACGCTTCTGTCGTCGGTCACCGAGACCGGCACTGCAGCGACCCTAAACACCACGATCCGGGAAGCGGGCGAAGCGGCCATGGCGATCGAGGCGGCCGCCGCCGGGGTGCCCAACGTGGTGGCCCGGATCGACCGGATCGCAGCCCGCGCTGAGGACGTGCGCCTCGACACCCTGGCCAAAGAACTCGAAGACGTGCTCGACACCGCCGCGCGGCTTTTCGGCGATGCCAGCGAAGCCGATCTTCCGGATGCCCTCGCCGGTGCCTTGGGCGAAGCTGAGGCCGCCCTTGCCGAGCTTCGCTCCGGAGGGCTCGTGGAAAGCGCCAATGTCACTTTGGCCTCGGCCAGGGACGCGGCCGTCGCGATCGAAGCGGCCGCCGGCGGTCTGCCCGACCTCGTCGCTCGGATGGAAGCGACCCTTGGCCAAGCCCGCACTACGCTCGCGGGGTTTGACGATGGCTCAGCGTTCCAGCGCGAAACCTCCGCCGCCCTTCGCGAGATCGAACGCGCCGCCGAAGCCGTCACCGACCTTGCCCGCGCCATCGAGCGCCGCCCCAATTCGCTCATCCTTGGACGCTGAACATGAGACTGCCCTCGCTCCTTTTCGCCCTCGTCCTCGCGGCCTGTTCGACCTCCGAGGTCCGCCTCGTCGCGGCCCCGGTTGTGACGGCGGGCGAAAGGATCCCAACGCGGTTTCAAAGCATCGAAGTCATGGATGTCTCCCTGCCAGCCTATGCAGCCGGGGAAGACGTAGCTGTCGCAGACGGCAACACGCTTGCGCTTTCGTCACTTCTTTGGGCGGATGATCCGACCCGCTCGGTCACCCTTGCCCTCACCAGAAACCTAAAAGAGCTGACCGGCGCCCGGGTGGCCTCCGAACCCTGGCCGTTTTCAGATGACCCGTCTGCGCGGGTCGATGTGCGGGTGGAGCAGATGCTCGTCACCGGTGCCGAGCTTCGTCTTTCGGGCCAGTACTTCTTGGCCGATCTCGAGGACGAAGGCAGAGACCACGCCCATCTCTTCGATCTTAGGGCAGGGATTGACGGGCTGTCGGCGGAGGCTCTCGCAACGGGGCGCGCCGAACTCATCGCCGAGCTTGCCCGGGCCATTGCCCGCGACGCCCTCTAGTTTTCTACGTTCCGGGGTGAGGTCCATTTCGATTGAGGCTGGGCGACGACGAACGCCGCGAGCCCATCCATTCGTGATTGGAAGGCGGGAGCAAGAGTAATGCGTTGGTGCTCGCGTTCTTGCGCCCATGCGGGGCTAAGTCCCAAAAGGTGTCCCCATGAATGTGCCGGGATTGAACGGCTCAAAAATTGTTCGGCATTTATTGGGTCCCAAGGAAAGGTAAGTCGAGATCTAGCTGAAAGGCGATAAGTCCTACGACCATATCCAAAGGCAGGCTTGGTCGCCTGACCAGGGGCTTTCGACCTCGGGACTTGGAGGACTTAACGGGAAATCCCGAGCGGCCGAATATCCGAATGGCTCGTTCTCAGAGCAATCGGATCAATTCGGTTTCCACTCGTTGACGAATCTCTTTTTCCATTCCTCACTTTCACTATCGGCCAATTTGGCCGTGGGCGTTGCAACAGTCTTGGCAATTCCAGGATCACATTGAATTTCTGATAGGACGCTCGACAACACGTCTTGTGGATCGCGAGACAGGGCATCGTATGTGATCCGTAGGGGCTGTAATTCCTGAGATTGAAACCAACTTTCCCATGAGCTGTCGAGCGCGGTCAGGTCGTCGACATGACGCGCAATCGCTTCAGCGTCGTATTCCGGCTCGTTCGAATGGGTACGACGTTCTAATTCGGTTCCATCGGCATTGCGATGCCATAAACCGGTTTGTTCAGCTCGCAATAATGAAATGGCTTGGTCGATCCAGTCTTCCCGCGACAGATGGACGAAAGTGGTCGAACCAAAGACGGTTTCAATCCGCGCAACATCATTCATTGGCTCCGACGAAACGAGCGAAAGTTGCTTTCTGAAATAATCGAAGCTGCCTCGCTGCATGCGCAATCCGAAAATGCCGTTTTCGGTCGTACCGCGCTCGATGGCGGCTCCAAAGATCGCATGAAGGGCGCCCTGCCGGGAAGAGAACGCTGTCTCTCTAAAGTCAAAGACTTCCAACCAGCGTTCGAATGAGGGGACGTGAAAATAGGATTCCGGCTTTCCCGCGCAACCCGTTGCGGCGAGCATTTTGCATAGGAGCGTGCTCCCGCTTCTCGGGGTCGTGCAGATAACGTAAGAACGAGACGGTTTAGGGGTCAAAGTTCGATCAGCATTTAATGGACTGATGGCCGAATAGCCCAGATTGGTCCGAAGCGCAGCAATCTAGTGAAATTGGGTCGCAGCGCTTTGCCCCCACTCGGCCAAACCTCGCAGACGTCAATCCCGCCGGAAAATGTACCGGACTTGTCGGCCGCGCATTCGTCTCACCAGCGCTTGCAAAACCGTTCGGAAGTCCTCCTTTGCCTCTCCTCCAACTGCATCTTCGATTTCCTGTTCAATGACACGAATATGAGCGGCTGCGATGCTCCGCCAACGTTGGCCCTTGTCTGTGATCGATACCATCTTGTCGCGCTTACTGTCGTTGCCTGGCTCAACGACAATCATCCCTTGACCCACCAGCCGATCGACCGCCTGCTGCGCGGCTTGCCGCGAGAAACCCATCTCCCGGTGAATTGCAGAGAGCTTCAAGTGCCGACCCCGAAGCTGGGCGAAGACGCGCATGTCAGAGGGCCTGATCGAAGCAAATTCCGTCTCGGCCCGGGCGTCATCCATTTGCCCGTTCCAATGCGCAATCATCGTCATCATCAATCCCTTGATGTTTTGGCTTAGGAAGTCATCGTCATCTTTATCAATCACGGTTGACAAAGCGCCTCGATTTGCTCATCCATCAACTATAGTTGACAGATAACGGAGGGTCCAATGAACCGGCGCAAATTCCTGATGACCACCGGAGCAGGGGCATTGGCGGGAAGCGCGGGCCTCGGTTGGGCTCAGGGAGTGTCGCGGCCCCTGCCCCTGCTCCCGGTGATCGACCTCGTTGATGGAATTGAAGAGCGGATTGCTCTTTCGCTAAGCCCGGCAACGCATGATTTTGGCACGGGCGCCCAAAGCGAGACTTTCGGCATCAACACCACCTATCTGGGCCCGGTGATCAGAGCCAAGACAGGCCAAACATTGCCTTTTGACGTCGCCAATATCATCGGCGATGTCTCGACGATCCATTGGCATGGTCTGCATATTCCCGGCGCCGTCGATGGCGGACCCCATCAAGAAATCGAACATGGCAGCACCTGGTCGCCCGACGTTCCAATTGTCCAGAACGCTTCGATGAATTGGTTCCATTCTCACACCCACGGGAAAACGGCCAAGCAGACGTACAATGGATTGGCAGGCGTGCTCTTGATCGAAGATGACGCCAGCCTCTCCGCGGATTTGCCGAAGACTAACGGCGTGGACGACTTCACCTTGGTGCTCCAGGACAAGACCTTCGATGCTGGAGGTCGGATGACATACGACCTGACCGGCGAGGTTTTTGAGGATGGCTTTCAGGGCGATACTTTGGTCGTGAATGGGGTGATCGCGCCAGCGACACAGGCCGTGCCAGCGGGTCTGATCCGGCTTCGAATACTAAATGCCTGCAATTCCCGTTTCCTCGAGCTGTCCCTTGAGACCGGGCCGCTCACCGTGATCGCATCGGACGGGGGATTTCTGTCGTCTTCGGTCGAAACCGAGAGCATCCTAATGTCGCCCGGCGAGCGTTACGAAGTGCTCGTGGATATGGGCGCAAGCGAGACCAATGCGTTGAACATCAACCTCGATGGCGGCGGAGGCTACCTGGCAAACCTTCTTGGCGGCACCCAGACCATCCCGGCATTGACGCTCACCCAAACGGCGGAAACGGGCTTCAGCGGGACAATGCCAGATCAACTGGCGCTTCTCGACCCGCCAAACCCATCGGAGGCGACACGAACCCGGTCGTTCGAGTTGGAGATGGATGTCGGCGCAGACCTCGCGGCCCTTGCCGTAGCCTGGGAGAATTTCTGCGGCGATGCGGGTGCGATGGCGATCAACGGTCAGCCCATGAATATGGATCGGATCGACGAGACCGTGCGCCGGGGGGAGACGGAGATCTGGCGGATCTCGGTTGATGACATGCTGCACCCCTTCCACATCCACGGCTGTTCCTTCCGCATCCTGAGCCAAAGCGGGTCGCCGCCGCCAGCCTATGCCCAAGGCTGGAAAGACATGGTGCATGTTGAGGAAGGTAGGTCAGAGGTGCTGGTCCGCTTCGACCATGAGGCACCCGCGGACGCGCCCTACATGTATCATTGCCACATTCTTGAACATGAGGATTGCGGCATGATGGGGCAATTCACGGTCACCTAAACGCGCCTTCCCAATGCTTCGGATTTATCGGAGCACTGCCGCCCTCACCCTATTGCGAGACCAGACGTCTTTGCGCGCCTTAATCGATCCATTGCGGCATTGAGTTTTCCATACGGCATCGGCGATATGGCTCGGTATGACGCTCCCCTTCCTCGACAATCAGTGCGCAAGACGCGTGTTTTTGGATCGCCATTTGCTGCTCCGCCAAGGATCTGGCCCAGGCCGCGGCACCGACCTGGAGAGCGTCCTCTACGACCTTGGTTTTGTGCAATTGGACAGCGTCAACACGCTGGCGCGGGCCCATGACCTAATTCTCTGGTCTCGGCGTGGTCAGTATCGCCCGAAAGCGCTCGAAAACCTGGTGGCGCGCCGCCGTTCGGCGTTTGAGCATTGGACCCATGACGCGGCAGTTATCCCGATGCAGTTTTATCCGATGTGGCGGCTCAAGTTCCTTCGCGACAAAGCGCGCATGGAAGCGCGCTGGCCGGATGCACGCCGAAGCGGTTGGGAGGACGAGATCGACGCGGTGAGCCGCCACATCGCAGATCACGGCGCCACCTGTTCGCGCGATGTCGGAGGAGACGAAAAGAAATCGTCCTCGGGCTGGTGGGATTGGCATCCGTCCAAAACGGCGCTCGAATTCCTGTGGAGGTCGGGCCAGCTGGCGGTCTGTTACCGCCAAGGGTTTCAGAAGTTCTACGACCTCGCCGAGCGCGTCATCCCGCCTGAGCACCTGAACGCGCGCAAAGACGATCGTGAGATCATCGATTGGGCCATGGTGGAGGCACTTGACCGTTTGGGATTTGCGACCAGCGGAGAACTGGCCGCCTTCTTCGAGATTGTCACTCGAGAAGAAGCCAAAACATGGTGTGCCGAGGCGCTCGCCCAAGGTCGCATTCTTGAAGCTGAGATCGAGATGGCCGATGGATCCCTCCGCCGCTCGTTTATGACCGAAGCGGGGCTTGGCCGCATGTCAGATCTGCCGGAGCCGTCATCGCGCGTACGTCTGCTGTCCCCCTTCGAGCCCGCATTGCGCGACCGAGGTCGAGCGGAGCGCCTATTTGACTTTCATTACCGGATCGAGATTTTCGTTCCCGAAGCCAAGCGGCAATACGGCTATTATGTTTTTCCGGTGATGCAAGGCGACCGCCTCATTGGACGGCTCGACGCTCGGCGCGTGGAAGACACACTCGTTCTCCGCGCCTTTTGGCCTGAACCAGGCGTAAGATTGGGCAAGGCGCGCATGGCGGGCCTCTTGGCGGAATTGGAACGCGTCAAATCACTTGCCGGCGTCGACGCGCTCGAATCGGCAAACGGGTGGATGCGCGCGTAGTCGCTTGCGCCGCCTGTGTCAGGCCGCCCCGCCCGCTAGCGCGGCGAGTTTGGTTTCAAGATATCGCCGAAGCGGCGGTTCCACCGTCAGGGCAATGGCGCGCTTATAGGCCGCTGCGGCCTCCTCGGTTCGGCCGAGTTCACCCAAGAGATGGGCTTCGGTTGCTTGGGCCGGTGCAAACGCCGCGCGGACCTTTTCATCGACTTTGTGAAGCACCGCGAGCCCGTCCTCGGGCCTCGCAGCCTGGCCCAGCGCGGCGGCATATCCCACAGTTGCCCCAATCGTCGGTGCAATATGGGAAAGCCCGAGGTGGAGCTGCAAGAGAGCGTCCCAATCGGTGACCCCCGTGCTCGCGCGGTCAGCGTGGACCGCTTGAATAGCGGCTTCCAATTGAAATCGTCCCAAACTCTCCCGCGCCCTAGCGCGAACCAAATAGTCACCTGCACGTTGGAGCAAATGGCCGTCCCACTTTGCGGGATCCTGGTCTTCAAGGGGAACAAATGCGGCGTTCTCAATGCGGGCATCTCGACGCGAGAGGGTGTAGGCGATCAATGCGGCAAGCCCGAGGACTTCGGCATCGTTGGGCATCAAATCTGCCAATAAAGACGCTAGAAATAGCGCCTCCTCGGCCAAGGTATCTTCGCTCAACCAGGCACGGGAGAAGGCCCCGTAAATCGCTTCGAGCACCGCCGAAAGGCGGTTGGGCAAGTCTTCTGCTTCCGGAATTTGAAAGGCGACCTTGGCATCGCGGATCTTCTGCTTGGCGCGCACCAGTCGCTTTGCCATGGTGGCAGGCGGTAGGAGGAAGGCGCGGGCAATGGATTCGGCGTCGAACCCCATCACCGTCTGGAGCATCAGCGGGGTATGGATGCGGGGGTCGATCGCGGGGTGGGCACAAACGAACATGAGCTTCAAGCGATCATCGGGTATGTCGGATGGCTCTGTTTCAGGCTCGACCATCTCCGGCATTTCGCCGCGGAATTCGATGCGCTTATCCCGACGCTGGATGTCGGTCAATCGGTTGCGCGCAACCGTCAGCAACCACGCTTCGGGGTTCGTTGGCATAGTCTTCGGCCAGTGGATCACCGCCTTGGCGAACGCGTCAGACAGGGCATCTTCGGCCACCAATATGTCGCCTGCCCTGCTTGAAAGGATCGCCAAAAGTCGCCCGTAAGAGGCGCGCATGACCTCTGTCATGCGCGCAGATGTCTGCACTAAGCTTCCATCGCAGAGGGCCGAATTTCGACCGCGCCGTACTTGGCCATCGGGCATTTCTTGGCCCAAGAAATCGCCGTGTCGAGATCCGGCACGTCGACGGTCATATAACCGCCCAGCGTTTCCTTGCTTTCGGCAAATGGCCCGTCCTGAATACGGTCGCCGCCATCGGATACGGTGGTTGCCGCGCTCACCGGTTGCAGCCAATCCGTGCCCACGAGAATGCCTGCCTCTTTCAGCGCGCCAATATAGGCTCCAAAAAGCCCCTTGAGTTGGCCAAGCTCTTCGGGCGGCACGTTGGCAAAATCCTCAGGCCGCGAGTAGGTCAGGAACGTGTAGCGCATGGTACTTCTCCAGTTGTCAAAAGCATTGGTGCTTTCAAACACATGACGAGTGATGGCATGCCGGATGGACATGGGCCAAAAATTTTTCTGAATTTTTGTTTGTCGAACGAATGTTCAATTGGCGATTGGCCAATTGGAAGCGGGCGATCGAGACCCGCATTCAGCGGCACAATTCACGTCGTGCCGAGAGGAGCCCTCTAGATGCGAAAGTTGCGCTGATACTCGCTCGGAGACACGCCCAATGTCCGCAAGAACGCGCGCCGCATCCGGTCTTCATCCTTGAAGCCGCAGGTCGCTGCAATCTGCTTGATGCCCTTGGTCGTGGCTTCCAAGAGGTATTTCGCCCGTTCAATGCGCATGGCCTCAACCGCTTTGGCTGGCGTTGTACCCATCGTCTTCGTGTAGGCGCGTGCAAAATTGCGGCCACTCATGCCTGCCCTTTCGGCAAGGGTTTCGACCGTGAGCGGCGAAGAAATATTGTCCGCCATCCAATTGTGCAGCGTCTCAAACCGCCCTGCCCCGTCGCTCACCTGTCGATCCAGCGCGGGGCTGTATTGCGATTGGCCGCCAGTGCGGACCATTTGCGCCACCATCGACCGTGCCACGCTCAGCGCAGAGCTGCGCCCCAGATCTTCCGACACGATGGCCAAGGCCATGTCGATGCCTGCGGTAATGCCGGCCGATGTCCAAACGTTGCCGTCTTGGACGAAAATCGGGTCAAGCTCGACGTCTACTAGAGGAAATTCCTCTGCCAGCATTTTGCAGTCATCCCAATGGGTCACGGCGCGCCGGCCGTCGAGCATTCCTGTCGCCGCCAGAACCAATGCGCCCGAACAGACCGAGCAAACGCGATGTGCCCCTTTGGCCAATGCCGTGATCGCGTTAACGAGAACGGTGTCACGCATGCCCGGAATGGCGCCGTCGCCGCCGACCACGATGAGCGTGTGGATCTTGCGATCTGCAAAGGCCGAAACCGGCTCGGTTGGGATGGAGACGACGGTATTTGTGCGCGTGAGGTCCCCTCCGACGGAGACGACCGCGCATTCATATCCATTGCCCTTCGTCAGAGGATCAAGCGCGTGGGAAAACACCTGAAGCGGGCCGACCAAATCGAGAAGCACAATGTCGGGGTAGACCACAAACACGACCAGTCGCGGCCGGTGACCCGCATTTCGCAGTTTGGCAGTTTCTGATGTCATGTTGTCATTTCTGCCAGACGGTGAAGGCGTAGTCTAGGCTGAGGTCACGAGGAGAACACGACATGCTCATTTTGAAGCCGAACTGCGAATGCTGCGACAAAGACTTGCCACCAGCGTCGAGCGAGGCGCGCGTTTGTTCCTTCGAATGCACGTTCTGCGCCGAATGTGCGGCGGAAAGGTTTGACAGTATCTGTCCGAATTGCGGCGGCAATTTTGTGCCCCGCCCCATAAGACCAAAGGAGAAGTTGGTGAATAATCCGGCCTCAACGAAGCGTTTCACCAAAGCCCATGCGGCCTGCGCCGCGCTGTTGGCTTAATCCGAGAACATGTCGATGACTGAACTCGACCATATCCTCAATTGGCGGAGGATCGACCGGCGCCTGACAACGTCCGGGCAACCGGACAAAGATCAGCTCGCTGAGATCCGGGACATTGGCGTGACCCATATCGTCAATCTCGGGCTAGGCCATGGCGAGGGTTCATTAAAAGACGAAGACCTGCACGTCGCCGCACTAGGCATGGCCTACACGCATATACCGGTGGATTTCAAAGCTCCGACACGCGAGGACTTTGAGGCCTTCAAAGCCGTGATTGAAGGCAATTCGGACAGTCAGATGCACGTCCATTGCATTTACAACGCACGGGTCAGTGCTTTCTTTTATCGCTACGCAAATTCCGGCGGGCAATTGTCCGGTCAGACGGCTTCCGCGCCCATGGAGAGCATTTGGAGACCAGGGGACGATTGGGCGACCTTTATTGGCAAACCCGAAGCAATGGGCCAACCAAACCGCTATGCTGGAGAGGATTATTAATGGCGCATAGCGTTCCCTTGCTGCGTTGAGATTGCATAACACAGGCTATTTGCTGAGTTTTCGTACTTTGTCCAATTCCCCTATTCGTCCGGGTGCATAATCGCACCCGGACAATGTCAAAGGGCTGCGGCTCTATTGCGAACTGACCATCTCTTCCGAGACGTTCCACAATTGCTCCGCGGCGCCCGGGTCAATAGCGTAAGGCCTTACTTTGCTAAAATCCTCCGTGCCGTCCTCAATAGGCGCAATCTGGACGTCAGCGAGGTAAGACCCGCCCTTTCCAGAAAGCTCCGGCGCGGTCGCCGCAAAGACCTGGGTCGCCGCACCTTGCGGCACCGTTTTCATCGGGATCGTGCCTGCTTCAATTCCGCCAGAAAACATCGCAATATCTTCTTCGGTCATATGACGCGCCAATTCAGTCTGGATGACGCCGGGATGGACCGCAAAGGCTTCTGCCCCCTTTTCTTTAAGACGTTCATTAAGCCCAACGGCAAAGAGGGCATTCGCCGTCTTTGACTGCCCGTAAGCGGCCCATTTGTCGTAATCCTTCGTTTTAAAACCGATATCGTCGAACATGACTGGCGCAAATTGATGGGCGGATGAACTTAAGGCGACCACGCGGCTGCCCTCCCCGAAAGCGGGCATCAGAAGACTGGTCATTAGAAAATGGCCCAAATGGTTGGAACCGAATTGCAGCTCAAAGCCGTCGGACGTTTCCATGTAGGGACTGGCCATAACTCCGGCATTGTTGATGAGGATGTCGATCTTGGGATGTTTTGCGAGCATGCGCTCGGCGAAAGCGCGGATAGACGCGAAGGAGCCGAGTTCAAGCTGTTCGACGCTCACATCCCCTTCGATCCTATCGGCAACGGCTTCCGCCTTTTCCATATTGCGCCCGGTGATGATGACCTTGGCGCCTTTGGCAGCCATTGAGCGCGCGCTTTCTTCGCCGAGGCCGCTGGTGCCGCCGGTTATCACAACCGTCTTTCCACTCAGATCGATGCCGTCCAGCACCTCGTCTGTGGTTGTGTCTTTGTCGAATGCGTTTCGATTGGTCATGGGGGATCTCCGCTGGCTAAGCAATATGACATTTCATGTCGTTTTGTCTAAATTGACATATTTGATCG
The DNA here is from genome assembly GCA_039198225.1 of Pseudomonadota bacterium. Taxonomy (GTDB): domain Bacteria; phylum Pseudomonadota; class Alphaproteobacteria; order Rhodobacterales; family Rhodobacteraceae; genus JASJAR01. Next base: position 80,453 of record JBCCTQ010000004.1, read on the forward strand.
AAATGTCAATATGTCGCCTATGGAAAATCGTGAACGGGCCATTCTGGATGCGGCGACGCAAGTGTTTCTACGCTACGGCGTGAAGCGTGCGAGCATGGGCGACATTGCCGCCGAGGCCGGTGTCGCACGGCAGACGCTCTATAATTTTTACAGCAACAAGGACGACATCCTACGGGGGTCCATTCGGATGTACGGCGAGGATGCTATGGATGCGATTAAGGCGGAACTCCCAAAGGCGCCCACATTGGGGGCGCAAGTCGACATCATCCTCAGAGAGATGGTCATAAAGCCCTTCGTTTTCCTCCATACGTCGCCGAACGCCCAGGATCTCTTTGAGGGCTACAACGCGGCGGGCCGCAGTGAGATGGAGGCCAATTATCAGGCCTTTCAGACCACGTTCCAGAAGGTCTTCGAGCCTTTTGCCGCCTCTCTCAGAACGCAAGGCCTCACGCCCGCGCTTCTTGCGGAACTTCTTCGCCGAAGTGCGTCGGCCATTAAGCACCAAGCAAAGGATGAGCGGCATCTGTCAAAACTCGCCGCCGGTTTGAGGTCTATGGCCGTCGCAGCCACCGGAGAGGGCGCCACAAAGGGCCAAAAACAGGGCGCATAGGCTCGAAACCCAAAACCGGGACGCCTCGATCTTCCGCCGAGGTCACGGCGGATGCGGTCACTCCGCAGCTTGCCGCGCCGCCTTGTCGGCCACCACTTCGTAGCCCTCATCTTCGGGCTCGTCATCCACCAACACAGTCGGAAATCCGTCCGCCCGGATCGAAAGCTCAGTGGCCTCTTCCAGGCGTTCGATAATGCGGTCGGACTGCGCCCTTTCTCCGCAGCGCTGCTGCCCATCGGCCATGATGTCGATGAGAAGCGGCGAGATCTCGAGCGGCACCGAGCCCAAATCGGCGAGCTTCTGGAAAAGGCCAATATCCTTTTGAACGAGATCCATCGTGAAATTGACGTCGCGCGCACCCGACAGGATCAACTGGCTTTCCGTCTCATGGACAAATGAGTTGCCCGAACTGATGCGGATCGCCTCGTAAGTGGTCGCAAGATCGAGCCCTTGAGCCTTCATCACGGTCAATGCCTCGCAGAGTGCCGCGAGATGAACCGTGGCGAGGTAATTGGTCATCACTTTGAGCTTCGATGCGGTGCCAAGTTCGCCGGTATGAAGGATACGGCGGCCCAGATGCTTGAGCACCGGCATCACCGCTTCGACCGCGCTCCGGGGACCGCCCGCGAAGATGGAAATGTTGCCCGTATCGGCCCGGTGACACCCGCCCGACACCGGGCACTCAACCGCCATGCCACCGGCGGCCTCAACCGCGGCGCCGAGACGGAGGATTTCATCGGCGTCATTGGTCGACATCTCCATCCAGATCTTTCCGGGCCCGATCTCAGGCAGCATCTCGGCCATCACAGCAGCCGAGGCGGCCGGTGAGGGGAGGCATGTAATGACCACGTCGCAGTCGGCCATCATCGCCGCCGGAGTGCCCCCATGAGAAGCGCCGCGCGCGACGAAGTCCTCGACCAGTCGGTCGTCGAGATCGTGAACCTTCAAGTCGACGCCGTTGCGGAGAAGACTACCGGCGAGCTTCCCACCGACATTGCCCAACCCAATAAAGCCCGTTCTCATGACGTCCCCCCAACCTCGCCCGTCCTTGGGCCTGAATCCGATCCTTGCCGGATTCGGGTCAGTCGCGATAGTCCGGTTCCTCGCGTTCGAGCACCGATTTGAGATGGGCAAAATGGGCATCCGCCATGCCAGCATAGGCTTTCCAACCCTCGGCGGTACGGGCGGCCACATCGTCGGACATAACAGCAAGCTCTTTGCCGGAACCGAGTGCCAAAAGAAGCGTACGCGCCGCTTTCTCGAAAAAATAAAGCCGCTCAAAAGCCTCTGCGATACTCGCCCCGGTACAAGTCAGTCCGTGATTGGCCATCAGAAGGGTCGACCGGTCACCCAAGGCCGCGGCGATATGCTCTCCTTCGGCCGCATCGTCAGCGATCCCGCCGCATTCCAAATCGATCGCGAGATCGCCCCAGAACCGCGCCGTATTCATGTCAATGGGCAGCAATGCGGGAGCCTTCAGGGCGGCAAGCGCGGTGGCATATGGCGGATGGCAATGGAGCACGACACGCACATCCGGGCGGGCCCTGTGCAAGGTGCTGTGGATCATCCAGGCGGAGGCGTCGGGCGCGTCGGACCCTTCCATCGCCGAAGGATTATCGGCATCCAAAAGCAAAAGGTCACTGGCGCGGATCGACGCGAAATGCCGCCATTTGGGGTTCATGAGAAACCGTCGCCCATCGTCAGACACGGCAACGCTAAAATGGTTGCCGACCGACTCGTGCCAATCAAGGCGGGCCGCAAGCCGAAAGGCCGCAGCGAGGTCGACGCGAAGCTCTGCCTCAATGTCGCTCGCGTTGTCCTTCATGCGAATCGCCCCTTAGAGACCATGGCACGGTAGAGCCCCCGAAGCTCTCCCCGGTCGGTATAGGTCCCGCGCAGGTAGCGCTCGCCGCTGGTCGCGGAATAGGCTTCGCGGCCATGGACGATCCGGTGGTTGTCAAAACTGATGCACTCGCCTGCCTTAAGGCTGAAACGCATCACGTATTTCGTGTCCTGCATCATGCGGCCGAACGTGACGAATGCGGGGTAATAGCTGTCCATGAGGCGCTGCGGCAGGTCGAAGAGATCGGCCATGTGTTGGCTGATCGTCACGCCCGACACCTCGCCATTGCGATCCAGCTCGATCACCCGCTGGCGGGCGCGCATGTCGATCCCGTCATGTTCCTTGTAAAACGGCACGTCGATTTCGGAGAGAAGCCGAAAGGCTTCAGGGTCAGCCCCGCGGAGGTCATGGGCCACCGCGGTGCCGTCGAGAAAGAGGTTCAGGCCGCCTTCGACGCTATTCCGCCGACAATGGAGGTACTGGATCCCGGGCGCGAGCTCTTCGGCCGGGACATCGGTATGGAGTTCGAGCGCCTTCGAGGTGAAGGCGAGGTTCGTCGGCTTAACATGGGTCCGCACCTCGAAATAGGCGCCGAAAAAGCTCGGACGGATCGTTCCCAATAGTTCGGCAGTGCGGGTCAGCGCTGCGTCGCTGTCGGGCATGTCTGTGACGATGGCCACACCTTCGACCAACAACGCTTCCATCCAGCGCCGTCGCTCCGCGGCATCTTCTAAAAGTGCGGGATGGGAGACACGGGTCAGGTTTGGATAGTGGTCGGCCAACCAGGGGCGGCGCGGAAGGTCGGCCGGATCATGCCGGGCTTCGCCGCCCGCATAGGATGCAAGCATGTCCAGCGGATAGCGCGAGATATGATCCTCGCCGGCCCAACGCACGGTGAGCGCATTGCCGTCAATCGACGCTTCCACCGGCTGCGGGGCGGCTGCGGAATGAAAAATATCAAAGGTGCGCTCCCGTGTTTCGGCGTCAAACGAGGTCGAGCAATTGTCCCTGAGCCACCAGGCATTAAAATAAGCTCGGGTGCCATTCGGCAAGGAAACGGTGAGCCCGTTTTCCTCGTCGACCACCGTGTCAATCTGCGCTCCGTCCATGGCTCGCCCTCTTGTGTGGCTTCGACACTTTCTAGCGACGCTAATCGCGCCAAGGGGCGCTGCGATACGGCGATTGCACTAAATACAATATTAGCTATTGCTTATGTTATGGACCGCGATCTGCCCCCGCTTCGTCTGCTCACCGGCTTCGCCGCAGTGGTTCGCACGGGCTCGGTCCAAGCGGCGGCGGCCGAGCTCAACGTGACCCAGCCCGCGGTCAGCCAAGCGGTCCGGAAGCTCGAAGAGCATATTGGCGTCACGCTGCTCGACCGCGGCAGCCGTCCCGCACGGCCGACCGAGGCCGGCTTTACCCTCGCAGCCACCACGACGGAGAGTTTGACACGCATCGCCGATGTACTCGACGGGCTCCGCCAGGACGGAGCCCAGAGTGCGAAGACAGTGACGGTGGCCTGTTCGGTTGGGGTTGCAACCTACTGGCTCATGCCGCGGCTCACGGCCATCTACGATGCGCAACCTGACCTTTTGGTCAACGTGGTCACGACCCAATCAGGGGTGCCGGCATTGGTGGATGGGATCGACTTGGCCATCCGCTACGGCCACGGGCGCTGGACCGACGGCGTTGTCCGTCACCTCTTCGATGAGGCGGTCACGCCAGTCGTTGCGCCGTCGCTGCGCGCACGTATCGAAGATCCCATTCCGCCGAATTCGGTGTCATTGCTCCATGTCAGATCGCCGGAAACGTCGTGGCTCACGTGGCAAAACTACCTCCTCAAAACCGGGCAGCGGGCGGTCAGAAGCGGGGGCCAGACCTTCACCAACTATGTTCAAGCAACCCAGGCCGCACTTGAGGGCCACGGGATGTTACTCGGTTGGCGCTCACTCACTGGCGAGCTTGCAGCAACTGGCAGTCTCGTGCCCGCAGGTCTTCCAACCCTCACCATGGGTGACGCCTTTTACCTCGTCATGCGTAACAAAAAGGGCGGCGAGGCAACCGAGCGTTTCGCCCAATGGCTCGTTGCCCACACGCGCGCGGAATATGCGCCGACCTCCATCGAGCAGACTGGCATCGAAACCTCCAAATCATCGGGTTTTGCGGAGTGAAGATAGGACGCCAGCACGTCTCCACGCGCTCGGTGCCCGGCGAAGCCGTTGATAGCATGGGTCCTAATGCTCGGAACGCGAACTCAGATCAGACGCGGCAACCCGCCCGCATCATTATGATATATATAGGTTTTTTGGTAGCGGAGGAGGGACTTGAACCCCCGACACAAGGATTATGATTCCTCTGCTCTAACCAACTGAGCTACTCCGCCACGGACATGATCGGTTAAGGCCCACGCCCCTAGGCGTCAAGTCCCGGGTCAGTCCCGTGCGCGCAAAATCCGGGCCGGGCGCGCGGCGAGGGGGCGCCAGGCGAAGGCCAGGCCAGCGCCAAGGGTGGCGATGAGGCCGCCGATGACAATCGCGATCGCTGAAAAGGGTTCGAAATAGTACTCGGTGTTCATCACAAAGCGCGACACCGCCCAGCCTCCGATGCCCCCAGCGAAGATCGCCACCGCCCCGGCCGCCGCGCCTAGGATCGCCGAGCGGAGGGCAAAGTTGGCCAGGATCGCGCGGCGCGATCCGCCGATGGTTTTGAGGATCGCGGCTTCATAAGTGCGTGCCCGTTCGCCCGCCGCGGCAGCCCCAATCAGCACGATGAGGCCTGTCACCAGTGTGGCCGATGCCCCATAGGTCACCGCCGCAGCAATCCCGCCGAGAAGACCGGTGACCCGTTCTATCGCGTCTTTGACCCGGATCGCGGTGATATTGGGATAGGTCTCGGAGGTCTCTCTCAGGATCGCGGCCTCGGCGTCAGCATCGGCATAGACGGTCGCAATATGGGTGTGGGGCGCGCCCGCGATGGCGGCAGGGTTCATCGAGAGGATAAATCCGATGCCCGCATTTGAGAAATCGACGTCGCGAAACGACGTCACCTCTGCCGTGATCGGGCGCCCGAGCACGTCAACCGTGATGGTATCGCCGAGCGCCAACCCGATCTCAAGCGCCTCTTCCGTGGCAAAACTCACCTGGGGGTCGCCCGTGTAGTCCTCAGGCCACCACGCCCCATCGGTCACCACCGCGCCCTCGGGCGGGGCCACCGAATATGTGATACCCCGGTCGCCCTGAAGCACCCAATGGTCACCGCCGGTCTCGGAGGCGGGGCGGCCATTGATTTGGGTTATGATGCCCCGGAGCATCGGCGCAGTCTCGATCCGGGTCACGGCCGGGTTCTCCTCAAGGCGCGCGAGAAACGGGTCAAGCTGGGCGGTTTGAATGTCGACCATGAAGAACGACGGCGCCACATCCGGGAGATCGCGTGCGATCGCGCCCCGGAGGTTGGCATCGATTTGGCCGACGGCGGCCAAAACCGTGAGTCCGAGCCCCAAGGACAAAACCACCGAACCCGCCTCGCTGCCCGGCCCGCCGACCGAACCGAGGGCCAGCCGGAGCGTTGTCCGCCCCCGGGCAAAGCGCGACCGCGAAAGCCGGCGCGCCAGTCGGCGGATCCCTTCGGCGGTGATCAAAAGCACGATAAACGAGCCGACAATGCCAATGGCGGTCCAAAGCGTGAGGGTCATCAGCCCCGAGAATGCCGCAGCCGTGAACACGAGCGCGGCAAGGGTGACGATGGTCACCGCCCGCCAGACCGGGCGTGGCCAGCCTTTGAGCGTCGCTGAAGCATCGCGAAAAAGCGCCGCCGCACGCACGTCTTCGGTCTTCGCGAGAGGCCATAGCGTAAAAAGAAGGGCGGCGAGCGAGCCGTAAAGCGCAGCCTCGGCCAAGGGCCGGATATGGATCCCAAACTCGGCCGGGACGGGAAGATTGGCTGTGATAAGCGGAGCGAACAGCCAAGGCACAATGGCGCCCAGAGCGAGGCCGATGGCGATGCCAAGGAGGGTCAACACCCCGATCTGGATGAAATAGCTCAAAAAGATCGTCGATGCTTCGGCACCGACGGTCCGGAGAGTGGCGATCACAGCGGTCTTGCGTTCGAGATAGGCCCGGACCGCCGACGAAACACCCACGCCGCCCACGGCGAGACCCGCCAGGCCCACGAGGACCAGGAAGGCCCCCAGCCGATCAACGAATTCCGTGACCCCCGGTGCGCCATTTCGCCGGTCGCGCCAGCGCGCGCCGGTGAAAACCTCGGCGGCGGCACTGCGCGCTTCGGACAGATTGGCGCCTTCAGGCAAGCGCAGCCGATAGGCGCTTTCAAAAAGCGTCCCTGCGGCAAGAAGGCTCGAATTGGCCAAGTCTTCGGTCCGGACAATGCTCCGGGGCCCGAGGCCAAAACCACCGCCTGCGCCATCCGGTTCGCGTTCGAGCGCGGCGGCTAGTACAAAATCCTGCGTGCCGAGGCGGAAGGTGTCACCCACCTCGATGCCGAGAACATCGATCAAAACGGGGTCCATCACGCCCCCGGGCAGTCCATCGCTGCCCTCCAGCGCATCGGCCAGCGCCATCGGCGGATCAAGGACCACGCTGCCATAGATCGGGTAGGCCCCGTCGACGCCTTTGACTTGGGTCAGGGCCCGGCGCGCTGCGTCGCCGTCGCCGAATGTGGCGAGCGATCGGAAGTCGACGATTTCGGAGATTTCTTCGGCTTGCTCCTCGAGCCAAGCCCGCTCATCGTCGTCGGCAAACCGGTAGGTCAGGCCAATTTCCGCATCGCCCCCGAGGATCGACGCCCCCTGCTCTTCGAGCCCCGCAGTAATGGAAAACCGAACGCTCCCCACCGCTGCGATGGCCGCCACACCCAAGGACAGACAGGCCAAAAACACCCAAAAACCCCGGAGCCCGCCGCGAAGCTCTCGCAGGGCGATCCGCGCGGCAACGGGCGCGTTCACTCCGCCGCCTCTGCCCGGAGCGGTGCGGTATCGAGCCGGCCGTCCCGAAGATGGATCACACGGTCACACCGTGCCGCAAGGTCCGGCGCATGGGTAACCAGGATCAGCGTGGCACCGTGCCTGTCGCGAAGATCGAAAAGAAGATCCATGATCGCTTGGCCGGTGCTTCCGTCAAGATTGCCAGTGGGTTCGTCCGCCAAGAGAATATCCGGCCGGGGTGCGGCGGCTCGGGCAAGGGCAACGCGTTGCTGTTCACCGCCCGACATTTGGGACGGGTAATGGCCCGCCCGCTCCGCGAGGCCCACCGAGGCCAGCTCTGCTTCGGCCCGCTCAAACGCGTCCTTCGCTCCCGCCAATTCAAGGGGGGTCGCCACGTTTTCGAGCGCCGTCATCGTTGGGATAAGGTGGAAAGATTGGAAAACCACCCCCATATGATCGCGGCGAAACCGGGCGAGAGCGTCCTCGTCGAGCCCTGTGAGATCGTGGCCAAGTGCGGTCACAGATCCAGCCGTGGCCCGTTCGAGCCCGCCCATGAGCATAAGGAGCGATGATTTGCCTGATCCCGACGGTCCAATGAGCCCCAGCGTTTCGCCCTTGGGCACGCTAAGGGTGATATCCTTGAGGATGTCGACGCGCCCGGCATTGCCGTCGAGCGACAAGGACACATCGGTGAGGGAGAGGATCGGATCGTCCATGGGGGCTTTGCTCAAACTGGCGGTTTCATGCGGATATGGGGCGCTTCGCGAGATCCGCAACCTCGGCGCGGCGGCGGTCGTCGGCTTTGGGCTTGCCGGAGCGGCGTCGGCCGAACCCGTGACACTCGTCGTGTTGGGCGACAGCCTGACCCAAGGCTATGGCCTCGCCCCCACCGACGGTTTCGTTTCTCAGATGGCCGCGCGGCTCGAAGACGAGGGGGCGGAGGTGGACCTGCGAAACGCGGGCGTTTCGGGCGATACGACCGCGGGCGGGCTTGCCCGGATCGATTGGTCGCTCGACGATGATGTGGACGGCCTTATCGTGGCCCTCGGCGGCAACGATCTTCTGCGCGGCCTCGATCCGGCCGCTAGCCGCGCCAATCTCAAAGGCATTCTCGAGGCCGCCGGTGCGCGGGATTTGCCGGTGCTTCTGGTGGGCATGGAGGCGCCGGGCAATTTTGGACCCGAGTACAAAGCCGCATTCGACAACATGTACCCGGAACTCGCCGCCGAATTCGGAGCACTTCACTTTCCGAACTTTCTCCAGGGCCTGGCGGAATTGGAAGACCGGGCCGCGGCCATCGAGACTTACTTCCAAGCGGACCGGATCCATCCTAACCGCGACGGGGTGGCGCTGATCGTGGCGGCGATGGGCCCTGCCTTCCTTGAATTGGCGCAAGCGGCCGGGGGCAAAATCACGCATTAGGGCGACGCCGCCCAACTCGCTTCCGCGGGCTTTTGTGTCGCCCGGCAATGCGAGATCCGACGGGATGCGAAACCGGCTCCACAAGTCTCAGAACGCTGCCTAGGCTCGAAAGACCCGGCCGGGCTGTTTCTCCTCGAAATGCACGGTGTAAACCGCATCGGCGTCGCCCTCGGCCTCGGTCACATCGACAGATGCAAAGCCCTGACTTCCCGCCGCCAACTGTCCGAGAAGTGACCGCGCGAACGCTATGAGAGCGCCATGGCCAGGGCCCACAAGATCGCGCTTTGCTACAAACGAAATCCCGCCTTCCGATGCTCTGTCCCGTTCGAACTCTGCGCCGAGCGTGTTGAGCACGGCCTGCATGGCATCCGGAAGCTCTGCGAGCTTTATCCGTTCGGCGCTTGCAACGGCGTTATCATCGAGATGCCCTCCCACAACCTCGTCCGCGACCTGATCTAAGATCGCCATCGCCGCATCCTGTCCCAACATTGCTGCAAGCGACCCGGCCAATTCCGCCAAAGCCGCCTCAAGAAAATCCGCCCGCTCCGGCGCGCGGCCGGGCGGAATGCTATCCGTTGCCATTTACGACACTGCCCCAATTGTTTTGGGGCGTTTTGTCAGAAAGACTTTTCGATCGCGTTAAACCGCGTCGACGGCCCGCCAATCGAAGAAACCGGGCCCTGCTTGGCTGAGAAGGGCGCGGCCCATTTCGTCGCCCAAACGGGCCGCATCTTCGACCGGGGCAGTCTGGTCATCGGCGATGACCTCGGAACCGTCGGGGCGCAAAACCTCGCCCCTAAGCCGGATCTCGCTGCCTTGAAGCTCGGCAAGCCCGGCAATCGGCGTTTCACAGGATCCGTCGAGTGCGGCAAGAAACGCCCGTTCGGCTGCGATCCGCGTGGCAGTTTCGGTATCGTGGATCCCTTCGAGGAGGGTACTGACAGGGCCATCGCCATGGCGTTGTTCGATGCCAATGGCACCTTGGGCCACCGCGGGAAGCATCACATCGGGCGAAAGCGCTTCGCGCGCGATCTGGGCTTGTCCTAGGCGGCTGAGGCCCGCCATCGCAAGAAACGTGCAAGCCGCGACCCCATCTTCGAGCTTTTTAAGCCGCGTTTGGACGTTGCCGCGGAACTCCACCACCTCGAGATCGGGCCGCTTGTTCAAAAGCTGCGCCCGGCGGCGAAGGCTCGACGTGCCGACCTTGGTGCCCGCGGCAAGATCCGCGAAATCTGCGCTGCCGGGGCCCGCAACGAACGCATCGCGCACGTCTTCGCGGGGCAGAAAGGTCGATAAAACAAGTCCTTGGGGCTGCTCAACTGGCATGTCTTTCGAAGAATGGACGGCGATGTCGATCCGCCCATCGAGGAGCGCTTCTTCGATCTCTTTTGTAAACAGCCCCTTCCCGCCGATCTCCTTTAGCGGCCGATCGAGCACCATGTCGCCGGTGGTTTTGATGACCACAATTTCGGTTGCCCCATCCTCAAGACCGAAGGTCTCGCTGAGGCGCCGGGCGGTCTCATGGGCTTGGGCCAGGGCAAGGGGCGAACCCCGGGTGCCGATACGTAAAGGTTGGGCCGAGCTAGGCAGGTCTTCAGGCATTCGGAAGGGGTAACAGTGTAAATTCAGCCTGACAACGGCTACTGTCTTGACAAAGGGGCACTGACACGGGACGGCTGAGATCATGCGAGACGATGCCCCACCAATGACCCGACAGAAAACCCTGCTCCGCGCATTGGCCGGGGAGCGCCAAGAGCGCCCGCCCGTTTGGATGATGCGCCAGGCCGGGCGTTATTTGCCGGAATACCGCGCAACGCGGGCCGAAGCGGGGGATTTTCTGTCGCTTTGCTACAATTCCGACCTCGCCGCCGAAGTCACCCTCCAACCGATCCGGCGGTATGGCTTCGATGCGTCGATCCTCTTTGCCGACATCCTTTTGATCCCCCAAGCCTTGGGCGCCGACCTTTGGTTTGTGACCGGCGAGGGCCCACGCCTCTCGACGGTGACAACCGCCGAGGAGGTTGCCGCGCTGAAACCGGTCGACGCGATCCACGAGACTTTGGCGCCGGTCTACGAAACGGTCCGAATTCTGGCCCGCGAGCTTCCTCAAGAGACCACGCTCATCGGCTTTGCCGGCGCCCCCTGGACCGTGGCGACCTACATGATTGCCGGGCGCGGGACGCCGGACCAAGGTCCGGCCCATGGGCTCAAATCTGCGGATCCGGCGGCGTTCGACGCCCTGATCGACCGGCTGATGGAGGCGACCATCGCCTACCTTTCCGCCCAAATCGATGCCGGGGCGGAAGTGGTGAAACTCTTCGATTCTTGGGCCGGTTCGCTCAAAGGCGAGGATTTTGACCGCTATGCCCTGGCACCGGCCAAAAAGATTATCGCGGCGCTCAAAGCCGCGTACCCGGACACGCCCGTAATCGCCTTCCCGAGGGAGGCCGGATCCCGATACGAAGGTTTCGCCCGCGCGACCGGCGCCGACGCTGTGGCCCTTGACACGAAAGTCGACGCAACCTGGGCGTCAGCCCATGTCCAAACCGACACTTGCGTCCAAGGCAACCTTGATCCGCGCCTCTTGGTGACCGGCGGCAAGGACCTGGAGACCGAGACAAGACGCATCGTCGATGCTTTCTCGGGTGGCCCCCATATTTTCAATCTTGGCCACGGCATAACCCCGGACGCGGATCCCGAAAACGTAGCACGGATGCTCGAAGTGATCCGTAAATAGCGCTTAATCGCCTTATTGCTGCCCTGATGGAAACCTAGGCCACGCTCAAAAGTTATTCGGGCGCGCTATGGGTTTTAGATCTGTGATTTTGGGTGTTCTCGGCTTGATGATTGGCCTTGCGATCGTCCTGAGCACCGTTGGGCCGCAGGCGGACGGCAAAGACATCACCGCAATCGACGAAGAGGCGGGGCCATCCTTAGGAGATTTCGCTTCGGCCATCGGAGTTTTCTTCAATTCAGACGGCCAAATGAATGGAATTGGCGGACCTTCGGATGTCCGCCTCGTGACCGATCCCCAGAAAACCCGTCGGCGTGAATTCTATGGATGGAAGGTAGAGCATCCGGGGCTGACCGGACCGGGTGACAGCATTCATCTCGTCCAAGACGCCCTTTCCGGTGTCCCGAGGCGCCTCAAGGCCGAACACCCAGCACGCGTTCTGGCGTCTCCAGCCGAGGCCAATTGCCAAGTCCCAGCCCTGGCGGCGGGCCAAAAGATGGCGAAGGCCCAAGTTTTCGACGGAATAACGCCCAGCGGATATCACGTCGTCACTGACCGCGAACTTGCCTCCGGCGCGTCGGGATATGTCGCCGATCTTCAACGCACGTCTGACCCGATGAAGGAGCGCGCCTCTGGTGACACCAAGCCCACACCAGTGGTGAATGTGGTTTTGACCGACACATCGGCGCCGCTCTATCTCGTTCTCCAAGGTGCGACCCAGGCTCTGCTTTGGAACCTCCATGCCGCGGACGGCGTCGAGGTCGCCCGAATCGTATTGGTGGGCAATCCCGGCCAAGCGGTCCATCCCCTCTCAGAAGACACACCAGTGCATTTCCTCGAAATGCAGTCCGGCTGTGCGCCCCAGCCATGGCGGGCCGTCGCATCACACTGGGATCTTTTCCACAGGGCCGGTGTCAGCAGCACCAGCGAAGACTTCGAAGGGCGCGCCCGAGACATGCACGGCCGCTACGAAGCGTGGTTTAGCGCCACATTCGGCACCGCATCCGAACCGGACACTGTTGGGGCCTTTACCGCAAGCCATGTGCTCGTCGGGCCAATGCCTGCGACCCCAGAGGCCCGTGCCACCTATCGGAGCCTCGAAGGCGCTCTTATCCGAGCCCAAGAAGGCCCCCGGCTCTTTGTCGGGTCGGCGGAAGAGCGGCGGGCCGCCGTCGCCTCGGCGCGCCGTGACCTCGTTCTAGAAGCCGTGGGAGGTGAACTTGCGCGCATCAATCCCGAACCGATGGAGCGCATCCAATGAAATTGCGGCTCGCCATCTCGGCGGTTGGATTTGTGCTGATCGGCATCCCGATCATCTTGTTGAATCTCGGCGCGCTCGGTCTGCAGGCCAAATGGGAAACGGCCCTCGGCGGAGAGACCGCCGTGCCCGCCCCCATTGCTAGCGCTGGCGACAAAGTGCTGTCCCGTTGGGCCAATTTCAAAGAGGGTGCGGCCATCGATGCGCTCTTTGCGGCGGAGCAATTCACCCGGCGCCGCTCAATCGTCGTCTCGGAACGGCTGTCGGTAGAGGCAGTGCTGGTAGAGGGCGAAACCCCACCGCCATCCGCCTATCACGCGCTTTGGCTGCAATCGCGCGGCCCCGAATTTCTCCGCGACCGCGATTGCCCGGCGGTTTTGGCATCGGTCGGCAGGTCCTGCGCGGTGTCGAGCGTCCGCGTCCGAGAGCCTCGAAATGACGGCACGTTCCAGATCGATGGAGTTTTGGGCTATCTCCCGGACGAGCCCCTCGGCGACATTAATATCGAAGGGCCGCGCGATCTTTACCGGACCCGTGTGGAAGTGCCCTCTGACGGCGCGCTGATCCTTCGCCCGGAAGGCGCTCAAGCGGCAAAGCGGGCGCTTTTCCAGCAAATCGACGCGCTCTGCGACCAGATGCGCGAAGAGTTGGGGAATTGCGTCGTTGCCGGTCTTCAATTCGATCCTGGCAGGGTCCAACGGGATGGGCTGCAGCAGTTCAGAGCGACCGCCAGTCTCTACCATGTGGGACCCGCCGGCTCGAGCAACGAGGAACTTGTGGGCACATTCAACCAAACCACGGCGGCCCTCGACGGCGGGAGCGCGGCCGGGGCGGCGGGGATGTTTGCCGGCCTCAAGACCCTGTTTGGCGGGAGCGACCAAAGCGCGGCGGCTGCCGACATGGGATCCGGCGATATGCCGCGCGTCATTCGGGGCGGTCATAAGCGTCACACGGGCACCGACCGATTTTGGATCAAGGCACGGGACGGCAACTAGATCTGAAGTCTTCAGATCGGCCGATGGATGATCAGTCACCCATCGGGGCGGCAACTTGGTAGCGGGTTGGCCAACTTGGCCCTGTGGCTCAGACCCACTTCGCCATGGGCGGCAGGCTCATCAACACCGCATTGGCATCATGGCCTGTCTCCAAGCCGAACTTTGTGCCACGGTCATAGACGAGGTTGTATTCGGCATAGAGCCCGCGGTGGACGAGTTGCGTGTCCTTCTCCGCCTCGCTCCACTCCATGCTTCGGCGGCGTTCGACCACCGGGAGGTAGGCTTCCAAAAACGCCCGGCCCGCATCCTGGGTGAAGGCAAAATCAGCCTCCCAGTCTCCGGTATTGAGATCGTCAAAAAAGATCCCGCCAACCCCCCGAGCGCGGCCGCGATGGGGGATGAAAAAGTACTCGTCGGCCCAGGCTTTGAACTTGGGATAAATTTCGGCCCCATGGGGGTCGCATCGGGCTTTTTGGGCCGCGTGAAAGGCCGCCGTGTCATCGTCATACTCGATGCAAGGGTTGAGGTCGGACCCGCCGCCAAACCACCAGGCATGGGGCGTCCAGAACATCCGCGTGTTCATATGGACCGCCGGCACATGGGGGTTTTGCATATGGGCCACGAGGCTGATGCCTGACGCCCAAAACCTCGGATCAGACTTCATCCCTTCGAGCCCTGGCCGCGCTGCCATCGCCATTTGCGCCCGTTCCCCAAGCGTGCCGTAAACGGTCGAGACGTTCACGCCCACTTTTTCAAAGACCCGCCCGCCGCGCATCACGCTCATGAGCCCACCGCCCGCATCGCCCCCGTCATCGGAGGCCCGGCGGGTCTCTTTGACCTCGAACCGGCCTGGGGCGTGGTCTGCCATGGGCCCGCTGGTCTGGCTGTCTTCGAGGCCTTCGAACGCGCCGACGATTTGGTCTCTGAGGTCACGGAACCAGGCGCTGGCTTGGGCTTTTCTCTGGTCAAACGGGGCGTTCACGGGCGGTCTCCTTGGTCCTTTGCCGGGTGCCGCTGCGCCCGACTCTCCGCCGGAAAGTCAAAGCTTGAACGCCAGAAGTGTCAATTGGACTAGACAGCGCGGGCTAGGGCAGTGAGGTGGCCCTGGGTGAGGCCCGGGTCGGTTGTGAAAAGGCCCTAGTGGACCGGTGCATCCACCGCATCGAGCAACGTGCGGCCGCCATCGACGGTCACCACCTCGCCGGTCATGAAGCCTGACCCGTCGGAGGCGAGGAATTGGGCCACCTCGGCCAACTCCTTTGGCGCCGCGATCCGGCCCAAAGGCGTATGATCGATGATCGCCCGTCGCTGGTCTTGGCCGTCTTGGAGTGCGTCTTCAAGGGAGGCCGACATAACCGACCCGAACGCAATCGCGTTCACCCGGATCCGGTGAGGCGCGAGGGTAACTGCCATCGAGCGCGTCATCTGGTCCAAAGCGGCGGAACTTACCGAAAACGCCAAAAGCGACGGCGTCGTCCGATGGGCGGCAATTGAAGAGAGATTGATGATCGAGCCAGCGGGCTTTGTCTGCTCTTCCTCTTCGTCGTCGCCGGCCTGCTCGATCATCCGCTTCGAAAAGAGCTGGGTCATCCGGAGCGAGATCATCAGGTTTTGGTCCAAAAGCGCTTGGACGTTGTCCTCCTCGGGGCTCAACGGGTCCGAGACATCAACCTGGCGCGACGCGTTGACGAGTATATCGACCGCCTCGAACGCATCGATCGTTGCCGAAAGTAGATTGGCCCGGGTTAGCTTTTCCCGGAGATCACCGGCAAAATAGCGCGCCGTGCCCTTCTCATCCTCCACATCCCCCAACTCCGCCTCGAGCCGCTCTTCGTCCATATCAGCAAACATCACGTTGGCCCCGCGGGCCACGAAATGCCGGGCGATGGCGAGGCCGACTCCGTTGGCCGCGCCGGTTACAACGGCGGTTTTTCCTGCGATGGCGAGTGTCATGGGAAGGATCCGGCTGGGTTAAAGGGCGCGCGGGTGCTGGGCTTGGTACAGTTTGAAGGCCGGGTCATGTCCGACCGGTCGCACCTCGCGAAACGTCTCTTCGAGGGTCTTTTCATAAGGAAGATGGCGGTTGGCGACAAGCCAGAGCGTGCCATGACGGTTAAGGAGCCGGGCCGCAGCGCGAATAAAGGCCTGGCCGAGTGCGGGATCAGCCGTCCGTCCCTGATGAAACGGCGGGTTCATAACGATCGTATCAAGCGGCTGACCAGGGCTCCAATCCAGGGCATCGGCCCAGTGGAATTGAGCCCGCGGATCCTGGACGTTCCGGCGCGCGCAATCGAGCGCCCAATGGTCGCTTTCCACAAGATGGAGCGTCTCGACCCCGTCACGGGCGAGCACGGCGCGAGCTAGGAAGCCCCAGCCCGCGCCAAGATCCGCCACGGTTGCCGGAAGATTTTGGGGCAGCGCCTGGGCCAAAAGCCGAGAACCGGGATCCACCCCATCCGCAGAAAAGATACCCGGTCGGGTAAAGAAACCGCCTTCGATAGCCGTTTCGCCTGCCCCGACCCAATCTTCGAGCGCGGCACCCTGAACCACAAAAACCTTGCCCTTGGCCTTGGACAGAGATGCGGAAACACCCCCGCGAGGGCGGAGCGCTTTGAGGATGCTATCGACCCCGTCGATTTTTTGACCGTCAATCACCACCGCCGGGGCGATATGCGCCGCTCGGGCGATCAAATGCATCGCCTCCTGCCGTGACCGCGGCAGGTGAACCACAGCCAGGCCAGCATGGTCTGGTAGTTCGACGGATGCGTGAAATCCGCGCGATGCCCAATGGCGATGGGCGGGTGCATGGCGCTGCACAACGATACATCTTTTTTTGGGGACCCAAGACAAGTCCGCCCCAATTGCCGGGCCAATGACCGCAATGTCGTCATTTAGAGGGAGTGAAAAAAGGCCCTCGTCCAAGGCCCTTTGGAGACGCGTCTCAGCCATGGGCGGCCGGACCCGTTACTCCTTTTCCATCGTGCACTGAAGGGGGTGCTGGTGGCGCCGCGCAAAGTCCATCACTTGGCTCACCTTGGTCTCGGCAATCTCGAACGCAAAGACGCCAACCACCGCGAGGCCCTTTTTGTGGACGGTCAGCATCAGCTCGTAGGCCTGGGCGTGGCTCATCCCAAAAAAGCGCTCGAGCACATGCACCACAAACTCCATCGGCGTGTAGTCGTCGTTTAAAAGCATAACCTTATAGAGCGGCGGTCGCTGGGTTTTGGCCTTGGTCTCGGTCAGGACACTCGTATCGCCAGATCCTGGTTTGTCCGGGTCAGCCATGAGATGGAATTCGGTTGTTCCCACAATGCACACTCTAATCGGGGTCAAGACGATGGGCGGCAATATAGTCACTGCGTCGCGTCTGAAAAGAGACAAGGCAGGGTAGAAGTCGGATAATCCAGACCCCGTTGACGCGCCGTTGACGCTAATGGCGGCTTCGGGTGAGGGCACAATCGGTCGAGGACCGGGCCGCGCCTGCGCTGTCGCTGGCCAAGGCCTCCCCAGAATTCCCCGGAAATCCACATATTGGGGTCTTAATGAGAACAAACACCCGCCATAGCCATTAATTGCGGGTTAACCGCCCCAAAAAACAAGAGTGTTTTCGGAGATGCTTAACCGTGTTATGGCATGTCAAACAAAACGCACCGGCGCCAATGTCGGGCGGTGAGGCAGAAAAGGTTTCAATGCGGTGATGGCTCGGCGGCAGGCCGTCCTCTTTGGGCGTGCGCTATTATTTATCATAATATCATGGATCTATTCGGCAAATCTGGCCGTGTCTGCACCTTACGCAGCGATGGTCATGGATGCGCGAACCGGAGAAGTTCTCCATTCTCGAAACGCTGACACGCGCCTTCATCCCGCATCGTTGACCAAAATGATGACGCTCTACGTTGCCTTTGAAGCGGTAGAACGGGGCGAGATTTCGCTCGATGATCGGGTGACGATCTCCCGGAAAGCTGCCGCTGAACCGCCCTCGAAACTCGGGCTGAAGTCGGGCCAAAAGATCAAGCTCCGGTTCCTTATTCGCGCCGCAGCCATCAAATCGGCCAACGATGCCGCAACCGCGATCGGCGAGGCGATCTCGGGCTCGGAAGCCGCCTTCGCGCGGCGGATGAACCGCACGGCCAAAGCCATGGGGATGACCCGGACGACCTTCAAGAACGCCCACGGCCTCACCGAAGCGGGCCACCTCTCCACCGCGCGGGACATGACGATCCTCGGACGGCACGTGTTTTACGACTATCCCGACTACTACAACCTCTTCTCTCGGATACAGACGAGTGCGGGGAAAAAGACCGTCACCAACACCAATCGCCGGTTGTTGAACGCCTATCGCGGTTCGGACGGTATCAAAACTGGATACACACGGGCCGCTGGTTATAACCTTGTGGCCTCGGCCGAGCGGGGACGGGAGCGGATCATCGCAACGGTCTTCGGCGGGCGCTCCACGGCGACGCGGAATGCCCGGGTCGCCGAACTCCTCGATATGGGCTTTAAACGGGCACCGACCCAGGTCGCAGTCCGAAAGCCAAAACGCCCGGCCTATCTCGGCAATGCCGCATCGCCGGTGATGGTTGCCCGGGCTGGGCCCATGGGCCGAAGCCCCTTGCCGAAAGCGCGGCCAGCTGCCGAAGAGGCGCCCACGGCGGTTGCCATGGCTTCGACCCTTCAAAGCGGGATCGAAAACGCCCTCGCGGAAGTCGTGGCCGAAGATGTGGCCGAGGCCAGCATTCCCGCCGAAGACAGCGAAGCCCCGGGGCCCACACCGCTCCTGGCGCCTTCGGCCGATGTGGCCGTGGCGCGGGCAAGTCTCGCGGCCATCCAGCCCCTGCCCCGACCGGTGGACATGGCCGAGACCACGCCTGAACCGACCGAACCGACGGTGGTCACCCGCCTATCGACATCCGGTGGGCGCCATTGGGGGATCACAATCGGGAGTTATCCCAACCGCCACGACGCCGAGCGCATGCTCCTGACCACGGCCCTCACCGAACTCGCAACCCTCGACGAAGCACTTCGCAAAGTCGTGCCGCGCGGCGGCGAGTATGACGCCAATTTCGTCGGCATGACCGAAGATCAAGCCTCCATGGCTTGCCGCCGCCTCGCCGCACGCGACGTCGATTGTTCCACCTTCGGACCGGGCTAGGCTAAAACAGGCGTCGTCACGGGCTAAGTCCGGGACAGGGACACGCCTCAAGCCTTTTGCATAGTGTCCCTCACGCCACCGCGTGGGGTTCGGTCGTGAAAGCGGCAGCCATCAATTCTTGGGTATAGGCCGTTTTAGGCGCGTCAAAGATCTCGGCCGCCGGCCCAGCTTCGACCACGTCACCCGATTTCATCACGATCACATGGTGGCTGAGCGCGCGCACCACTTTGAGGTCATGGCTGATAAAGAGATAGGCCAGCCCGTATTTCTGCTGAAGATCCCGCAAGAGGGCCACGATTTGGACCTGAACGGTCATATCAAGCGCCGAGGTCGGCTCGTCGAGGACGACGAGTTTCGGGCGGAGGATCATCGCCCGGGCGATCGCGATCCGCTGGCGCTGGCCGCCGGAGAACTCATGGGGATAGCGGTGCATCATCGCCGGATCGAGCCCGACCTCGGCCATGATCTCGGCGACGAGGTCCTGGGTATTACCGCCATCGGGTTTGTGGATCGTGAGGCCTTCAGAGATGATTTCTTCCACGGTCATCCTGGGGCTGAGGGAACCGTAGGGATCTTGAAAGACGATCTGCATGTCTCCCCGGATCGGGCGGAGCTGGCGGCTTTTCCAGCCCTGGATGTTCTCACCGAGAAATGTCACTGGACCCTCGCTCGAGATGAGCCGCATGATTGCAAGGGCCAGCGTGGTTTTGCCCGACCCCGATTCCCCCACAATCCCCACCGTCTCGCCCGCCCGCACCGTGAGGCTCGCGGCATTCACCGCTTTGATATGGCCCACCGTACGGCGCAAAAGCCCCCGCTGGATCGGGAACCAAATCTTGAGCCGATCCGTTTCGGCAATGATCGGAGCATCATTGGCCACCGGTCCCGGCGCGCCGGTAGCTTCAGCCGACAGGAGCATTTGGGTGTAAGGATGCTCGGGCGCCGAAAAGATCTCGGCCACAGGGCCCCGCTCGACAATTTCGCCGTCCTTCATCACGCAGACGTTGTCGGCGAAGCGGCGAACGATCCCGAGGTCATGGGTAATAAAGAGCATCGACATGCCCCGGTCCCGCTTGAGCTCGGCTAATAGTTCGAGGATCTGGGCCTGGATCGTCACGTCGAGCGCCGTGGTGGGCTCGTCGGCGATTAACAATTCGGGGTTATTGGCGAGCGCCATTGCGATCATCACCCGTTGACGTTGGCCGCCGGACAGCTGATGCGGGTAAGACTTGAGCCTCGCCTCAGGGTCAGGGATCCCCACCTCCTCGAGCAGCTCGATGATCCGCGCGCGGGCCCTTTCACCCGTCATCCCCTGGTGGATCAAGAGGCTCTCGCCAATCTGCTTATCGAGGGTGTGAAGCGGGTTGAGCGAGGTCATGGGCTCCTGGAAAATGAAGCTGATATCGTTCCCGCGGACCTTCCTCAGTGCGTCTTCGGAAGCGCCGACCATCTCCTCGCCCTTATAGGTCACCGACCCGGTAATCTGGGCGCTGTCGGGCAAGAGCGCGACAGTCGAGAGCGCGGAAACGGATTTGCCCGAACCGGATTCACCCACAAGCGCGAGCGTCTGACCTTCCTCCACTTCAAACGACACGCCCTTGACCGCATGGGTCTCCACCGCGTCCTGGCGGAAGCGGACGTTGAGGTCGTTGACGGAGAGAACGGTCGTCATGAGAAGGTCTTTCTCGGATCGAACGCGTCCCGCACCCCTTCAAAGATGAACACAAGGAGGGACAGCATGATCGCGAAGGTGAAAAACGCCGTGAAGGCCAGCCAAGGCGCCTGGAGGTTCTGTTTGGCCTGAAGCGTCAACTCGCCCAAAGAGGGGGCCGAGGATGGAAGACCAAAGCCCAGGAAATCAAGCGAGGCCAAGGTGCCGATTGTGCCTGTGATGATAAACGGCATCATCGTCAGGGTCGCGACCATGGCGTTCGGCAGCATGTGGCGGAACATGATCGTCCAGTTCGATACGCCCAAAGCCCGGGCTGCGCGCACATATTCGAAGTTCCGTGCCCTCAAGAATTCTGCGCGCACAACGCCCACAAGCGCAGGCCACCCGAAAAGGACCGACAAAAAGACGAGCATCCAAAAACTTCGCCCGAAGATCGCGAACATGATGATGATGACGAAGAGCGATGGGGTCGACGCCCAAATTTCTAAAATCCGCTGGAAAACAAGGTCGATCCAACCGCCGAAATAGCCTTGCACCGCGCCGGCGATGATCCCGATGAATGACGCAGCGCCCGTGACAATCAGGGTAAAGATGATCGACAATCGGAACCCGTAAATCACCCGCGCCAGCACATCCCGGGCCGTGTCGTCGGTGCCGAGCAGGTGGTCGGCATCGGGGGGCGAAGGTGCGGGCCGGCCAAGATCGGCAATCGTGTCAAAGCTATAGCGGACCGGGGGCCAGAGCATCCAACCCTGCTCCACGTCTTCGCCGTCTACCACGCCCGTCTCGGCCTGTTCGATCACGCCTTCGGGGTCGTCAAAACAGATGTCGAGCCCGCCTGACTTGATGAGGCATTGGACCTCGATGTCGGAATATTTCGCCTCGGTGCGAAAATCTCCCCCGAAGGCGGTCTCAGGATAAAAGGTAAAGATCGGCGTGTGGAGCTCGCCCCGATAATTCACCAAGATCGGTTTGTCGTTGGCTATGAATTCGGCAAAGAGCGAAAGCCCAAAGAGCACTGCAAAAACGATCAGCGACCAATAGGCCCGGCGGTTCCGGCGAAAATTCCGCCAGCGGCGCTGGTTCAAGGGAGAGAGCGTGAATAAACCTTTTCGCGCCTCGGCGGGGGCGGTCGGTTCGACCGGTTGTGGCGTTTCCGGAAGGGGTTCTGCGACAGCCATTTTAGGCCTCCCGCCTTTCGAAATCGATCCTCGGATCGACAAAGACATACATGAGATCGGAGAGGATCCCGACGATGAGCCCGATCAGACCGAAGGCAAAGAGTGTGCCGAATATCACCGGATAGTCCCGTTGGAGGGTCGCTTCGAACCCCATGCGCCCGAGACCGTCGAGGGAGAAGATCGTCTCGATAATCACCGACGAGCCGAAGAAGATGCCGAGGAACGCGCCCGGGAAACCCGCGATCACAATTAGCATCGCGTTCCGGAACACATGGCCGTAAAGGACGCGATTGGCTTTGAGGCCCTTCGCTTTCGCGGTGACCACGTATTGCTTTTTGATCTCGTCGAGGAAGCTGTTTTTCGTCAGCAGCGTCGAGAAAGTGAACGCCGAGATCATCGATGCAGTAAGCGGCAATGCGAGGTGCCAGAAGTAGTCGATCACCTTCCCGATCAGCGAGAGATCTTCCCAATTATCCGATGTGAGCCCCCGGAGCGGGAACCATTGGAGGTAACTCCCGCCCGCGAAGAGAACGAGAAGGAGGATCGCAAAGAGAAAGCCAGGGATGGCGTAAGCCGCCACTAGAACGCCGGACGTCCACGTGTCGAAACTCGACCCGTCGCGCACCGCCTTTCGGATGCCAAGGGGAATGGAGACAATGTAGGCCAGAAGCGTCGACCATAGCCCGAGCGAGATCGACACGGGCATCTTTTCCAGGACAAGGTCGACCACCGAAATCGATCGGAAGTAACTCTCGCCGAAATCGAAGCGGATATAGTCCCACATCATCAGGAAGAACCGCTCTAAGGGCGGCTTATCAAAGCCAAATTCCCGCTCAAGCTCTTCGATGAACTCTTTGGGCAGTCCCCGTCCGCCGATATAACCGGAATCGTTGCCTTCAATGGCTTCCGTGTCCACATCGCCGCCGCCGCCCGAGATCGTCTCGAAGACGTCGCCCGACCCGTCGAGGCGCGCCAGGATCTGTTCGATCGGGCCTCCCGGCACGAACTGGGTCAAAGTGAAGTTGATGACCATAATCCCGAACAAGGTCGGGATGATCAGGAGCAGCCGGCGGAGGATGTAGGCGGCCATGGGGCTCCTTTATTTCAATGCGCCCGCCGCCTCAAGCGCGGCGGCCTTTTCTTCATTGATCCACCAGAAATCCAGTTGCCCGAGAGCAAAGGGCGGAAGCTCTTCGGGATACTCGTACATGTCGTAATAGGCGACCCAGCGTTCCTGCAGCATCCAAACCGGGATCTTGAAATAGTCGTACCGAAGGATCCGGTCGATGGCGCGGATATGGGCGGCCATTTCGTCATAGGTCTCGACCTCAAGCAGCCCTTCGCCCAGCGCATCGACGACCGGGTTGCAGTAGGCGGCCGGATTGAACACGTCCTCGCGGTCTTCGCAGCCAAACCGCTGCAACAGGCCCGACCCTTCAACGAGCCCGGTGCTGTAGAACCCGTCCCGCATCTCGAAATCTTTGGATTGGGTCCGAGCCTGGTATTGGGCAGGGTCTATTCGGTTGTAACGCGCGTTTACGCCAAGGGACTTCAGGTTCTCGATGAACGGGAGGATGATCCGGTCCATGGCCTGCGTGTCTTCTATGAACTCGATGTCGAGGGTGCGGCCGTTGCCGTCACGGAGCATGCCGTCGTCGCCCGGCGTGTAGCCTGCCTCTTCGAGGAGGGCGAGGGCCGCGCGGAGGTTCCGCCGATCGAGGGCGCGCTCCCCGCTTTCATGGGGCACAAAAGCTGTTTCTGTGAAGATGGCCTCTGGAAGCTCGTCTCGGAACGGCTCCAGAAGCTCGAGTTCGCGTCCTTCGGGGACGCCCGTCGCTTTCAGTCGCTCGTTCTCCCAAAACCCTTCCCGCTGCTGGAAAAGCCCGTATTGCAGGTTTTGGTTGGTCCAAGTGAAGTTGAACATCCGGCCAATGGCGAGCCGGACGTTTCTGTCCTGGAGCTTGGGGTTTTTCATGTTGAAGACGAAGCCCCTGGCGAGCGGCAGGCTACCGCTCGGCAAGGTTTCTCTCTTGATCCAACCCCGGTCGAGGGCGGCGAAGTCATAAGCAGTCGACCAGCTGAGCGAGGAATTTTCCGTCCTCAGCGTCACTTCGCCTGCCTTGAACCCTTCGAATGCAGCCACCGTGTCGCCGAAATACTCAATCCGGAGTTCATCGTAGTTTCCCCGGCCGACCTGAAGATAATGGTCTTTCCCCCAATATTCGGGGTTTCTCCGGTAAACGATTTGGCGCCCCACATCGAGACTTTCGAGCACGTATTCTCCTGTGCCGGGGCCGATCTCGAGCCGGCTCTCGTCGAGCCGTGCGCCGGTTTCCTCATACCAATGCTTGGGGAAAGCCGGGAGCGAGCCCATGGTGGATATCAAGCTCCGCCGCGGGATCCCGTCGTTGAACGTGAATTTCAGCGTGTAGGGGTCCAAAAGTTCGGCTGACGCGACCGCTTCATTCACGAAGGCCGCGTAAGACGGGGTGCCCTGTTCTTTGAGGAGGTTAAAGGAAAACAGAATGTCTTCCCCTGTCATCGGAGTGCCGTCCGAGAAAACCACGTCATCGCGGATGTTGAAGATCACCCAATCCTGGCTCTCGGGGTATTCGAGCGTGGTGCAGAGGAGGCAGTAGGACGATCCCACCTCGTCAGCGGTTGAAATCATCATGTCTTCATAGCCAGACGACGCAAGGGCGCCGGGCGTGCCGATCCCGGTTGCAAAGGGGTTCATCGAGTCAAATGACCCGACCACGGCAATGCTCGCCTGCCCACCCGTTGGGGCTTCTGGGTTGACGTATTCGAGATTGGGGTCGTCGGGGCTGTATTTCAGCTCGTCATATTCATTGTAGCCGTGGCTGACGATGATCGTCTCGTGCTCGTCCGCGTTGAGGATCGCCGCCGACCAGAGGAGCGCTGCCAAAGAAAACAGCGTCAAATGGAGAATGCGACGCCGGGTGGCGTCGGTGACGTCAGATCCGAAATTCAGTGCACGCAACAAACGATCTCGCATCAACGAACCCTCCCGGATCGGGTTTTCCCAGCATAGATGGAAAATTTAAGTTAAAATTCCAATTGTCGAGCGGAGAAGTTGAACATCCGTGATCCGACCGTGGTTGGATTGACGCAGCGCAGGCCTGTGAGGGGCCTGCTTAAGAAACCGGCAGGGTCGAATTACCCCCCGAGGCTCTCAAGCCAGGCGATGAGATTGGCCCGGTCGCCCACGTCACGAATGCCATTGAACGACATCTTGGTGCCCGGCGCGTAGCCCTTTGGATCAGCAAGAAAACCGTTGAGGTTTTCGGGGCTCCAGACATCGGCCACGGCGACGAGCGAGCCTGAGTAAGAAAACCCGTCCGCCGAACTCACGTTGCGGCCTACAATGCCTGCGAGGTGGGGACCAGTCCCGTTGGCACCCGCTTCGAGCCGGTGACACGATTGGCATTGGCGCCAGAGCTTTTCGCCGGCGGCCGCATCTGCGGCGGCAAAGACCTCGGCAAACGGGATCTCAGCCTCTTCTTCCCCGCCGTGGTCATCTTCGACACCGGTATCGATGGTATAGGCCTGCTCGTGATGGTCCCCATGGGCGTCGCCCATGTGGTAGATCTCTTCCGCGAGCCAGCTTCCCAAAAGGAACACCAGCAGCGTGCTGCAAAGGCCCGCAACGGCTTTCGTTGCTGTCATCGTGTCGAGCATGGCCGATCCCGCTGTGTTCGAACGCCAGCACCTAAGCGCTTCCCTCCCTTATCCGCAAGCGCTAAGAGGCGCGACGAAACGCCTCCGGACGGTGCTGGGGGCTTATATTCTAAGGGCTTACGTCATGCCGGCCATCGCATTCCAGGGCGAACTGGGCGCCTATTCCCACGAGGCGTGCCAAACGACCCATCCCAACCACGACCCGGTGCCGTGCCCAACCTTTGAAGACGTGGTCGAAACAGTTCGGAACGGCCGCGCCGATCTTGCGATGCTCCCGGTTGAAAACACGACCTACGGGCGGGTTGCCGACATCCACCGCCTTCTGCCGCAAAGCGAACTGCACATCATCGAAGAGGCGTTTCTGAGGGTTCATGTGAACCTTCTCGGGGTGCCCGGCGCCAAGTTAAGCGACGTCAAGATTGCCTATTCGCATCTCGTACTTCTTCCCCAATGCGGAAAATTCCTCAGAAAAAACAACATCACAGGCGCGGTCAGTCCCGACAATGCCCGCGCCGCCCGCGACGTGGCCCAAAAGGGCGACGCCAATGTCGGTGCGCTGGCCTCGGAACTCGCCGCCGGGGTCTATGGGCTCGATATCCTGGCCCGCCACATCGAAGATAACGACCACAACACCACCCGGTTTCTCGTGATGGCGCCCGAGGCCGACCTCAGCCGCCGGGGCGCCCACGGGATGATCACGTCTTTCGTGTTCCGGGTGCGCAACATCCCGGCCGCGCTCTACAAGGGTCTCGGCGGGTTTGCGACAAACTCGATAAACATGACCAAGCTCGAGAGCTACATGGTGGATGGGTCATTCACCGCAACCCAGTTTTATGCCGATGTGGAGGGCCACCCGGAGGATACGGGGCTGAAAAATGCCCTGGAAGAGCTCGACTACTTTACAAGCGAGCTCAAGATCCTCGGCGTTTATCCCGCCCATGAAAAGCGCTACTAGGGCCCGGCAACGTCCAAAAGTCGGTGGGCAAACGACTTGACCCTCGCTTTAAAGCGTCGCGAGAATAGGCCCTTCGCAAAGCCCATGCAGAAAAGCACGAGACGCGCCTTGAAGGTCTCTGGCAGCATGTTGACCGTGACGTGCATCCGGGTGAGGCACGGAGCCAGGCCGGTCAATTCGACCCCGCCTTGGCACGAATAGTCGCGGCCCGACGCCTGAAAACTCACCGCTTTGCCTGGCCGTAACTCGGTGACTTCAGCCCTCGCCAGTCGCGCTTTGCCGCGAAAATCGAACCCGACCTGCCAGGCCAAACCAAGTTCTCCGGCCATTGATGGCTCTATCCTATCGATACTGAGGCCGCGGCGAAGGCCTTGGAGTTCCAGGGCATCGAAGTCGACGAGGCTCGCGTAAACCCGGTCGAGGGGGGCTTTGATATCCTCGCGGGCGGAGAGTTTCATGGCGGCCTCAAAGGCGGTCCGCAAGCCATGCGCGCAGCATATAATGGGCCACGGCTCCCGTTCGGGGCGCGCGGATCTCGGCGTGCTGTCCCCGGAAGATCTCGGCCATTTCCTCGCGACTGATCCAGCGGGCGTCTTCCAACTCGGCCGGGTCGAGCACGATCGCCGTGCCGAGCGCTTTGCCCACATAGCCAAGCATCAAGGATGCCGGAAACGGCCAGGGCTGCGCCAGCCGATATTCGACCTTCCCCACCCGGATACCAGCCTCCTCGAAAACTTCGCGGCGAGTGGCGGCTTCGGGGGTCTCGCCGGGCTCCACAAAGCCCGCCAAAAGAGAATACATGCCTTCGGGCCATCCCGGTGAGCGGCCCACTAGCACGGAGTTTCCGTGAAAGATCGCCATTATGACAACGGGATCGGTCCTCGGAAAATGCCGTGCCCCGCATGCACTGCAATGGCGCTGCCAGCCCGCTTCGATCAGGTCGCTCTCCGCACCACAGCGGGCGCAATGTCGGTGGGTTGCGTGCCAGCCCAGCAACGCTTTGGCCGTGGCCAGTCGCTCGGCCGACGCCGCATCGAGGGTCGCCATGACAGCGCGCAATTCGACGAAACGGGAGGTTGGATCGAGTGCCGGGTGGCGTTGTTCGGTCGGATCGAGGAAGGCACCTATCGCGTCCGGCACCTCCTCGGGCACCCATTTGGCGAGATCGGCGGCAAACCAGTGGCCCCGGCTATCGCGTCCGAGGTAAATCGGAGGCTCGCCCATATCGTCGAGGGCGCCGTGGCCCGGCGGGATCGGCGCAATCGCGTTTTCGCCTTCGAACAAGGCCGGTTTGCCGCGCCAAAACGGGATGATCCGCGTTGTCGGGTCCGCCAAGGCGGCGCCCATCGCAGCCCCATCGCCCCGGAGTTCGGCCGCCCGGTCGAGCCCCGCGCCGCCAAACACCACGTCTGGGTCATATCGGAAGTTGTCATCCACGCAAGAAGGACGTTACACGGGTGCGCGCCGAAGGCAATCGGCCCCGCCACCTGTCCAAAAGAACAGGCATTTCCGGGTATTTAGGACTTGGCACTGTCGAGGCCCTGGCGGAATAATCATCTGCGGGCGACCCGCAAGGGCAGCCACGCGAGAACGGAGCCAACCCGAATTGAGCGACGACAAATCTCTACCGGGTCAAGGCCAATACACACATCGTTATTCCGAACGCGCTGGCGCCCAACAAGCCCATCTTCGCATCCTCGAGACGTCCGATCTCCACGCGCACATATTTCCCTACGATTACTTCGCCGCGAAAGCCGATCCCAATGTGGGCCTCGGCCGGATCGCGCTCCTCGTCGAGCGAGCCCGCCATTCGGCCCCCAACACGCTTCTTTTTGACAATGGAGATTTTCTCCAAGGCACGCCGTTGGGGGACTTTATCGCAGAAGGTGCCTTGGCCGACGTCGCCCGTCCCCATCCCGTGATCGCGGCCATGAATGCGCTTGGCTATGATGCGGGCACGGTGGGGAACCACGAGTTCAATTTCGGTCTCGATTTTCTTCTCAGCGCCCTGAAAGACGCCGATTTCCCGCTCCTTTCGGCCAATGCGATCCGCAAGATGGGCAAACGACCGGCTGAAGACGTCACGTATTTTCCGCCCGTTGCGATCCTGGAGCGGACGCTTTCCAGCGGATCTGGGGAGATGTTGCCGATCCGGGTAGGCCTTATAGGCTTCCTGCCCCCCCAGACCAGCCGATGGGACCGGGCAAAACTCGCCGGGCAATTGGACACGCGCGACATCGTCGAGACCGCGAGGGACTACGCTCCCGAATTAAAGGCACAAGGTGCCGATCTCATCGTGGCACTGGCCCATTCCGGCCTCGGCGCCGCTGAACCGGCAAAGGACCAGGAAAATGCCTGCCTGCCCCTTGCGGCCCTTCCGGAGATCGACGTCGTCCTTGCAGGCCATTCCCATCTTGTCTTCCCATCGCCGCGCTTCGCCGGAATTCCGGGGATCGACGTTGAGAACGGTTGGATCAATGGCAAACCCGCCACCATGCCTGGCGCCTGGGGCACCCATCTTGGGGTGGTCGATCTCTTACTCGGACGGGAGAATGGCAACTGGACGGTTCTCGACAGCCAAGGCAGCACACAGCCCCTGTCGGATCTGCCGGGCGACCAGGACCCTGCTGCCTCAGCGGATACGCGCATCTTAGCGGCCGCTGAGAAGGCCCATAAGCAGGCAATCTCCCTGATCGAAAAGCCAATCGGCGAGACCCCGATCGCATTGCAAACCTACTTTGCCACCCTTCCCTCCAACAACGCACTCGCGGTGATCGCCGGCGCCAAAGCCGCCCATGTCAAAGAGGCCCTGCGGGACAGCGAGGTGAAAGACCTTCCGGTTCTTTCATCGGCCACCCCGTTCAAATCCGGCGGTCGCGGGGGCCCGGACTACTATACCGACATCGCCGCAGGTCCGCTTGCCATACGGAACGCCGCCGACCTCTACATTTACCCCAACGACATTCGCGCCGTTCGGATCTGCGGGTCCGAGCTTAGGGGCTGGCTCGAAAGGGCAGCCTCGATCTTCAATCAGGTGACCCCGGGCGCCCAAGACGCCCGGCTCCTCGACCGCGATGCGCCCGGCTACATATTCGACGTGATGTTTGGGCTCGACTACGAGATCGACATTTCAGCTGAACCTCTCTTTTTGCGCGACGGGGAACGGACCGGCGGCAAGGGCAGGATCAAAAACCTCCGTTTTGAGGGGCGCCCGGTGACCGATGACATGGAGTTTCTTGTAGCAACCAACAGCTACCGCATTTCGGGCGTCGATGGGTTCCCGGGCGCAAACGAAGAAAGCCTGGTCTATTCCGCTCCGGTCACGGTCCGCGATCTAGTGATCAACCATATCGGCCGGGGCGGGGCCAAAGACGCGCTGATTCCAAGTCCCTGGCGATTTACCCCGCTGCCCGGCACAAGCCTTCTTTTTGAAACCGGCTGGGGCTCCCGTGCCCGGCGCCCCGATATCGTCGGCCTTTCGGTCGAAGACCGCGGCTCTGAAACCCCGGGATACGCCACCTACCGGCTTACATTCCCGGCCGCTGAGGGTTGACGCCAGCTTTAAACATGCCGCAACTGGCCAATTAGCAAGCAAAGCTGGGAGGGTCTGCCCGTTTCTCGGGCAGTTCAGTTTGCAAATCAGCGGATCGAGCTGGGGCTCTGGACTCCTCCCCAATGAAACTGACGTTGGGAGCCGACTTTCGACGCCCGATCCATGAGGAGGACCGCCCTTGTTTACCCGCGCTATCGCCGTCGCCGGCGCTTTCGTCCTGGCTGCCGCCGCTGCCCAGGCTGAAACCAAAATCCCATTCGCCCTCGACTGGAAGTTCGAAGGCCCGTCGGCGCCCTACTTCGCCGCGATCGACAATGGCCATTTCGCCGAAAAAGGCCTCGAAGTGGAAGTTGCCGAGGGCAAAGGCTCGCTCGACGCAATCCCGAAAGTTGCCACCGGCGCCTTCCCAATTGGCTTTGCCGATATCAACTCGCTGATTAAATTCCTCGACCAGAACCCGGGCGCTCCGGTCACGGCCGTGATGATGATCTATGACAAGCCGCCCTTCGCGGTTGTGGGCCGGAAGTCTTTGGGCATCGAAGCGCCGAAAGACCTTGAAGGCAAAGTCCTTGGCGCCCCGCCGCCCGATGGTGCTTGGGCGCAGTTCCCGGCATTTGCCACCGCCAATGACCTCGACGTGGGCGCGATCACGGTTGAGCCTGTAGGCTTTCCGACCCGAGAGCCGATGCTCGCGGCCGGGGAAGTGGACGCCGTGACCGGGTTTTCGTTTTCATCCTATCTCAACCTCGTCCGCCTTGGCGTGGAAGAAGATGACATTTCGACGATCCTGATGGCTGACTACGGCCTCGCGCTCTATGGCAACGCGATTATCGTCAACACCGATTTCGCCGCGGAAAATGCCGACGTGGTGAGCGGATTTCTCGCGGCCGTGGCGGCTGGCTGGAAAGACGCCATCGCCGATCCGAGCGCGGCAGTCGCATCGCTGATCGAGCGGAACCCAGCTGCCGACGCTGATTTGGAGACCCGGCGGCTCGAATTGGCCATCGACGCTAATGTGGTTACCGACTGGTCCGAGACGAACGGCATCGGCCCGATCGATCCAGACCGCATGGCCGCCGCCATCGAGCAGCTCAAGGAAACCTATGAGTTCCAAAACGAGCCCGATGCGGCACTTTACTTTACCGACGCCTTCCTTCCCGATGCGGGCATGCGGATGCTGAAGTAAGCCAAGCTCGGCGGGCAGCATCGGCTGCCCGTCTCTTGCAATGACGATGGAAATCGAGATCAAGGGCGTCCGCCACGCCTATAGGACGCCAACCGGGCCCCTCCCGGTGTTGGATGGGCTCGACATCGCGGTCCCCGAAGGCGCGTTTTGCGCCGTTGTGGGCCCCTCGGGCTGCGGAAAATCCACACTGACGCGCCTTGTGGCGGGCCTCATGAAACCCGACGCGGGCGAAGTTTGGCTCCACGGCGAAATGGTCAAATCGCCCCGAAAAACCGTCGGAATGGCGTTTCAGAACCCGGTCATGCTCGAATGGCGGACGATCCTTCAAAACGTGATCCTGCCCCTCGAGATTGTCGCTCCCTCCATGGCCAAGCGCGACCGCGAAGCCCGGGCGATGGAGCTTCTCGACCTCGTGGGGCTTCAGGGTTTTGAAGACAAACGCCCCTCGGAGCTCTCGGGCGGCATGCGCCAGCGCGCCTCGCTCTGCCGAGCGATCGTCCATAAGCCGGACGTTTTGATCATGGACGAACCCTTTGGCGCGCTGGACGCGTTCACCCGGGAAGATCTTTGGCAAACCATGCGCGATCTTCGCACCAAGGAGCCCTTTACGGCGGTGCTGATCACCCATGACCTGCGAGAAAGCGTCTTTCTGGGCGATCAGGTGGTCGTCCTGTCCGGACGCCCGGCCCACACGCAATACGTGCTCGACGTCGACCTTCCCGCCGACCGCACCCTCGACATTCTCTATGACGCGAAAGTGGGCGATATGCTCCATGACCTTCGCGACCAGATCAAAATTGCCCAAGGGCGAACGGCGGAGGTGGCGCAATGATCCAAAAGGTCGCCGTCCCGATCCTGGCTGTTGCCGCCTTCGTGGCATTTTGGGAATTTCTCGTCTGGGTCAATGGCTGGCCGAACTATGTGATGGCCTCACCGTCGGACCTGCCGGATGCCTATATCCGGTTCGCCGGGCTCTTCATCGAGGGCGCTTGGCAGACCCTTTGGAGAACCGTGGCAGGGCTCGCCATCGCGGTGATCGTGGGGCTCATGCTCGGCATGGTCATGGGCTTTTCCCGGATCGCGCGCGACGCGCTCTATCCCCTTTTGGTGGGCTTTAACGCGATCCCAAAGGCCACGCTCGTTCCGGTTTTGGCGCTTCTTTTCATAGGCCAGCACAATTTCAACACGGTGATGATGGCGTTTCTCATTTCGTTTTTCCCGATTGCGGTCTCGGTTGGGATCGGGCTCTCAACGCTTGAGCCGGAATACCGCGACATTCTTCGTTCGCTCGGCGCCTCGCGGTTTACGATCTTTTGGAAGATTGCGTTGCCGAAGACCCTGCCGGAGTTCTTTGGCGCGCTCAAAGTGGCCGTCACGCTGGCCTTTATCGGCACCAATCTCGTTGAGATCGTCTCCCCCCATGGGCGGGGGCTCGGCGCGCTCTTTCTGTCAGGCCAAACGAATTCGAATTATCCCCTCATGTTCGCGGTTCTGATCGCGCTCGCCGTGCTGGGGATCATTCTTTACTACATCGTGGTGGCCCTGGAGCGCATCTTTGCGGGCTGGGCCGAACGGGCCCCCACCTAAAGACGGTCAGTCGAAAATGTATCGCATCCGGCCACCTGGCGCTGTTGAAAGCCCCTGGCAAACCACCGTGCGCGCTGCTCTGACGTGCCATGGGTGAACGTATGGGGGTTGGCCGCCCGGCCGGCCCGTTGGGCGAGATAATCGTCTCCGATACGGCGCGCAGCATTGACCGCTTCTTCGATATCGCCGGGTTCGAGCAGGTCCTCAACACCCGCCGCCCAAATGCCTGACAGGCAATCGGCCATCAGTTCGGTGCGAACCGACAGCTGGTTGCTCTGGGTCGGGCTCGACCGGGCACGAAGCTCCATCACCTGGGGCAAGATCCCCATCTCGTTCTGCACATGGTGGGCCACCTCATGGGCAATCACGTAAGCCGCTGCAAAGTCGCCCCGGGCACCGAGTTCGCGGGAAAGCGTGGCGAAAAACGCCGTGTCGAGATAGGCGCGCCGGTCGGCTGGGCAGTAGAACGGACCCGTTGAAGCCGACGCACCGCCACAACCCGATTGGGTGGCGCCAGAGAAGAGAATGAGCTCTGGCGGTCGGTAGGCGGCGCCCAATTGGGCGGGGAAGATTTCGCCCCAGACGACTTCCGTCGTTGTGAGCACCCGGGCCGCGAAATCGCCGGCGGCGACTTCTTCTTGGGAGAGGTCGCGGGTTTCCGAAGGGCTTTGGCTGACTTGGTCATCTTGGAGAAGCGGGGTCACATCTACACCCAAGAAAGCGCCAATCAAAAGGACCGCGATAAGACCAATCCCGCCGAGGCCAGCCGTTCCCCCGGCCGAGCGCCGTCGGCGCCGATCGCTCACGTTGCTTGACCGTTTGACACCCCTGAGCCGCATGTCCCCCTCCATTTGAGCCCGTCGGCAGCCTGCCAGAGGCCAACGGTTTATGAAAGTCTCCGCCCAGAATTGCGAATCTTGGGCGGTTTTCCTATATCTGGGAATGAGAGGTTGGCGCGGGCAGGCGCCTCGCCAACCCGGTCAGGTCCGGAAGGAAGCAGCCGTAACGAGCCCCGCTTGGGTCGTTGTCCAGCCTCTCACCATTCTTAAATCTTGACGACAAGCGGCAGGGCGGCGGCCAACACCGCCAGAAGCGGCAGCGCAGCCACGGATTTGAGTGGTGCACCCTTGGGCCAGGTCCTTGCCAGACCAAAGGCGGTCACCGCCAAACAGCCCGCCACCCCTTGAAAGCCGAGGAAATGCTCAAGGCGATCGGGATCTTGGAGACCGTCGGTCACGGCTTCGTCGGGAAGCCCGAGATAGGACCAGAGATAGATCATCACCCAGGCGGCCAGGACGATGGAGAGAAGGAAAAGGCGCAGGGGCGATTGGGGCATGGGCAAGCGATAGCACAAACAGACGCGCTCCAAAGGGTGGGTCGAATACTGGCCGGTTACGCCCGCCGGGCGAAACCAACGCGACGCGCGCACCGGCTCCCTTTTGGTTGAGGCCACCCCGCCCCGCCCATAGGATCGACCCATGGCCGAATCCGGAAATTACAGGGTCCTCGCGCGGAAATACCGCCCGCAGACCTTTGCCGATCTCATCGGCCAGGACGCCATGGTCCGCACGCTCAAAAACGCCTTCGAGGCCGACCGGATCGCCCAGGCCTTCATCATGACAGGCATCCGCGGCACGGGGAAAACCACCACCGCACGGATCATCGCCAAAGGTCTGAATTGCACCGGCCCCGACGGCAAAGGCGGCCCCACCACCGAGCCCTGCGGCGCCTGCGAGCATTGCACCTCCATCGCCGAAGACCGCCATGTGGACGTCTATGAGATGGATGCCGCCAGCCGCACCGGCGTCGACGACATCCGCGACATCATCGAAAGCGTTGCCTACCGCGCGACCTCGGCGCGCTACAAAGTCTACATCATCGACGAAGTGCATATGCTCTCGCGGAACGCGTTCAACGCCCTACTGAAAACCCTCGAAGAGCCGCCGGACCACGTCAAATTCATCTTCGCGACCACCGAGATCCGCAAGGTCCCGGTGACTGTTCTGTCCCGTTGCCAACGCTTTGACCTCCGCCGGATTGAACCGGAAACCATGGTCGCCCATCTCCGCGCGATTGCCGAAAAAGAAGGGGCGGCGATCTCGGACGAGGCGCTGGCGCTCATTGCCCGGGCCGCGGAAGGCTCTGCACGGGATGCGATGAGCCTTCTCGACCAAGCCATTGCCCATGGGGCCGGCGAAACCGGTGCCGACGAGGTCCGCGCGATGCTGGGCCTTGCCGATCGGGGGCGGGTGCTCGATCTTTTCGATCTTATTATGAAGGGTGACGCTGCGGGGGCCCTGGGCGAGCTGTCCGCACAATACGGCGAGGGTGCGGACCCTGTGGCGATCTTAAAGGATCTCGCCGAGATCACCCATTGGATCAGCGTCACCCAAATCACGCCCGAAGCCGCCGACGACCCCACCGTTTCCCCCGACGAGCGCGACCGGGGGCGGGCCATGGCCGGGACCTTGCCCATGCGGGTCCTGTCGCGGAGCTGGCAAATGCTTGTCAAAGCGCTCGACGAGGTGGGCCGGTCGCCCAACGCAATGATGGCGGCAGAGATGGCCGTGATCAGACTGACCCACGTGGCCGATCTTCCCACGCCGGAAGACCTGGTGCGGAAGCTCCGCGATATGCCTGAGGCACCGCCGGTCAAAGGCCGGTCGGACCGGCAGGCGGCGCCCGCGCCCGCCCCGGCGCCCACCGCATCGGGCCCCGCGGCCGCACCGCCTGGCCCCGCGCCTGCGCGCGCCCAAGGGCCTGGGCCAGCTACAGCCGCACTCCCCGCGACCGACCGCGCACCCGACACGGCATTGGCCCGGTTTGCGAATTTTGACCAAGTCCTCGCCCTCATCCGCACCCAGCGAGACATGGCACTCTTGATCGCGGTGCAGGATTACGTGCGCCTGGCAGCCTATGCCCCCGGCCGGATCGAGTTCGAACCGGCGCCCAACGCGCCCAAGGATCTTGCCCCGCGGTTGGCGCAACGGCTCCAGCATTGGACCGGCGTGCGGTGGGCTGTCTCGGTCGTGGCCGAAGGG
This sequence comes from Pseudomonadota bacterium, assembly GCA_039198225.1. Classification (GTDB taxonomy): domain Bacteria; phylum Pseudomonadota; class Alphaproteobacteria; order Rhodobacterales; family Rhodobacteraceae; genus JASJAR01. Next base: position 116,280 of record JBCCTQ010000004.1, read on the forward strand.
GGCGCGCCGTCGATTGCCGAGATCCGGAACGCCGAAGAAGACGCGCGCCGTGCCGACGCCATGGAAGAGCCCCTGATCCGCGCCGTATTCGATGCCTTCCCCGAGGCCAAAATCGGCGCTATCAGGACGCCGGATGACCTCGCCGCCGAAGCGGCAAGCGAAGCCCTGGCCGAGGTCGATGACGAATGGGACCCCTTCGAAGAGGATTGAGACATGTTCAAAGGACTGGGCGGCATCGGCGATATGGCCAAGATGATGTCGGCGGCCAAGGAGATGCAGGAGAAGATGTCCGCCCTCCAAACCGAGCTTGCGACCACTGAGATCGCGGGTGAGTCGGGCGCAGGCCTTGTGAAAGCCACGGCCACCGCGAAGGGCGTTTTGACCCGGCTCGACATCGACCCTTCGATCTTCAATCCAGACGAGAAGGAGGTCGTCGAAGACCTGATCCTCGCCGCGGTGAAGGACGCCCAAGACAAGGCCGCTCAATACCAGCAGGATGAGCTGAAACGCCTTCAGGAAGAGCTCGGTCTGCCAGCCGACATGAAGCTCCCCTTCTAGCCCATGGGCGAAGCGCCAGGCGAGATCGAGGCGCTCATCGATTTGATGGCGAAACTGCCCGGCCTCGGACCCCGTTCGGCCCGCCGGGCGGTTCTGCACCTCATCCAGAAACGAACCCAGTTGATGGCGCCCATGGCCGCGTCGATGGCCGAGGTGGCCGAAACCATCCGGGAATGTCTCAACTGTCGCAACATCTGCGCAGGCGATCTTTGCCCGATCTGCGAAAGCGAGGCCCGGGCCACCGGGGCGCTCTGCGTGGTGGGCGATGTGGCCGACCTATGGGCGATGGAGCGCGCGGCGGTCTTCAAGGGCCGCTATCACGTCCTCGGCGGGCTTTTATCTGCGCTCGACGCGATCGGACCGGATGAGCTGCGGATCCCAAAACTGGTGGACCGGGTGGCCGCCGAGGGTATCGAAGAGGTGATCCTGGCCCTCGACGCCACGATCGACGGTCAAACCACGGCCCATTATATCGCCGATGCCCTAGAAGGACGCTGCCGGGTCACCTCGCTTGCACAGGGCGTGCCGGTGGGCGGTGAGCTCGACTATCTTGATGACGGGACGATTTCAGCGGCTTTGAAGGCGCGGAAAAGCTTTTAAACCATCAGGCGTGGAGCTGCGCCCTTGGCACGGAATCAAGCCGAAGGCGCCGTGCCAACGCCGTCCCGCCCCCTCGGGGCGGCGATTGGGTAGCGTTGGCACTACGCCCAGATCGAAGACATGCTTGGCTGCCATAAAGTGCGTAGATCTGAGGCCCGTCGCCTCCCCGGCGGGACGGCGCTGCCACTGCTCATCCTACTCACTTCGGGTAGAGGCGCCTACTTGGCCTCCTCCTCCCCATCCGCGTCACCGCTATCCTCGGGCAAGTTGAAGAAGCTGTCCGCATCGGGCAGTGCTTCTTCGGGTTCGTCGCCCCTGGGATCCCCTTCCGCCAAAGTGAAGGTCTCAAGACCCGAGATCGCCGTTGGCATCCGCGGTTCGGGATCCATCGTAAGGCTTTGCTCGGTCGAAACGAGCTTTCTGCGCTCGTCGTCCGACATTACTTCGCCTTCCTTGGCCTTCTTGGCATTCGCCTTCTGGACCGCCGCGTCGAGTTCGGTCTGTTTGCATAGCCCCAACGCCACCGGGTCAATCGGCTGGATGTTCGAGATGTTCCAATGGCTCCGGTCCCGGATCGATTGGATGGTGGGCTTAGTTGTGCCGACGAGCTTTGAAATCTGCCCGTCGGACAATTCGGGGTGGAATTTCACCAACCAGAGGATCGCCGCCGGCCGGTCCTGGCGCTTGGACAGGGGCGTGTAGCGGGGACCGCGGCGCTTTTCCTCACCGAGGGCGGCCGGGTTGAATTTCAGTTTCATCTTATGGAGCGGGTCCTTCTCGGCCCGCTCGATCTCAATGGGATCAAGCTGGTTGTTCTGGATCGGATCGAACCCTTTGACGCCCGTCGCCACGTCCCCATCGGCGATGCCTTGGACCTCCAATTCGTGGAGCCCGCAGAAATCGGCGATCTGTTTGAAGCTCAGCGTCGTGTTGTCCACCAGCCAGACCGCAGTCGCTTTGGCCATGATCGGTTTGTTCATCTCTGCCTCCTTCGGACGGTTTTCCCCTGTTGCCTGACCCGGCTGGCCGTTTCGGCCGTGTCCTCGATGTCGGGGAAGTCGCCGTGGATATAAGATGCGGGGCGGCGAAACGGAAGGGGAAAGTCCGAAAGCGCGGTTATGTGATAGTCAGAACGATTTTGCCGATATGTGCCGGATCTTCGAGCCGGGCATGGGCCGCGGCTGCCTCGGCCAGCTGATAGGTACTGTCGATCACCGGGGCAATCCGCCCCGCTTCGAGGAGCGGCCAGACCTCCCGGGCCAAGGACGACGCGATGTCAGCCTTCGCCGCCACCGATTGGGGTCGGAGGGTTGACCCGGTAATGGTCAGCCGCCGAACCATCACTTCGGCAAAATTCAGCTCGACCTTCGGGCCCTGGAGAAACGCGATCTGCACGATCCGACCGTCATCGGCCAGCGCTTTGACGTTTTTTGGAAGATACGGCCCGCCCACCATGTCGAGGATGACATTGGCCCCGCCAGCCTCGCGCAGGATCTCCACGAAGTCTTCGTTTTTATAGTTGATCGCGCGCTCCGCACCGAGCGTGCGGCAGACCTCGCATTTCTCGTCCGAGCCCGCCGTGGCAAACACCCGCGCGCCGAGGGCCGCTGCGATCTGGATTGCTGTGGTGCCGATCCCGGATGTGCCGCCATGGACCAAGAACCGCTCGCCTGGCTGGAGCCCGGCGCGGGCAATCGCATTCGTCCAGACGGTAAAGAAGGTCTCGGGGAGCGCCGCTGCCTTTATGAGATCCAGGGGACCCGGGATCGGCAAACAATGGCTGGCCGGGGTGGCGACATATCCGGCATATCCCCCGCCCGGCAAAAGCGCTGTGACCTGATCACCTTCCCGGAGATCGGCAACCCCTGCCCCCACGGTCGCCACGTGACCCGCCGCTTCGAGGCCCGGCAGATCACTCGCGTCCGGCGGTGGGGCGTACCGCCCGGCCCGCTGAAGCGCATCCGGCCGGTTCACCCCGGCCGCGGCGACCGCGATCACCACCTCGCCGGGTCCCGGTCGCGGCACAGGCCGCTCGGTCAATTTCAGAACGTCCGGACCACCTGGCGCGGTGATCTCCACCGCCGCCATCGTCGACGGAAGGCTCACGGAGCTTGGGTGCCGTTGTCGGTGGCCCACTGGCCCGGCATGTTGCGGGCCGCATCTGGGTTGGGCGGTTTGATCCAGCCAAGCGACGATTCAAACCCGCGCGCAAGCGGCCCAAGGATCGGCGACGACCGGACCCGGCCTTTGATCTTCTCGACCTCCATCACGTCTTCGATCCGCCGGTCGATGAAAGCGAGCGTGTTTTGCTCGCCCGGGCTGTCATCGCCGAGCCAATAAAGGAGGGTCGACCCCCAGACCCCGGAGAGCGTCGCCCGCTTGGTATACCAATTGTAATCCTCAGAGGTGTCGCCGATGGCCGTCCAGACATTGTCAGCCGTCTGCCAAACCGCCCGAGCGCCGTCGGCGGCGTAGTAAGGCAGGGCAAAAAGCGTCGCCGCCCGGCGGATGGCCTCCCGATCTTCGATGACGTCGAGCCGGATCCGGAGCGCCTGGGTGACCTTCTCGCGTATCTTGAGTTCGGCAAATCCTCCGCCATTGATCCGCTCCACCATCGCCTGGTCGCCCCGCCGGTGAAAGGCCAAGGCAAGGTCGACCGCACCCCGGGGGCAGGCCGCCTTGGCGAGGGTCGGGTCGATCTCGGTTTCTTCGATGGCGATCCGGAACACCGCATCTGTCCACCCGTCGAACGGCACATGGGGCAAGGCCGCGTCCAACAGCCGTTCTGTCACGTTGTCTTCACTCATCTCCAGAAAATCCTCCGCGTTCGGCCAGTGGACAAGCTAAATCGCCTTTGCTATAGGGCCACCTCCTGCAATTTATGCAACGCTAACAAGAAAGGTGGTGACACCCACTATGCAGGTCAGTGTCCGCGACAACAATGTCGATCAGGCGCTCCGAGCGCTGAAAAAGAAGCTCCAGCGCGAAGGCGTGTTTCGGGAAATGAAGCTCCGGCAGCATTTCGAGAAACCGTCGGAAAAGCGCGCACGCGAAAAAGCCGAGGCGATCCGCCGGGCGCGCAAATTGGCGCGTAAGAAGGCCCAACGCGAAGGTCTCCTTTAGACCGACCCTCCGCACGAGCGGAATTCGGGACCCCCGCACGGATGTGACGGGGGTTTTCGTTTGGGCTGACCACAAAGAATGGGCCCGGTGCGTCGCCCCGGGCCCTTCTTTCCGATGATGGTCGCCGGCTGCTCGGCTTCAGGCCTGAGCTTTCAGCGCGTCGCGGATCTCCATGAGAATTTCCTCTTGGGTCGGCCCAGCGGGCTCTTCCGGCTTTTCTTCCTCGGGTGCGGCCGCGTTTTTCACGCGATTGACCATCTTCACCAGAAGAAACACCACCCAGGCGACGATGAGGAAGTTAATCACCGCCATGATGAAATTCCCGTAGGCGAAAATGGCCGCATCGGCCCCGTCGCCCAGCGAAAAGCCCATGCCCGAGAAATCGATCCCGCCCGTGAAAAGGCTGATAATCGGATTGATAAGGTCGTCGACCAATGACGTGACAATGGCAGTGAAGGCGGCGCCGATGATAATCCCGACGGCCATGTCCATCACGTTGCCTTTAGCAATAAATTCCTGGAATTCTTTGATCATTTCCCTGTGTCCCTGGTGTTGTTAAGAGCGATTGTTTCGCATTGGCGCACAGTGGTTAGCACGGAAATTCACAAAAACAATCATCCAAGCCCACGCTAAAAGGCCTATGTGCGGATTTGTTCCACCCCCGTAGAGGACCCTACATGACCCGCTTTGAACGCTTCCCGATCAATGCCCGCTGGCCCGCAACCAATGAAGACGTGATCCAGCTTTATTCCTACCCCACGCCGAACGGCGTCAAGATTTCCATCGCCTTGGAAGAGCTGGGGCTCGATTACGAGCCGCACCTCGTCACGCTGTCCGATAGCGACGTCAAGAGCTCAGAGTTCCTCTCGCTCTCACCCAACAATAAGATCCCCGCCATCATCGACCCCAACGGGCCGGACGGCGAGCCGGTGGAGCTCTTCGAATCCGGCGCGATCCTGATTTATCTCGGCGAGAAAACCGGCAAACTCCTCGGCACGGGGCCGGAGAAGTATCAGGTCATCAAATGGCTGATGTGGCAGATGGGCGGACTTGGGCCAATGCTCGGCCAGCTCGGGTTTTTCGTGAAATTCGCCGGGAAAGAGATCGAGGATCCGCGCCCGCGGGAGCGCTATGTCAACGAGGCCAAGCGCCTACTCGGTGTGCTCGACAAGCATCTGAGCGACGGCCGCGACTGGGTCGCAGGGGACTATTCCGTCGCCGATATCGCCATTGCCCCCTGGCTCCGCGCGCTCGAATTCTACGAAGCAAAAGAGCAGGTCGGTTGGGGAAGCCTCACGGTGCTTCCAGCTTATCTCGACCGGTTCCTCGAGCGGCCTGCCGTGCAAAAGGGCCTCAATATTCCGCCGCGGGACTAGGCCAGAGCCGGTAGGTCGTACCATCTGCCCGGCGGCCATCGCCGGGCAGACCCCGTTCACGGTCAAGCGTTGAACTCTCACCAAGCGAAGGCGCCCGAGACGACGCGCTCGCGTTCACTCCGCCGCCGCCTGTCCCGCGATCGGCAACCGCCCTGTCACGACATAGCGAAGAAGCTCCACCACCTGGGCTGGCGTCTCGGCCACGGCCAAGGCTGCCGCATCGACCTCTTTGAGCGCGTGCTGGTGTTCGGGCGGATGAAGAACGATCAGGGGCTTGCCCTTCGCCGCCGCATAGCCCGCATCGAACGCTGCGTTCCACTGTTTATATTTGTCGCCAAACCGCACGACGACGATATCGGCCCCCTCGATCCCGTTCCGGGTCCGGATCGCGTTGAGCATCGCGCCCTTATGGTCATGCCAATATCTGTTGGGCTCCGCTCCTAAGATCGCCACGCCGCAATCGTCTGACGCGTCATGATCGGTGACGGGTCCCTCGAATGCCAGATCGAGATCGGACGCACCCCGGGCGATCTCATCGCGCCAATCGGTGTGGATCTCGCCGGAAAGATAGATCTTGAGCGTCATGGGGCTGCCTCTCTATTCTGGTCGCAGATACTAATTAGTTCGGAAAACCGGACATGGCAGCAAGAACAGGCACGAAAGAGCAGCGGCTCCTCGAAAGCGATCTCTATCCGCCGGTCAAAGCCCATCTCGAAGCGCGAGGCTTTTTGGTGAAAGGCGAGATCGGGGCGGCGGATGTGGTGGCGATGCGACCGGGGGAAGACCCCGTGGTGATCGAGCTTAAAACTGGGTTCTCGCTGACGCTCTTTCACCAGGCGGTCGAGCGCCAAAAGATCACCGATTGGGTCTATCTCGCCGTGCCGAGGGGCAAAGGTCGGGCCTATCTCAGTGCGCTTAAGGCCAATATCGGGCTCTGCCGACGCTTGGGGCTCGGGCTCATCACGGTCCGCCCCGACGACGGGTGCTGCGAGGTCCATGCCGACCCCGCCCCTTATCGGCCACGGAAGAACGCGGCCCGCCGGGGCCGGCTGCTCCGCGAATTCGAACGCCGATCAGGCGACCCAACACGGGGCGGCACCCGGGGCAAGGTCATGACCGCTTACCGCCAAGACGCCCTCCGTTGCCTTGCCGTCCTCGCCCCGGCCCCGTTGAAAGCAATGGACGTGGCACGAGCGGCCGGCGTTCCGACCGCCCGGCGCATCATGGCTGACAACCATTTCGGCTGGTTTGACCGGGTCGAACGCGGGATTTACCGGATAAGCGAAGAAGGCAAAGACGCCATGGCCGCCTATGCGGGCGACCTGGCCAGCCTTAGCCCCTGAGTGTCCCACCGGTGGCTTTGGTGACCTTCTCGACGATTTTGGCGCTGACCGCATCGATGTCTTCGTCGGTCAGGGTCCTCTCCCGGGGTTGAAGCATCACTGAAATCGCGAGGGATTTCTTACCCTCGCCCAGCGCCCCGCCGATAAACTCGTCAAACACCGCCACATGCTCGACCAGCGCCTTGTCGGCCCCCTGGGCGGCATTGACGACGCTCAAAGCCTCGACATCGGCGTCGAGTACGAAGGCAAAGTCGCGCTCGACCGCTTGGAGATCGGCAATGTCGAGGGCGGCCCGGGTGGGTCCGGTGGCGCGAGGCTCGGGCACCTCGTCAGGCCAGATCGTCAGCGCCATGGCCGGGCCTTTGACATCCATCGCCTTCAACACTTTTGGATGAACCTCACCGAAGACCCCGAGCACCTTTTTGGGCCCAAGGCAGAGCATGCCGTGCCGCCCAGGGTGCCACCATTCGCGAGCCCCCCTGAGGATCTGGACCTTTGCCGGTGCGCCTAGAGCGGCTAACACCGCTTCGGCGTCCGCCTTGACGTCGAATACGTCGACGCCCCGCCGCGCACCATGGGGGTCGCGGGGGCCCGTTGGGCCAACGAGGAGCCCGGTGACCAAAAGATGCTGCTCGCCGGGTTCGCCGCCATGGAAGGCCGTACCCACTTCAAAGAGCGCGATGTCTTCAAAACCCCTCGCCTGGTTGCGCTTGGCCGCCTGGAGAAGGCCCGGCAGAAGGGCGGGCCGCATATGAGACATTTCCGAAGAGATCGGATTTTCCAGCCGAGTGGCGTCGTCACCTCCACCGAAAAGAGCCGCTGAGGCTTGGTCGATGAAACTGTAGGTGACGCATTCGTTGTAGCCGAGGGCCGCCATCGTCCGCCGCGCGGCCCGCTCGCGCCTTTGGGCGAGGGTCAAAATCGGCCGCCCGACGCCCGTTTGCGTGCGCTTGAGAGGTTTCGGTTCGAGCTTCGTCAGCGAGGCAATGCGCGCCACCTCTTCCACGAGATCGGCTTCGCCCCGCACATCCGACCGCCACGAAGGTGGATGGGCCATATCCCCATCAAGTCGGAAGCCCAACTTTTCGAGCGTCGCCCGCTGCTCGGCGTCTGGCAGCGACATGCCCACGAGGCTCTCGATCCGTTTGGTGTCGAGCCGATAAGCACGGGTGTCTTCGGGGACGTCGCCAGCGACGACCACGTCGGAGGCTTCCCCGCCGCAGAGATCGAGAACCATCCGCGTGGCAAGTTCGAGGCCCGGAAGGGTGAAAGCGGGGTCGACCCCCCGTTCAAACCGGTATTTCGCATCGGAATTGATCTTAAGGTCGCGGGCGGTCAGTGCGGTCGTGACCGGATCCCAATAGGCGCTTTCGAGGAAGACGTTCACCGTGTCCTCGGTCACCCCGCTTTCTTCACCCCCCATGATCCCGGCGATAGATTCCACCGTCCGGTCATCGGAGATCAGCACATGGCCCGGGCTAAACCGGTAGGTTTTCTCATCTAGCGCGAGGAGCTCCTCGCCACCTGCCGCGAGGTGAACCCGAAGATTGCCCGACACCTTGTCGGCATCGAACACATGGAGCGGGCGGTTCCGGTCGAAGGTGAAGAAATTGGTGATATCGACAAGTGCCGAGATCGGGCGCAGCCCGATTGCCTTGAGCTTGGCCTGGAGCCAGGCGGGCGATGGTCCGTTCGTCACTCCGCGGATCACCCGTCCAGCAAAAAGCGGTGCTGCGGGAAGCGTGTTGTCGTCGATGCTGACGCCGATGGGGCACGGGAAGGTGCCCGGCACCGGCTCGATGGGCTTGGTGATCTTCGTCCCGATCCCCCGAGCCGCGAGATCGCGAGCGATCCCTTCGACGCCCAAGGCATCGCCCCGGTTTGGCGTGATCGCGATCTCGATCATCGGGTCGACTTTCCCAGGATCGTGCGCGGACAACCAATCGGCATAGCTCTCGCCGATCTCGCCGGAGGTTAGCTCGATGATCCCGTCATGCTCGTCTGAAAGCTCCATTTCCCGCTCGGAACACATCATGCCGTGGGATTCGACCCCTCGGATCTTGCCGACCTGGATGGTCGTGTCGATGCCCGGGACATACGTCCCTGGATGGGCCACGACGACCGTGATCCCCTTTCGCGCATTCGGCGCGCCGCAAATGATCTGTTTTTCCCCTTGGTCGGTGGCGACCTGGCACACCCTCAACCGGTCCGCATCCGGATGCTGTTCGGCTTTGAGTATTTTGCCCAGGGTGAAGGGGCGGAGCGTTCCAAGGGGATCGACGACCTCTTCGACTTCGAGCCCGAGATCGGTGAGCGTATCGGCAAGATCAACGACAGAAGCGCCCGTTTCGAGATGCTCGCGGAGCCAAGAGAGGGTGAATTTCATAGTTTCATCCTTCGAATACCTCGGGGTACTAGCCCCTGAGACCCCCATGGAGCGTCGGCGTATCAAGGGGCACGAAGCCGTAGTGTTTGAGCCAGCGGAGGTCGCTTTCGAAGAAGGCGCGGAGGTCGGGGATGCCGTATTTGAGCATGGCCAACCGGTCGATGCCGAGGCCGAAAGCAAAGCCCTGCCACGTATCTGGATCGACGCCGGCGGAGCGCAACACATTGGGGTGGACCATGCCCGAACCGCCCGCTTCGAGCCAATCCTCGCCTTCGCCAAGCTTCAACGTCCCGCCTTCCCAAGAGCACCGGAAATCGATCTCGGCCGAGGGCTCGGTGAACGGGAAATGCGACGCGCGGAAACGAACCTCGACCTTGTCGACTTCGAAGAAGGCGGCGGCGAATTCCTCGAGCACCCATTTTAGATTGGCCATCGAGATGTCGCGGTCGATGGCCAGCCCTTCGAATTGGTGAAACATCGGCGTGTGGGTCTGGTCATAATCGGCCCGATACGTCCGGCCGGGGGCGATGATGCGGATCGGCGCGCCCTGGGCCTCCATCGAGCGGATCTGGACGGGGCTCGTATGGGTGCGCAAAACGTGGGGCGGGCGGTCGTCGCCTTCGGCGCGGGCCATGTAGAACGTGTCCATCTCGGCGCGCGCAGAATGGTGGGCGGGCATATTGAGAGCGTCGAAATTATACCAATCGGTCTCGATCTGGGGACCTTCGGCGACAGAAAAGCCCATATCGGCAAATATGGCAGTGATCTCTTCCATGACCTGGGGGACAGGATGGACCGTGCCCTGCCGGCGGGGGCGGGACGGGAGCGACACATCGAGCCATTCTTCGGCCAGTCGCGCCTCAAGGGCGGTATCTTCGAGCGCTGTTTTGCGGGCGGAGAGGGCGGCGTTGACTTCGTCTTTCAGCGCATTGAGTGCCGGGCCCGCGACCTGGCGCTCTTCGGGGCTCATCTTGCCGAGCTCCCGCATTTTGAGGCTGATCTCGCCTTTCTTCCCCACGGCGGCCACGCGCAGATCTTCCAGCGCGGCTTCATCGGCCGCACCGGCAATCAGGTCGAGATATTTGCCGCGAAGATCGTCCATTTCGGCCTCTCAAAAATGCCCGGGCTGCCTAGCGCCTCGCCCACCGGAGAGCAAGCGAGCGTTGAAGGGCCAGGCCAGGACGCCCATGTCAGGATATGTGAGTGAGATGGGAACCCAACGCTTCCACGGGCTCGACGTGCTCCGCGCGGCCGCGATGCTCATGGGTGTCGTCATGCACGCAATCCTTCCGTTTGTGGACCCAGAGGTCTTTGACGAGCTGGCCAGCGGCGCCGCGCAACCCGAGGTGGCGGCCTTCTGGCCGGCACTCATGTTTTGGATCCACCAGTGGCGGATGCCTTTGTTTTTCGTCCTGGCCGGGTTTTTCGCGGCCATGGTGATCGAGCGGCGCGGCCCGGGCTATTTCGCGCGCGACCGAAGCGTGCGGATCTTCGGCACGATGCTCTTTTTTATGACCGCCTTCTGGGCACTCCTCGACATCCCCTGGCCCGAGCTGCATCACCTTTGGTTTCTCTGGCATCTGAGCCTGTTTTGTTGGGCGGCAGCGCTCGGGCAGTGGCTGGGGATTGGCCGCGCCCTCCGCCCGGCCCTCTGGCTTTTTGACCGACCGTGGCGGCTGGGCCTCCTCGTCTTTCCGATGATCGGGCTCGTGACCTTTACCAAGAGCGACCTGCTGTTCCACCGGATCCCCGAGTTCTTCCCCGAAATCGAGCCATTGGGCTTTCTCTATTATTGGTTTTTCTTCGCGATCGGCCTCGGCCTTTGGGCGCGACACGGCCTTCTTGAAGGGCTCGCGGATTGGCGCGTCTGGGCCGGGCTCGTGGCATTCGGCGGAGCGTTGGGCGTTTTTGGAACTTTTCTTCTCTTTGCGGGTGTCGAACTGCTCTGGATCATCATTCCAGGGGTCGCGGCGGTGCAACTCTGCTTTATCTTCGGGTTTTTCGGATTGGGGCTCGGCCTGGTGCGCCGCGCCCATCCTTGGGTGACGTTTCTCACCGAAAGCGCCTACGCCGTCTACATCTTTCACCTTTATCCGGTGCTCTGGTTTGCAACCTTCTTTGCGTCGCTCGGTTGGGGCGCGGGGCTCTCGATCCTGGCGGCGATTGCCGCCACGACGGGCTTCTGCCTCGTTCTTTATGTCATTCTTGTGCGCTACACGCCGCTCGACTGGCTCTTGGCCGGATACCGCAAGGCGCGGTTCCGGCTCGGCCGGCCGATCCTTAGAAAAGCAGAAAGCCGCCCCTGAGGACGGCTTTCGGTCGGGTTTTTTGGGGCGCTTAGCTCAGCGCCGCCTTGGCCTTTTCCACGATGGCGCCGAAGGCTTCGGGCTCATGGACGGCGAGATCGGCTAGGACTTTGCGGTCCACCTCGATCCCGGCCAGCGCAAGACCGTTGATGAAACGCGAATAGGTCAGCGCCTCGTCATGGGCGCGGACGGCCGCATTGATCCGTTGGATCCAGAGCGCGCGGAAATTGCGCTTGCGCTGTTTCCGGTCGCGGGTGGCGTATTGGTTGGCCTTGTCGACCGCCTGGCGCGCGACCTTGAACGTGCTTTTCCGACGGCCGTAATAGCCTTTGGCCTGCTCAAGCACCTTCTTGTGGCGCGCATGGGTGACGGTTCCGCCTTTGGTTCTGGGCATCTCTCGGTCTCCTCAGCCGCCGTAGGGCATGAATTTTTTGACGATCTTCTGATCAGGCTCGCTCATCACCGTGGTGCCGCGAGCGTTGCGGATAAACTTGTTAGTCCGCTTGATCATGCCGTGGCGTTTGCCGGCCTGGGCCGAGATAACCTTCCCGGTGCCACTGATCTTGAAGCGCTTTTTAGCGCTCGATTTGGTCTTCATCTTGGGCATTTCCGTCTCCTCTTTGGGCGGTAAGCTCCGCGCCTCGGCATGCCGCTTTTGGCCGGGCGCGTGCGAGCCCCGGGCTATAGGCGCCGGAGCGGTTGCTGACAAGCAAAATCGAGTGCTTGCGCCGCTAGGCGACCGGCATCAATTAATGACGTCGCGGAAGAGTTGAATGATAATCTGGGGCACTTCGTTGATGCTGTAGCCCCCTGGCCGCATGGCCACCGCAGTCACGATGAGCGCGCCGCCGATAAAGCCCATAATGATTGCGTTCCGGGGCGATCGCCCGCCAGAAAATGACCCGATCAAGGACGGGAAAGCCAAGGCTCCGATCAGGATGCCGACCACCAGGACGATGTCTGAGTCCACCTCAAACCCCTTTCGTCCCCCCGATGGGACGAAATGCTAGTCAGGGTCGGCGGCGAAAATCAAGCGTTCCTCGCACGGGGCCACACGAAGAATGTTGGTTGTGCCCGATCTGTTGAAGGGAACGCCCGCTGTCACAACAATTTGGTCGGTTTCGTCGCCAAAACCTGCCTCTCGGACAGCGCGCGCCGCATTGACCACCGCCTGTTTGAACCGGTGAAGCTCGGCCGTCACCTCGCAATGGGAACCCCAGGTCAAAACCAGCCGACGGGCCGTCGCCATGAGCGGGGTGAGTACAAGGATCGGCACATGGGGGCGTTCCCGCGCCACCAAAGAGGCGGTCGTCCCCGATTGGGAAAAACAACAGATCGCTTTGATATCGGTGGTTTCGGCAATCTCTCGAGCCGCGCCGACAATCGCGTCGGCGATACTGTCTTTCCGTCCGCTCCGGCTGGCCGAGATGACGTCGATATAGGTCGGATCGCTCTCAACCTCTTGGGCGACGTGATCCATCGTCGTGACCGCCTCAATCGGATAGGACCCGGCAGCGCTTTCGGCCGAAAGCATCACCGCGTCCGTTCCCTCATAAATCGCTGCGGCCACGTCAGAGACCTCGGCGCGCGTGGGAACAGGGCTTTCGATCATGGATTCGAGCATCTGGGTGGCCACGATAACCGGCTTTGCTGCCGCACGGCACTTCCGCACCAGGCGCTTTTGGATCGGCGGGACGTTCTGAACCGGGAGTTCGACCCCAAGATCGCCCCGGGCGACCATAATGCCGTCGGAGGCTTTGAGGATCTCATCGATGGCCCGCACGGCGGCAGGTTTTTCAATCTTTGAAAGGATCGCCGCCCGGCCCGCGGCGAGCTTGCGCGCCTCTTCGACATCGGCCGCCCGCTGGACAAAGGAGAGTGCCAGCCAATCGACCCCCATCGAACAGACATATTCGAGATCTGCACGGTCCTTTTCAGAGAGCGCCGCCAAGGGCAGCACCACGTCCGGCACGTTGACCCCTTTCCGATCCGAGATCGTGCCGCCGACTTCGACCACGCAATCGGCAAAATCGGCGCCGCATTCCTCGACCTTGAGACGTATCTTTCCGTCATTGACCAAAAGCCCCGACCCGGCCTCAAGCGCCTCAAAAATCTCTTTATGGGGGAGGTTTACGCGCCGCCCGTCGCCCTCGGTCTCCTCGAGATCCATGCGGAACTTCGCACCGATTTCGAGCTCATGGGGGCCATCTTTGAACGGTCCGACGCGGAGTTTCGGACCTTGGAGATCGGCAAGGATCGCGATCGGGCGACCCATTTCCTTTTCGATCTGGCGAATGATCTGATGGCGGGCCCCGATATCTTCGTGGGTCCCGTGGGACATGTTGAGCCGGAACACGTCCGCGCCCGCCTCAAACAGTGCTTTGATCGTTTCGTAATCGCTCGATGCGGGGCCCAGCGTGGCCACGATCTTAACCTTCCTCATCCTCCGCATCGGGCCGGATCTCCGCAGTATGTTAGCGCTAGCCTTCTATGGATCATTCTACCGGGCGTGACAACTGGCGCTCCCTCGGCAAGTCCCCTAGAGACCATGAAACATGGCGATAACCGGCAGATGACAGAACCCGCGTTTTACACGTTCGGAGAGACCCGCGACGGCCCTTGGGTGGTCACGTGCGACCATGCATCGAACCGGGTGCCCGAAGAAATCGGCGGCGGCGATCTGGGCCTCGCTTCTGAAGACATGAACCGACATATCGCCTTCGATATCGGGGCGGCCGGCGTGGCGGAGGCCCTCGCAGATCATCTGGGTGCCGTGGCACTCCTTTCGAATTTCTCGCGCCTCGTCATCGATCCCAATCGCGGCGAAGACGATCCAACGCTCGTGATGAAGCTCTATGATGGCACGATCATCCCCGCCAATCGGGACGTCGATGCGGCTGAGACCGCGCGCCGGCTCGAAGCCTATTATCGACCTTACGGCAATGCGGTGGCCGGGGCCCTCGCCGCACGACCCAACCCGATCCTCGTCTCGGTCCATTCCTTCACACCCCAGTTCAAAGGCCGCCCGCCCCGGCCTTGGCATGTGTCGGTGCTCCATACCGAAGACATGCGCCTGGCCGACCCGCTCCTCACCGCTCTTCGGGAGGACGGCGACTGGGTCGTCGGCGTGAACGAACCCTACACGGGCAAGTTGGAAGGCGACGCGGTCGACCGTTATGCCACCTCACAGGGCCGTCCAAACGCGCTCATTGAAATCCGGAACGATCTGATTTCCGATGGGGCCGGACAACAGGATTGGGCCCAACGCCTTGCCCGGTGCCTCACCCAGGCACGCGAGGCGGCCGGCCTTTGAGAAGGGAGCACCGAGATGGACGAGCACACCCAAACTGAAATCGAAGCGGCCGCCTTCCGGCGCCTTAAGGCTCATCTTTTGGATGCCCGGCCCGATGTGCAAAACATCGTGTTGATGAACCTCGCCGGGTTTTGCCGGAATTGCCTCTCAAATTGGTACCGGGATGCGGCGGCCGAACGCGGCATTGAGATGGACAAAAGCGAAGCGCGGGAAGCGGTCTACGGGATGCCCTACGAGGAGTGGAAGGCGAAACACCAAACCGAGGCGACGCCCGAACAGATGGCTGCATTTCAAGGCGATGCGCCCAAGGATTAGTGCGCATGCCGTCCCGGGCTCGACCCGGGACCTCGCCGCCTAGATCGCCGCCTTCCGGCTTTCGTCGATGTAAATCTCGCGGAGCCGGGTCGCCACCGGGCCGGGCGTCCCGTCACCGAGGCTGACGCCGTCAATCTCCACCACGGGCATGACGAAACTCGATGCCGACGTGACAAAGGCTTCGTCGGCTTCCTTGGCCTCTTCCGGCGTAAACAGGCGCTCTTCGACCTGCATTTGCGCTTCTTCAGCGAACCTCAGAACGGCGGCCCGGGTGATGCCGTGGAGGATCTCGGTGCCGAGATGACGGGTTATGATCTTGCCGTTCTTGACGATGTAGGCGTTGTTCGAGGTCCCCTCTGTCACATGCCCATCTTCGACCATCCAGGCGTCGTCCACTCCGGCGGCCTTTGCCGCCATCTTTCCCATCGACGGATAAAGTAGCTGCACGGTCTTAATGTCTCGCCGCCCCCAGCGGAGGTCTTCGACCGTGATCACCTTCCAACCCGACGCCGCCACACCGGGCGCGGTGAGAGGTTTTGACTGGGAAAACAACACAACCGTCCCCGGCACGTCATTAGCCGGATAGGCAAAGTCACGGTCGGAGGGGGCGCCGCGGGTGATCTGGAGATAGATCATGCCCTCATCCACCTCGTTCCGGCGCACGAGTTCCCGGTGGACGTCCAAAAGATCGTCGCGGCCAATGGGCTGGGCCATGTCAAGTTCGCCCAAAGAGCGGGCCAGCCGTTTCGCGTGGCCGTCAAAATCGATAAGTTTGCCGCCAAGAACGCTCGTGACTTCGTAAACGCCGTCAGCGAAGAGAAATCCGCGGTCAAACACCGATACCTTGGCTTCGGTTTCCGGCAGGTATTCTCCGTTTACATAAACGATGCGGGTCATTGGCGCTCCTACCCCCAAAGGACCGGCTCTGGCGGATACACCGTCGAGCCTTCGTATTTCAGCGGATGGGCGCGGTCTTCGGCCAGAAGAAGGGGCGGGTCAAGATCGACCACCGCCGCACCCTGGGCGGGAAGGATCGCAGGAGCCATGGCAAGGCTCGTTCCCATCATACACCCGACCATAACCTCAAACCCCGCCGCCTCGGCCTCGGCACGGAGTGCCATCGCCTCGGTGAGCCCCCCGGTCTTGTCGAGCTTGATGTTGACCATGTCGTATTTGCCGTGGAGCCCGGCGAGGCTTGCCCGGTCATGGCAGCTTTCATCGGCACAAACCGGAACCGGCCGTTCAAGGCCCAAAAGCGCGTCATCTTCGTTTGCGGGCAAAGGCTGTTCGACCATCTCGACCCCGAGCCGGCTAAGATGGGGGGCAAGATCGGCATAAACCTCCGCAGACCACCCCTCATTGGCATCGACGACAATGCCAGCCCCGGGTGCGCCCGCGCGCACCGCTTCGAGACGGACCATATCGTCGGGCGTTCCGAGTTTGATCTTGAGGATCGGGCGATGGGCGTGTTTGGCCGCTTCTTTCCGCATGGTCTCGGGCGTATCGAGCGACAGTGTGTAGGCGCTGACCAAAGGCCCTGGCCGCGGATGATTGAGTATATCCCAAACCCGGCGGCCTTGGCGTTTGGCCTCAAGGTCCCAGAGCGCGCAATCGATAGCGTTTCGTGCGGCCCCTGGAGGGAAGGCCTCTTGAAGGCTGTCGCGGGTGATATCCCTAGGCAGCGTTTCGATGGCCGCGATCACACTTTCGGGGCTCTCGCCGTAGCGCGCATAAGGCACGCATTCGCCGCGTCCGGTGACGGCGCCGTCGGAGACGGTCACCGTCACGACCTCCGCTTCGGTCCTCGCCCCCCGCGATATCCGAAAGACCTGCGCGAACCGGAACCGTTCGCGGGCGACGGTGATTTCCACTTGCCTAGCCCATCGCCGCCAAGGCATCCGCTAGCCGATCTGCCCCTTGGCGAAACGGATCAACCGCCGGCAAGCCCATGCGTTCTTCGACATTGGCCAGGTAATCCTCGGCCTCTTCTTCTGCCAAATGCTGGGTGTTCACCGATATCCCCACCACTTTGACGGCCGGATTGGCGACCCGCGCGAAGTGAAGCCCGGTGTCACGCACTGCTTCGAGGCTCGGAAGATCATAATCTGGCAGGCCCCGCATATGGGTCCGGGTCGGCTCGTGGCAGAGGATCAACGCATCGGGCTGCCCGCCATGGATCAAAGCCATGCTCACCCCGGAAAACGACACGTGAAAGAGGCTCCCCTGCCCTTCAATGATGTCCCAATGGTCGGGCTCATTGTCAGGCGTGAGGTGTTCGATGGATCCGGCCATGAAGTCGGCCACCACCGCGTCGAGCGGCACACCCTGGCCAGTGACCAAAATCCCAGTCTGTCCGGTGGCTCGGAAGGTGGATTTCATGTCTTTCGCGCGCATCGACCGGTCGAGGGCGAGGGCGGTATACATCTTGCCCACCGAACAATCGGTGCCAATGGCGAGAACGCGCTTGCCGCTCCGCTTTTTGCCGTTGGCAATCGGGTACTCCTCCCCGGGCAAGCGAACGTCATAAAGCGCCCGGCCGGCCTTTTCGGCGGCGGCGGCCAGATCGGGCTCATCGCGGAGCAAATTATGCAGCCCGCTCGCCAAGTCGTAGCCGAGCGTAAGCGCTTCGATCAGCACCTCTTTCCAGGCCGGGCTGATCACGCCGCCCCTATTGGCCACGCCAATGACCAGGGTTTTCGCCCCGGCCGCGAGCCCATCCGCGAGCGACATATCCGGAACGCCGGTATCAGCCTTGCAGCCCTCCATCCGGAACTGGCCAACCACATTCTCCGGGCGCCAATCGGCGATCCCAATGGCCACTTTGGCGGCCAGCCGGTCGGGCGCGTCGCCAAGGAACAGAAGATAAGGTGTCTGGATCATGGTCGGCCTCACTTACGGCGCTGTCGTTACCGTCGAGCAGTGCGCCCAGACGACGGGCCTTGGCAAGATCCATCTGTAAGTCCAGTTTTACTGAATTGGCTCAGGAAAACAGTCCAGCCACATCACGCGAAAATTCTGCAACTGCGAAAAATGGGCTTGCGCCAAATCGGGCAATTTCCTAACGCTCTCGACGCATCAAACGTAATAAAGTTGCGAGCCTCATGTCATTCCGCCTCCAACCCGCCCCGCCCTCTCGGCCCAATCGCTGTCAGCTTTTTGGGCCGGGCTCCCGGCCCGCGCTTTTTGAGAAAATGGCAGCTTCTGCGGCGGATGTGGTGAACCTCGATCTCGAAGATTCGGTTGCCCCCTCCGACAAGGCGGAGGCCCGGGCAAACGTCATTGCCGCCACTAAGGACGTCGATTGGGGCAAAAAGACCTTGAGTGTGCGGATTAATGGGCTCGATACGCCGTACTGGTACCGCGACGTGGTCGATCTCTTGGAACAGGCCGGCCCCCGCCTCGACCAGATCATGATCCCCAAAGTTGGAAACGCCGCCGATATCTATGCCGTTGACGCGCTGGTCAGCGCCATCGAGACGGCGATGGGGCGGGAACGGCCGATCCAATTCGAGGTCATCATCGAATCTGCGGCCGGTATCGCCCATGTAGAGGAGATTGCTGCCGCCTCGCCGCGCATGGCCGCCATGAGCCTCGGAGCGGCCGATTTCGCGGCGTCCATGGGAATGCAAACCACCGGCATCGGCGGCACCCAAGAGAATTACTACATGCTGCGCGACGGCGAAAAACATTGGTCGGACCCCTGGCATTGGGCCCAAGCGGCCATCGTCGCCGCCTGCCGAACCCACGGGGTTTTACCCGTCGACGGACCGTTCGGTGATTTTTCCGACCCCGAAGGCTACCGCGCCCAGGCGCTCCGGTCGGCCACTTTGGGCATGGTCGGAAAATGGGCGATCCATCCGAGCCAGATCGCGGTGGCGAACGAGGTCTTCACGCCCTCCGAAGCTGCGGTCACCGAAGCCAAAGAAATCCTCGCCGCCATGGAAGAGGCCAAGAAAAGCGGCGCAGGTGCAACGGTTTACAAAGGTCGGCTGGTCGATATCGCCTCGATCAAACAGGCCGAAGTTATCGTCCGTCAGGCGGAACTGATCGGGAAATCGTAAACCATGATCCAAAGGATGTTCATGGCGTTGTTGTGTGTCGCCCTCGCCGGGTGCGGCGGCAATACCGGCGCATCGAGCGGCCAGACCGTGTCGGGTCGGCTCTTCGGCCCCTATGAAAGCACGGCCCTAGTGATTGAATTCGGCAGCCGCAGCGGAGATCCATTCAACTTTGCTCCTGGAAACGGGGCCGCGTCGATCATCACCGCAATCGCCTTTGACGGACGACAAGCCGCAAACGGACCCGTCATTATTTCGGGGCCCATCTCGGTGACTGAACTCGGAGCAACATTCCTTATAAATACATCGCCCGTATCGTCGTCGCCGGAGGGTTTGGAACTGGGCGGCGCAATGACGCCTCTATCCTATGGGCGGATCGAACTTGCCGCCGCCTTCGCCGACGGCCGCGCCCAACCGGTGACCGTGGCTGATCTCGAAGGCACCATCATGCGCTGGACCTTCGAAGCCCAGACCGCCGCGCTCGACAAACCGCGACTTATGAAAACCGGGCGATTACGGTCGACGGGGAAATCCAAAACGGGTCTGATCCTCTATGAAGATCCCTGACATGCCTTGGAAGTGTGGACGGGAGCCGGACCAATCAAATCCCGGAGGGTACCGCGCCATGCGAATTCTCGTACTGCTTGCTTGCCTCCTTGTGACGGCCTGCGGTCTTGCACGGACCGAGCCCCAGACCCTGACGGGACGGCTATTCGGACCGCCCGACATGACCTCGTTGGTGATCCAATTCGACAACCTCACAAATGGGCCAATAGATTTCGGACGCGGCGAAGCCTACCCGGGTTTTATCCAGTCGATTGGCTTTGATGGGCGCCAAGCGGTCAATGGCGCCGTAGAATTTGGCGCGCCGCGGGGACCCACGGCCGTAAGGGGGCTCTTTGCTTTGTTTTCGCACTCAATCGGTCCCGATGGGCTTGGCATTGGCACGGTCATTGCCGCGCAAGCCTCCGGGCAGATCACGCTTACGGCGCGGTTCGAAAATGGGCGCGCTGCGCCCGTGCGCGTGGCCGATCTAGAAGGGACGCGGCTACGTTGGACATTCCAGGCCGATGACAGCGCGCCAAATGGCGGCGTGACCGGCCCGTTTCTGACCAAGACTGGCGTACTCAGGGCCAATGCAAAGCCTTTGGTCGGTCTCACACTCTTCGAAGACCGCTAGGGCCCCCACCATTGCATTGGCGATTCGCGGATTGCATATAGCCTTCAACAAAGGGACGCCGCATGCAGTATCTCGAGTTTGAAAAACCCCTCGCCGAGATCGAGGGGAAAGCCGAAGAACTTCGCGCCATGGCCCGAGCCAATCCTGAAACGGCCGTGGAAAAGGAAGCCGAGGCCCTCGACAAGAAGGCCGATGATCTTCTGACGTCGCTCTACGCCTCGCTCACGCCTTGGCAAAAATGCCAAGTGGCCCGCCACCCCGACAGGCCCCATTGCTCGGATTACATCGAGGCGCTTTTCACCGATTGGACACCGCTCGCCGGGGACCGGAACTTTGCCGACGACCATGCGGTCATGGGCGGGCTCTGTCGGCTCGACGGACGCCCCGTGATGGTGATCGGCCAGGAAAAGGGCAACGACACCGAAACGCGGATCGAGCGGAATTTCGGGATGGCTCGGCCCGAAGGCTACCGAAAAGCGATCCGGTTGATGGACATGGCCAACCGCTTTGGCCTTCCGGTGATCACCCTTGTCGACACGCCCGGCGCTTACCCCGGCAAGGGCGCCGAGGAGCGCGGTCAATCAGAAGCCATCGCACGGTCAACCGAGATCTGTCTGCGCCTCGGCGTGCCGCTGGTCAGTGTGATCATCGGCGAAGGGGGCTCCGGCGGGGCCGTCGCCTTCGCCACCGCCAACCGCGTCGCGATGCTCGAACACTCGGTCTATTCGGTGATCTCGCCAGAGGGCTGCGCGTCGATCCTCTGGAAAGATGCAGAGAAAATGCGCGAAGCGGCCGAGGCTCTCCGGCTCACCGCCGATGATCTCTTGGGCCTTGGTGTCATTGACCGGGTAATCCCCGAGCCGCGGGGCGGCGCCCAGCGCGACCCCGGCGCGGCCATCGCCGCTGTGGGCCGCGAGCTTGAGGCCTATCTCGAAAAACTCTCGACCCTATCGAGCGAAGATCTCATCGCCGAACGCCGAAAGAAATTCCTCGCCATGGGCAGTGTCGGCCTCGCCGCCTAATCCGGCCGCCGGGCGATACAATCGATTTCAACCAGGGCGCCTACCGCCAATGCCGTCACCCCCACGGTTGTTCTCGCAGGGCGGCGGTCTTCGGGAAAATAGCTCTGATAGACCTCGTTGAAGGCCGCGTAGTCCCGTTCGAATTCCGTCAAAAAGCACCGGCATTGGAGGACATGCGACAGATCGAGCCCGATACCGGCCAAAACGATCTTTAGGTTCTCGATGACCCGCGCGGTCTGGGCCTCGATCCCCTCGGGGAGGGCCGCATCCGGCGCCGCGGGATCGGTGGGCATCTGACCGGTCAAGATGACCCATCCATCGGCCTCGACCGCGTGGGAAAACGGGGCAACCGGGCGAGGCCCGCTGGCGATCATGTGAAACTCAGCTATCGGCCGGCCCTCCTTCGGGTTCAAATCCGGCCTCGCGCATCAGCGCGTTCGACCGGGCTTCGATCTTGTTTTCGAGATGGTCCATGAACGCCCGCTTCTCCATTCCGGGTGCGACGGGTTCGAGAAACTCCACCACCGCGAGCCCCGGCTTACGCCAGATCCCCCGCCTGGGCCAAAAGAGCCCCACATTGGTTGCCGCCATCGCGCAAGTCTGGCCGATGTCTTCATAAAGTGCTCCGGTGCCTGCCTTGTAGGGACGATAATCCCCTGGCGCGACCCGCGTGCCCTGGGGGTAAATGATAAGTTGGCCCGCCTTGTCAGGGTTCTTCGCCACATCGGCGAGCATCCGGGCAATGGCAACGCCGCGTTTGCCGCGATCAACCGGCACACAGCCCAAGCGAAGCGCGTATTGCCCGATGACCGGCGCCCAAATGAGCTCGCGTTTCATGATGAATTTTCCGCGGGGCACGTGGAGAAAAATCAGGATGATATCGAGGAAAGACTGGTGCTTGGACGCAATCATCACTTCGCCCGTAGGCACGGGGCCGCGGACTTCCGTCTCGATCCCGACCATCCAGCGGGCCGACCACAAGGTGAACCGGCAGAAGGTCTTACAAGCCCGGAAGGCCCAGTCGCGCGAAAAGAGCGTCGGGATGAAGAAGACAAGACCGAGAACCGCCATCGCAGAGTAAATTGTAATGACAAAAAGAAGCGAGCGAAGCCATTGAACCCGGCTGACCTTCATTCAAGCATCCTCAACCGACGGAGGACGGCCAAGCGCGTGGCCCAAAACGCCATGATCGCGGCAAAGAGCGGGAGAACCAGGGGCCAAAGCCACTCCGCCCCGCGAAACCCAAGACCGACGAGAAACCGCGTCGCGTCTCCCGCTGGCGGGAGCGCCGCGATGGCGGCCATGCCGACAAGGCTCCCAATGGCGGCTCCGAGACCGGCCCGAAGCGTGAACCGGCGCACAAAGGCCCGGGCGATAAAATCGTCCCGTGCCCCCACCAACCGGAGAACTTCGATCACCTGGGAATTGGCAGAGAGCGCCGCCCCGGCCGCAAGGGCAATCATCGCCGCCATCGCCGCTCCGATAAGGCCGAGCGACAAGATCCCGAGTGCGCGGAGCCGGCCAGCCGCATCGACCAGCGGGCGGCGCCACCGGGTGTGATCGTCGAGCACAGCGCCCGGAGCTTCGCCCGCCAGCCGGAACCGCAGGCTTTCCGCGTCGAACCCGTCTCGGTCTTCCACGATCTCGATAAGGCGCGGCACGGGCAAAAGATCGAGCGGCAGGTCGGGGCCAAACCAGGGGGCAAGAAGGGCCGCCTGCTCTTCCCGCCCCATAACCCGAGAGGCCGCAATGCCCGGGGTTTGTTCCAGGATCCTGAGCACGGCTTCCACCTGGGCCTCCACCTGGCCTTCGGGCGCCGAAACCCGAAGCGTCGCCGTCTGGGCCAACGCCCCCTCCCAGCGTTCAGCCAGGCGCCCGGTGGCAAAGGCCAGGGCCAGGGCGAAAACGGCGAGAAACGCCATCGCCGCAGACACGAAGACCGTCAGCGACGCCGTCGCGCCGGTGGGCGGCACCACCCGGTCTGCGCGCCCATCTCCGAGGATGAGGGCCATGGTCGCTCCCGCCCGCGTCACAGATCGACCCCGGCCACTTCGACGCTGCGGTTTCTTAGCCGAAGCACCCGCGCGGCCACTTGCGCTTTTGCCCGGCGGATCAACCCAAGATCATGGGTCGCCATCAGGACGGTCTTTCCGAGAAGGTTCAGCTCGATCAGAAGCCTGAGCAGGCGCTCGGACATGTCATTGTCGACATTGCCGGTAGGTTCGTCGGCCAAAACGATATCGGGCGACAGGATCACGGCCCGGGCCAAGGCCGCCCGCTGGCGTTCCCCGCCCGAGAGTTCCGGCGGCAGCGCACCGGCACGGTGGGAGAGCCCCGTCCAAGTCAGAAGTTCGTCGAGATTTGCGGTAGCACCCGCCGGATCTTTGCCAGCAACGGTGAGCGGCAAGGCGATGTTTTCGGCCAAGGGAAGATGGTCGAGGAACTGGCAATCCTGATGAACGACACCGATCCGGCGCCGCACAATCGCCACGGCGTTCCGGTCAAACCGGGACGCATTTTCTCCAAATAGCCCCACCGCCCCAGAGGTCGGGCGAAGCGCAAGATAGCAAAGCTTGAGAAGGGTCGTCTTGCCGGCCCCCGAGGGGCCCGTGAGGAAGTGAAAGGACCCGGCCGGAAGGCTGAGCGTCACGCCGTCAAACAGTGCGCCGCCCCCGTAATTCATCCCGACATCGTTGAGCTCGATCACGCCGCCTTTTCCCCCGGCTTGCGCCCTTTTGCCCTAAGGGGCGGAGCGGTTCAACGGCCGGTGCGCGCGCTTCTTCCCGGACCGCTCGGTTCGTGGTAGACAGACAAAAAACCAAGAGCAGAACTGGCGCGAAGTCGTCAGAAGGGTGATAAAATGCGCATCAGTTGTCCCGAATGTCTGGCGCAATACGACGTCGACATTGCCATGATCCCCGAGATCGGCCGCAATGTTCAATGCTCAAATTGCGCCCATACATGGTTCCAGACCCGAGAAGAGACGCCTGCCGCCGCACCCGAGGAGCCCGAACCGCAAGCCGAGCCGGAAACGGAAGAGACCGTAGGGGCGGAAACCGAGGACAGTACATCCGAGGTCGAAGCCGCGGCGGCTGATTCAGATCCGTCTCGGGGCGACACGGAGGTGGCCGTTGACGAGGAGCCGCCCGTAGAGGAACCCGAAGAAGACCTCGCCGCTGAAGCACCCACCGTCGCGGAACCTGCCGAAGTAGAATCGAACGTCGAAGAACCTGTCGAAGAAGAACCGGCGGCTATGGCCGATATGGCTGACGAGAGCCTTGTGGGGGAAACGGCGGACGTCTGGGACGACGGATCGGACGCCATTGCCGCAGACGGCGCTGACTTTGAAGATACCAGCTACGGCGAAGAGGTCGCAGAGCACGGAGAAATTCGTGCGGAAAACGAAGTCGCCTTCTCCATCGATGACGAGATTGAAGACACGGACCAGACGAGCCTCAACCCGGATGTGACAGATATTCTGCGGGAGGAGGCGGCCCTTGAGGTGACCCAGCGCCGCTCGGAAGATGCGCCCTCTCTAGAACCTGACCAGCCCGATCTCGGGCTCGGCGATTCCCCACCCTCCGATCGGTTGCGCACCCGCCTCGACCGCATGCGGGGCGAAGGGCCACAAACGCCTAACATGGCGGCCACCATGGCCGAGGCCACCCGGATGACCCCCGAGGCACTCGGCATCGGTCGCGACAAGCTGCCCGATATCGAGGAGATTAATTCGAGCCTCCGGCCCAGCGAGCCGGTGGTGGATCCCGAGGAGATCTTGTCGGCTCCGGAAGTCACCGCGATCCGACGTTCGGGCTTTAGGGTTGGATTCAGCGCGATTGTCCTCTTGGCGGCTGTGTTGGTGGGGCTTTACGTCTACGCCCCTACAATCGCCAACACGGTGCCTGCAATGGAGCCGGCCATGATCGCCTATGTGGAAGCGGCCAACCACGCCCGGGACGGGATCGACGGACTGATGTCGCGGGCGATTGACGGGATCAACGGCTTGGTCTCGGAGACGACGAACGGCGCCTAGCCGACGGACCGTCAACGGCAAAACCGATTTGAAACGCGGGACTATTGCTATGGCGGCTACACCTGCCGCTGGCCCTCGGCTACGCCCAACAATCTGAACTTCGTCGCAGCGCTAAAAACGGTCCAATAGCCGCCGAAGATAGTCCAGTTCTTCTTCGGGCCGGGCCTGTTCGGCGGACCGGCGGCGGATCTCGTCGAGAAGTTCCTGCGCGCGCCGGTATACATCATCGCCTTGGAGCAATTGCTCGTCTGTGCCGATCCGGCCGTTCTCCCCGGCTTCGCGACCGAGAGGGTCGCGGCTGCCATCGGGGTTGCCCTGTCCAAGGGCCTGGCCTTGCTGGCCACCTTGCTGCTGTTGCTGCTCGGCCAATTGCTCGGCCAAGTCGCGCATGCCTTCGCGGAGCGCTTCCATTGCTTCCGATTGACGGTCGAGCGCCCCGGCGAAGTCGTCTTCCCGAAGCGCATCTTCGGCCTGATCCATCGCCTCGCCAGCCCGCCCGAGGTTTTCCCGCGCCGCATCGCCTTCGGGCGTCCCAGCACCAGGAAGGTTCTGCGTCTGACGGTTCAGCTCTTGGCGGAGGGATCGTTGCCGGTCGGCAAGGTTCTCTTCGAGGCTCTGCCCGCCGCCGCCTTGGCCCGGTTGGTTTTGATCTTGCCCCTGACCTTGGCCTTGCCCTTGGCCGAATTGCTGCTGGCCCTGGCCTTGTCCCTGCTGACCCGGTTGTTGCCCAGGCTGTTGGCCCTCCTGGCCCTGTTGCTGACCTTGCTGCTGGCCCGGTTGTTCACCCTGTTGTTGGCCCTGGCCCGGATTGAACTGGTCTTGGAGGTCGCGGAACGCCTCATCGGAAAGCTCCTGCTGTTCGCGGAGCGTGTCTGCCAGCCCTTCAAGCGCCTGTTGACCGGGGCTCTGCTGACCTTGGCCCGGCCCTTGGGTGATTTGCATGTTCTCCATCATCTGACGAAGCTGGTCGAGGAGCCGCTGAGCTTCCTCCATGCGCCCTTGCTCCATCAGTTCCTGAAGCTCTTGGAGCATGTCCTCAAGCTGGTTTTGCGACATTTCCTGCATCTCGCCCTGGTTTTGGGCTTGCTGATTGCCGTCCTGCTGTTGCTGCTGGGCGAGTTGACGCATGTATTCCTGCATGGCCTCGCGTAATTCCTGCATCAGCTCGGCGATCTCTTCGTCGGTCGCACCGTTCTCGATCGCTTCGGCGAGCTGTTCCTGGGCCCGTCGAAGCCGTTCGAGCGCATCGGCAAGATCCCCTTCTTCGACCAGCAACGCGATGTCCCAGAGCGCTTCGGCCGCTTCATCGCGCAAGTCATCCGAAAGCGTGCTGAACTCGGTCGCCGCTTCGAGGCGGCGGATCAGGAACCGGAGCTTGAGATAGGCGGTCTCCTGTTTGAAGACCTGGTCCGGCCGATAAGACACCGCACGGAGCATCGTGGCCACCCGGGGCGCATTTTGGCGCGACCAAAGAAGATCGCGCCTTTGCTCGATGATCGCCTGGGCGAGGGGGTCGAAAAACCGCCGGCCGGGCATGATCTGCTGGCTCGCGCCGCTTAGCCCGATCTGGTCGCTCGCATCGGTGACCTTCAGCTCGATGGTCACCGGAAGCCCAGCCCAAGGATGCTGGGCAAGATCCTCGGTCAGGACTTCCGAAAACTCCGACCGGTCGCCGGAAATCGGCATCGGAAGATCAAGGACGATGGGATCGCGCGGTTCAGGCTCTATGGCGAGCCCATAGCGGCGGTCGACTGCGTCGATGTCCAAGAGAATTTGCGCGGCCCCGTTCTCGACACCGTAATCGTCCCGGGCCGAAAAGGGCTGGCGCAACTCGCCCGTGACCGTCCGTTCAAGCGGGCCGTCGGCTGTGACTTCCGGCAAGGCGTCTGGGATGAGGCGAATGTCCCAGGCTTGCCCGCCAGGTCCGCCGATCTCGATGGTCCCATTCTGGGTGACGGTGAACGTCTGAGACGGTTCGGTTGCCGGGGGTATCTCGCCCGTGCGGCCAGACACGGTTTCTGCAACCGTGAGGGCGCCCACCTCGCCGTAAAGCCGGATCGTCACCCGGCTCCCATCGGGGACGGAGAACGCGGCCCGGTCAATATCATTGAGATAAAGGCTCGGTCGGCCCGTATGGAGCGGCGGTTCGACCCAACCTTCCCAAGCCGGGCCCGTGGCCAACCCGGCGCCGCCGCCCGTTGCCACCTCCGTAACGGTGGTCGCCCGATAAATCGAACCGAAAAGAAGCGCCAGGACCAGACCCGCGGCGGCCACATAACGAAGCGCAAATGGGTCGCGATCGGCCAGCCGGAGGTCGGCCGCCGCTGGCTTGGCCGTCTTCAGCCGATCGGCCATCCGGTCGCGGTGGGCAGTCCAGACCGCCTCTGACCCACCGTCGCCTGCGCCAATGGCCTGGATATCGGTCACCGCCGTAATCGGCCGCCCGGGCAGGGTTCGGTCGAGCCGATCCACCGCCTCGGCCCGCCTTGGCCAACGGAATAGGCTGATGCCGCGCCAGAGCGTGGCACCGGCGCCCAAAAGCGCGGCCACGCCCAACCCCCAGACCGCTTCGAGGGGCAAAATGTCGTGGAGCCCAAACATCAGAGCTGTCGCAGCAGCGAACACGATCGACCAGAAAGGCCAAAATGCCCGGGCGCCGCGCTCGACGACCATCCCGAAACGGGTCAAGCGGATCGGGCGCGCCAACCGTTGCCTGGCGCGTTTTGGCAGGTTTTTCTCGACGTTGGGGGCTAGGCCCCGCCGGCCCGTGGCCCGGCTCCGGTCATCCATTGGGGTATGGTATCGCGGTTGACGATCTCGTCAAAGGTCGGACGGTCGCGGATGACGGCATATTGATGCCCATGGACCAAAACCTCCGGGATCAAAGGGCGCGTATTGTACTCCGACGCCATGACCGCGCCGTAGGCTCCTGCCGAGCGAAAGGCGACCAACTCGCCTTCTTCGAGGGCAGGCATGGGCCGGGCGGTAGCAAACGTGTCGCCGGTTTCGCAGACCGGGCCTACAATGTCGTAACTCTGCCGCTCGACGCCCGCCTCGCGCTCCCGGATCGGGACAATGTCATGGTAGGCGCCGTACATAGCCGGGCGGATCAGGTCGTTCATCGCCGCATCGAGAATGAGAAAGTCCCGCCCCTCGCCGGATTTCACATAGACCACAGATGAAACCAGGATGCCTGCATTGCCAGCAATCAACCGCCCGGGTTCAATTTCGATCTCACAGCCCAGATCGCCCACGGTTTCTTTCACGAGCGCTCCGTATTCCGTTGGCAAGGGCGGTGCGGCATTCGAACGCTCATAGGGGATCCCAAGCCCGCCCCCGAGATCAAGCCGGCGAATATCGTGCCCGTCTTCCCGGAGCGCCCGAGTGAGATCGGCGACTTTGAGATAGGCTTCGCGGAAGGGGCCAAGTTCGGTGAGCTGGCTTCCGATATGGACGTCGATGCCAACTATATCGATACCAGGGAGCGCCGCAGCCTGGGCGTAAACCTCTCGCGCCCGGGAGATCGGGATACCGAATTTGTTTTCGGATTTACCGGTTGAGATTTTTGCATGGGTCTTGGCGTCCACATCCGGATTGACGCGCACGGTAATGGGCGCGGTCTTCCCCATAGCGCTGGCCACCCTTGAGAGCCGCCTAAGCTCTGGCTCGGATTCGACGTTGAACTGGCGGATCCCACCGGCGAGCGCGGCGCGCATTTCCGCTTCCGTTTTCCCGACCCCGGAAAAAACAATCCGCTCGCCGGGAAACCCCGCCGCCTGAGCCCGGGCGTATTCCCCGCCGGAAACAACATCCACGCCCGCCCCGAGCCCCGCCATAAGAGCCAAAACCGCCTGGTTCGAGTTGGCTTTCATCGCGTAACAGACGAGGTGGTCGAGCCCTGCGAGCGCCTCATCGAATAGGTGATAATGGCGCGTCAGGGTCGCAGTTGAATAAACGTAAAAGGGCGTCCCGACCCGGGCGGCAATCTCCGGCAAAGGCACGTCTTCAGCCCGCAAGATCCCGTCCTGATAGAGAAAATGGTCCACGTCGCGCGCCTCACCGATCCGAAAGGCGTAGCTAGCGTCAAAGCCCCGCCCTGGCAAATCGAGAATCCAAGCGACGGAAACCGCGGAGCCCGCCGTTAAAGCCAAAGATCAACAAAAGGACACCCCATGGGACAGCGCACTGCCCTTCTCGCCACCCTTGCCCTGACCGCCCTAAGCCTGACGGGCTACGCGACCTACGCGGCCGTCACCGTAAATGATACGGGCGACAGCCGTTGCATCGCGTCCAACGGGCTGCCCGACCATCCAACGGGTACCTTCCCAAACCGCGGCAATCCCCATGAAATCCGCGCCCAAAACATCAACGTCTGCATCCCGTCCGATCCGGTGAAGGGTGACTTTGCCCAAAAGGTTGAGACCATCGGGATCGCCACGAACGGTGTCATCATCCGGCCAGGCACGGCAGATTATTACGACGCGTCTTCGCCGCGGGGCCATTCCCGAGACCCGTCCTCGGGCTGGAACCTCGAAGCCATAGGGGCAGGCAATCTGGGGCTCGACGGGCAAAACGCCCATGTCGATCATAGGGGCCTCTACCATTACCACGGCATGCCGCCCGCCCTTGACGATGTCGCCGTCGGTACGCTCAGCGGATGGGCCGCGGATGGGTTCGAGATCCACTATGCCGGGGAAACCGCCCGGTCGTCCTATGCCCTAAAAGCCGGCACGCGCCCGACGGCACCCGGCGGCGCCTATGACGGGACTTACGTGGAAGATTGGGAATATGTCGAAGCTCTGGGCAATCTTGACGAATGCAACGGAGCGACGGTGAACGGCGAATATGTCTATTTCGCCACCGATACGTTCCCGTTCTTCCCCCGCTGCCTCTGGGGCACCGAGATCGCCCAGATCCGCTGATTGCCCTCTTAGGCAGTCGCCGCCTTGGGACGCATCCGTAGGAAAAGATAGAGTGGAAGGCCGCAGGAGACCCCGATGCAGAAAGTCGCCGGGATCGCGATGAGCCCGATCCACATCCGCCGTGCAACCACGTCGATCAGGATCCAAACGGTCAACGCGATGGCCGCAATCGTCAGATCCCAAACAAGCCCTGTGGTCGATCCGTTCACGTACCAGGCGTCAATCAGGCCCGAGAGACCGGTGCCGGTTTCGGACATATAGCCCAAAAACCAATACATCGGGTGGATCGCGCCCCAGATCGCCAAGGCGAGAAAGATCCAGCGAAAGGCGGCCATCAAAAACCTGCCGTCACGCCGACCGACGCTGAGCCCGATATCCGGATCCCGTCGCCTTCCACTGGCTCAGGCGCCCCGTCAACGCCGCAAGCGCCAAGGCCAACAAGAGCGCAAAGGGCAATAAACCTCACAGGTCAAAGGCCACGGTGCCCCGGGTCTTCCCGCTGGTGCCACTGATCTCAGGTGTGACGCGGGCGCCATCGCTTCCAAACACGAAACTGCCGCCGAGCGTGGTCGTGTCACAGGCGGCGAGCGCCAAAACAGCGCCGAGGACCAAAAATCTCATGCCAACCGCTCCTTCCAGATCGCAATCTGCTCCCGCACTCGTGCCGGTGCGGTTCCGCCAAATGATGTGCGGCTAGCGACCGAATTGTCGACCCCAAGCACCGCATAGACCCTTTCAGTGATCGCCGAATGGGCGGATTTGAGCGTAGAAAGATCCAGATCGGCAAGATCCACACCTTTGGCCTCGGCCTCGGCCACAAGGCGTCCGGTCACGTGGTGAGCGTCGCGAAACGGCAGGCCCGCCTCCCGAACCAGCCAATCGGCAAGATCGGTCGCGGTCGAAAACCCTGTGGCTGCGGCGGCCCGGAGCGCCTCCCGGTTGGCCTCCATGCTAGAGACCATGCCTTCCATGGCCGCGAGCGACAAAGCCAACGCATCGGCGGCGTCAAAAACCTGCTCTTTGTCTTCCTGCATGTCCTTCGAATAGGCCAAGGGAAGGGCCTTCATAACGGTGAATAGCCCCACAGAGGCCCCGAGAATGCGCCCGAGCTTAGCGCGGACAAGTTCGGCCGCATCGGGGTTTTTCTTCTGCGGCATGATCGACGACCCGGTGGTGAACCGGTCGGGCAAAGCAACAAACCGAAACTGGGCCGATGACCAAAGCACCA
The DNA here is from genome assembly GCA_039198225.1 of Pseudomonadota bacterium. Taxonomy (GTDB): domain Bacteria; phylum Pseudomonadota; class Alphaproteobacteria; order Rhodobacterales; family Rhodobacteraceae; genus JASJAR01. Next base: position 148,043 of record JBCCTQ010000004.1, read on the forward strand.
GTTCTTCGGCAAGCCTTGAAAGATGGGTCGCCGTGATCGACGCCGCCGAAAGGAACTCGAGCGCGAAGTCCCGCGCGGAGACCGCGTCGAGGGAGTTGGCCATTGGCCGGTCAAATCCCAAAGCTTCCGCTGTCATCGCCCGGTCGATGGGAAACGACGTGCCTGCCAGGGCGGCCGCACCAAGCGGGCTTTCGTTCAGCCGCGCGCGCGCATCGGCGAACCGGCCCCGGTCACGGCCGAACATCTCAACAAATGCCAGCATGTGGTGGCCCCAAGTGACCGGTTGGGCCACCTGAAGATGGGTAAACCCGGGCATTACCCAATCGGCTCCGGCCTCCGCCTGGCCCAAAAGTGCGGTTTGGAGCGCCTCAAGACCCCGTTCGGCGGCATCGCATTGGTCCCGCACCCAAAGCCGGAAATCGGTGGCCACCTGGTCGTTCCGCGACCGGGCCGTATGGAGCCGTCCGGCCGCCTCGCCCACCACATCCTTCAGCCGCGCTTCGACATTCATATGGATGTCTTCGAGAACGGCCCGGAAGTCGAACTCTCCTGATTCAATCTCTGACAAGATGGTGAGGAGCCCTTCCCGGATCGCCTCAGCGTCCCTATCACTCAATATGCCCGTGGCAGCCAACATGGCGGCATGGGCGCGCGAGCCCTCGATATCCTGTCGGGCGAGCCGTTGGTCGAAGCCGATGGATGCGTTGATCGCCTCCATTATGGCGTCGGGCCCATCGGCGAACCGTCCGCCCCACATGGCATTCGAGGATTTGGTCATGGTTGAGCCCTTGGAGGCATGAATGGGAATTCTGAGGACCGCGCTCCTTTATACGGCCCTTCTTTTGGGCGCAAACGCCGCTCTGGCCGATCCGGCCCTGGAAGAGCTCCGCGAAGGCACGATGCGAAAGCTCCTGTTCCATGCGGAACCCCAATCCAGTTCGGCAGAAGCCTTCTCGACGCCCGAGGGCCAGGAACACACGCTCGCCGATTGGGAGGGCAAATATGTGCTCCTGAATTTCTGGGCGACCTGGTGCGCCCCCTGCCGGGAAGAAATGCCGGCCCTCGATGCGCTCCAGGAAGAGTTCCGCGGAGAGAACTTCGAGGTTGTCACCGTGGCCACAGGCCGGAACACGCTCACTGGGATCCAAAAATTCTTTGAAGAAGAGGGGATTGCGAACCTCCCGATCCTCCTTGACCCCAAATCACGGCTCGGGGCGGATATGGGCGTTTTGGGCCTTCCGATCACGGTCATTCTCAACCCCGAAGGCGAGGAGATCGCCCGGATGCGGGGCGACGCGGAATGGTACAGCGACAGTGCGCGCTCGATCATCGGCGCGTTGCTTGCGCCCGAAAGTTAGAACGGCGCGGTGGGTCCAGCCACTGGCCCAGACACAAGCCGAAGACTCATCCGCCGAGTTCCCCATGCCGCGGGCACCCGGTCATGTGGTCGTTGACCATCCCAACGGCTTGCATCCAGGCATAGACAATCGTCGGCCCACAGAACTTAAACCCGCGGGCTTTGAGATCCTTCGAGATCTGGCGTGAGAGCGGCGTTTCGGCAGGCACCTCGTCCATCGTCGCAAATCGGTTCTGGATCGGCGCCCCGTCGACGTAATTCCAGCAAAACGCCTTAAATCCGATATTCGCGTCGAGCTCGAGGAAGGCCCGCGCGCCAGTGATGGTCGCTTCGATCTTGCCCCGGTGGCGGACGATCCCCGCATCGCCCAAAAGCCGGGTCACTTCAGGCTCTCCCCAGGTCGCAATAACCTCAGGATCAAATCCCTCAAACCCCTCTCGAAAACCGTCTCGTTTTCTTAGAATCGTGATCCAGGCCAACCCCGCCTGGAACCCATCGAGCACGAGTTTTTCCCAAAGCGCGCGGCCGTCCCATTCCGGAACGCCCCATTCCGTGTCATGGTAGGCCACGTAGAGAGGATCGTCGCCGCACCAGCTACACCGCCCGTCCATCGTTCCCCCTGCTCAGCTTTTCGGGTCTTAAATCACGCCAATTAACGGTATTTTCAAGCACAAGCGCCATAGCAGTCGCGCAAGAACAAAGGGGGGAGCGATGCGCACCCGATCACTGGACGACGGCGCATCCAATCAGCCGAGTGCGGAAATCGGCCAGCGTGACCGCGACGTTCTTGATATGGTCGCCGAAGCCATCCAAGCGAAGAGCATTCATCTCGCGTTTCAGCCGGTCGTTTTGGCCAATGACACGCGGCGCCTCGCCTTCTTCGAAAGCCTCATTCGGATACGCGACCCAGGCGGGCGCACCATTCCTGCAAAGGATTTCATGGAGAATGTCGAGCATTGCGAACTGGGGCGCTTGATCGATTGCCTGTCGCTGGCCGCGGGGCTTCGAGCCTTGGCGCAACACCCGACACTCCGTCTTGCAATCAACATGTCGGCCCTCTCGGTCGGCTATCCCGACTGGCTCGAAACCCTTGATACCGGCATCGGCCAGGCGCCCGACATTTCCGAGCGGCTAATCATTGAAATCACCGAACACTCCGTTATTGCCGAGCCCGAGAGTGTTGGCGCCTTTATGCAGGAACTTCATTCCCTGGGGATTTGCTTTGCGATGGACGATTTTGGCGCGGGCCAAACATCGCTCCGCCATCTTCGCGATCTCGAATTTGATGTCTTGAAGATCGACGGGGCGTTTACCAAAGGCATCCACGGTGACCCCGACAATCAAGCACTGACCTCGGCGCTCCACGAAATCGGCCGCCATTTCGGCATGCTGACGGTGGCAGAAAATGTTGAAGCGGCCGCCGATGCGGCTTGGCTCGCGGATGCAGGTATCGACTGCTTGCAAGGCTTCTACTTCGGCGCGCCGTCTCTGAGCCCAGATTGGAGTGATTCCAGCAATTTGGGCGCAACCGGCTAGATAGAGCCATGCATTTAGCGCATCGCGGCCATTCTGCACATTGTGTTGCGCAGGCCGAGGGCCATCCGTACTAACATATCCATACCGCGAGCCCGAGCTTTGCGCGCTCGCACGGGACCAAGTACGCCTGGAGGAGCCCCCATGTCACATGTCGTCGTCGCTTCCGCTGCCCGCACCGCGGTCGGCAGTTTCAGTGGGAGTTTCGCCACTACCCCGGCCCATGATCTTGGCGCAGCGGTGCTTGCCGAGCTGGTCGACCGGGCGGGCATTGAGAAAGGGGACGTCTCGGAGACGATCCTCGGCCAAGTGCTCTCTGCGGGCCAAGGCCAGAACCCGGCGCGACAGGCCCATATCAACGCCGGTCTCCCGATCGAAAGCGCGGCCTGGGGCATCAACCAGGTCTGCGGGTCAGGCCTCCGCGCCGTCGCTCTCGGCGCCCAGCACATCCAACTTGGCGATGCCGATATTGTGGCGGCGGGCGGGCAAGAGAACATGAGCCTTTCTCCCCATGTGGCCCATCTCCGCTCGGGTCACAAAATGGGCGACATGAAGTTCATAGACTCGATGATCCGTGACGGTCTCTGGGACGCGATCAACGGCTACCATATGGGACAAACAGCTGAAAACGTTGCAGAAAAATGGCAGATCAGCCGCGATTCCCAAGACGAGTTCGCCGTGGCCAGCCAAAACAAAGCCGAAGCGGCCCAAAAGGACGGGAAATTCAAGGACGAGATCGTCTCGTTCACGGTCAAAACCCGCAAAGGCGACATCGTCGTCGAGGATGACGAATATATCCGCCACGGCGCGAGCATCGACAAAATGGCGAGCCTTCGCCCGGCCTTCGCGAAGGAAGGCTCCGTGACGGCGGGCAATGCGTCGGGCATCAATGACGGGGCGGCAGGCGTTCTTTTGATGTCGGCCGAGAACGCCGAAAAGCGGGGCATCGAGCCCTTGGCTCGGATCGTGTCTTACGCCACGGCGGGCCTTGATCCGTCGATCATGGGCGTCGGACCGATCTATGCAAGCCGGAAAGCCCTCGATAAGGCGGGCTGGAAGGTGGACGATCTCGACCTGGTCGAAGCCAACGAAGCCTTCGCCGCGCAAGCCTGTGCCGTGAACAAAGACATGGGCTGGGATCCGGAAATCGTGAACGTCAACGGCGGCGCCATCGCGATCGGCCACCCGATTGGCGCATCGGGCGCTCGGATCTTCAACACGCTCCTTTTTGAAATGAAGCGGCGCGACGCCAAGAAAGGCCTCGCCACCTTGTGCATTGGCGGCGGCATGGGCGTCGCCCTCTGCGTCGAGCGGGATTGACCGAAATCAAACGGGCAGCGGGAGGGCTGCCCTAATCATCCGCATCCGCCGCGAGAGCGGAGCGGAGCGTCACAGCAAAATTCCGGAGGAGTCATGGGACGTGTGGCACTTGTAACGGGCGGATCGCGCGGGATCGGCGCAGCGATCGCTCAAAAACTAAAATCGGACGGCTACGAGGTCGCCGCCACCTATGGCGGGAATGACGAGGCCGCCAAAGCTTTTACCGACCAGACCGGAATAAAGACCTACAAATGGTCGGTGGGCGATTATGAAGCCTGCAAAGCTGGGATCGGCCAGGTCGAGAGCGATCTCGGCGCGGTGGAAGTCTTGGTCAACAATGCCGGGATCACCCGCGACGCTCCGTTTCACAAAATGTCGCCTGAGCAATGGCATCAGGTCATCGACACCAATCTCACCGGCGTCTTCAACATGACCCACAATGTCTGGGCTGGCATGCGGGAACGCAAATTCGGCCGCGTGATCACGATCTCCTCGATCAACGGGCAAAAGGGCCAGTTCGCGCAAGCCAATTACGCCGCGTCGAAGGCCGGCGATATTGGCTTTACCAAAGCGCTCGCCCAGGAAGGTGCGCGGGCCGGTATCACGGTGAATGTGGTTTGCCCCGGCTACATAAACACCGAAATGATGGCGACGATCCCCGATGACGTCATGAAGGGCGTGATCCTGCCGCAAATCCCAGTGGGACGCCTCGGTGAAACCGCAGAGATCGCCCGCTGCGTGGCGTTTTTGGCCTCCGATGATGCGGCTTTCATCACCGGCTCGACGCTTTCGGCCAATGGTGGCCAATACCTCGCCTAGGACCCAGAGCCTACCAAAACGACAAAGGCCGGTCCCAGGACCGGCCTTAATTCTGGGGCCCTACGGGCGCCCAATCGGTCCCTTAGGCATGGACCAGTCGCTCGATCTCCTCTTTCAAGCGCAGCTTTTGTTTCTTGAGCTTGGTGACTTCTAGATCGTCCATCGAAAGGGTGCGTTGGGCATCTTCAACCTTTTGGGATAGGGTTTCGTGTTTCCGGCGCAGCTCTTTCAGGTGCGAACTCAAGCTCATAGCAATCCTCCTGTGCTGAATATTCGCATGGGACCACAAATCGGGCGATCTGTCATCCTTTGCGTACATGCCATCGTCTCCAAATTGGAACAGTACCGTTTAACCGTCGGTTAACAGGGGCAGTTTCGCCCCGTCGCGGAGCACATTTGACGCGGCCTCAGTATAGCTTTCACCGTCTTTTTCGTGGCGCGCGCCGCGGTGCAGTATGAAGGGCGGCAGAAGGCAAAACGGTGATTTTGCGCCCTTTTTTCCGGAAAGAATCACCAATTTCGCCGGTTTTCCTGCCCGAGGCGCCAGCGGAAGGCAGGCCACGGCGCCGAGCCGGTCTCCGATGAGCGATAAAGTGTCGGGCAGGCGCGGGGCTTGGTGGATAAGCGTCATATGTCCGCCTGGCCGGAGCCGTTTTAGGCCGGTGTCGATCCAAACGCCGAGGGGCGTGTCTTCCATCCGACCGGCACGGCGGTCTGGCGCGGGGCTTGCCGTTCCTTCGGCAAAATAGGGCGGGTTGAGCATCACATGGTCGAAATTCGCGTCTGCCAGGCCCGGAGGCAGCACGGCGAGGTCGCCGGTGGCGATGTCTGCCTCAAACCCGTTCAAGGCGGCATTTGACCGTGCGAGATCGGCAAGGACGGCCTCCCGTTCAATCCCAAAGAAAGAAAGGCCAGGCACCCTGGCATTGAGACATGCAAGTGCTGTGCCCACGCCCGTTCCCAGTTCAAATACGCTTTCGCCGGGCCGCGCATCTACCGCGGCGGCCAGAAACACAGGATCGGCCCCCGCCCGGTAGCCCTTGGCCGGTTGGCGGATCGTGACCCGTCCGCCGAGAAACGCATTGTCGGTGACGTCGTCAGAGCCCAAGGGGGATGTCATTGTCGCGCATGATCGCCGAGGCCTGGAAGTGATCACGGTCGGCCACCATAAGCCGGCGCGGCAATATGCCGATACTGCCTTCCAGGACGCTCATGTGGACGTCGATTTGAAACACCTTTATACCCTCGCCTTCGAGAAGAGCGGTGGCGAATGCGATAACCGTGGGGTCCGTGGTGCGCAAAAGCTCTTTCATCTTCGATGATCTAGGGCAGGCCGACGGGTCTTGTCGAGGAACCTGACAGGTGTGTGATGGGACTGGATGAGGCCGCTGCAAAGCCCCACAAGCGCATGGCGGAGCGGCTGTCGGTTGATCTTGACGCGGTGGGCGCGCTCATCGCCGAGCGTATGGCCTCCGAACACGCCCCGCGTATCCCCGAAGTGACGGCCCATCTCGTCGGCGCAGGCGGGAAACGGATCCGGCCGATGCTGACGCTCGCGAGTGCGCGGATGCTGGGCTACGCGGGCGATAACCATATCCGCCTCGCCGCGACCGTAGAGTTCATCCACACAGCGACGCTCCTCCATGACGACGTCGTCGATGAGAGCCGCCAAAGGCGAGGCCGACCCACGGCCAACCTTCTCTGGGACAACCAGTCGAGCGTCCTTGTGGGCGATTATCTATTTGCGCGCGCGTTTCAGTTGATGGTCGAAACCGGCTCGATTGAGGTTTTGGGGATCCTGTCGAACGCGGCGGCCACGATTGCGGAAGGCGAAGTCTTACAGCTCACGGCCGCGCGAAACCTCTCCACCACCGAGGCGACCTATCTCCAGATCGTCCGCGGCAAAACCGCCGCCCTCTTTGCGGCTGCCTGCGAAGTGGGCGGGGTGATCAGCGGGGCGGCACCGGCCGTATCGACGGCCCTTCGGACCTACGGCGACGCGTTGGGAATCGCCTTTCAGATCGCGGATGATCTACTCGATTATTCGGGCGATACCGAAGCCACGGGCAAGAATGTGGGCGACGATTTTCGGGAAGGGAAACTGACCCTACCGGTCATCAAAGCCATCGCAAAGGCCGACGATGCGGAGCGGGCATTCTGGACGAAAGCCATCGCCAAAGGGGCTGCCGAAGAGGCCGATCTTGACCGCGCAAAAGCGATCCTTGCCCGCCACGGCACGATTGAGGCGACGAAATCAGAAGCCTTCGACTGGGCTGCCAAGGCCCGCAACGCCCTCGCAGAACTTCCGGAAAACGACATCCGTTCGATGCTTCTGGATCTTGCCGATTACGTGGTCGAACGGATCCGTTAGGGCAAACTCAGACCAATCTGGCGATAGTGAGCATCGCCCAATCATTGGTGTACGAGCGTCTCTGCCCACCGACGACCGTTGGGCAGACGCTCTCAGCTAAGCGGCTCGACTTACAATTTGCTCGCGACGTTCTGGAAGCAGTCTAGCCTTCGTCTTTGACCAACGACAAAGGCTCGGAACCTTCTTCTTCGAGCACCAAATCGAGGCCCACTTCGAGCTTCCGGCGGATCCGCTCGGCATCTTCCTCTCCGGGCTCAAACGAGAGCGCCCGGTGCCACTGGAATTCCGCCTCACGCTGGCGGCCCACGGCCCAATACACGTCACCCAAATGGTCGTTGATGATCGGATCAATCGGTTCAAGCTCGACCGCGCGTTCCATATGGACCACCGCTTCGTCATAGCGGCCCAGGCGATAAAGCACCCAGCCCAGGCTATCGGTAATGAAACCTGAATCGGGCCGCGCCGCGACCGCGCGCTCGATCAGACCGAGGGCTTCGTCCATATTTGTCTGCATCTCAACGAAGGAATAGCCGAGATAGTTCAAGACTTGGGGCTGATCGGGGTTGAGGTCGAGGGCCTGGCGAAAGTCGGTTTCGGCCATTTCCCAACGTCCTTCGCGCTCGTGGGTGATGCCCCGCGCGAAATAAACCACCCAATGGGCCTGGCGCGGCTCATCGATGAGGTCGATCGCTCGGTTATAGGCCGGGCTCGCGTCTTCATAGCGTTCGAGACGCCGAAAAAGGTCGCCGAGTGCTATATGGACCGCCGGGATGTCGCCGTGGCTCTCGGACAATTGTTCGAGCACTTCGATGGCCGCATCGGGGTTCGCGGCGCGCTCCAAAGCGCTGGCGCGCCCAAGCTCGGCGGCATGGAACGAGGCATTTTCCCGCGGCACGCTGTCATAGACCTTGGTGGCCAATTCGTAGCGGTCGAGATCTTCCAAGAGCTCCGCCGTCAGAAGGATCGCTTCGACATGGTCTTCGCGGAGCGAAAGCGCGAGGCGCCCGTAAAGGAGAGTGTAGGCCGGCGAGGCTTCGCCGTTGAGAGCACTTCCGATCGAGAAGAGGACTTCGGCCACCCCGTCTGAGGGTTCGCGAATTGCCGTGAACGGCAAGGCGTCGCCGGCCACGAGGGAAACGCGAAGATCCGAAAGTGCCGGGTCAAGGTCCCGGCCGAAGGTCGCTTCCATGAGCTCGATAGCGTCAGAGTTGCGGTCAAGCTGGCTTAGCACCGTTGCAAAAGCGATCACGCCGCGTCGGGTCAGCCGCATCTCAACGCCAGCTTCGCCCGAGAGAATACTGTCAGCGCCTTCAAAATCGCCAGCATAAGCCAGAGCCAGGGCTTTGTGATAAAGGCCAAAGGCTTCGACACCGGGCTTCTCGGCCACTTCATCGAAGGCCTCCAGGGCCTCGCCCATCTGGCCGCTGCCCACCAGCGCCCAGGCGCGTGCCAGACCGTCAAAGAGGGGTCCCACGGATTGGCCAGCATCAATGTCTTCGATGAGAGCGTCCCAGTCGCCGCGTTTGGCGGCATCGACCGACATGACGAGGTTGGCCACCTGGCTTGTCGTGCCGGTTTCTTGAAGACGTCGCGCCACGGGCACGGCCCGTTCTGCCTCCCCGAGGCCCACGAAGGCGTTCACCGTGCTCTCAAGAAGCGCCGGGTTGGCTCGGTCTTCGATCAGCGCGCGGGTGTAATACTCCGCTGCTGCGGCGTAGTCCGACATGGTCCCGGCAATTCGCGCCGCCAAATAGGCGCCCGCGTTCAGTTCCGCAGATGCGGGGCCTGCGGCCAGGGCCAAGGCAAACAACGAAGCTCTAAAACGCATGTCTTACTCCCACTCAGTCATTCGGGTGACCCTAGCTCGGTGGTGCCGGTCGGGCAACAAATCCATGGGCGGCAGGCGATCACGATTGCTCTGCGTTGCCCGGTTACATGTTGGGGTAATTTGGCCCATCACCGCCTTGGGGCACGGTCCAAGTGATGTTCTGGGTGGGGTCTTTGATGTCGCAGGTTTTGCAATGGACGCAGTTCTGGAAATTAATCTGGAACTTCGTTTCGGCCCCTTCGCCGACATATTCGTAGACCCCGGCCGGGCAATACCTTGAGGAGGGTGCCGCAAACTCCGCCAATTCGACGCTCACCGGCGTCTCCGGGTTTGTAAGATGCAGATGCGCGGGCTGGCTCTCTTCGTGATTGGTGAAGGAATAGGCCACATTGGTGAGCCGGTCGAAGGAGATCACGCCGTCCGGTTTCGGATAGTCGATGGGCTTATATTTCTCGGCCTTTCCGGTGGCGGCCGCGTCGGATTTTCCGTGTTTGAGCGTGCCAAGGGGTGAAAAACCAAAGAGATTATTGATCCACATATCGGCCCCGCCAATTCCGAGCGAGGCCATAAGACCGGCGCGCGACCAGAGCGGTTTGACATTGCGGACCCGTTTGAGGTCTTGGCCGATAGGCCCGGTGCGAAGCTCTTTGTTGTAGCCGGTCAGCTCGTCCAATGCTTCGGCTTTTATGGCGGCATGGGCATGTTCGGCGGCGGCTTTGCCCGACAGCATGGCGTTATGGTTGCCTTTGATACGGGGCACATTCACTAGGCCCACCGAGCAGCCCAAGAGGACGCCACCCGGGAACGAGGCTTTGGGCATCGATTGGTAACCGCCCTCTGTGATCGCCCGAGCGCCATAGGAAATTCGCTTCCCGCCTTTGAGGAGCTCGGCCACCATCGGATGGTGTTTGAACCGCTGAAATTCCATGTACGGAAAAAGATGCGGGTTCTCGTAATTGAGGTGAACAACGAAGCCCACATAGACCTGATTGTTCTCGAGATGGTATATAAAGCTCCCGCCCCCGGCATTGCCGCCAAGGGGCCAACCCATGGTGTGGGTCACGGTGCCTTCCCGATGCTTTTCGGGGTCGATCTCCCAAAGCTCTTTCATGCCGAGGCCGTATTTCTGCGGCTCGGCATCGCCGTCGAGGCCGTATTTGGCGATCACCTGCTTTGAAAGGGAGCCCCGCACCCCTTCGCCTAGCATCACGTATTTGCCGCGAAGCTCCATGCCGGGCTCGTAGGCGTCACCGAGGGTGCCGTCCGGGTTCCGACCGAATTCGCCGGCCACGACGCCAACCACGCGGTCGCCCTCGTAAACGAGCTCTGAACAGGACATTCCGGGGAAGATCTCAACGCCGAGCCCCTCGGCATGCTGGGCCATCCAGCGGCACACATTGCCCATGGAAACAATGTAATTGCCATGGTTCGACATGAGGGGCGGCATGACCCACGTTGGGATCCGAAGGCCCCCAGCGGGCCCAAGCATAAAGAAATTGTCCGACGTGACCTCAACGGAGATCGGCGCTTGCATTTCCCGCCAATCGGGGAGAAGCGCGTCGAGCCCGGCCGGGTCGAGGACAGCACCCGACAAGATATGGGCGCCCACTTCGGAGCCCTTTTCCAGCACCACAACTTCGAGATCTGAATCCAGCTGCTTCAGGCGAATGGCCGCCGCAAGACCCGCGGGCCCCGCGCCGACGATCACCACGTCATATTCCATTGCTTCGCGTTCGATCTCGGACATTCTCAACCTGACATAGGCTCCGACAGGCCAGACGCTAGCCTTCGGCCCCAACCCGGTCAACGTTTGCGGAGAGCTGCCTGGGGTCTGTGACGCAACGAAACCGAAGGCTTGCCGGGGCTCCGGAATTTTGAAAGGGTCTTTGGATAACACCGAGCGAACGGTCCATTCCCATGGAAAAAATCCCCCTCACCCGCGCGGGTCAAACCGCGCTCAGCGACGAATTAAAGCACTTAAAGTCGGTCGAACGCCCCTCGATCATCAAAGCGATTGCCGAGGCGCGCGAGCATGGCGATTTGTCGGAAAATGCCGAGTATCACGCGGCCCGGGAGCGTCAGAGCTTCGTCGAAGGCCGTGTTAAAGAGCTTGAAGGCATTCTCTCGCTCGCCGATGTGATTGATCCGGCAAAACTCTCCGGTGCGATCAAGTTTGGGGCCACGGTCAAGCTCGTGGACGAAGATACCGACGAGGAGAGGGTTTATCAGATCGTTGGTGAACCGGAGGCGGATATCGAAGCCGGCAAGCTCAACATCAAATCGCCCTTAGCCCGAGCCCTGATTGGCAAGGACGAAGGCGACAGCGTTGATGTTCGCACGCCGGGCGGCGAGAAGAGCTACGAGATTCTAAAGATCGAGTTCGTCTAGGAGGCATTGTGGCCGAAGACAGCGACCCCAAAGCGTTCCGTCTCGGAGCCTTTGCCGAAGATGCTTGGGGCAAAAACAGTGGCGGCCCAGAGGTTTGGGGCACGGCAATCGCGGCCCTTTGGGCTTTGGGGGCGCTGGTTTATCTCGTTCTCGCGGGCCCGGGCGAGGGGCCGCGGGATCCCTTGCGCCCGCTTGTGGCCCTCCTCGTCATCTTCCTGCCGGCGGGGTTCATTTGGCTGGCGGCGTTGCTCTTGCAGGTCATGCGCCGCCTCGATGCCCAATCCGAAGCAGTCCAAAACGCAGTCGATACGCTCCGGCGTGCCGAGACACTCCGCGCACAGAACGCGGTTATCGGTCTTCGCGACGGGGCGCCTGCGGCGGCCGATGACGGCGCACTTCCCGTGCCCACTCCGATCCGCGGCCCAGGGCCCCGCGCCTATGCCTCGCCCGCACCAGAACCGCGCCCGACCGAGGCGACTGATCCGAACCTTGCGCTGTTTGACGATCTTGCCCCGCCCGCAATCGACGTCGCAGTTCTGATCCGGGCGCTCCATTTCCCGGAAACGGCCGAGGATGCGGCCGGCTTCGACGCACTCCGCACGGCCCTCCGCCATCACCCGTCTTCCCGGGTGATCATGTCCGCCCAGGACGTGCTAACCTTCCTGTCCCAAGACGGTATCTACATGGACGATCTCCTCCCCGACCGGGCCAAACCCGAGATTTGGCGGCGCTTTGCCCATGGCACGCGGGGGCGCGAAGTCTCCGAGCTTGGCGGTATCCGGGATCGCGCCGCTCTCGCCCTTTCGGCCCGGCGGATGCGGGAAGAGCCGATCTTTCGCGACGCCGCCCA
>JBCCTQ010000005.1:0-151833 GCA_039198225.1 Pseudomonadota bacterium
TCGGACACAAAGGCGCTTTCGCGGATTGAAATGCCGGAACTGTCGGTCACCCGGACCTGCCAGTCGGATCCGCTTTCGACCAGCACGTTTTCAATGTCGATATTTCTGGCATCGGTGATACGAATGTTGTCCAAGGAAGTCATGTTGCTCGCATTGGCGGAGGTGATGGTCACCTTCGCCGGGCCGCCGCCCGAGAGATTGATCTCTTCGACTCCGCCGGTGATTTTGATGGTCCCGCCAGCGTCGTTGGACAGGCTGCGATAGGCGGATTGTAACTCACTCAAACTCGAAACGGTTATCGTGTCTGGCATGCTGTCACCCCAAGAAAGCCCAAAACTCGACACTCGCGCGTCGACATGTTCCCGTGGGGTTTATCTCCAAGGTGATTAATTCAGAATGAACACCTTGTGCGAATAAGCATGATCACATCTGAAAAATTTCCCAAAAACTCTTGACCGCTTGACTGCTTAGTCTCGTTGGTAAAAGAAACTCTCAGCCAGGCAATTTGTTAAATCTGAACTAGTTGCATTTTACTAATGTTGAGGAGTTGCCTTCGTCGAATCATCTCCGCCAAATGAATTCATCACCTTTGAAGTCAGCGGTATCGGAGCGAACTGATGTGCGTCTGTCTGATGTGTTGCGCTTAATTTCTCCGTAGACATACTTTCTATTCAGCGGTCCATTGTCAGAACGCTTTTTCCACCTAGGATCCAAACCATCGCGGACGGCTGCCAAGCGCTTGGTTGCGATTTGTGAATCAAGACTTAAAAAGCGTACAGAACACCAAGAGTATTCGTGCTCCTTAAGGCAATTTACATCTATCTTGCAAATTTTTGATGGTCGGCACTTTATTTGCATCTCAAAGTACTGATCTGTAAACGAGTGCTCTTGTTCAATGTTGAATATATTTCTGGGCCAAAATACTACAAATTTGTCTATGACTGGCACAGAGTCGAAAAGGACTTTGACTCGACAATTGAGTCTGCGTTTCGATCGCAATCTAACTTCTAGCCGGTACCTACCAATGGGTTTATTGAAGGATGATGCGTAGATGCAAGTTATGCTATTGCTCCCTAGGGTTTGTTTTCATAAGACTGTCGCTTGCATTTTTTCTCGTAATTTCTGAAGTTTTTTTGTGCTGAATTGGTAATAAAATCCTGTAGAGAAAGTTTATTATACCGCAGGCTCGACGTTCTCCACATTAATATACCGCCAATTGATGCTGTTGGGTTCTATACTTGTTAATTAGTCGAATTTCAGAGACTATGTGAGTTATCCTGATGAAACGCATGTCTGTGGCGATCAATTCACTTCTGTATTTTGAAGATAAATTAGATTTATTAATTTTTAATTAAAGTTAAAGAGACGTGGTTAATGCGTTTTCTAGCAGATACGTTTATGTCCATTTTGGTGCGTAGTATTCCAGTCATCTTACCTGTGACTTGAGGCCCGTTTCTGACTCCAATTTTCTGTGGATTCGGTCCGAGCGAAGGAGTGACGAGATCACGGTTCAGAGAGGCGCAGATCATCGCGAACCTAAAGCAACTCAAGAGCGGCATGACAACGGAACGTGTATGCAGTTAGCATAGGATGAGGTCGGCGACACTTGTCCGAAAGTCAGCGGGCTATGGTGGCGTCGAAGCTCGCAAAGCTCGAATTGGGAGCGAACCAGCATGCGCAGACTTGCGCACCCTCACAATCTGAAGCAGCGGAAATGCTCAATGTTTCAGAACGCAGCGTTCGGACTGCAAAGAAGGGCGAGACCCAAGGCGCCCTAGGATTTTAGCTCTCCGTCGACCGAGTTCTCTCCAAATCGGGCCTCCTTTGTTCGGCTCGGCAGACCTGCATTGTCTGACGCTGCGTCACAAACCGCTGTGTCGCTTTCGGACCACCTTTTGTCGCTTTTTGTTTACTCCTTGAAACTTTGCGCGAGTAAAGGAACGGCGTGTTTTTTACTAACTGGTAAAATTCACCCACGCCCGCGGAGCAAGTGTTTTCAGTATTTTGTGCACGAAGCCTTGCGCCCCCAAACCACAGGTAATTCACGCTTGGCAGGAGGCCGAGTGTATAGATCTTGGAGAGAGAAATGTACGACTGGGAAAGGTCTTTTCCGGCGCAGCAAGTCCACGGCCATTCATGGATAATTGATGTTCTTGCAGACCTCGAAAGTTATTGTAAGTACAATGGATTAGAGGATTTAAGGCAGGACTTGTGCGCAATCTTGAAGAAATTGAATTCGAAAAATGAACTCTAAAGCTATTGCAAGCCGCATCACTGGCTCACGGCCGTGATTAGGGTGTCTATTTGGTTTGCTAGCGGGGCTGACTAAACACTGGACGCGCACTTTGCGTGGCAAACTGGCACCGCCGAATGACCATACGCGAAGATGCTAAAGTTCATCGCGAAGAGCAGCGGGGCGTCTTCGGAGACAATTTGTACCTGCCTGCTCTCGCTGCCTTTCAGGAGGTGTGCGGGCCAAGTAATCCAGCACGACGCCTTTATCCAGGTCGGTGCCTCGGATCTCATTGCGGATCTCTTCAGAGACTTTTTCCGCTCGGGCAACGGCACGATTTACTTGCCGCTTCGTGGACCCAGTAGCTGCTGCGGTGTTTTGAGCGAAACCGATATTCTCGCCGGGACGGCCGTCACCAGTGGAACAAATTGTTCCACTGCTCCTAACCTCCCACAACTCCTTCCGCTTAGCCAGATGCTCGGCTTGTTGCGTCGGCGTCAGCTCCGACTGCATAAGGTGTTCGTCAATCTCCCGGAGCCGAGCTGTCATCAGAGGGTACTCGGGTGCGATGCGTGAAAGCGAATGAGTGCTTCGAAATCAGGCGTATGTTGCCTTACTAGTTCATTCTCGCTGTGGCGTAGGAATTGACAAGTGATTTGACCGCTTGGGATCTCATCCTGAGCGTCTCCACGATACTTCCCCACGGGGCATTCACAGACGGTGACATGAGCTGCACCAATCCGTCCACGGCCTCTAAATGCTCTTCGATGTTGAGTGACTTGGGCTTCAGCTTGAATTGACACCCAAGAAAGAGGTCCCTCCCATCTCGGCTCCTGAAGGGCGAAACCAATAGGAAATTATGAAACGGCTGACCGTCCCTCCGATAGTTAAGAATGCAGGCTTCAATAGGTGTGCGGTTCGCAATAGCACGCGAAATCTCCTGGACCGTTTCTGGATTCGTATCTCCGCCCTGCAAGAACCGGCAGTTCTGGCCTACGCAAGCGCTGGAACTGTATCCAGTCAACTTGGAAAATGTGGTGTTCACGTAGATGAGGGGGGCGCCGGCCTGGTCCATTGCTGCGACACTCACCGGGCTGATCAGGTTGTTCAGTTTGTCTGCGTTTTGGAATGGTTGCATCTCACGAAGCTTACTAATCTTCCTAAGTCCCTCTATCTCTTGAATGCCACCCCCGGCCCTGCCGCAACTTGGCCGTCCTCAAGGAACTGGATGCCCTGTGCTTCGAGCGCGAGGCGAACATGCTGAACTGTTGACGTCTTTCCCTCGCCCTTGTCCAATTTGTTGAGCGTGTTGCGGTGTAGATCAGTCAATTGCGCAAGGTCCGGATTGCTTAGTCCGAGCGCAGCTTTGGCCATTTTGAACTGCTCTGGGCTCATATCTAGCCTCTTTTTTATGCTATCAGCACTTTTTTAGTGTTGACCGAATATGCTTTGAGTCTCATTTATATGCTGGCAGCACATAGGAGGGAAGCACCAATGGCAAAAAGCTCTTACCACCGCCGCACCATCATGCTCGAAGCCTAGGCCATTGTGCGCCGGGGCCGGGCCAAGGGGTCTACCGAACCGCTTCCCAAGCTCCTCAGCCATGCGCTCAAGACTGCTTGGTACGATGCCCGCAAGAAGATCTACGCAGCGGAACAGCAGGCGGCCTGGAAAGCCCAGCAACGCGCCTTGGAAGCCCGCTCGGTCGGAGACCTCTCGTACGAGATTATCTGCCTAGAGAACAAAACCGTCCTCGGCCATGACGGGTTGAACCGATTGTCCGAACTCAAGCGGGCCCGCTCGGTGGCTTGGGCTCGCGAGGCGGCCGAACTGCCGCAAGCAGCTTAAGGGGCGTGACCATGACCAAGACGACCCTCTCGGCAATCCGCCAAATCCACATGGACGCGATCAACCTTGCGGGCCTCTTGGACGGCATCGACCAGATGCAAGACGAGGAGGAGTTCGGCAACGCCAAGGTCTGTGCCACCGCGATTGCGGTCCGGTGGGGTGAGGCTCTGGAGCAGAGTTTGGCGGCCTGTGCAGAAGAGGTGGAGAAATGAAAGACTATTTGGACGGCATTCACGAGGACGTCCTCCTCGCCCAAGGGCTGGCAGATGCCACGGCATATTCGATGCAGGTAGGAGCAAACGGCCAGCAAGCAGCCGAGGCCGCTCTTGATATGCTCCGCTCCCACCTCGACCAGATTTCCGCCCAGCTTGAAGCCGAAAGACGCCCGGAGGCCGCAAAATGACCAACGCACCACTGACAGAAATGAGCCCGCCACGCAAAAGCCAAGACCCGGTTTATGACAGACCGGAGGACGATGGGTTCAACGTGGCAGGGGAAGTCTACGAGCTCTTCCAGCTTGCGCGCCTTGGCATTGCCGCCGCCGACACCTGCATGAGCATCTCCGAGGAAAGGCGCCTTAGCGACATGCAGACCTTGCTTGATCAGTTGGCACAGCGCCTGCACAGGCTGCACGAGCACGCCTCCGTTCTAGAGGTGAGAGCCCACCGTCGTCAGACAGAGGCCGCGGAAAGCCCCGCAAGCGATGAAACCGGGTCCGCGGCACGGATGGACACGCTGCCAGACACACCGGCCATGAAGCAATTCCGCCGGTGGTTGGAAGCGAGGGAAGGACTTTCAAACGAGCCTAGCAATGCCGAAGAAGACCACAAGCCGCACTACGAAAGGATGGACAGGGCAGAAGCCGCTTTGATGAACGAGCCCAGCCTCTGTGCTGCCGACTTCGCAGCCAAAGCCATCGTGGAGACCACGTTCGGCGAACTCATGTCCGATT
The DNA here is from genome assembly GCA_039198225.1 of Pseudomonadota bacterium. GTDB lineage: Bacteria > Pseudomonadota > Alphaproteobacteria > Rhodobacterales > Rhodobacteraceae > JASJAR01. The sequence continues at coordinate 5,034 of JBCCTQ010000005.1, forward strand.
GGAGCGAAAGCGCTCTTTGGGCTGAGGCAAAAAACCTTCTGGGCATGCCCGCCTTCAACTTCAACGATAAGGAAATGGAGGCCGTAGAACGTCGGTTGACGCAGTTTGGTGGTTGGACCGGATCTACGCCGGCCACGTGACTCCTTGAAGCAACTGGCGCGCCCACCGAAGCGCTCCTGACCTATGCTGACACGCAAGGTCTCAGCCTTGAATGGCTGTTCTCGGGCGAAGTGCGCGGCTTGGTCCAGAACCGACGCGTGAAGGCGGCTTAACCCGTGCCAAACGCAGACAACTCGGAGGACTTCGAGGTCTTTGAGCACGTGAGGCGATACGTTGAACAAGTCGGCCGCCTCGCCGAAGCGCTACGGATCCTTAACGATGTCTCGGCCAAGGAACCCATCCCCAGCGGAGTGGTCGAGGCTCAATTCGCCGCCATCGGGCGGGCCACTGAGGACGCCCTGTCGCTCCTGGAAACGTACTATCACCCCGGTGCCGAGGCGAAGCTCACATGGTGGTATTTTATCTTATTGCGCAAATCGTTGCGGTAATCGGACTTGCTGCACATTTCGTTCTTTCCGGCGCGGGGTTCTTAGCCACATTCTACCTGTGGCTGGGCGTGATAGCCGGCAACGTCCTTGTACCCTTTTTGTGGTGCACCTGCTGTGATTTTGCGGCACGACTACGCCGCCGTATGATAGGGATTGACGGCACCAACCCCTCACATTCGGAGCCGGTAAAGCTTCGCTTGGTAAAGTGATAGTAAGGCGGTCTGCGGCCCCCAGACACGGTAAGGAAAATCTGGGGACCGCACCGGCAGGCGCGCCGTGAGGTTAAGGGTGGGTTGGCGCGCAGCGGGCCAGCCACAAACACCCGCTTAGGTTGTAATGCCATGCTAATTGTTACCAAAAGGTAAATCGGCTGAATTCTGCCTGCATAAGGAATGGTAAACAAAACATCTCCATTGTTTAGCATTTGTTAACAATCGGTGCGTTAACCAGCAGATGCGCAGAGGTCGCGAGTTTCAGCCACAACCCCCCTCGCGATTTCGTGGTGGTGCGGTGAGCTAACCGGGGAGAAGCAAAGCGCGACTCTCCGGTTAGACCGATGCGGCAGTCAACCAGACCACGGTAAGTCCATTTATCCGCCAACCGTCGTCTGAGAGCAGCCTGCTCTCCAGCCGCTTTTTCAGATGTTAGCCACTTGGCAACGTTTCGGCACTTCGGTCCCCAAAATGGCCCTAATCAAATCGTTCCAGTGACCTGAAACGGCCTTCTCTAAATTCAATCTTAAATTGTAACCAGTGATTTGGTTCTTGGTGCCGGTCGCCGATGGGTGGACCTCTGTGCAGCTACTCGGCGGTATTCGACGAAGTAGTCACCTGTCGGCGACCTCAAATCTCTTTTGACTTGTCGACTTCGATGCCCGCCCCCTCGGTCGAGGCGACAAGGCAACAAGCAAGGTTAGGGAAGCGTAATTTTCCCGATTTCTGTGCGTCGTGGTGGGATAAGTGGTGGGACAAAATCGAGCGCAGCTAAAATAATGTAATAAAATCAAATAATTGCGTCAGGAAAGTGGCAGCCCGTAGGGGAATCGAACCCCTCTTTCCAGGTTGAAAACCTGGCGTCCTAACCGATAGACGAACGGGCCTTGCGGTGGGACTAGCTAGTCGGTCAACGGGTTCTGGGCAAGAGGAAAATCATGCCCCGTCGGCGGGGGCAGCGTCCTCGAGGCGGAGCTCTGCGCTTTCACGCCCCTGCCAGTGATTAAGCTCTAATCGACCGGCCAGGTGGAACCGGGCGCCGCCATGGGCAAGAAGAGCGCGGCCCATGTCGGTGTCGCCGCCCCCGAATGCGATCGCGTCGATTTGAGGGCCTGCGCCGTCCCCGAACCGAATTTTGAGATGGGATTCGCCGACGATCCTTGCCGAGTGGATCACCTGGTCGTTGAACGCGTAGCGCGGGGCCGGCGCGCCCATGCCGAATGGCCCTGCCGTTTCGATGGCGCGAACAAGATCTGGACTTGCCGCGCCCGGCATCAAGAGCCCAGCAATATCGAGGTCGCGCGGACCGGCAAGTCCCGCCCCTTGGCGGGAGAGTAGCTCTCCGAGCCGCTCCATGGCGGCGTCGAGCTTTTCGCGCGTGACCGTTAGTCCGGCCGCCATCCTATGGCCGCCGCCCTTTTCCAGAAGGCCTTCTTGTGCCACCCGTTGAACGGCCGCACCGAGGTCGACCCCCGACACGGAGCGGCCTGAACCTTTGCCCGTTTCTCCGTCGAACCCGATCACGATGGCAGGGCGGTCTGTCGCTTCCTTGACCCGTGCCGCGACAATGCCGACAACGCCGGGGTGCCAGCCCTCTCCGGCGGCCCAGGCCAAGGGGCCGTCGCCCCGCGCCGCCGCCTCGGCCAAAGCAGCTTCCCGAACCGCCGCTTCGATGGCTCGACGCTCCGTATTGAGCGCATCGAGCCGCTCGGCCAGGGCATGGGCCTCGGCGGTGTCGGATGTGGAAAGGCAGCGTGCCCCGAGATCGGCTTTCCCAATGCGTCCGCCCGCATTGACGCGTGGTCCAATGAGATAGCCAAGATGGTAGGCCGCCGGTGGGCGGTCGAGCCCGGCCACATCGGCGAGGGCAGCAAGTCCGGGCCGCGCGCGTCGCGCCATCAACTGGAGACCGCGGCGCACGAAGGCGCGGTTGATACCCACCAAAGGGGCCACGTCCGCCACGGTCGCAAGCCCCACAAGATCGAGCATCGCCAAAAGATCCGGACCAGACCGCCCCGTAGCGCGCCATTGCCGTCCCGCCTCGACCAGCATCAAAAACACCACCGCCGCTGCACAAAGATGTGCGAGCGCCCCGGCCTCATCCGCCCGGTTTGGGTTCACGACGGCACAGGCGGGCGGGAGAGTTTCGCCGCCCAAGTGGTGGTCGAGAACGATCACGTCCGCGCCGGTTGCGGCGGCCAATGGCCCATGGGAGAGGGTGCCGCAATCGACGCAAATGATCAGATCATGCGCTGCTGCAAGCTCGGCCATGGCCGCCTCGTTGGGCCCGTATCCTTCGTCGATCCGGTCGGGCACATAAAGCGTGGCGCTCCGTCCTGCCTGGCGGAGCCAATCGATCAGGAGGGCTGCCGAGGCGCCGCCATCGACGTCGTAATCGGCAAAAATGGCGATTTTCTCGCCGGTATCGACCGCTTGGAGGAACCGCGCGGCTGCCTCCCCCATGTCTTTGAGGCTCAATGGGTTGGGCAGAAGATCGCGAAGTGCGGGGTCGAGAAAGCTGCGAGCCTCCTCCGGCGCAACACCGCGGCGGGCAAGGATCCGGGCCACAGCCGGGTCGAGCCCGGCCCGCTGCATCAAAGTTTCGGCCTGGCGATCTTCTTCTGGGCTGGGCCCAACCCAGCGCCGGCCCGAGAGCGAGCGCTCGACCCCGAGAAACGCCGCCGTGCCGGAGGTCAAATCGGGTTGCGGTAAGTCATTCGCCGGACCGAGCCGGTTTTAGACCGCATCAAGATGGTTTCAGCCGTAAGGTGGCCGACTTCGCGGCGGATCCCTGGAAGGATTGAACCGTCGGTGACGCCGGTTGCGGCAAAAATCACATCGTCGTTGACCATGTCGTCGCGCGTGTAGACGCGGCTGAGATTGGTGATCCCGGCCTTTTGAGCGCGACCCTTTTCGTCGTCATTGCGGAAGAGTAGCTGGCCATAGATTTGCCCGCCCATGCATTTGAGGGCGGCCGCGGCCAGGACACCTTCGGGAGCTCCGCCCGAGCCCATATACATGTCGATCCCGGTTCGGTCGGGTTCGGCACAATGGATCACGCCAGCGACGTCCCCGTCCGTGATCAGCCGGATCGCGCATCCCGTGCCACGAAGTTCGCCGATCATCTCGTCATGGCGGGGGCGTTCAAGAACACATACCGTTATGTCGGCGGTCGAACAGCCTTTGGCGGCGGCAAGTGCCGAGACCCGTTCGGCAGGCGACATATCGAGCGTGACCACGCCCTGGCGGAACCCCGGCCCGACGGCGAGCTTTTCCATGTAGACGTCCGGCGCATGGAGCATCGACCCCCTGGGGCCCATGGCGATGACCGCGAGCGCATTCGGCATGTCCTTGGCGGTGAGCGTTGTTCCTTCCAAAGGATCGAGGGCGATATCGACCTCAGGTCCAGAGCCCGCGCCAACTTCTTCGCCAATATAGAGCATTGGCGCTTCGTCGCGCTCCCCTTCGCCGATGACGACCACGCCCTTAATGTCTAGCAAGTTCAATTGGTTGCGCATTGCGTCAACGGCCGCTTGGTCGGCGGCCTTTTCGTCTCCGCGGCCGATCAAACGCGCCGAGGCCAGGGCGGCGGCTTCTGAGACCCGGGCCAGGCCGAGCGATAACATGCGGTCATAAAATTGGATTTTGTCGGCCATCGAGGCCCCCTCTTGAAGTCCATTGATCTTCCCTATCTCGGCCCCGAACGCCCGACAAGAACGGTAGCGCCAGTCATCCGAACCGAAATCAATCGGGCGCAATTGACGGTTTTGCCCCCGCTTTGGCACCGCTATACCCCCTCGGGGCCAATTCGGGAGCGAGCATGGCAAACGTCGTCGTTGTGGGCGCCCAATGGGGCGATGAGGGCAAAGGCAAGATCGTCGATTGGCTAAGCGAAAGGGCCGAAATCGTGGCGCGGTTCCAGGGCGGTCACAATGCGGGCCACACGCTGGTGATTCAAGGCGAAGTCTACAAGCTCAATGCGCTGCCGTCCGGTGTGGTACGCTCCGGCAGGCTATCGGTGATCGGCAACGGCGTTGTTCTCGACCCCTGGCACCTCGTCGAGGAAATCGCAGCAATCCGGGCCCAAGGGGTCGCGATTACACCCGAGACATTGATGATCGCCGAGAACACGCCCCTCATACTCCCGGTCCACGGCGAGCTTGACCGGGCGCGCGAGATGCAAAACGCGGTCGCCAAGATCGGCACCACCGGGCGAGGTATCGGTCCGGCCTACGAAGACAAGGTCGGGCGGCGGTCGATCCGGGTGGCAGACCTGGCCGACCGGGCAACCCTCGAACGCCGGATCGACCGAGCACTTGTCCATCACGATGCGCTCCGCCGGGGGCTTGGGATGGAGCCGGTCGACAGGGACGCACTCTTGGAAAAGCTCCTCGCTGTCGCGCCAGAGATCTTGCCCTTTGCGGGGCCCGTCTGGCGGGTTCTCGGCGAAAAGCGGAAATCGGGCGCTCGGATTCTCTTCGAAGGGGCCCAAGGTGCGCTTCTAGATATCGATTTCGGCACCTATCCCTTCGTTACATCCTCGAACGTCATCGCCGGCCAGGCCGCCACCGGAACCGGGTTAGGACCCGGTGCTGTCGACTTCGTTCTCGGCATTGTCAAAGCCTACACCACCCGTGTCGGCGAAGGCCCGTTCCCCACTGAGCTTTCCAACGAGATCGGAGAGCGGCTCGGCATTCAAGGCCATGAATTTGGCACCGTGACCGGCCGGAAGCGTCGTTGCGGCTGGTTTGACGCGGTCCTCGTGCGCCAAACCTGCGCGACGTCGGGTGTCTCCGGCATCGCGCTCACCAAGCTCGACGTCCTCGACGGGTTCGAGGAGTTGATGATCTGCACAGGATACGAATTGGACGGCGAGCGGCTCGATTATTTGCCTATTGCTGCCGAAGCCCAGGCTCGGGTCAAGCCGGTCTATGAGAGCATGCCCGGCTGGAGCGACAGTACGGCGGGTGCGCGGAGCTGGGCGGATCTTCCGGGCAATGCCGTCAAATATGTGCGCCGTATCGAAGAATTGATCCAATGCCCCGTGGCGCTATTGTCTACCTCGCCTGAGCGCGACGACACGATCCTCGTCACCGACCCTTTCGCCGATTGAGCCATGGCCCTCAGCTACAAAGCCCGCCGCCGCTGGGCAATCTTCATCATCCTGATTGGATTGCCGGTCTATATTATCGCCGCCGTGTCGATCGTGACCATCCTCGGGCGCCCGTCCTTTTGGGTCGAGCTCTTGGTCTACGTGGTCTTGGGGGTCGTTTGGGCACTGCCTTTTAAAGCGATCTTTAAAGGGGTAGGGAAGGGCGATCCTGACAAGCCGCCCTCTGATTGAACTATTCGCCGGCCACCCGTGTGGCCGGGCGGAAGCGCGACGTTTCGGCCAAACGGAACTGGCCGCGTTGCAGCTTCTCGATCCGACCCTGACGTAGCAATTGCCCAAAGCAACGGAGCCCGGCTTCTCGACTGGCGGTGATGCTTGGATCCAACCTGGCCACCCAACGCATGATCTGAGGACGCGAGAAATTCTCATAGCCTTCCACAAAGGTTGTATAGGCGGCTGCGGCTTCCATCATGTCGCTCAGTTCGCTGACGCCCATTTTGGCCGCGTATTCTACGAAGTCCCGGTCATTGCCTTCGCCGTGGACAGGACTTGGCCCCGTCGCGTCGACGCCGCTCTCTGGCTTGCCGTGCCCTTCGATCCGAAGTTCTGAGACAAGCATCAACGGTGCGTTTTCATCCACGATCGGCTCATCTGCCGCTCCGTTCGGGGCGGCGTCGATGTCGGCGTCTCGCGCACTTGGGCGTTCCACTGTGGTCCGCCGCGGTTTGACAACGCGGGAGAGGTCTTCGCGGTAATCCTTCTGATTGTCGGGGTCTCCGGCCAGGTCGCGGCCGACGACGCGGCTCAGGATCTTGTCGGCACGGGTCGCTGCGACGGCGGCCCGCAAGTGGGCTATGGCACTCCGTCGGCGGGTGCCGGAGCCGTCTCGGAATGCGCTTTCGGTCTCCATTTGAAGCCGATCGTTTTCCTCGTCGGGCGCCTTCAGCTGTTCGCTCTTCGAAATCGTCCGTTCGCCTCGGATGGCTCCTGGCGAGGCTGTGTCGGAGGCGGCGTCATAGTCCCAGGCATCGGTATCTTCGTCCGAAAGGTCGAGAATCCGCGATGTAGGCGCAGCCTCCTCGTCAAAGTTCCGGTCCCAGAGTTCCTCATCGACGTCGTTGTCGTCCTCGCCATCGTCGTCGTCGTCGTGCTCCTCGTTCAAGTCGGCACGGCGCGAAATGGTCGCGGCCTCAGTTTCTTCTCCGCCGTCGGAGGGCGAACCATCTTGCTCCAAGGTGAGTTCGGGCAAGCCATCGCTGTCCGACCCGTCGCCAGGCAGAGATTTATCTTCCGCGGAGTTTTCGCCGAGGTCGATCAAGCGGTTGATTGCGGTCTCTGTCAGCGCGTCTATTTGCGCCTCTGCGTCAACGCCCGCTTCAGTAGCGTCCTCGTGGCTCTCGGCGAAAATGCTCTCGCCGTCATAGACGCCCGGCGCCGCTTCTTCCTCGAAAGCGTTCTCTTGGGAGGTCTCGGAGTCAGCGTCGATATCCGAATTCACGGAGTCTTCGTCTTCGACGTCCTCGAATTCTGCGTCGTCGTTTGCCGTGATCTCCGGCGTTTCTACGGCGTTCGAGCCATCATCCCAGCCGATCTCATTGTCCGAGTAATCGTCTTCAACAGGCTCGGTCGTTTCGTCCGCGGGAGGCTCGTTGTCAGATTGTTCGGCAGCCTGCTCCGCCATCACCTGGTTAATCAACGACGCATCGATATCGGAGCCGAAGCCTGGAGCAAGATCGGCCGCTATAGCCTCCTCGTCGGCGTCGTCATGATCGGTCGCGCCAACGATCTGCGCCTTCGCCAAATCTCTGGTGCGCGTCCGCCGCACCACGGCACGGATGCGGCTCAACTTGTCTTCCACATCGCTCGACCGCGACGGCGCAAGAACCTCGGCGTCAACAGCATCGGATTGCGGGGCCGCGGCCGCATCGAAGCTGTCGCCCGGCACGGGTTGCGGCATGTGAGCAGCGGCTTCGAGGTCGTCTTCGTCTTCGGCCAACCCGGTGTCGACCTGACGCAGAACCACATTGTCGCCCGAGACGCGGGCTTCAACCCGCCGGCGGACTTCGCGCTCGGCAATCCGGTGGAGCATATCAGCGTCCGGCGTGGGCGGCTCGGCGCCAAAATAGCGGTCGTCTGCGGCAAGGTCCCGGAAATACTCCGCCATCACCCGCATCGTATCGACCGGATCGTCAAACCCCTCCAGGGTGCAGCTGAACGTGCCGTACGAGACCGTCAGGATCTTGTTCGAGCCTGTCATTGTCACCCACTTTCCATTAGATGCAGCAACGTCGTGTTTACCACGTGTTGGTTCGCAAATAGGAACGAGCCAGTGGTTATGGCACGATTTTTTTGGGTCAACATTATGGCGATATGCCTTGAGGATCTTAGCACTTGGTCAATGGCGGTTTGATCCGGTCCGATCGTCCGGTGACGCTGATTGGCCCGACCGAGGTGCGCCGGTGTGATTTTGACGCGGCGATGGCGGTCTCCGACGGCTTGATCGCCGCAGACGGGGGTGCCGAAAAAGCTATTCATTTCGGGCATTTGCCCGATTGGGTCGTCGGGGATTTCGACTCCTTCGACAGCGCTGGGCGTATACCCGAAGATCGGCTTCTTCGCCTTGAAGACCAGGACAGTACCGATTTTCAAAAGTGCCTTTCTGCCGTCGATGCCCCGCTCATCCTCGCCGTGGGTTTTCTTGGTCGGCGAATCGATCACGAACTCGCCGTCTTCGCGGCCCTGGTCCAAGAACAACCGGGCCGGGTCCTTCTGATCGGATCCCACGATGCGGTGTTTCATTGCCCACCCACCTTTGACCTCGACGTGACCCCAGGCAGTCGTTTCTCACTTTTCCCAATGGCGCCAGTCCAGGCCAAAAGCGACGGGCTTCGCTGGCCGCTCGAAGGGCTCGATTTGGCCCCTCTGCGACGGATCTCCACTTCGAACGAGGCCACGGGCCCGGTGTCACTCTCAGTTGATGGCCCTGGGCTGCTCATCCTTCTGCCGCGGACGGCGCTGCCGGCCCTTCTAGCACGGCAGATCTCCGTTCCCGCCAAAGAATAAAAAGCCCGGCCATAAGGATCACGGCCATGCCGACTAAAGCCAGGCCATTGGGAAAATCTCCGAAGACAACCAGGCCCACAATTGCCGCCATTGGGATCTCCAGATACTGAACCGGCGCGACGGTCGCCACGGGCGCGTAACGCAGGCTCATAGCCATGAAAAGATGGGCCAAAGATCCAACGAGGCCGAGCCCCAAGAGGAGCCAAACTTCACTGAGTTCTGGCATCGCGAAACGGAGCTCTTGCCAGCCGGTCGCGGCTCCCAAGCCAAAGACCAACAGCATCAGCGCCGACCCTTGTAGACCTGAAATCGCTTGGAGCGGCACCGCCCCGACCGACTTGGCCATGACCCGGGTCACCAGAACGAAAACGGCAAATATAATTGCTCCGAGCACGGGGAGAAGCGCCAAAAGGCCAACGGCGGCAAAGCTCGGCTGGATCACCATCAATGTGCCGACAAAGCCCACGCAAGCGGCCAGTATTCGCATCGCTCCCACCGTCTCGCCCATCAGGAAATGGCCTAAAAAGAGCAGGATAAACGGAAGGACGTAGGCGATCGCGATCGCATCGGCCAAAGGCAGAACCCGGAACGAAGCGTATATGACGCCAAGCCCCAGGAGGTTTGAGACCGTCCGCAAAAGCGACAGCCACCGCAGGCGCCGACCGATCCGCAACCCGCCACTAGCCAGGGCAAGGGGCGTCGTCAAAGCTGCCTGAACCACAAACCGGGCAAAGACCAATACGGCGAGCGGCAAAGCGTCACCGGCGAGCTTGGCGAAGGCATCGGATACGGGCACGGTCACGCAAAAACCGAGCATGAGCGCAATCCCAAGGATGGGGCGGTCGGCAGCCATTCCGCGACCCTAGGGCCCGGGCGCAGCCCCGTCCATCGGCCGCCATCTCCGGGCGATGTCAAAGGCGGCGAATTGCGCTTGCGTGCCGTTCGTCTTGGTGGAATGTCCCAAGGTTTGGCGCAGCGCTCCATTGCCGCAATCGATCAAACAAAGCCGGTCCTTTTCCCCTCGCACCGCCCCGGCATCCTCCCTATAAGCGCCCCAACCGGGGAATGCCGATGCCTGAAAACCTCTCGCCCATCGATACAGCGAAATACGTCGCCGCGCGGCGTGCGACGGAATTCGTCGAAAGCGGGATGACCATCGGGCTCGGTACAGGCTCGACGGCGGCTTGGCTTTTAAAGTGCCTTGCCGAGCAGATCCGCGACGAAGGGCTCGAGATCAAGGGCGTAGCGACGTCCACACGTACCGCTGCCATGGCGCGCGACCTTGGCATCCCGATGACGTCGCTCGACGCGGTCAAATGGCTCGATCTGACCATCGACGGGGCCGACGAGTATGACCGGGAACTAAACCTCATCAAGGGCGGCGGGGGGGCGCTTTTGCAAGAAAAGATCGTCGCCGGTGCGTCCGACCAAATGATCGTGATCGCCGACAAGACCAAAGGCGTCGAGGCATTGGGGGCGTTTCCGCTGCCGGTCGAGGTGATTGGTTTCGGTCAGGAGACGACCCGGTCGCTGATCTCGGAGACTTTGCCGGGTCTCGACGTGATCGGCCGCGAGATCACCCTTCGAATGGAAGGGGACGCGCCTTACAAGACCGACGAAGGCAACGTGATCCTCGACCTTCATCTTAAGCATATCGGCAATCCAAGGCATTTGGCCTTGGTCCTCAACCAGATCCCTGGGGTCGTTGAGAACGGGCTTTTCGTCGACATGTGCGACATTGTGATCACGGGGCACGGCGATGGCCGTGTCGAGGTGCGCGACATCAATGCCGGCACGTTCGAAGAGGCTCGGGTGCCCGTCGAGCCTTTGGCGAATATCTTCTCCGATATCGGAGCCTGATGACGGTGAGTTTTGACTACGATCTCTTTGTGATCGGTGGGGGCTCCGGTGGAGTTCGTGCGGCGAGAGTTTCGGCTTCTTCTGGCGCCAAGGTCGCCCTCGCAGAGGAAAGCCGCCTCGGCGGGACTTGCGTGATCCGGGGCTGTGTTCCGAAAAAACTCATGGTCTTTGCCAGCGGGTACGGCAGTGTTGCCTCCGAAGCCCGAGACTACGGGTGGTCTATTGGAGACGGCACTTTCGAATGGGCGGGCTTTCACGGTCACCTCCGTGAAGAACTTGTTCGCCTCGAAGGTGTCTATCGCAGCCTTCTCGACGGATCCGGTGTCGAGATTTTCGACATGCGCGCCCGGCTCGTCGACCCCCATGAGGTCGAGCTTGCGGACGGCAGCCGGAAATCGGCCAAACACATTCTCATCGCCACCGGCGGCCATGCGGTCCGTCCCGCCATGGCCAACGCAGAGCTTGGCCTCACATCCAACGATGTCTTTCTCCAGGAGAGCCTCCCGAAGTCGATCTTGATCATTGGCGGTGGCTATATCGCCTGCGAATTTGCCTGCATCTTCAATGGTCTCGGCGTCGAAGTTACGCAGCATTATCGCGGCGCGCAAATCCTCCGCGGCTTCGATGACGAAGCGCGAGGGCTGGTGGCCGAAGCGATGAAACGTGACGGAATTGACCTCCATCTTGGGACGAATATCGTCCAGATGCGCGACGCCGAGGGGGTGAGCGACACTGACCGAATGGCGCCGGCCACCGAAATTGGCGGCAGCGCGGGCGAACTGACCGTTGCTGATCCGGACGCTGGTGACGCGCTCAAAGGCGGCCCCGTTTGGGTCAAATCGACCAATGGCCAGGAACAGGTTTACGACCGGGTCATGTTTGCCACTGGTCGAGCGCCGAACACGGCCGGGCTAGGACTTGAGGAACTCGGGATAAATCTGGGGCGTAAAAAGGAAATTGTGGTCGACCAGTTTTCCCAGACCAACGTTCCTTCGGTCTATGCTATCGGAGATGTGACAAACCGCATCCAGCTTACCCCGGTGGCCATTCGCGAAGGCATGGCCTTTGCTAAGACTGTTTTCGAAGGGGTCCCGACGCCGGTCGACCACGACCTCGTCGCCTCGGCCGTTTTCACCCAGCCTGAGCTTGGCACGGTGGGTCTCACGGAAGAGGCCGCCGCGGAAAATGAAGAGATCGACGTCTACTGCACGAGCTTTAGACCCATGAACACGGCCTTTATCCGTCGCCCGGACAGAGTGCTTTTTAAACTTATTGTCTCTAAGGCAAGCCGGAAGATCCTTGGTTGTCATATCGTCGCGCCGGGGGCGGGCGAACTCATCCAGATGGTTGGGATTGCCGTCAAAATGGGCGCGACGAAGGAAGATTTCGACCGTACAGTGGCCGTCCACCCGACCATTTCTGAAGAGCTGGTGACCATGCGTGATCCGGTCCGCACGGGTTGAATTGCAAAGAAAACAACACACCTACGACCCAAAGCGAAACGCTAGAACAGATAAGGAACCGACCATCTATGGCTGGCAATAACGGAGGACCTTGGGGTGGCGGCGGCTCGCGCGGGAACGGCTCTGGCGGTGGCGATGACCGCCGACCCCCGCCGCGGCGCCCCGGACAAGAGGGCCCGCAGATCCCTGAGATCGATGAAATCATGAAAAAGGGCCAAGAGCAGCTCAAAGTCCTGATGGGCGGGCGCTCGGGTCGGGGCGGCCCCGGAAGCGGCGGCGACGATGGTCCGCGGCTGACCCGCGGCACGATCGGTCTCGGTCTTCTCGCCGTGTTCGGGCTTTGGGTCTTTTCCTCGTTCTACACGGTCAGACCGGAAGAGCAGTCGGTTGAGCTTTTCCTCGGCGAGTTTTCTTCAATCGGCAACCCCGGCCTCAATTTCGCGCCTTGGCCCGTGGTGACCTACGAAGTGTTGCCGGTCACCCGGGAACAGTCGGAAGCGATCGGTGTTCGGGCCTCGGGCCGCGGCACCGAAGGGCTGATGCTCACAACGGACGAAAACATCGTCGATATCGACTTCGAAGTCGTTTGGAACATCAGCGATCCGCGGAACTACCTCTTCAACCTCCGGGACGGCCCGCAAACCGTTCGAGCAGTGTCGGAATCTGCCATGCGCGAGATTATCGCGCGGTCGCAACTTGCACCGATCCTGAACCGCGACCGGGGCCAGATCGAACAAGCTGCCCTCGAACTCGTGCAAAGCACGCTCGACAGTTACCAATCGGGCATCAACATCGTCCGCCTCAATCTCGACCGAGCCGACCCGCCAAGCCAGGTGATCGACGCCTTCCGCGATGTTCAGGCGGCCGAACAGGAGCGGAGCCGGCTCGAACGCCAGGCCGATGCCTATGCCAACCGAGAACTCGCCGGCGCACGGGGTGCGGCCGCGGAGATCTTGGAACAGGCCGAAGCCTACCGCGCCCAGCAGGTCAACGAAGCCCAAGGTGAGGCTGCGCGCTTCATCTCAGTTCTGGAAGAATACGAAAATGCCCGCGAAGTGACCCGGCGACGGCTTTACATCGAAACGTTGGAGCGGGTCCTCGGCGATGTGGATAAAATCATACTCGACGAGAACGCCGGCGGTGCGAACGGGCAGGGGGTCGTGCCGTACCTGCCGCTGAATGAACTTGGCCGCCGCCAAACAAGCCAAGCCACGGGAGGCAACTGAGATGCGTCGCGTAACATTTATCGTCCCCGGCCTCATTATTCTGATCGCCGTGGCGCTCTCGTCGATCTTTATCGTCGATGAGCGTGAGAAGGCGCTGGTTCTCCAATTCGGCCAGATCAAGCAGGTCAAGGAAGATCCGGGCCTTGGGTTTAAAATCCCGATCATCCAGGAAGTGGTCCGCTATGACGACCGGATCCTGTCGCTCGACACGCCGGCCATTGAGGTCACGCCCTCCGATGACCGCAGGCTCGTGGTTGATGCTTTCGCCCGCTACCGGATCAGCGACGTGGTCCAGTTCCGTCAAGCCGTGGGCGTTGGTGGGATCCGGGCGGCCGAAGACCGGCTCACGGGCATTCTTAACCCCCAGATCCGTGCGGTCCTCGGTTCGGCCGGTGTGACCTCGAACACGATCCTGTCCGAAGAGCGCTCTGAGCTTATGTCGCGGATCCGGCGGGGTGCGGATGCGCGGGCATCCCAGCTCGGCCTCGACGTCGTCGATGTTCGGCTCAAACAAACCAACCTTCCGGAAGGCAACCTTGACGCCACCTTCGCTCGGATGCGCGCCGAACGGGAACGGGAAGCCGCCGACGAGATTGCGCGCGGCGAGGAAGCAGCCCTCAGGGTCCGAGCCCAAGCCGACCGCACCGTGGTTGAGCTTGTCTCCGATGCCCAACGGGAAGGCGAAATCACCCGGGGTGAGGCCGATGCGGAAAGAAACCGGATCTTTGCCAGCGCTTTCGGCCGCGATCCGGAATTCTTCGAGTTTTACCGGTCGCTGTCGGCCTATGAGCGGGCCATCACCGGCGCAAACTCGACCCTCGTGATAACGCCGGATTCGGAATTTTTCGAATTCCTCAAAGGGGACGGTCTCGACTAGCGATGGGTCTTCTTTTCTTGGGAATCGGTTTGGTTCTCGTCATCGAGGGGCTGGTGTTCGCACTGGCCCCTTCGCGTCTTGAAGAGCTGCTTGAAGCGCTGAAAAATCTCCCGGTCGAAACCCGCCGGATCATGGGTCTTGTGGCCGTGGCTTCAGGCGTTTTTCTCATTTGGCTTGCCGGGCCGATGGGGTAACACTCCACCACACGCGGGTTCAAGAGAAGGTGACAGACCGCGACCGGGATTGCGTTGCAACTTCGAGCGCCTATCTCAATGTTCAGATATTGGCGGCTAGAGCGGCCGCGAGCATTCCTTAAAAGGAGGATGGAGTGGATACGAAAACAGGCGTTCTCGTCCCGTCCCAAAATGCGTCCTGGCGGGCATTTTGGATTCTTTTCGTCGGACTGGCATTTTATTTGGCCCAGTCCTTGGCCGCCGCAGCCCAATCGCGACCGGACACATTCGCAGATCTCGCCGATCAGGTGAGCAATTCTGTGGTCAACATCACCACATCGACGACCGTGGCCACCAATACAGGCCCAATGCCCCAAGTCCCGGAAGGCAGCCCCTTCGAAGACTTCTTCCAGGATTTCCTTGATCGGAACCAAAATGGTGGTCCACGGCCGCGCCGGAGCCAGGCTCTTGGCTCAGGATTTGTGATCTCCGAAGACGGGTTGATCGTGACGAACAACCACGTCATCGCCGAAGCTGACCGGATCCTCATCGAGTTCTTTTCAGGCGATGAACTCGAGGCCGAAGTGATCGGCACAGATCCCAACACCGACCTAGCCCTTCTCAAAGTCGAAACGGACGATCCCCTGCCATTCGTGCCCTGGGGCAGCTCCGAAGATATGCGCGTTGGCGATTGGGTCATGGCCATGGGCAACCCCTTGGGCCAAGGCTTTTCGGTTTCGGCCGGGATCGTCTCGGCGCGCGGACGAGCACTTTCGGGAACCTACGACGACTACATCCAAACGGATGCTGCTATCAACCGAGGCAATTCGGGTGGTCCGCTCTTTAACATGGATGGCGAAGTAATCGGCGTGAACACCGCCATACTCAGCCCCAATGGCGGCTCGATCGGTATCGGGTTTGCCATGTCGAGCCGGGTGGCGACCAACGTGATCGCCCAGCTTGAAGAGTTCGGCGAAACCCGTCGCGGCTGGCTCGGCGTCCGGATCCAGGATGTGACAGAAGATCTCGCCGAGGGCCTCGGGCTTCAGGAAGCCAAAGGTGCACTGGTTACAGACGTGCCGGACGGCCCCTCGAAAGAAGCTGGTATCGAAGCGGGCGATGTGATCGTTGAATTCAATGGCACTGAGATCATCGACACCCGCGAGCTCGTGAATACGGTCGCAAATTCGCCCGTGGGGGCGGCAGTGCCGGTGGACGTTTTCCGTGACGGCGATCTTGTGACCCTTACGGTGACGCTGGGACGTCGCGAAGAAGCCGAAGGTGCCGTGCCGGCCTCTGCGCCGGCCAATGAGCCAATTGAAAAGGAGCTGCTTGGCGTCAAAGTCTCGACCATTACGGACGAGCTGCGGGCCGAGCTGGGGCTCTCGGATGGGTCCGAAGGGCTCGTGGTGACGGAAGTCTCGGAGGAATCCGAAGCCTTTGAGAAGGGCTTGCGCACCGGTGACGTCATCACTGAAGCGGGTCAGCAAAAGGTCCTGACGGTCGGCGATCTGGAAGACAGGATCGCCGCCGCGACCGATGCCGGGCGCCGCTCGTTGCTCCTTCTCGTTCGCCGGGCAGGTGATCCACGTTTCGTGGCGCTTTCGCTGGACGAAGGCTAGGAGAACCCAGCTAAGAGATTAAGGGCGCCACGCGGCGCCCTTTTTTTCTGCGAACTGTGATCCGACACTTCTTAGTCGTAAGCCTCCAGGTCAGGCGTCCCTAGCCGAGCTTGCCTTTCACCAGACCTCCGACTTTCCCCATATCGAGTTGGCCGGCATGTTCGCTCTTGAGGACGCCCATGACCTTGCCCATGTCTCGGATCGTCTCGGCACCGGTCTCAGCAATTGCCGCATCAATCGCCGCGGCGGTTTCTGCATCGTCCAATTGGCGCGGCAGGAACGTCTCTAAGACCCCGATTTCCGCCTCTTCGCCCGCGGCAAGCTCCGCCCGACCGCCGTCGCGGTAGGCTTTCGCGCTTTCCTGGCGCTGCTTGACCATCTTTCCAAGGATCGCGATCACGTCCGCCTCGCTCACTTCTGGCGTCTTACCTTCCCCCCGAAGCACGATTTCATGGTCCTTGATTGCCGCGTTCACCATCCGGAGCGTCGACACCGCCACGCTGTCTTTGGATTTCAGTGCATCTTTGAGTGTCGACGTGATGCGATCCTTAAGGTCCATGAGCCTCTCCTTGGGCTTTCACCCTAAGACCATAGGCGACGTGCGCGTCGAGAACAACTTTGCTAAGTATCTAAAACCGAAACACTTTTGGCTGGGCCACTCGTATTGACCACCCCCCTGGCCCTCAGTAATTTGCAGCCGACCCGAGTGGAGTTCCCCCATGCCTGCCCCATCCCAAGCGACCGCCTGCCTCGCCCTCGCAGACGGGACGATGTTCTACGGAAAGGGCTTTGGTGCCACGGGTGAGGTGACGGCCGAACTCTGTTTCAACACTGCTATGACCGGCTACCAAGAGATCTTGACCGACCCGTCCTATGCCGGCCAAGTGGTCACTTTCACCTTTCCCCATATCGGTAATGTGGGGGTCAACGCGGAAGATGACGAGGCGAGCGATCCCCATTCGGCGGGAATGGTCGTCCGCTGGGACCCAACCCTGCCGTCCAATTGGCGGGCTGGCTCGAATTTGAGCGCTTGGCTCGCCAAACGGGGTCGCATCGGGATCGGCGGCTTGGACACGCGCCGTCTCACCCGGGCCATCCGGCAGCAGGGCGCGCCCCATGTAGCGTTGGCTTACAATCCCGAAGGTCAATTTGATATTGAAGCCCTCGTGGCAGCGGCCCGTGGCTTTCCGGGCCTTGTTGGGAGGGATCTGGCCAAGGATGTCACCTGCGCCCAATCCTACCGTTGGGATGAAACGCGCTGGGCCTGGCCTGATGGTTTTGGCAAACGGGACGGCTCGGGTCACAAAGTGGTCGCGATCGATTACGGAGCGAAGCGCAACATTCTGCGCTGTCTTGCCTCCGCAGGCAGTGAAGTGACGGTCTTGCCCGCGACGGCCACAGCCGAGGATGTCTTGGAACTTAATCCTGCGGGGCTCTTTTTATCGAATGGGCCGGGCGATCCGGCGGCGACTGGTGCCTATGCCGTACCCGTGATCCAGGGGGTCATGGCGGCCCGCGACATGCCGGTTTTTGGCATCTGCCTCGGCCACCAAATGCTGGCATTGGCCCTGGGGGCCAAGACGGTCAAGATGAACCACGGCCATCACGGGGCCAATCACCCTGTAAAAGATCTCGAGACAGGCAAGGTCGAAATTACCTCGATGAACCATGGTTTTACGGTCGACAGCCAGTCGCTACCGACCGGTGTGGTGGAAACACATATCTCCTTGTTTGATGGGTCAAATTGCGGGATCCGGATGGCGGACCGGCCGGTCTTCTCGGTTCAGTATCACCCGGAAGCAAGCCCCGGCCCACAAGACAGCTACTACCTTTTCGAACGCTTCGTCGCGGCGATGGATGCGCAGAAAAGCGTCGCATGAGGCTGCATTTAACGCTGCCTTAACCCTGCGGCACGATGGTCGCCGCCACCAGAGCGGGGACATTAGGCCATGCAAAGCACGGCACGAAAACGCGACGATGGAGAGACGGCGGATATCCAATCCGCTTTGCCCACCCTTCGACTTGCTGCGCCCCTCCCGAACAATCGGCCCGAGCCACCGCACCGATCCCAGGCTGTGCGGCCCTTTAGAATGGCGCCCCTCGAGGCATCTGCGGCCGATCCCAGGCTGATCGACAAACTTGGAGCGGATCGCGCTTTGCGCGACCGAGTGCTGCCCTGGCGTTCGGAGGGCGCGGTGACGGTTCTGGCGGCGGTAGATCCGGTCTGGGCGGAAGCGCAGCGGGAGAGATATGAAAAGGTGTTCGGACCGGTCTCTATCGCGACCGCTGACCGGACGGCTTTTGAAAAGTCATTGCTTGAACTCCGAAGGGGGGCCCTCGCCAAGCGCGCCGAACACCGCACACCGGCATCGGTGTCATGCCGGACTTTCAAGGGGTTCCGCCTTCTGGGCGGCGGAAGCCTTGCACTTATCGTCTTCGCGGCCGCTTTGGTATTCGCCCCAGTCGCGGTCTTTCTGGCCCTCACGTTTTGGGCCGGGTTTTGGCTTTTGGCGAGCACGCTCCTCCGGGTTGCCGCGGCCCATAGTTCGGTCGCGCCGCCACGGACCATGCCGGCCCTCGCCGACGAAGACCTCCCCATCATTTCGATCCTAATACCACTTTTTCGCGAGAAAAATATCGTCGAGCGGCTGATCCGCCGTCTATCGACGATCGACTACCCGGTCGACCGGCTCGACCTCTGCCTCGTGGTTGAAAAGCAAGATACGATCACCCAAGAGACCCTCAAAGGCATCGAATTCCCCCCGTCGATGCGCACGATCATTGTACCGCCGGGCAATCTTCAGACAAAACCCAGGGCCCTGAATTTCGCGATCGATTTCACCGATGGGGAGATCATTGGGATTTATGATGCTGAGGATGCGCCGGCAACCGATCAGCTTCGGCGGGTCGCGGCCCAATTCGCCGTAGCGGATCGTCGCGTGGCCTGCCTCCAGGGGCGGCTTGATTTCTACAATTCTGACCGGAACTGGCTCGCGCGGTGCTTTACAATCGACTACGCGACCTGGTTTCACGCGATCCTTCCGGGCCTTGACCGCTTGAGGTTGCCGCTGCCCCTGGGCGGCACAACCTTGTTTTTTCGCCGTGACGCCATCGAGGCGCTCGGCGGCTGGGACGCCCACAACGTGACCGAGGATGCTGATCTTGGCATTCGGCTCACGCGGCGGGGCTGGCGGACCGAGATCATTAACACGGTCACCGATGAAGAAGCCAATTGCAGAGCCTGGCCCTGGGTCAAGCAGCGGTCGCGTTGGATCAAGGGCTACGCCCTGACCTGGCTTGTCCATATGCGGGCACCGCGCACACTCCTTGCCGATTTGGGACTTTGGCGATTTCTTGGGTTTCAAATCATTTTTCTCGGTGCTTTGACCCAATATGCCCTTGCCCCCTTGCTGTGGAGCTTCTGGATCGCGGCGCTCGGCCTTGCCCACCCGGTCACATCCGCCATGGCGCCGCTTTGGGCCTTTGGCCTCGTCATTTTGTTTGTCGCCGCTGAGTTGGCCAATGCTACGATCAGTGTGATTGCCTGTCGGCGCGCGGGCCATTGGCGGAAAGTCCCCTGGGTCCCCTTCATGCTGCTCTATTATCCGCTCGGCGCGATTGCGGCGTGGAAAGCGTTTTGGGAGATCCTTCGTAAGCCGTTCTTTTGGGACAAAACCGAGCACGGCTTCGAAAGCAATTGATGGCTCAGGTGACCGTTTCGGCTTCTCGCTCGAGCCGGGTCTCAAAGGCGCGCGAAATGTGGTGCTTTAGCGCCGCATAGGCGGCGTCGCTGTCGCCGGCTTCAATCGCATCGACGATCGCTTTGTGCTCAATGAGGGCGCGTTCGCCGCGGCCTTCGACCGCAAGCGACGTCGTCGTCATCAGCGCCATGGACCGGTAGACCAGGTCGAGCTGCTGAACGAGGTAGCGGTTGTGGGAAGCGAGGTGGATTTGGCGGTGAAACCGGCGATTGGCCCTGGCCAGGGCCGCCGGATCGCCCAGCCGTCCGTAATCCTCTTCGATCTGGCGCCGAAGCACTCGGATTTCTTCTTCGGTGGTGTGGCGCGCCGCGAGCCGGGCTGCGAGCCCTTCGAGTTCAGAGCGGACCACGTAGAGTTCAGCCATCTGGTTATGGTCAAGGGAGGCGACCACGAGGCTCCGACCGTCCCGCGCCAACAATGATTGGGTTTCCAGCCGTTGGAGCGCCTCCCTTATGGGTGTCCGCGAGACCCCGAACCGGTCCGCAAGCTCTGATTCGACCAACCGGTCGCCGGGCTTGTAGATGCCCACATCGATGGCGTGCAAAATGAGCTCATAGGCGTCGTGCTGGCCGGGTTTTCCATCGTCCATGGCGCGCTCACATTCCCCTCTTTGCCTTTCTGGCTGCCACCCTAGCGGTTGGGTTCGGACGCGCCAAGTGTGCCACCGCATACCGTTCCCAAGGGCCAAGGCGGGCGTTCTGTCACAGTTGGTTGGAGCCATGGCGCGAACTAGGTCCGGGTCATGAAACCAGAATACGACATTTTCATCTCCGGGGCCGGGATCGCGGGACTGGCCGCAGCCGCGGTTTTTGGAGCGTCCGGACACCGCGTTCTTATCGTCGATCCGGCTCCACCTGAAACGTCTGAGAGTGACCCTGCGGCCGATCTCCGGACGACCGCCTTTCTTCAGCCCGCTAGGGGGATCATGGAGCGGGCCGGGATTTGGGATGCGCTGGCCCCCCACACAACGCCCCTCCGCACGCTTCGCGTGATCGATTGCAGCGGCGCCCGGCCGACGGCGCGGACCCGCCGAGACTTTGAAGCAGGCGACATTTCCGAAGCGCCTTTCGGGTGGAACATCCCGAACTGGCGGTCGCGGAGCATTCTTGCAGATACGCTGTCGTCGATGGAACGGGTCGATCTCCGTCTCGGCACCGGTTTCGCGGCCCTCCATCTTCGCGACGATATCGCTCGGATCCGTCTCAGCGACGGGTCGAGCATCGCGGCTCGGCTCTGTCTCGCGGCCGACGGGCGTGGTTCGCCGGTCCGGTCGGCGATGGGGATCGGCACGAAAACAACGCGCTACGGTCAAAAGGCGCTGGCCTTCGCCGTCACCCACGAGATCCCCCATGACGAGGTTTCAACCGAGATCTATCATCGGGGCGGAGCCTTTACGCTCGTCCCGTTGCCCGATTATGACAATCGTCCTTCTTCGGCGGTTGTCTGGATGGAGGACGCCCGGGCGGCCATGGAATTGACCGATCTTCCGGAGGACGCATTCAACGATCGGGCAACCGAACGCTCCACCGGTGTACTCGGGCCGCTTCGAAAGGTCGGCGGCGTGAGGACTTGGCCGATCATCACCCAAGTGGCGGATCGGCTTACCCAGCCAAGGGCGGCTCTTCTTGCCGAGGCGGCCCATGTCATGCCGCCGATTGGTGCCCAGGGGCTTAACACGTCGCTCCAAGATGTCCGTGCTCTGGCCGATGCGATCGAGGCCCATCCGGGCGATCCGGGCGCCCCGGCTGTGCTTGCCGCCTATGCAAGGGCACGCCAGGGCGATATCCGCGCCCGGGCCGCGGTCATCGACGTCTACAACCGGATCTGCCGCTCAGGCGCCCCGCCGATCCAGGCGCTTCGGTCCGCCGGCCTGAGACTCGTCCACGACATCGCGCCGCTCCGACGAACCATCATGGGAGCTGGGCTCGGCCGGCTTTAGACGGCGGTGCCGGGGAAGACCCGGTCGAGCGCATCCGACAGCCTTCCGACCGATGCGTCCACGTCCTTGAGCTTGTCGATCCCAAAGAGGCCGATCCGAAACGACCGGTAATCGTCACCTTCGCCCACCATGAGGGGCACGCCGGCGGCAATCTGGATCCCTTCTGCGGCGAAGGCTGCCCCGGATTGCACAGACCCGTCATCGGTGTAAGAGACCACCACGCCCGGGGCGGCGAACCCGGCCTCGGCCACCGAGTAAAAGCCTCGCCGAGCAAGGTCAGAGCGGACCCTATCGCCTTGGGTCCATTGGGCCGCTTTGAGCTCGGGAAAGCCCACCGTCGCAGCCTCGCGCATCGCGTCTCGAAAGCCTCGGAGCGCATCGGTGGGCATGGTCGCATGGTAGGCATGGCCGCCGTTTTCATAGGCTTCCATGATGGCGAGCCACTTCCCGAGGTCGATGGCAAAGCTCGTGGCTTCCCGGGCTTTGGCACGCTCAAGACCTCTTGCGGAGAGCATCACCAGCCCGGCTGAGGGTGATGCCGACCAGCCCTTTTGGGGCGCAGAGATCAACACGTCGACGCCGAACGCCTCCATGTCGACCCAGACGCAGCCCGAGGCAATGCAGTCGAGAACAAGGAGTGCATCGACCTTCCGGGCGGCGCCGGCCAGACGGGAGATATATTCATCTGGTAGTATAATCCCCGCGGAGGTTTCCACATGGGGCGCGAAAATTACCTCCGGTCTTTCGGCCTCGATGGTCGCTTCCACATCTTCAATGGGGGGCGGGGCGAAGGGCGAGGTCGCACTGTTGCCGCTCCGGCGTGCTTTCATCACCGTTTCCTCGGACGGGATCCGACCGGCTTCGAAAATCTGGCTCCAGCGATAGGAGAAATACCCATTGCGGATCACCATCGCCCGGGCGTCGGTGGCGAAATGGCGCGCTACGGCCTCCATCGCATAGGTGCCGCCCCCGGGGATCACCGCAACCCCTTCGGCCCGGTAGACCGATTTGAGGATGTTTGAAATGTCACGCATGACTGTTTGGAACTCGCCCGACATATGGTTGAGCGACCGGTCCGTGAAGACGACCGAGAATTCCAAGAGCCCGTCAGGGTCAATGTTCGGCAAAAGCGGGGGCATGGGCGTGTTCCTATGATGCACGCTTCGCCTAGCGGTGATCTTGCGGGGGCGCAAAGCACCTGTCGCCGCACCCCGCGTTGCATCGGGCGGCAAAACCGCTAAAAGCGCTGGGCCGCGGCGGCGGCCGGACAGCCAACAGGGGACCAAGATGCGCGTTTACTACGACCGGGATTGCGATGTTAACCTGATCAAAGACCGGAAGGTCGCGATCCTCGGCTATGGCAGCCAAGGCCATGCCCATGCGCTGAACCTCCGCGATTCTGGGGCAAAGAACCTCGTGGTCGCCCTTCGGGAGGGGTCCCCCTCGGCCAAAAAGGCCGAAGCAGAAGGGCTGAGGGTTATGGGCGTTTCCGAAGCTGCAGCCTGGTGCGATCTGATGATGTTCACCATGCCCGATGAGCTTCAGGCCGAGACCTACAAAGCCCATGTGCATGATCACATCAAAGAAGGTGCCGCGATCGCATTTGCCCACGGGCTCAACGTCCATTTCGGATTGATCGAAGCCAAGCCGGGCGTCGACGTGATCATGATGGCGCCTAAGGGCCCGGGCCACACGGTGCGGGGCGAGTACGCCAAGGGCGGCGGTGTGCCCTGCCTTGTGGCAGTCGACAGGGACGCGTCCGGCAAGGCCCTTGAAATCGGGTTGTCTTATTGCTCGGCCATTGGCGGGGGCCGCTCAGGCATCATTGAGACGACGTTTAAGGAAGAGTGCGAAACCGACCTTTTCGGCGAACAATCTGTGCTCTGCGGGGGCTTGGTCGAACTGATCCGCTGCGGGTTCGAAACCCTGGTTGAGGCCGGTTATGCGCCCGAGATGGCCTATTTCGAATGCCTCCACGAGGTAAAGCTCATCGTTGATCTGATTTACGAGGGCGGGATCGCAAACATGAATTATTCGATCTCGAACACGGCCGAGTACGGTGAATACGTCTCTGGCCCGCGTGTTGTGCCCTATGCCGAGACCAAGGCGCGGATGAAGGCGGTGCTTGACGACATTCAGTCGGGCGCATTTGTCCGCGATTTCATGACCGAGAATGCCGTGGGTCAGCCGTTCTTCAAATCGACCCGGCGCAACAATGACGCCCACCAGATCGAAGCAGTGGGCGAGAAGCTCCGTGGTATGATGCCCTGGATTTCGGCCGGGAAGCTGGTGGATCAGACGAAGAACTGATCAGCACCTAATCCAGAGGTCAAAGGGCCAAACGAAAGTCGTGTCAGCGCCGTCTCGCCGGGGCGGCGTTTTACATTTCATCGGAGCGCTTTACCGCTGTCGGACAAGGGCTCGATTGAGTTTTCTGGCGAGCGGCTCCCAATCGCCGTCCCGAGGGGGCGCGGCGGCGATGGCACGGCGCCTTCGGCTTGCTTCCGTGCCAAGGAGCAAATCAGAGGATTTTCGTGAGCGAGAACCGTTAGCTCCCCGCCGCGTCGTCCTCTTCGGGCTCGATCAAATGCGATTGCAGGGCAACGATTTGGGTCCAGAGAAACACGAACAGGACAGCCGGAAAGGCGAAAGTCTCGATTTTGACCCAGGCGTCCGTCGACATAGTCCGCCAAATCACCTCGTTGGCCACCGCAAGGCCCGCAAAAAGAGCAGTCAGCCGGCGGGTCAGTATCATCCAACCCTCCTGGCGCAAGGGAAGGAACTCCGCCATGACCCATGCAAGATAGGATCGGCCTTGCAACAACCCGATCCCGAGAATGCCAGCAAAGACGCCGTAAACGAGCGTCGTTTTGATCTTGAAGAACCGCTCGTCATTAAACCAAACGGTCAAGCCCCCGAAGACGATCACCAAAACCGCCGTAAAGACCTGCATGCGCGAGAGCTTCCCCGTCAAAGCCCAGAGGATCGCCATGGAGGCCAAAAGGACCGGGACGAAGGCAGCCGCCGCGACAATGAAGCCGTCATATTCTGTGCCACCGATCACGAAGGTTTCGTCCCGGAGGTAGAGATAGGCAGCAAAGAACAACAAAGGCGGGCCTAGTTCGAGGACCTGCTTTAAAGCTCCATTGATTTGCCGCTCTGCCATCGTGTTCCCTTCTATCCGCCCATTTCAACTATGACCGCGCCGAGCGCAATCAATCCCATAAGCGCGAGCCGTCGCGGTCCGACCTTCTCGCCGAAGAGGATCCAGGCGATAGCGGCCGCAAAGACGACGGAAGTTTCTCGCAAAACAGCCGCTTCACCCACCTTGTCGAGCCGGGTCGCCAGCATGATCGAACCGAATGAAAAGATCGCGACGAGCGCCCCGACAATCCCGGTTTTGGCCATATCGGCCAGGGCGGCGGGGCGCGCTGAGGCGGGGGGAGCGAAAATGCGGAGGAGGGCGAAGAGGAAACTGTCGATGAAAAAGAACCAAGCCAGGAAAGTGAACGGGTCGGCGGTGGCGCGGATCCCGTAAGCGTCGAAAGTGGTATAAAAGGCGACGAGGCCCCCGGTCAGCACCGCAAGCCCTAAGGCCCGGGGTAGGGTCGATCGCTGGACTTCTTGGAACCTCAGATTGTAGCCTGCGAGGCCGAGGATCCCTGCCATCAGGGTAAACACGCCGACCCATTGGATGGATGTAAAGTGCTCGTCGAAGAGGATCGAGGCGCCGATCACGGTGAAAAATGGCCCCATGCCCCGGACCACGGGGTAGACGACCGTGTAGGCTCCAGCGGTATAGGCGGCGGCTTGGGAGATTTTGTAGGCCGTGTGGATCACCAAAACGCCGAGAAAGATCGGCCACATATGGGGCTCGGGCCAGGGCACGACAAAAAGGGCGAACGGAAGCGCCATCACACCGTAGGCCACGTCTATCGAAGCCCTCGCGGTCCAGGGGTCGAGGCGCCCCTTCTGCAACGCTCCGAAAAGCGCATGGAGAATGGCCGCCAAAAGCGCAAGACCGAGCGCGAGGCTTCGCCCCGCATCGGTGCCTTCAAGCGATATGATCCAGCCGCTCACAGAGCGGTCTTAATCTAGTCTGTCCACTGCGCGCCAAAACGTCCTGTGGAAAAAGGGTTAATTTTACTTGCGCGCTTTTCGGGGCTGACGCATCGTCACCGTGGGTAGGAGTATTTAACCAACCGACAGCTCCGATGGTCTAACCGCTTATCGGGGCAAGCACCATCCGCACGGTGACCCGCCCGGCCCTAGTGCTGCCAGTTCGTTTGGCATCCAGGTCGGAGGAATGTTCGATACGAGGTCCGGCACGGCACCGGCGGTATGAGAAGGGAAGACACCGGCCGCCTTTTTGCGCGCCGGTCCATCGGATCGGGCCCGCTCTCGGGATCGTAGCTCCTTACTGGTGGGGGCCCGGTGGCATGGGCTGCTGTCCATGGCGCGAAAGCCCCCTCCTTTCGCGTCGGTCCCGGCGAGTGTCTGGACCTATTCCAGGCGGCGGCCCATGCCGGTTTCTTGTTTGAACCCTGCACGGAGGTAGAGCGCCTCGGCGCCGGGATCAGCGATCAGAGACAAAAAGCAGCTGGATGGCAACGCGCGCTCGCACCATGCGACGAGGCGCGCCACGATCTCGGTGCCAATGCCTTGACCTTGGCGCGTCGGATGGACCGCAATATCGGTCAGTTGGGCGTGGCACCCCCCGTCGCCGGTAACCCGGCCCATAGCAATAAGAATGCCGTCCTCTCG
This sequence comes from Pseudomonadota bacterium, assembly GCA_039198225.1. Lineage (GTDB taxonomy): Bacteria > Pseudomonadota > Alphaproteobacteria > Rhodobacterales > Rhodobacteraceae > JASJAR01. Next base: position 31,655 of record JBCCTQ010000005.1, read on the forward strand.
AACCGTCACGGCAAAAAGCCCCCCAGCGAGGCCGAGGCGGGCCGCTTCGGCGCTCCGCGACCCCATCCCCGCTTCGTCCCTTAGCCGAATGTACTCGTCTATCTCCGGTGCCGGGCCTTCGGACCAAGAGAGGCTCACTCTTCGGCCCCGGTGAGCGCTCGGGCAAAGTCTTCAGGGTCAAAGGGTGCGAGATCGTCGATCCCCTCTCCGACCCCAATGGCGTGGATTGGGAGCCCGAACCGGTCGGCCAGGGCCACCAAAACACCGCCCCGCGCCGTCCCGTCGAGCTTGGTCATCACGAGGCCCGACACATCGGCAATCTTTTGGAAAATTTCCACTTGGGAGAGGGCGTTCTGGCCTGTGGTCGCGTCGAGGACGAGGAGCGTGTTGTGGGGAGCATCGGGGTCGCGCTTTCTGATCACCCGAACGATCTTTTGAAGCTCTTCCATCAGGTCCTGGCGGTTCTGGAGACGCCCGGCCGTGTCGATCATCAAGAGGTCCGCGCCTTCCGCTTCGGCCCGGGCCATGGCGTCAAAGGCAAGGCTCGCCGGGTCGCTGCCTTCGGGGGCAGTCATGACCGGAACACCTGCCCGTTCACCCCAGACCTGGAGTTGTTCGACGGCTGCGGCGCGGAACGTATCGCCCGCGGCGATGATCACGCTCTTCCCTGCAGCCCGAAACTGGCTCGCAAGTTTGCCAATCGTCGTGGTCTTGCCCGATCCATTGACGCCAACGACAAGCACCACCTGGGGGATTTTGGAATAAAGCGGCATCGGTTTGGCAACGGGATCCATGATCTGGGCGATCTCGTCGGCGAGAAACCCTTTGATTTCTGCCGTCGAGACACGCCGTCCCATGCGCCCTTCGGCGAGGTTCGCCGCTACTCGCATGGCTGTTTCGACGCCCATATCCGCCGTGATTAGGAGTTCTTCGAGGTCTTCGAGCATCTCGTCGTCGAGGGCGCGGCGCATCACCGGCGCGCTCGTTTCGCGGCCTAGAAGCCGGCCAATGAGACCGGGAGTTGCAGCCTCTTCCTGGATCGGGGGCGGCGGTTCGGGGGGAGGGTCCGGTCCCCGTTCGGGCTCTGGTGCGAGGGTTGGCTCGGGCTCCTGTCGTTGTTGTGGCTCGCGCTCTGGCTCGGGCTGAGGTCGGGCGCGTTCGGTCGGTTCGGCACTTTCCTCAGTGCCGCCATCCTCGACGATCGCGTCGATGCCCTCATCGAGTTTCGACGAGGATTTGAACATCCGGTCACGGAGCTTTTGAAAGAACGCCACGCGCGGCACCTCCTTACGCGATCGGCACCTAACCTCTCGCGCTGCTCGATGGAAGGGCAGGCGGCTTTGCCTGGCCTCGGCACTGTGCGAGAAGGCGGCATGTTCAGAATCGTTCTGCTCCTGTCGCTAATGGCCAGCCAGGCTCTCGCCCAAGACCGGCTCGGCGCGTCGAGTTTTGACTCCCTCACGCGCGGCCGCACGGTCATTTACTCGCTCAACGGCGAGTTCCATGGGATGGAACGCCATCTCGGTGACCGCCGGGTGGAATGGGCATTCTCCGATGGCGAGTGCTTTGCGGGGCGTTGGTACGAGGCGGGGGAGAACATTTGCTTTGTCTACGAGAACCTCGACGGCCCCCAATGCTGGCGGTTTGAGGCCGAGGCGGGCGGTTTTTCAGCCACCTTCGTGGATGACGCAGGAGAGGGATCGACCTACTCGGCCCGTGTCACCGATGAGCCGATGACCTGCACCGGACCACGCATCGGGGTTTGATCCTCAAGGGATCTCAAATCCCGCCGGAGCAAGTTCGAATCCGTCAAATTGAAACCCCGGCGATACGGTACATCCCACAAGCGTCCACTCGCCGGTGCTTTCGGCCGATTGCCAAAACCCTTTGGGCACTATCCCTTGGGGCCTCTCGCCGCGGTCAAGATTTGGGCCCAGCCGGTGGCGTTCCACAGGACCGTCGCTGGTTTTTGCAATTCTGAGAACGAGCGACGCGCCCGCGTAATAGTGCCAGATCTCGGCCGCATCGACCCGGTGCCAATGGCTTCGCTCTCCAGCCTTCAGAAGAAAATAGATCGCCGTACCCGCCGGGCGGCCTGGCCCGTCGGCGGCCCAGGTTTCCCGGTACCAACCCCCTTCGGGATGGGGGGCGAGATCGAGTGCGCCGATGATCTCATCGGCCGTCATTCGATAACCGGGATGTGTCGGGCGGCCTCCCGAGGCAGGATGCCCCTGAGCCGCGGATCGGGTTTGACCTCGACTGCCCGGTCATAGGCCACAAAGCCCGAGCGGCGGTAGAATTCGAGTGCCTTGGGGCTGTCGAGCGTGCAGGTTTGGAGAAAGAAACGTGAAATCGGCTCCGACCAGGCCCGCGCGATGGCGGCCTCCATGAGATGGCGTCCCGCCGTGGTGCCGATATATTCGGCTGTGACGCCAAAAAAGCTCAACTCACACTTTCCGGGGCGGAATTTGAGCTCTGCAATGCCGATCGCATCGTCGCCCTTCATCAGCCGGTGGATCTCGACGCCCTTGCCTCGGATTTGGCGGGCCAATTCCCCGTCAGACAGCGTAAGCCGCCCGAACCAGAGCCAATCGGCTCCAATTTTCCGAATGAGAGCGCGGTAGGCCTCAAGCTCTGGCCTCTCCCAATGCACGACTTGGCTGCCTTCCGGCGCGGGTGCAGGGCTTAGCGGCGGGCGCTCTGACATATCGAGCCAGGTGACAACCATCGCCACATGGCCCTTGGGGACGGCATGACGCCCGCTTTGGATCACCGCGTGCGGTTGATCGCGGCGCCAGCGTAGATCGCGGTGTCGCCGAGCATCTCTTCGATCCGAATGAGCTGGTTGTACTTTGCCAAACGGTCCGAACGCGACAGCGAGCCGGTTTTGATCTGACCGCAATTGGTGGCCACTGCGAGGTCTGCAATGGTCGTGTCTTCGGTCTCGCCTGACCGGTGGCTCATCACGTTCGTATAGCGCGCCCGGTGCGCCATATCGACGGCTTTGAGCGTCTCAGACAGGGTCCCGATCTGGTTGACCTTCACGAGCATCGAATTGGCGCAGCCTTTGGCGATCCCATCGGCGAGGCGGGCAGGATTGGTCACAAAAAGATCGTCGCCGACAAGTTGCACCTTGTCGCCAATCGCGTCTGTGAGGGCTTTCCAGCCGGCCCAATCGTCTTCGGCACAACCGTCCTCAATTGAGATGATCGGGTAATCCTCACAAAGGGCGGCGAGGTAATCTACATTCTGAAGCTCAGAAAGAGATTTTCCCTCTCCCTTAAACTCATACTGGCCGTCCTTGAAGTACTCGGTCGAGGCGCAATCGAGTGCGAGCATGACCTCGTCGCCCGCATGGTAGCCCGCATTTTCAATCGCCCGGAGGATATAGTCGAGCGCTTCGCGGGTGGAAGAAAGGTTAGGGGCAAAGCCGCCCTCATCGCCGATACCGGTATTGTGGCCCGACGCCGAAAGTTCCTTTTTGAGCGTGTGGAAGATCTCCGATCCCCAACGGATCGCGTCACGGCATGTGGGTGCCCCCACCGGCATCACCATGAATTCCTGGATGTCGATCGGGTTATCGGCGTGTTCGCCCCCGTTGATGATATTCATCATCGGCACCGGCAGGACCCGCGCCGAGGTGCCGCCCACGTAGCGATAGAGTGGTTGGGCCGTGAACTCGGCCGCAGCTTTCGCCACGGCGAGGCTGATACCAAGGATTGCGTTGGCGCCGAGACGGCCCTTATTCGGGGTCCCGTCAAGCTCGATCATCGCTGCGTCGATGGCTTCCTGTTCGGTCGCGTCAAAACCCAAAAGTGCTTCAGCCAATTCCCCGTTCACGGACGCCACGGCTTCGGTGACGCCTTTGCCGAGAAAGCGTGGATTGTCAGCGTCGCGCCGTTCGACAGCCTCATGGGCGCCGGTAGACGCCCCTGAAGGGACAGCGGCCCGGCCCAGTGTGCCGTCTTCGAGGGTCACGTCGACCTCTACGGTCGGATTGCCGCGGCTGTCGAGGATTTCGCGGCCATGGATATCGGTGATTGTGCTCATCGGGGTCCCGTTGTCGGCTGAACTAACTCGCGGGCTCTATAGCAGCGTCCGGGTGCGGGGGAAACACGAATTGTTAGCGGTAACACATCCGCCGAACCGGAGCGTGGTGGCTGTTTCGGCGTCTCGGTTCAAAACCGAAGTCTACGCATGCCGACCAGCGCGAAAATGGCCCCGGCCAAAAGGACTAGGGGAGCTGGAAGGGGGATCGGTTGAGGTATGTCGAGGGCTTCGATTTCGGTGGCCGGTTCTGGGGCACTGGAGGGGGCGACTTCAATCAACCCATTGATCGTCTCCCCGTTATCGCCCACCTCCCCGACAAAGAGAAAGAGCGACGCGCCCACCGCCACATCGTCAAAAAAGGCCGTGAGGCTCCCGCCATCCCCCAAGGACAACGAGCCGGTTTCAAAAAACACCGCATCTATCGTGTCGAGCGTGGCGAAACCGAGGTCGATTGCGTCACTTGCAGACGACCCGTTTAAAGGTCCCGCCGTGCGGGAGCGTAAGAACGCATTGCCGGTGTCGCGGAGGGTGCCGCCGTCGAAGGCAAAGCTCCGCGCGAAGATCTGATCGCCCAACGTGCCGGCGTCGCCGTCACGGTCAAGAAAGATCGCATCCACATCGAAGCCCGAAAACGCGCCATCGGCCCCGCCGACGCGCCGATTGGAATCGTTTAGTCGGATCTCTGCGATAGAACTTAACGCCAGTGCCGCGAGGTCGGTTCGAAACAGGGCCGTTTCTTCTGCCGCGCTGGTTTCGACCCCGATTTTGATGAAATTCGGTGACACAGAAGCGCCCTGGGCCGTCACAGGCCAAGAAAATGCCAATGCTAAAAGCGCTGCGCCGCCAGGCCGACTTGCCATAATTGCCCCCGCCATGCCCACGCTGGGTGCTTAGCGGGCCCGCGCCCCCACCGTCAAGCGGGCGCCGGGCGACTGGCGCGGCGTTCCCGGAGAAGTGCGTAAAGCCCAGACCCAATAATGAGCGCCCCGCCAAGAAAAACGGCTCCGTCGGGCCGTTCTCCGAGGATGGCGAATGCGAGGAGCAGTGCAAAAAGGAGCCGCGTGTAGCGAAACGGGATGATGGCCGAGACTTCGCCGTCCCGGAGCGATGCGGTCACCATGAAAAATGCAAATGCTACACTGAGTGTCATCGTGGCGAGCATGAGACCGGTTACAAGGTCCACTGGTTGCCAGCCGCCCCACATCAAGAGCCAGATTGCAGCGACCGGGGCAAGGGCCGCGAAGGAATAGACCGAGAGCGCGAGGGATGACGCACCGGGGTCAACCGCCCGGGTTGCGAGATCGCGCGCCGTGAGGCCGACCACCCCGATGAGGATCGCGAGAAGTCCGGGTTCGATCCCGCCATCGGGGCGAATGATCACGAGAACGCCCAAAAGCCCGACTGCCACGGACGCCCAACGGCGCCATCCGACCCGTTCTCCAAGAAACACCACCGCGCCCACCATCGCAAAGATCGGCAAAACTTGCATTAGGGCGGCGGCGGTCGAAAGTTCGGAATAGGCGAGCCCAGTCGTTATTCCGAGAGCCGCCACTATTTCGGCCCAGCACCGGATCTGGACCGGCCTCGTCCAAATGAGAGGCGACCGGAGCCGCACGGACTTGGCCCAAGACAAAACCAAAAAGATCGCGAGACCTCCGAGGGCCTGGACCAAAACCACCTGGGGCAAGGGGATGCGAAGTGCGGTAAGTTTGACGAAGAGATCGCCCACCGCGAAGGCCGCCATGCCGGCCGTCATCAGCGCGATACCGCGGATATTGCTGCCGGTCACTCCCCGTCGCGCTCAAGCGGGACGCCGTAAAGCTCTAGCCGGTGGCCCTTCAAACGGTAACCGAGTTTCGCGGCGATGCGCTCCTGGAGCGCTTCAATCTCGGCATCGACAAATTCGATGACCTTACCTGATTTAAGGTCGATCAGGTGGTCATGGTGGTCGCGCTCGGCATCTTCGTAGCGCGCCCGGCCGTCGCCGAATTCGTGTTTTTCAAGGAGGCCCGCCTCCTCGAAAAGCTTCACGGTACGATAAACCGTGGCCAGGGAAATCTTCGGATCAAGATCAGCAGCCCTAGTGTATAGTTCTTCCACATCGGGATGGTCATGGGCGGCTTCGAGCACTTCGGCCACCGTCCGGCGTTGGTCGGTCAATCGAAGCCCCATCGCTTCGCAACGCTCGATAATCGTCTCTGTCATCGATCCCTCGCTGGAAGCGTTTTAGGCGCGAGGGGCGGGCAAGGAAAGCCCCGGCGCACATGCGTTGGACCCATTTACGTGCCGCAAAAGGTTTGGGTCACTTCCTCGTCCGGCGAGGGTGGATCAGCGAAGGCTCGGTCGGCCGTTTGAAGGTCATACGGCGTGGAAAGGACACGGTTAAGCGCGTGAAACGGTGCGTAATCGCCCGCAACCCCCGCTTCGATCGCGGCCTCGATGCGATGATTTCTAGGGATAACGGCCGGGTTGGCGGCCAAAAGGTCGGTTGCCCGAGACATTGGATCGGCCCCTTCTTCGGCCAGCCGTGCCGTCCAGGCTTTGTGCCACTCACCAAGGGGGCCCTCTCCCGGCACAACGTTGGCAAGGGCGCGAAACGTGTTGGTGAAGTCGAGCTTTGCGTCGGCCATTGCCTGTAAAAGGGCCGTTGCCAGAGCTGCATCCCCGTCCTTTTCGGTTTTGAGCCCGAGTTTTTTCCGAAACTCTGCGTCCCACGCCGTTCGGTAGAGATCGGGGAACCGGTTGACGGCTTTCGTCGCTTTTTCGATGGCAGTGTCCCGGTCCTTGTCCATCAGAGGCAAAAGCGAGCCGGCGAGTTGGGCGAGGTTCCAGGTTAGAATCTCTGGTTGCCGCCCGTAGGCATAACGGCCGAACTGGTCAATTGACGAGAAAACCTGGCCGGGATTGTAGACATCCATGAAGGCACACGGCCCGTAATCGATCGTCTCGCCGGAGATGGTCGTATTGTCGGTGTTCATCACTCCGTGGATGAACCCGATGCCCATCCAACGGGCCACAAGCTCGGCTTGGGCGGCCATCACCGCCTCAAAAAAATCGAACGCGTCTTCGGCGTCGGGATAATGGCGCGCCACGGCATAATCAAAAAGCGCCTTCAGGCCTGCCTCATCTTCTCGCGCGGCAAAGTACTGAAACGTGCCGACCCGAATATGGCTCGCCGCGACCCGGGTGAGAACCGCCCCAGGGCGCGGAGCTTCCCGAAGCACAGTTTCGCCCGTGGTCACCGCCGCAAGCGCCCTCGTCGTCGGCACCCCCAACGCGGCCATGGCTTCGGAGATAATAAATTCCCGCATGACCGGGCCGAGCCAGGCCCGTCCGTCGCCCATGCGCGAAAATGGAGTCCGGCCCGCACCTTTGAGCTGAATATCGCGGCGCTTGCCGTCGGTGCCGATGACTTCGCCGAGAAGAATTGCCCTCCCGTCCCCAAGCTGGGGGACAAATCCACCAAATTGGTGGCCGGCATAGGCCTGGGCGAGGGGGGCGGCACCTTCGGGGACGGCGTTTCCGGCCAAGATGGACAGGCCCGCCTCGCTCTCAAGGGCGTCTGCATCGAGCCCCAAAAGCCCGGCAAGATCGCGGTTAATTGCAACCAGTTCGGGCTTTGCCACGGGGGTCGGAGGCAAATTGGCAAAAAACCCCTCGGGCAGGCGGGCATAGGAATTGTCAAAGGCGAAGGTGAGGTCCATGGGCGTCATATGGGTGGTGCCCGCGCTTTCTCTACCCCTTGGGCTGAGTGATCAAGCCAAGTTGCTCCCCGCTTGTGGCCCCATTCCCCCTCGCTTAGGAAGGCCTGAAGTCGGAGGGCCCTATGCGCATATTGATCACCAATGACGACGGCATCAACGCGCCCGGCCTCGCCGTTCTTGATGCCATTGCGACCGATCTCGCCGGTCCCGATGGAGAAGTCTGGACTGTGGCACCGGCCTTCGAACAATCGGGCGTTGGGCATTGCGTGAGCTATTCGCACCCAACGATGCTCGCCGAGCTTGGCCCCCGCCGGTTTGCCGCGGAAGGCAGTCCAGCCGATTGCGTCTTGGCCGGGCTCCATGTGGTCATGAAGGACGCCCCTCCCGACCTCGTTCTGTCCGGCGTCAACCGTGGGAATAACACGGCCCAGAACGTGGTCTATTCCGGCACCGTCGGTGCTGCGATGGAAGCGGCTCTCCAAAGCGTGCGCTCCATTGCCCTGTCGCAGTTTTACGGGCCTGGGAATGCCGAGGCGGAGAATTCATTTGAAGCCGCATCCCGATACGGGAGCGACATCGTCCGTCGGCTTCTCGCGAACGAGTTTTGGGACGACGCGGATTACCGCCTGTTTTACAATGTGAATTTCCCACCCGTTTTGGCAGATGGAGTGAAAGGTGTCCGCGTCGGGCCTCAGGGATGGCGCAAGGAGACCCATTTCGGCGTCGCTCCCCATGTTTCGCCCAGTGGAAGGACGTTCCTTTGGATTACCGGCGGTCGCCAGGATCTTCCGACCGCGCCCGGCACCGATGTGACCGCCAATCTTGACGGGTACATTGCCGTGACCCCGATGCGGGCCGACCTCACGGCGGCCGACCGGTTGGCCAGCCTTTCTGCCGCGCTTAACGAGGATTTCGACACGCCATGAGGGGGATCGGGTGATGGATGAGGCCGAGCGCAAGATGGCATTCTTGTTCTCGGTCCGCTCCCGTGGGGTCACGGATGCTCGTGTGCTTTCGGCGATGGAAGCGATCGATCGAGGCCCGTTCATTCGCGGCGCATTCGCTGAGCGGGCCTATGACGACACGCCCCTTCCCATTGCTTGCGGCCAGACGATTTCCCAACCTTCGGTCGTGGGGTTGATGTCGCAGGCTTTGTCGGTCGAGCCGCGCGACAAGGTTTTAGAGATCGGCACCGGTTCGGGATACCAGGCCGCCATCCTCAGCCAGCTTGCGCGGCGGGTTTACACGATCGACCGGCACCGCCGCCTTGTCGCCGAAGCTGAAACCCATTTTGAGACCTTGGGTCTTTCGAACATTACCGCCCTTGTGGGCGATGGAAGTCGGGGGCTTGAGGCCCAGGCGCCGTTCGATCGGATCCTTGTGACCGCCGCTGCCGAAGATCCGCCCGGTCCGCTCTTGGCTCAGTTGGCGGTTGGCGGTATCATGGTGTTGCCGGTGGGCCAGTCCGACCAGGTGCAACAGCTTATACGAGTGAGGCGCACCGAAGCGGGCTACGATTATGACGATTTGCGCCCGGTCCGGTTTGTGCCCCTCGTCGAGGGGCTGGGTCAGGAGTGACGGCGGGGCAAAGATCTCGCAACCCGGGCCTTCGAGCAGGCAAATGCCCCGGGATAAGGGGCCGGACATTGAGGAAAACCATGGCACGGCGGAACAGCATATATGTCGCTTCGGGGCAGGGTCCCCGGGCTAAGTTTTTGGGTATGGCGCGCGGAGTTGTGCCGGGGGACGGGACAATTGCGCCTAGATGGCCCCGAGCGGGAGGGGTCTGGGTCGCAGCGTCACTGGCCCTGGCGGGGTGCAGCGGTTTCGATATCGACCTTCGGGACGAGCGTACGCTTGACACATCCGAGGCTGCCCAGCGCGCGGTCGCGCCGCGTCCGTTGCCCGACAATAGGGGGGTCATTTCTTACCCCACCTATCAGGTGGTCGTTGCCGATCCGGGCGAGACCATATCCGATGTGGCTCTCCGCCTCGGCCTAGATGGCGCGGAACTGGCAAGCCATAACGGACTGCCAGCGAATGTGGCGCTGCGCGGCGGTGAGTTGGTGGTTCTTCCGGTCCGTGTAGCTGAACCCTCACCGGCGACCGGGGCTATTGCTTCCGGTCCGATCCAGCCGGCCGCGACCGTAGATGTCGAGACGCTTGCCGGTGACGCAATTGCCCGTGCCGATGGCGTGGCTGGGGGTCAGTCTCCCCTCGTTCCCACCGGAAACGAGCCCCAGCGGCACCGGGTCGCCCAGGGAGAGACGGCATATACCATCGCTCGGGCCTATGATGTGCCGGTTGCGAGCCTTGCCGATTGGAACGGTCTAGGGCCGGACCTTGCGGTGAGAGAGGGGCAGTTTCTCTTGATCCCGCCGGCGCCGGCAGTGGTTGCGTCGCTTGAGCCAGCGGCCCCCGTGGCCGCAGCCGAGCCAGAAGTTGCCCGGCCTGGCCAGGGGAGCCGAGCGCCAACCCCCCCATCGGCAGCGCGGCCGATGCCGAAGCCCGAACCCGAAGAGGAAACCGTCGCGGCCGCAGCACCTGTATCGCCGGCATTGGAAGAAGACCGCACGGCGGTCTCCGATACGGCGCGCCTCCTTTTGCCGGTGTCAGGAAAGATCGCCCGGGCCTACGAACCAGGCACGAATGACGGCGTCGGCTTCTCCGCACCGGCCGGTGCTGACGTGGTTGCCGCGGATGCCGGCACGGTGGCGGCCATTACTCGCGATACCGATCAAGTTCCGATCATCGTTGTTCGCCATGAGGGCAATCTTCTCACGGTTTATGCTGGCGTTGAGGGGGTTACCGTCGCGAAGGGCGATCGGGTGAGCCGTGGGCAAAAGCTCGGGGTCGTCCGGGATGGTAACCCTGGCCTCTTACATTTCGAAGTCCGCGAAGGTTTCGAAAGCGTCGACCCGATGCCCTATTTGAGTTGACTTTAGGGGATGCATGCGGGCCGGTACTCGGCCCGCAATTCGCTCCCTTGGTTCCGCAAGAAAGGGGCCAGCGCCGGACCTGAACGTCGCTCGATTGTGTTCGAGACGCCGACGTTTTTTGAGCGATAGGTTCGGCCCTTCCGGGCAGTGCTCTTGTTGAGCAACTCTTAAGGAAGTGGCACCTTAGCGAAACCTAGGCTCAATCAGGCGATCATACGCCGCGCACGGGTCCATTCGGTGATCTTCGATTTGAGTTCGGCCTTTCGGATCGGCTTGGCGACGTAGTCGTTCATGCCGGCCTCCAGGCACTTTTCCCGGTCGTCGGCCATGGCCCGAGCGGTCAAGGCGATGATCGGCACGTTGGCAAGGCCTTGGGCCCTTTCCATCTCTCGGATCCGCATTGTGGCTTCAAGCCCATTCATCCTCGGCATTGAGACGTCCATCAAAATGAGATCGGGCGCCCAGTCGGCCCAAGCCTCGACCGCACCAACCCCGTCCGGTGCGTGAATGAGCGTCATCGGCTCATTTGCGAGGAATTTCTCGATCAGCGTCCGGTTGGTCGCATTGTCATCTGCCAGGATTATACAGGCTGGCTGAAGGATCGGCACGGCCGATCCGGATTGCGGTTTCGCGCCGACCGCCGCCGACGGCGCGCTTTCGATCCCGGCGATGGTTTTCGAAGTGCTATTCGTTTCTTTCCGGGGTTTCTTAGGTTGCTTCGCCGCTTTCCTGGCTGCCGCAAGGGCTTTGTCCAGCGCACGACCGAGCAGCGGTTTTTCGAGCACTGCCATCCCGTAGCCTTCCCGCAAGGCAGCCTCCGCGGCGCGAGGATCCTGGTCGGTCGTTAATATCAAGGGCATGTGAGGAAGCCGTTCGGCTAAAACGGCTGCGAGGGCGGCCCCGTCGCCACCTTCGATGTGAAGATCGAGGAAAATGGCGTCGATTTTTGGTCCTTTAGACGCGCTTTCCCAAAGCACATCTTCGGCCTCTTCGACTTCATTGGCCATCACCACCTGCGCGCCCCTTTGCGCCAATTGGCGCCGGAGGGCATCCGCGGCTTCTTGGCTGTCGTCAAGCACAAGGTAGCGCAACCCTTCCAAGGGCTTGGCCTCCGCGTCTGCGGCTCTGCCCGTGGTCCGGAGCCGGGTCATGAAACGAAGTAAAAACGTCGAGCCTTCGCCCTTCTTCGAACTGAGATGTATATTACCTCCCATCATCGCCGCCAATTTTGACGCAATAGACAGGCCGAGGCCTGTGCCGCCGTACCGCTCGGTCGCAGCGGGGTCACCGCGCTCGAACGGCAAAAACACCCGAGCCTGGTCCTTTTCGTCGATCCCGATCCCAGTATCACTAACCTCGACAGTGATCTCGGCCGCCCCGGCTCTGTCGCGGCTCGAAAGCCGCACAACCACCTGGCCCCGCTCGGTAAACTTGACGGCGTTGCCCACAAGGATCGACACCATTTGGCGTATGCGCTCGCCGTCTCCTCGTCCTTGCGTGGCCATGTCGGGTGCAGCGTCGAAGACGAGTTCGACCCCTTTCTTGTGCGCCGCGTTGGTTTCGGCAGCGATGGCGGTTTCGGCCGCTTCACGGATATCGAAGGGCGCATCTTCCAAATCGAGTTCGCCCGCCTCCAAGGCTGCGAAATCCAACACCCCCGACAGCACTGCCTGCAGCGCGTCGGCCGATTGGCGCACCGTTCCCACCAGGGCGGTTTGCTCATCGTCAAGATCGGTATCGGCAAGGAGGTCAGCCATCCCGATCACACCATTGAGGGGCGTTCGGACTTCGTGACTGATCGTGGAGAGATAGGCCGATTTTGTTGCCGCTTCCGTCTGGGCTGCGGCGAGGTTCATTTCCGCTTTGTCGAGGGCCGTTTCGGCCATCTGCAACTCAGCCCGTTGGCGTTTTTCGCGGTCACGGGCGCCGTCCCGTTCCGCGGTGCAGAGTTCAAGGGCAGCTTCGGAGCGCCGGATCGCCCAACGTACTAAGGTGACATATGCGAGCCCGGCTACTACCCCAGGTGCCGCCGCCAAGAGTGGCGAGACCGCCCCCGTCCCCAAAAGCAGGTTAATCAGTGCAGGATGGGCCGCCATGCCGGCCAGCGCGACCACGACCAGCGCTGCGACAAGTGGCGCTCGCGACAGCGCACGCGGCTTGGGCTCGGACATCGGCTTCAGCACAGGAAGAAAACCCTTTCCAGCAGAGATTTACGTCCGCTTAGAGGAAATTCCTGAACGCCCGGTTCACATATCTCAGATTTTGACCCCGACCCGCCCCGCCAAGTCGGTGACGAATTGCCATGCCACTCGTCCAGACCGGGAGCCCCGCGTGGCCTGCCATTCAATTGCCTCGGCCCGCATCTGAGCATCATCGAACTTGATCCCGAAGGCGGCTGCATAGGCCGCGACCATGGCGAGATAGTCGTCTTGGGAGCAGGGATGAAAACCAAGCCAAAGGCCAAACCGGTCAGACAAAGAGACTTTCTCTTCGGTGGCTTCGGACGGACTGATCGCTGTGGCCCTCTCGTTTTCGATCATGTCCCGCGGCATCAGGTGGCGCCGGTTCGAGGTGGCATAAAACACGACGTTCTCTGGTCGCCCTTCGATCCCGCCATCGAGCACGGCTTTCAATGATTTGTAATGGGCATCGTCATGGGAAAAGGAAAGATCGTCGCAATAGAGCAAAAACCGAGCCTTTCCCGCGCGGAGATGGGCCAATAGCCGACCGATCGAGGGGAGGTCCTCGCGCTGGATTTCAACGAGTTTGAGTTCCGGATGCGTCTTCGCGACTTCACCATGGACCGCTTTGACAAGGCTGGATTTTCCCATGCCGCGGGCGCCCCAGAGGAGTGCGTTATTGGCCGGGAGCGCGGCGGCGAATTGGGCCGTGTTTTGGAGGAGCGTGTCCCTGGCGCGGTCGATGCCGCGGAGCAGGTTTAGCTCCACACCGTTGATCTGGGAGACGGGCAAGAGCCGGTCCGGGTCGACTTGCCACAAAAAGGCGGGGGCGGTGGAGAAATCCGGTGCTGCGAATGGCGGCGGCGCAATTCGGTCGAGGGCATCGGCGATCCGGTCGAGCGGATCGCTCACTTGGCGGGGTCCTCGTTTTCGTCCTCTAGATCTTCATCGAGATCGCCGTAGAGGTCTTCATTTTCGCCGAGGACGCCTTCGCGGCGAAGCTCCTCGACCCTTTTCTTCTCAACCCGGCGAACGAGCTGGATCGAAATCTCGTAGAGCCCGTAGACCACCACAAAGAGGATCACTTGGGTGATCACATCGGGCGGCGTGACGAGGGCGGCGAGGACGAGGATGCCCACAACCGCATATTTCCGCATGGTCGCAAGGCCCCGCGCCGTGACGAGGCCCGCTTTGCCCATCAGCGTCAGGAGAACCGGCAATTGGAAGCAAAGGCCAAATGCAATGATGAATTTCAAGGTGAGATCGAGGGATTCGTTCACCTTGCCGATAAAGGTGATCCCAAGCCCGTCTTCCTCGCCGATCGGAGGGGCAACGGGGGCTGCGCCTTCGCCGCCTTCTACCGTGACACCGATCTGAGCAAAGGCGGATTCAAGGGCGCCTGCGAAAGAAAACGTCGCAAAACCGAGGAGAAACTGCATCGCAAGGGGTACGACGACAAAGAGCGCAAAGGACGCTCCCAAAAGGAACATCACCGGAGATGCGATAAGAAACGGCAAGAAGGCGGATTTTTCGTTTTTGTAAAGCCCTGGCGCCACAAACCGCCACATCTGATAGGCGATCACCGGAAAGGCGAGGGCGAAGCCGAAGACCATCGAGATCCGGAACAGCGTAAATAGGTATTCTTGTGGCGCGGTGAACTGGAGGATGGGCTGGGGGTCGCCCAGGTTGCGTAGCGTTTCTTCGATGGGATTCAGCAGAAACTGTAGGATCGGTTCGGCGATTATGAACACCAAGACAATGCCGATCACGAAGGCGATGACCGAATAGATCAGACGTTGGCGAAGCTCGCGAAGATGCTCGATGAGCGGGGCGGAACTGTCTTCGATCTCGTCCTCGGCTTCAGCCTCAAGCTCGAGATCGGCCTCCGCCTCGGTTTGCTCGGCATTGCTCATGGGCCCGGATCCGGAGCCTTCTGAGGCTCTGTTTCGGCCTCAGGTTGGGCATCTGCCTCGGCGGCAGCCGACGCGTCGTTCGGTCCGCCGTCAGTGCTCTCGGACGCAGATGCGGTGGAATCCTTGCCATTCGAGGGATCGGCGGCCGATTTACTGGTCTCCCAACTTTCGAACCCTTTGGCGGCCTTTTCTAGGCCCGAAATCCCCATGCTTTTGGGCGATGCCGCGCTTTTCAGGGTTTTCGAGATGTCCTTGACCCCGCTTTCATCGGCGGCCTCTTCCATAGCCCGGGAGAACTCTCGGGCCATTTTTCGCATCTTGCCGGTAAACCGGCCAAGGGTCCGAAACATCGACGGAAAGTCGTCGCCGAGTATAATCAGCGCAACGATCCCCACAACGAGTAGCTCCGTCCAGCCGAGGTCGAACACCCTTGGGCCGCCCTAGACTTTGTCTTTTTCTTCGTCCGGCGTGACGTCGCGGGCAACGGCAGAAGCTTCTTCTTCGAGTTCCTTCTTGCTGTCATCGACGCCCTTCTTAAAGGCAGTGATGCCCTTGCCGACCTCGCCCATGAGCGAGGAGATCTTGCCGCGGCCAAAAAGAACCAACACCACGACGGCGATGAGCAAAAGACCCGGAAGGCCGATATTGTTAAGCATGGCTAGTCTCCCTATGGGTCGCCATTTTCTATCTTCTCGGTCCAAATATGGGCCTAGCGGGCGCTAGGGAAGCGTTCGGTGACGATTTTTGCGACATTTGCCTTTGAAAATCAGGGTCTTCGATGGCAAGTGATAGCAACTGTCAGATTCCTGTCAGTTGCTTCGTTTCGAACCCGCCGCTTTTCGAGGCTGCCATGCGCCGTTCCGACCGATTATTCGAATTGATCCAGGTCCTACGAGATGGGCGGCTGCATCGCGGCCGGGACCTGTCCAAGCGGCTGGGCATCAGTCAGCGCACACTCTACCGCGATATGGAAACGCTGATGGCCTCGGGCGTGCCGGTCGAAGGCGAGCGGGGGCTCGGCTATACGATGTCGGCGCCGATCACTTTGCCGCCTTTGAACCTCACGCTCACCGAGCTCGAAGCGCTCCATGTGGGAGTGGCGGTGGTGGCCGATGGCGCCGATGAGGAACTCAGGCCGGCGGCCCGTAGCCTGTCGGAAAAGATTGACGCGGTTCTTCCTGAAGACCGGACGGCCCCGTCGCCGGGCTGGGGGTTTGCACTCTATCCTTTCGCAGAAGCGGCGCGGGGCGCGGAACACACAGCACCCCTTCGCGCCGCAATCCGCACCCGCCGGAAGGTCGAAATTGCATATGAAGACATCCAAGGCCAAGTGACCGAGCGGGTGATCCGACCGCTTCAGATGGAATATTGGGGACGGGTTTGGACCGTGACAGCGTGGTGCGAAACCGGAGCAGAATTCCGGGTCTTTCGCGTCGACAGGATCCGCACCGTCGAGATCAGTTTCGAGGAATTCGCCGAAGAACCCGGCAAGACCCTCAAAGACTATTTGGCTTTGGTCTGACCGTCGCGTTTGGCAGGACGAATTCCGGGCTCGGAATTCGCCGCCCCTGGCCTATGCTGCGCTGTACTTCCAATCTGGAGGGCCCATGGCCACGTTTAATGAAGCCACTTTCGACTTTCTCCGGGATCTTGCCGCGAACAATTCCAAAGACTGGTTCGAAGACAACCGCAACCGGTATGACGCCCATTGGAAGGCGCCCGCCCTGGCATTCATCGAAGCCCTGGCCCCTGAAATGGCAGCGCTCAGCCCGCCGCTGAAAGCGGAAGCCAAAATCAACGGCTCGCTCCGGCGGATCAACCGAGATGTCAGGTTCTCCAAGGACAAGTCGCCTTATAACCCATCGCTTCACCTCGTGTTCTGGTCGGGCGCCCATCCCAACCGAAGCCCGGGGATGCACTTTGTTTTGAACCCGGACGGCGTGGGCTACGGGACGGGGCTTTACGGGCTCTCCTCGGAGCAATTGACCCGCTACCGCGACATGGTCGTCGATCCTGTCGAGCAAAAGGCGCTCCTTGCCGCGCTCGAAGGCGGCGAGGAGGTGGGCTGCCGGCTTGGCAAACCCGACCTCGCACGGCTTCCGAAAGGGTACGACGGCGACGGTCGAGTGGGAGAGCTCCTGAGGTATAAGTCCTTGGTGGCAAGGACCCATGACCAGGGCGCCGAGCCGGCAATGCTCATGGGCGACAGCGCGGTCGATTGGGCCATGGCACAGACCAGGGCGCTGATGCCGCTTCTCCGTTGGACCGAGCTTTTGGTTATTTGAAGCGGCGCGTTGCCAGATCAGACCCGGCGCGGGGTCAGCAGCGCGGCGTGTTTGCCCATTTCAGCCGTTCTGGGCCTGGCCCAGGGCTTTGCGATTTGCAAAACATCGAAGACTACTTTCGCCCAATAACCATACGAAAATAAGCCTCTTTTGCCGGATAGATATGCTCGCTTGCGAAATTCTCTACCGCAAGCTCCCGCGCCTTGAGCCCCATGCCTCGCCCGGTTTCAGGTGCGTCGAGCATGGCGCCGATGGCGGCGACCAATTCGGGAATATGTTGATGTTTGGCAAACCGCGCTGCGGTTCCGTAAGGGATCGCCTCGCGGACCGGGGCGCAATCGGAGACAACGAGCGGCGCTCCGCAGGCCATGGCTTCTAAAAGTGACCAACTCAGCACGAAAGGCTGGGTCAAATACACGTGGACATCGGTTCGCTGCAAAAGATCTCGGTATTCGGTCAGGGGCAATCTGCCCACGAAATGGAGCCGCGTTTCGTCGTATTCGTAGCGGTCGAGCGCTTCCTTCTTATAGCTTCGCTCGGTTTTTCGGGGACCCTCATAGTGGACACTATCGGCCCCGGCTATGACCGCATGGACATCCGGATAGGCAAGCATGACCTTTTCTAGGGCGGCCATAAATTCTGGAAATCCCCGTTTGGGCTCCATCCCGCGGGTCGCATAGGTCACAATTGGCGCCCCATCGGGAACCTTGCCGTCAAGACAGGCCGGCCTTGTTGCCGGATCGGGCGCAAAGTAGCGGCAATCGACCCCGTCATGGAGGATCGTGGTTATCGGCGCGTAGGCCGCCGGTATCTCTTGGGCCTGAAACCGGGTGGGCGTCAGGATCGCGTCGGAGGATTGAAAATCTAGAAAGAAGGGCAGGTTCCGGCAAAGTGCAGCGGCCCGCAGGTCTTCGTGGTTGGCTTTGGGGTCGTAATCGACATCGCGCGGCGGGTAGGAATACCACCATTCGAGATAGGAGATGAACCGCGCTTCGGGCCAGACCGCCTTTGCAAAACTTCCCGATCCCCAGCCGCTATGGGCGCAGATAAGATCAGGCACGAACCCGTCTTTGCGCAGATCGATGGCCGCATTGGCGAAGGCTTGGCCGTTAACCACTGCGGACTCGAGCGGACGAAGATAGCGAGAGATGTCATCGGAGGGTTCGCGTTTGCGCCGATAGCCTCGGACCTTCACCCCGTTCGACATCTCCACCGTTCGACCCGGTTCAATCTCGCCCCGGGCCGTGGCGCAGAGAACGTCCCAACCACGATCGTGGAGGTACTTTGCAATACCGCCGAACTGGGCCGGGTAGTTTTGGTGGATGAAAAGGATGCGCGGTCTGCGCATGAGTTCGAAGGTCGTCACGTTTTTCTCCGGACCGGTCCCCAACGCCCCCGGGCGTGACCCTGCCGAAGCACGCGCCCAAGCGCAAGGGAGCGGCGACGGGATCGATAGCGACACGCGTGGCACTGAAGGCAGATCGAATCGATTGCAGACGGGAGCTGTCCTCTCGCCGTGGCAGATCCCCTTCCGATGCGGTGCATTGGTTCCGAAACGGAGGGCGGCCGGCCGCGATTTTGTAGGACGAGTCGAACGAAGTGTTTCCGCGATTGGATGCGGGATCGGAAACAATTTGCTCCTAACCCCACACACGCTCGCCGATTGTTTCGTAAGCGAGTTTAATTGAGCAGGTGGTGGTCAAGATTTTGAACTTTCACAGCCATTTACCGGCCACTTCGCCGCCACAATTCAGCCCAGTTTCGTTTTGATCGGCGGGCCGGAACCGGTAGCTTCTCGCCACCTGCTTGGAAGAGTGAGTGCGCGGCCTCGTGGGGGCGGGCCCGCGGCACCAAGTTTGGTGCGGTAAGAGTGCTGCCCGCAGGTCGGGGGGAGTGCGCGGGGGCGTGGGGCCCGGCGCCTCCCCGCACGCCATTCAAGACTTTGCCTCCACTGCCGGCGCAATCCGGTAAGGGGGATATTCTGCCGAAAACGCTGCTGAAGCCGTCCGAAGCGAGCCCATGCTTCACTCCTGGAGCTGAAATCGCGACCGCGAAGGGGCCCCGGCTCGTGGAAACGCTCCGGCCGGGCGACCGCGTGATCACCCGTGACAACGGTCTTCAGCCCATACTTTGGATTGGTAGCCGCACGCTCAGCTACGGGGACCTCAGGAGAGCGCCCGAACTCCTGCCAGTCTTGATCCGCCCAGGCGCCATGGCCGATGGGCGGCCATATAAACGCATGGTCGTCTCCCCCCGCCATCGCTTTTTGTTCGTGAGGAATTCTGCCCGACGCCCCGAGGTCCTCACCGCCGCGGACCGATTGATCGACGGCGACAGGATCCGACCAGTGGACGTGCTTGGCGTCAGCTACATCCATCTTTTGTTTGAAGCCCATCAAATCGTTCTGGCGGACGGGGTTTGGACCGAGAGCTTCCGCCCCGATGCCGAAGCGTGGCGCGGCCTTTCGAACCCCCAGAGGCTCGAGATTGAATTGCTCTTCCCGGAGCTCCGCGCCGGCGGGCTCCGACGGATCAGCCGGGCTGCGCGGCCCTTCGACGATGTCCCGCTTTGGAAGCGCCGCATGAAACCGCTCACAGCACGATAACGTCGTGCGTTTTGGGCGCCTCGGACGCCTCCGGCGGGAGTATTTGGACCAGGATGAAGGGCCTTCTTTTCAGGAGAGTATCGCAAGTCTTCTCAGAAGGCCGCGGGAACTACCTCTCCGGGATGAGCCCCCTTGGGAAGAAACGGAGGACCACCAAGAGAACGACCCCCATCACGAGGAGCCGCATTTGCGCGGAATTGTCGATGAGATGGGCGCGTAGGGGCGAGCCTTCGCCCATCCAGGCGGTTGCAAAATCAATGAGCAGTGGGCCCAGGGTTTCGACCTGGACCCAAAGGAACCAGATCAAAATTCCCCCAAGGACGGCGCCGAAATTGTTGCCGGAACCGCCGACGATCACCATCACCCAAATCAAGAACGTAAAGCGCAAAGGCTGATAGCCTGCCGGAGTGAGTTGGCTGTCGAGGGTGACCATCATGGCCCCGGCAATGCCGAGCACCGCGCTTCCGAGGATGAAGACTTGAAGATGCCGACCGGTCACGTTTTTGCCCATGGCTTCGGCGGCGGTTTCGTTGTCGCGGATCGCGCGCATCATGCGGCCCCAGGGCGAGGCGAGGGCGGCCTGACAGAGCCAAAGGAGGACCAGCAGAACTGCTAGAAAAACCATGGTGTAGAGGAGATCAACCCAGAGCGTCGACGCGGTCACCGGATCGAGGCCGATGCCGGTGGCCCGCTCGACAAAACTCGGATCGCGTTGGAGGTCGACTTCGTAGGGCACTGGGAAAGGTCGGGGAAGCCCCACCACATTCTTGACGCCCCGCGCCAGCCAGTCTTCGTTTTTGAGGATGGCGACGATGATCTCGGAGATCCCCAATGTGGCGATGGCAAGGTAGTCCGACCGGAGCCCTAGGGCCGTTTTCCCCACAAGCCATGCCGCGCCTGCCGCGAGGATCCCACCCAAGGGCCAGCCGAGCATGATCGGGAGATCGAGGCCACCAATATTGCCCCGGATCGCCGGTTCGATTGCTTCGACCGCGTCACGGGCCGGATCGAAGAGGTTTCGGTAAAGGCTGAGGCCGACGACGAGGATCGCGAACACAGAAACGCCCCGGATCCAGCCTTGCGGCAACCGAGACCAGGCTAGAACGGCCACCGTCACCGTGGCGGCCCCTGCAAGAAGAGCAATGCCCAAAGCCGGCCCGCCCGCGGCCCAAGCCTCCGCATCGCGGGGCGCCGCGATCAGCACAGCACCCAACCCGCCGATGGCGACAAAGCCCATCACGCCGACATTCAACAGCCCGGCATAGCCCCATTGGATGTTGACCCCGAGCGCCATGATCGCGCTGATCAGGCCCATTTGAACGATGGTCAGCGCCACGTTCCAGGATTGGAAAAGACCGGTTGCCAGGATGAGCCCCGCCATCAGGAGGAAGAGGACGGTGTTCTTGAGGAGCGGGCTCATACGGCTTTACCCGCGAAGAGCCCGGTCGGTTTGATCAGTAAGACGATCACCAGGATCATGAACGAGACCGCGAATTTGTAGTCGGTCGAAAGGAGTTGGACGAGCCCGTCGGGCTGGAGACCTTCGGGCAGGAGGTAGCCGAGGACTTTTCGGAAAGCGTAGGTGATGCCGACCTCCGAAAAGGCGACAACGAAGCCGCCCGCGATGGCGCCGACCGGATTTCCCAAGCCTCCGACGATGGCGGCCGCAAAGATCGGCAACAGAAGCTGGAAATAGGTGAACGGGCGGAACGATTTGTCGAGCCCGTAGAGAACGCCGGCTATCGTGGCCAAACCAGCGACGATGAGCCAGGTTATCAGGACGACGCGTTCGGGGTTGATGCCCGAGAGAAGGGCCAGGTCTTCATTGTCGGAATAGGCGCGCATGGATTTCCCGGTGCGGGTGCGCTCGAGGAACCAAAAGAGCGCAGCCACGACGAGGATGGCCACCACCACTGTGAGAACCGTGGTGGTGCGGATCGCGAGACCCTCGGCGAGACCGGTCATTTCCCGGAAGGTCCGGGCCGAAATGACGAAGCGCTCGCCATCGGAAAAGCGGCGGTCATCGACGCCGATGATCAAACGAACAAGGCCGTTCAAAACGAACATGACGCCAATGGATACAATAAGGAAGATAACGGGTTGGGCGCGCTGGGCGCGGTAGAAGCGGTAAACCACACGGTCGGTGCCGAGAACCAAAAGAGCCGTCGCTAAGATGCCAAGTGGCAGAGCGATCAAGGCCGTTGGCAGCGCGCCGCCCCCGACGCCAAACGGTTGGACGAGAAAGAGAAGCGGGGCGGAGATAATGAAGGGCGCGTTTTGAAGGAGCCAAGCGAGGCTCGGGGGGATCGCCCAGGTGAAGAGGATGGTCATGGTCGTGCCGAACGCCATCGTGTCGCCATGGGCGAAGTTCGAGAACCGGAGGATGCCGTAGACCAGTGTGACGCCGAGGGCGCCGAGCGCCAATTGGCTACCGTAGGACACCGCCGGGACGATCACAAAATTCGCGAGCGCCACTACGGCGTTCAGAAGATCCATCGCTGCATTTGCCCCCTCAGTGATGGTTCATGGCAATAAGCCCCAACTCTGGACACTTCACAAGACGGCCTTGGCCTGCTGGCGGTCGATTTCTTGTGCTTGCCTGGCCCGCACCAGCCGCGCGCCCCATTGGTCCGGAGGATGTGCTCATTTGTGAAGCGACGGAGGGATAAGTTTGCACTGCCTTGCTGTCGGCGGGACGGCACTAGGCAGGCGCCATGCGTGACCCGCATAGCGGCATTCCGGCGCGGTGCGCGGGGTCCGGTGGAATTTTAACTGTGAGAGCGTTAGGTTTATTCCGAGAAGGAAGCTCGGCCAAAATGCGCGACCTGAAGATCCCAGACCAGCGGCACCCGGAGAAAGCCCACCGGCCGGACAATGCCCAGCCGAAAAAGCCGAGCTGGATCCGGGTGAAGGCGCCGACCTCCGAGGGCTACCAGGAAACCCGGAAGATCATCAAAGAGAATCGCCTCGTCACGGTTTGCGAGGAGGCGGGCTGTCCGAATGTGGGCGAGTGTTGGTCGCAAGGCCATGCCACGATGATGATCATGGGCGACATCTGCACGCGGGGGTGCACATTTTGCAATGTGGCCACGGGGAGGCCGGACGCGTTGGACATTTTCGAACCTGGTCGGGTGGCGGCGGCGGTCCAGAAACTCAGCTTGAACCATGTGGTGATTACCAGCGTCGACCGCGATGACGTGAAGGACGGAGGGGCAGAGCACTTTGCCCAGACCATTCGGGCGATCCGGCGTCGGGCGCCGCACACGACGATCGAGATCCTTACACCGGATTTTCTCCGCTCGACCGAAGAGGCGCTCGACATCGTCGTTCGCGCAAAGCCTGACGTTTTCAACCACAACCTTGAGACCGTGCCGGGGCTTTACCCCACGGTTCGGCCCGGCGCGCGGTATTTCCACTCCCTTCGCCTTCTCCAGAGGGTCAAAGAGCAAGACCCTGAAATCTTCACGAAATCAGGGATCATGGTCGGGCTCGGAGAGGACCGCCAGGCGGTGCTCCAGGTGATGGACGATATGCGCGCGGCCGATATCGATTTTCTGACCATCGGCCAGTATCTTCAGCCGACGCCAAAACACCACCGGGTGGACCGGTTTGTGACCCCGGACGAGTTCAAGTCCTACGAAAAGGCCGCCTACGGCAAGGGCTTTTTGATGGTCTCGGCAACGCCCCTGACCCGGTCGTCGTACCATGCGGGCGACGACTTTGCCCGGCTCCGCACCGCCCGGCTCGAAAAACTCGCCGCGCGCGCTTAGCCGGGCAGAATCCCGTTTTGGCGAGGCGACGTGTTTCCCCTAGGCTGGCGGAAGAGTGGGCGAGACAGAATGAACACTATTAGCCAAACAACCCATGATGCCCTCGAAGACCCGCGGAACGCGGACATTCAGATCTATGTCAACGGGGTGCTGAAGCATCGCAAAGACGCGGTGGTCTCGGTTTACGACTCGGGCTTCATGCTCGGGGACGGCATGTGGGAGGGTCTCCGTCTTTACGACGGGGTCTGGGCGTTTTTCGACGACCATATGGACCGGTTCTATGAAAGCTGCAAAGCGGTGTCCCTTGATCCGGTGCTCAGCCGTGGAGAGATGCTTGACGCGTTCGAGATGACCCGGGCGGCAAACGGGATGGTCACGGATGTCCATTGTCGGCTTATGCTAACACGGGGCGTCAAAGTCCGCCCGTTCCAACACCCTTCGCTCAGCCGGTCAGGGCCCACTTTGGTCATTCTGATGGAGCATTCAAAGCCGGTGGACCGGTTGGAAGGCGAGGGCGTGCGCCTGGCGACCGTGCCCCAGGTGAGGGGCCTCCCGATGAGCCAGGACGCCAAATATAACAGTCACTCAAAGCTGAATTGCGTGGTTGCCTGCCTGCAAGCGGCGGCCGCAGGCGCGGAAGAAGCTCTGATGCTCGACCCCCATGGTTTTGTGAACACGACCAACGCCTGCAACTTCTTCATCGTCCGGAAAGGCGAAGTTTGGACCTCGACGGGGGATTACTGCATGAACGGCGTGACCCGGGCGAAAGTAATCGAGCTTTGTCGGGCAGACGGCATTCCGGTCTTTGAGCGAAATTATTCCCTGGTTGACACCTACGGGGCCGATGAGGCCTTTCTTACCGGTACGTTTGGCGCCCAGACCCGTGTGGCATCGATCGACGGCAAACCCATTGGTGATGGCAACCGGCCGGTGACCGCGCGGATCCGGGATCTTTATCGCCAGCACGTGGCGGACCATGTGGCCGAACGGCTGTGATCTCGCCCATGGTGGTGGCATTGGACATATTTGGAGCGATGAAAGTTCTGGCGTTTTGACAAAGGTCTTAAAGTGACACTCCACCGATCAATTGAGGCCTGGCAAGCGAGCGACGAAGCTGGGGCGCTTCGTGGGGCCATTCGGCGCGCCACCTTGGCCGAGGAGGAAGACCTTGTCCGGCGTCTTGCGGAGGCGACCGGTCTTGATGCCCTGGCGCGACCCCGCATTGCCGATGCCGCGGCAGGGCTTGTGCGTCAGGTGCGGGAAGACGGCAAAGTCGGCATGATGGAGCAACTCCTCGCCGAGTACGGTCTCTCGACCGACGAGGGCGTAGCCCTGATGTGTCTCGCTGAAGCTATGCTCCGGGTGCCCGACAGCGAGACCGTCGATGCGCTGATCCGAGACAAGATCACGCCCCATGATTGGGCGAGCCATATTGGAGATTCTGGCTCGATCCTGGTCAATGCCTCGACTTGGGCCCTGATGCTCACCGGGCGCGTTCTCGATGCGAGCGAGGAAGAAGGGGTGGTCTCCACACTCCACCGGATGGTGCGGCGGATCGGTGAACCGGTGGTCCGGCGGGCCGTCGGACAGGCCATGGCAGAGATGGGCCGGCAATTCGTTCTGGGCGAGACCATTGAAACCGCCATGGGGCGGGGCCGGGCCATGGAGGCAGACGGATACACCTATTCCTACGATATGCTCGGCGAGGCGGCCCGGACCGAAGCGGACGCCGCGCGCTACCGCGACAACTATGCCCAAGCCATCTCGGCGATCGGTCGGGCCGCGACATCTCAAGATATCCGGAATAATCCCGGCATTTCGGTCAAGCTGTCAGCCCTCCATCCCCGCTATGAAGAGAGCCAACGCGGGGGGACGCTCCCGGATCTTTCGGGCCGCCTCCTCGATCTCGCCAAATTGGCGAAAGGGGCGGGGATTGGGTTTAACATCGATGCCGAAGAGGCGGACCGGCTCGATCTTTCCCTTGATGTGATCGAGACCGTTCTTGCCGAGCCGAGCCTTAAGGGCTGGGACGGGTTCGGCGTCGTGGTCCAGGCCTATGGCCGCCGGGCGATGCCGGTCATCGATTGGCTCTATGGCCTTGCGGATGCGCTCGACCGCCGGATCATGGTCCGTCTCGTCAAGGGCGCCTATTGGGATATGGAGATCAAGCGAGCCCAAGTGATGGGTCTCGCCGACTATCCCGTTTTCACCAGAAAGGCCCATACGGATGTGAGCTACCTTGCTGCGGCACGGAAGCTCTTTTCTATGGGCGACCGGGTCTACCCACAATTTGCCACCCATAATGCCCATAGCGTGGCTGCCATTCTCGACATGGCGCCGAAGGAAGCCGCATTTGAGTTCCAGCGGCTCCATGGGATGGGCGAAGCGCTCCACGGGATAGTGAAAGGTCAGACTGGCGGCGCCTGCCGGATCTATGCGCCCGTGGGCGCGCACCAGGACCTTTTGGCCTATCTCGTGCGCAGGCTCTTGGAGAACGGGGCGAATTCGTCCTTCGTTAACCAGATCGTTGATGAAGACGTCCCGCCGGAAGAGATCGCGCAAGACCCAATCGCCCAAGCCGAGGGGGACGGTTTTCGGCCCAACCCGGCGCTTGGCCGCCCGGAAGATCTCTTCGCGCCGCGGCCGAACAGTAAGGGTTGGGATCTGAGCGATCGGCTGACCCTTGCCGCAATCGAGGAGGGCCGGGCGCCGTTCGCCGCGCCCCATCGCTGGGAAGCTAGGCCGATCTCACCTCGCGCCGGTGGGGGAACGGAGCGGAACGTGACCAATCCAGCCGATCCGGCGGACGAAGTGGGGCGCGTCGTGGAAGCAAACGCCGAACTTTGCAAGCATGCCATTG
Organism: Pseudomonadota bacterium; assembly: GCA_039198225.1. Lineage (GTDB taxonomy): Bacteria > Pseudomonadota > Alphaproteobacteria > Rhodobacterales > Rhodobacteraceae > JASJAR01. Next base: position 57,961 of record JBCCTQ010000005.1, read on the forward strand.
GCGCAGCGCTCGCCGTCCAACCTGTCTGGGAGGCCGCGGGCGCCAGTTTTCGGGCAGGGATCCTCCGGGAAGCGGCCAACGCCTACGAGGCTCACGCTTCTGAGATCTTTGCGCTTTTGGCACGGGAAGCCGGAAAAACCCTGGGCGACGGGGTCGCGGAACTTCGCGAGGCCGTGGACTTTCTGCGCTACTATGCGGCGGAAGCGGAGCGCTCCGATATGGGCAAGGCGCGGGGCGTGGTCATTGCCATCAGCCCTTGGAATTTCCCGCTTGCAATATTCACGGGCCAGATTGCCGCTGCCCTTGCCGCCGGTAACGCGGTCATTGCCAAACCTGCCGAGCAAACCCCGCTCATTGCCCACCGGGCGGTGAGTTGGCTCTTGGAGGCGGGCGTGCCCGAGGGTATTTTACAGCTTCTCCCGGGAGACGGCGCGGATGTGGGCGCGCCCCTTGTGGCCGATCACCGGATCGGAGGGGTTGTCTTCACCGGATCGACCGAGGTTGCCAAAATCATCGACCGGCAACTGGCCGATACCGCGCCCCATGCCATGCTGATCGCCGAGACCGGTGGACTGAACGCGATGGTTGTCGATTCGACCGCGCTATTGGAGCAAGCCACGCGCGACATCGTCAGGGCGGCGTTTCAGTCGGCGGGCCAACGCTGTTCGGCCCTTCGGATGCTCTATGTCCAAGACGACGTGGCCGATGATCTACTCGAGATGATCTCGGGTGCAGTGGATCTGTTGGTGACCGGAGATCCTTGGGATCTGGCGACCGATGTTTCGCCCTTGATCGATGGCGAGGCCCATCGGGGCGTGGCGGGCTATGTCGCCGAGGCGGCGGAACTTGGCCGGATAAAAAAGACCGGTACCGCGCCGGCATCTGGGCTTTTCGTGGCGCCCACCTTGGTTGAGGTCGACGGGATTGATGCGGTTGAGCGGGAAATCTTTGGTCCCGTTCTTCATGTGGCGCGCTTCCGGGCGGAGGATCTCGATCAGGTGATCGAGACAGTAAACGGCCGTGGATACGGGCTCACCTTCGGGCTGCATACGAGGATCGACGAGCGGGTGCAGCGGGTGCTCGACCGGATCGATGTCGGCAATGTTTACGTGAACCGCGACCAGATCGGCGCCATTGTGGAATCGCAGCCCTTCGGCGGCCATGGGCTATCGGGGACTGGGCCGAAGGCGGGCGGTCCGCTTTATCTTTCCGAGTTCGGTGCGGTTGAGCAAACCGATGGCCAAGGCCCCTCGGGCGAGCCGTTGGCTCCCTCGATGGTCGCTGCGGCGCTCTCGAAGCTTAACGGTCTGGATTGGGCGGAGAGGGCCGATCGAATTGCGCATCTCAATGAGGCAACCAATGGTGCGTTTGATGCGGAACTTGAGGCGTTGTCCTCTTTCGGCTGGGAGCCGAAGGATCTGCCCGGTCCAACGGGTGAGGCCAATAGGTGGTCACTGAAACCTCTGGGAAAAGTACTCTGCCTCGGGACCGAAGGCGACGCAATCCGTGGAATGGTCCTCCAGGCATTGGCGGCGGGAAATGCCGTATTGGCGGTGGCGCCGAACGCGTCTTCGGCTTTCAAGGCGCTGGCCGACGCGGGCGATGTCCCGCTTCTTTCACTCGATGGCACGCTGGACCCATCGGGGGGCCTTGATTGGGAAATTGACGCTGTGGCAACCGCTTACGGCGGTTCGGCCTGGGCCGATCTCCGGCGGGCGATGGCCGCGCGACCTGGCCCCATTCTTCGCCTCATCGGCCCAGGCTTCCATCCGGCGGCCTATTGCCATGAAAGTTCAGTCTCCATCGACACGACAGCCGCCGGTGGCAATGCGAGTTTGCTCGCGGCCGCTGGCGCTTAGATCCTGTGCCCCACCGTCTTCCAGCGGGTTTGTCATAGGTCAAATTTCTCTTCTGAAATGAGAAATTCCGACACTTGTCGTTGACACCCTCACCATCTGGACGCCATCAAAAGGGCCGGTACCACAGCTTTTGGGTGCGGAGGGAGGACCATTAGCCCGTCGACATCGCGTGATCGCGCGATCCGGATTTGCTGTAACCAACAAGATTTGGTATCCATGAAAATTGGTAAGTATCTTTTACCAAATGAATGGTCCGGGTGGACCCAAACATGTGAGAGAGGAGACACATGACTGTCCGCACTTTTATTTCGGCCGCTGTAGCCAGCTTCGCCGTGACCACCGCCGCCGGTGCGCAAGAGAGCTTCGAGATGACCTCGGCATTCGGGAAAAACCTGCCGATCCTCGGCACTGCTGCTGTCGGTTTCACCGAAAAGATCAATGGGATTTCGAGCGACGTCGAATTCGAACATTTCGATCCCGGTGAACTCGTTCCGGCCCTCGAAGCGCTTGACGCTGTTTCGAATGGCTCCGTCGACGCCGCCTACACGACAGCGGGCTACTGGCAGGGCAAGATCCCGGCCGCGTCGCTCTTCGCGGCCGTTCCTTTCGGACCGGAAGCGGGCGAGTTCCTGGCTTGGATGCTCTACGATGACGGCGCTGAGCTCTTCCAGCGGATGTACGATGACAACGGCTTTAACGTCCATGTCGTGCCTTGCGGCATCATCGCTCCGGAAACCTCCGGGTGGTTCAAGAACGAGATCAACTCGATTTCCGACCTCGAAGGGCTCAACATGCGTTTCTTCGGCCTCGGTGCCGAAGTGATGCAAAAGCTCGGTGTCTCGACCTCGCTTCTTGCGGGCGGTGACATTTTCCCAGCCTTGGAGCGCGGCGCAATCGACGCGACCGAGTTCTCAATGCCGCGGATCGATGCTCGCCTCGGGTTCCACAACATCGCGAAGTTTAACTACTTCCCAGGCTGGCACCAGCCTGCCACGATGTTCGAACTTCTGGTCAACAAAGACCGTTGGGACGACCTTGATGAGCGGAGCCAGCGTCAGATCGAGATCGCTTGCATGGCCAATATTACCGACAACTTTGCCGAAGGCGAAGCGACCAACTTCGAAGCGATGCAGGAGAACGTTGACCAAAACGGTGTGACCATCAAGCAATGGTCGCCTGAAATGCTTGAGGCTTTCGAAACCTCCTGGAACGAAGTGGCAGCGGAACTTGCTTCGGAAGATGCCTTCTTCAAGGAAGTTTGGGATGATCTACAGGAATTCCGCGCTGGTTACGCGGTCTGGAACGAAAACATCTACCTTCCGCGTCCGCGCAACTAAGGACGACCGGAACGATCCCAGAAAACACGGCCGGGGCGGATACATTCTTCGCCCCGGCTTCGTAATGAGTGCTGGAAGGGGCAGCCGGCCGTCGGTTTGAAGAGGGTCGATTTAAAAAACTGCGGGAGGGACACCCATGGACAGCGACGACCCGACAAAGGAGGATACGGTCGCGGCCGTCACTGATCCGAGCGAAGTTGGGCGAGAGTTTCACAATGCTGGCGACCGTCTGACGATTACGGTCTCGAACCTCTTCGCCTGGTTCTTTCCGTTCTTGATGATGATCATTTGCGTGCAAGTGGTCCTTCGTACGCTAGGCCGCGCCGGTATTGGTCCTGGAAACCAAGCTTGGATGGACGATCTCCAATGGTGGCTCTATGGCGCCGCTGTCCTGATCGGAATTGGCTATGCTGTGACCACGAACAGCCATGTGCGCGTCGACATATTTTACGACAGTTTCCCGGAACGGAAAAAACGCCGGTTCGACATTTTTGCCCTCACTTGGCTCTTCTTGCCGTTCATCATCCTCTGTTGGGACGTCACCATACACTACGCTATCGCTTCCGTCGTTGCAGATGAAGGGTCGAGCAGTCCGAACGGCCTACACAACCTTTGGATTTTAAAGGTCTTTATGAATGTGAGCTTCATCGTTTTGGGCGTTGCGGCCTGGTCGGCTTATGTTCGGCTGCTTGCAGAGTTGACCGAACCTAAGCTGTGGCGAAAATTACTCTATGCGTTTCCGAGTACGATGTTTTTGGTCAACCTCGTCGTATTTTATGCGATTTGGTGGGTGATATTCCTCACAAGCCCCGAAGGAACTCAAACGCGCGCCGTGGGTCGAAATGCGATATTCGATGAGTTCGAATTCGGGAATTGGGAGATCAAGTACACGATCGCTATCACTCTCGTGGCGACGCTGCTCCTAATCGCGCTCGCTCGTGTATTAGACCGCAGCGCCGCGTCGCGTGGCAATAAATAGGGAACGGAACCGATGTTGAGCTCTATCGGTCAGTTCCTGACCCTAAATGAACTCGCTGTATTAGCGATGTTTCTTGGTTTTATTTGGATGCTGTTCCGCGGCATTCCTGTCGCAATGGCCCTTGTGGGCATCAGCCTCGTATTTGTCCTGATCGCCGAGTTCTTCCTCGATCCGTTCAGAGGTGAATTGCGCGACATTATCGAGTTTGACCGGACAGGAATCAACTACCAACGCCTCCAAGCTCTGTCAGCCAGACTATTTGGCAATATTGTGCAAAACCCGGTTTTGGTGGCTCTTCCGATGTTCATCTTTATGGGGCTCATGCTTGATCAGTCAGGTGTGGCCCAGCGGATGATGCACGCAATGCAGAAGCTATTTGGTGGCTTGCGTGGTGGCCTTTCGCTGACTGTTCTTTTGATTGGCATTATTCTCGCCGCCTCCACTGGGGTCATCGGCGCATCTGTGACACTGCTCGGCGTCATGGCGTTGCCTGCGATGATGAAGCAGGATTACTCAAAGCCGATTGCCACCGGCACGATTGCCTCTGCAGGAACGCTGGGGATTCTCATTCCTCCATCGATCATGCTTGTTATCATGTCGGACCAATTGGCCATCAGTCTCGGCGATCTATTCATGGGAGCGCTGTTTCCGGGGTTGATCCTCGGTGGGCTTTATATCGTCTTTATCGTCATTTACGGCATTCTCTTTCCCGACGCGATGCCAGCGCCAGAACGTGCCGAGAACATTCGGTGGGCAGACGTAAGGGAAGTACTTTTGGCGGTGGTTCCGCCGATGTTGTTGATTTTGTTGGTATTAGGTTCGATTTTCGCCGGCTATGCGACCCCAACCGAAGCGTCCGGCCTCGGAGCAATGGGGGCAACACTTTTAGCGTTGGGCAATCGGAAGCTCAATTGGCGCGTCCTACGTGATGTCAGCCGGTCTACACTGAACACATCAGGCTATATCGTTGGTATTTTCCTCGCTGCGAACTTCTTCGCCTTGGTTTTACGTCGGTATGGCGGAGACGAAATTGTTCAAAATCTCGTACTATCAGCCTTTGATGATCCATACATGACCGTGGCGTTCATTCTCTTCATTGTTTTTCTTCTCGGCTTTCTACTCGATTGGATCGAAATCACGATCATCATCATGCCACTGATGCTGCCCATCATCTTGGCCCTTGAATTGAGCATTCCGGGTTTCGATCAGGTGCGTGATCCGTCCGTTGTTTGGTTTGCAATTCTGGTGGCGGTCACGCTCCAAACCTCGTTTCTTACGCCACCGGTTGGATTTGCGCTTTTCTATCTAAAAGGAGTGTGCCCCCCCGGGGTATCTTTGAAGCACATATATCAGGGCGTCGTCCCTTTTGTCTTTCTCCAACTCCTGGGCCTATTCATCGTCTTCGAATTCCCGTCGTTGACAACGTGGCTTCCTTCCGTGGCTTACGGAGGCTAACGAGGGGTTGCTTTGGGACGAATTACTGATCGTAGTTAGGCAATGCCTGCTCGACCCTTGTTAGCAAGGCCTGCCTTTGACAATTCACTTCAGTGTCGACGCCGGGACCACATAGCCATAACAGGAACTGGCAGTGAAAGACGGTTTACAGCACCAGTAAGAAGCTAGAACTTGGCTTTCCAAACGATCAGGCGTCGTTCACAACTCCGATTTCGCTGCGCAAGCCGTCGCAATGGATGAACTCGCTCAGGCCGCAGTCTGGGTATGGCAGCCTTCATCGAGCGGGATCCTCTCGCTCAGAATGAACACCGTGCCGACTGCCTCGAGGCTGAACTTCCCTAAAATTCTAGAGGGGCGTAAGCTCCTTGCGAGCCTGCTCGCGGGAGGTTAAGCTGTCGCGGGGTCAACCGTAAGCCCAACAGCCTCGGCGTACTTTAGCCACGTTTCAATTGAAGCTACGACGGCGCGAACTTCAATTGCGAGAAGCTCAATACCGACCAGCGATACGCGCACGAATGCATCAATCACGACACCCTTGTCGAGGATACGGTCAACGACCTCAGCGATAGAAGCAGATGCAACGCTTTTCTCAATAGCCATTTCGTTATTCCCTATTTCCGAATTGTCCAAAACATCCACCCGTCGGGTGCTCTCACTTTTACTAGCTGGATTTTCCTAAAGCTATGTTAAACAGACAAAAACGTTTCACGGCCTTCGCGAAAATGTGGCTTCAGCGATCTGTCTCCGTGACTTCTGCATTATATGCAAAGAGTGCTAAAGTCTCCGCAATAGTCGCAAGAAAGTCGCGCAAAGGCTCGAGATCGGGTGTTTTGGTTGTCAAGGAGATCTGACAAGAGAGCGCCTCATTGGCCAATGCGAGGCTCTTTATCGCTGAAATCAATTCGGATAGGTTTCCGCTTGCGAATTCATTCGGTCCGGCGGCAACCTGCTCGTTGAACGTGCCTCTTGCGTGCTCATCTTCTTCGTATTGTGGATCATCTCTCCGAATCGTCGCTTCTTCGATCCGCCGGAGAACCACACCGGCTGCCGTGTTAAACTGTGCGAAACTGCGGCGTTGTACCGTTAAATCCAGCACTGGATCCGGCCGTGCAGCAATCTCCGACACCATTGAACTGAGGTTTTCAAGCCTTTCGTAGAGCTCCGGTGATCCGCCATTCGAATATGGTTCGGACTGAGCCTTGATCGATTCTGTCTGCTTGGTTTGAAGGTCCAAAATTCGATCAACCGTTTCCTTTAATTCAGTGGTATTGGTCGGTGGCTCCAATTGGGACGCCTCATATCGATCGGCGATTCTATCCAGACGCTTGACTACATGTCCGATTGCTGTGCCGAAGCGTGAAAAAAACTGGCGTTGTTCGGTAAGATCTAGAACGGGGTCAGGTCGATCCATGAGGGCGGAAATAGAGGCGCTGAAATCCTCCAACACGGGTCGCAGAGCTGCTTCAACGGCCTGTTTGCAAATTGTATCAAGGTGCGTTGATCCGGGTTCTCCGTTAATTGCGGTTGGTCCTTTTTCCACTTCCGTACTATCCAATCGGCACAACAATTCATTCACACGCGCTAAATCCAGACTTGGATCGGGCGCAGTATGTTCTGCGAGAACTGAGAGAAGTGTGTCCGAGAGGGCTTGCGTCGCCAGCATGTGACTGGCTTCGTTCGAAGCCTCAAGCCGGCGAACGATTTCTTCGATCCAATGCGGCGGTGTATCTGGACTGATTTCGCTCTGTTCTTCCACTGCGTTAAATTCAACCAAGCGTGCCTCTAGCGCGTCCAGCCGCAAAGTAAGCGCTGCTTGTTGACCATCTGATAAAGATTGGTCCTGCTGACTGTGGCTTTGCTCAATCGCATCCAATCGTTGCATTGCCGCATTCAACTCGTCTCTTAGCTTGTCCATGGCAAGGTGCTGCGCTGACATGCTCTCGTTGATCTTAGTATGGTCTCCCGACATTTGTGAGGACGGGTATTCCTCAGAAGGAAATAGGTCAGTGCCCAAACAGTTTGGCGGATCGGAAGCGTTGGATGCGGCGCGCGCGGATTTGGTGTCTATGTCAGGACGTAAAATCTCGCCGCTCGTATTGCCGGCACTCTGCTCTTGGTCGATCAGTCTATGGCTCACGAAAAGTGCTGCTTTCTTAGGAGAGGCTTCGTTGGCAGTCATTCTCTTTACCCAAATAAATAGGCACGTTCGCGCCAAGAATGAGAAGTCGAGGCTTTGGCGTTGTTTATCCCTGCGGAATGGTGTCCGCCAAAAATTTAACGGACAACGCTACCAATCCTGAAGTTTACCAAGTGAAGTCGTGGGAGCAGACTTACCAAAGGTGAAGGCTTCGGGTCGGGCGGTTGCCGGTAGCTTAAGTGCAGTTCGACGTAGCCGATCCTCGAGATCGTTTGTGTAATCAGTCTTAGATACGATGAACACTTTGAGCCGCATTCCATCCCGCCGCGCAATCACGTCTTCGACTTCCTTGTCCACTCTTAGTGCATCCTCGACAATACCCAAGTCCACATTGGAGCCGGCGATTTGGATCACTCGGTCACGGCGACCAACAACCGAAAAAGAACGGCTATTAACCCAATCAAGTTTGTCTTCTGCATTGCAGGTTTTGCGTCCGTGCTGGCGACACAGTTTCAAATCTGTTTGGGTTATATTGCTAAAGAGGTTGAAAGTTGACTTGCTTGAATTCCGCCATCCTACCCCCCCGGTTTCCGTAGAACCGTATATATCGAAGAGTTCTGCAACGCCGGTTGCATTCGCAGCGTGCCAAGTGCTTGAGCAAGCGGGACCCCCCGACGAAACTCCAATTGTACGGTCCGGGAATCGCAACCCAAACTCCGAGTACTTTCGCCATAGGTAGGGCGTTGCGAGTACTATGTCGCCATTACTACACATCCGAGAGATCGAGTTCGGCGCAACAAAGTGTTGATCCAGCACATCGATGCCAAGCCGCTTTGGTAAAAGGACGCTCCATACGAAGCCATACATATGATGAGGAGCCACGGCTGTAAGGACCCGGTTGGACCCCTTAATCGACGGTAGAGCATCGCAAATAGCGTCGATTTCTGCATCGAGATCCCTGCGTTCGTGGCTGATTTTCTTCTTCTCGCCAACTGTTCCGGAGGTCGAGAATGAAATTTTGGCCCCGCCAACTATACGTTCGAAGTGCATCGAAACGAGTCTGGCCCATTCATTGAGACTGCGATTGATAAAGAGATGATCCTCAATCCCAGTTGCCGAAAGTCCGAAATAATCGTTAAAGCAAAGGACGAGATCCATTAATCGAAGACTATCGATGTCCAGTTCGTTCTCTGAAATTTCTACGTCACCCTCGGAGCCGTCCTCGTTGGAACCAAGGACCGACATAATATGGCCACTGCGACGCATTCGGTTCTTGCGAAGTAATTCGCTTTGAAAGTCGGCTATTAGAGAGATGCAGAGACGTCGGGCGTCCCTTGCGTCGATGAGTGGCGCGTTAGACATGGGGAGAGGGTCCTAGTTGAGATCCACTTCGCCAGATGCCATTTCCGCAAATAGCTCTCCGACAAGTCCGCTATAATGCGCGCGAGCCGTTTGTACTTCCGCCTTCAATGAGAGAGCCATGGACGCGATCTCTGCTGGAGATCCTTGTTCGATTTCCATTCCCGGTACCGTAAGGTCTTCCGAAGCATCATAGTTTTGGATGTAATTGAACGCTTCGTCGATGGTCTCGAAGCAATGGGACTTGACGGTGTCGGTAAACTCTTCCGATACGTAGAACTTACGGATTGCAACCGCAAATCCGGTGTCAGTTTTGCGATACAAGTTGATTTCGTACCAATAGGATAGACCAGGCGTAAAGCTCATGGCCATGGCCAGTTCCGTGCCTTCAAATACGTTTGGGCGAGATCCGGGTTGTGGGAGGCGAAAGAAGGTCGCTGACCCGACAAGAGGCAGCTCTGCACCCATTTGTTCTGCGGCATTCATTTGGTTTTGCATGTCTTGATCCTTGGCTCAGCCTACAAGTGTGTTGGATTGCATATCGGACGATATCGAACCGTCACGTTCTGGGTTAGTTTGGTCGGAACCTTCCGCGTGGTAAGTGGAGCGACCGGGGCTTGCCTGAGACTGCGTTTGGACGTCTTTGGATTGGATAAAGGATTGAAACTCTAACTCGTTCGTAACCATTGACGCGCGATATTCTGGTCGTGCCACCGTGTTGCCTTTTGGCGCGTGAGCGAGCCCGATGAAAATGCGCCCATCTTCTGCGCAATAGACTTCAACACGCCGGCCAAGTTTGTTTGATCCTTGAAAACGATGAACGAAATCACTCTCATCGACCCAAACAAGTAATCCCCTAAATACAAGCGGATGTTGACCGTCTTGGCGTAGGACAACCTTTGGCCAACCTGAACTATCACCGGCTTCGAATAGGGCCAAACGGCTTTGTGTATTGTCCTTCGGGTCAATTGCCGCCGGCGTTGTGGATTCAGAGACTTGCACCCGCTGATCGTTCAGCAGGTGAAGGAGCTCAGGATGCACTGTGGCTTCAAAATGTACGTCAGGGCAGGAATACACGGGCGATCTGCCAGTCTAGGCCCTTTTGACGAATAGCCAACAATGTTGGCCGTCAGGCTGCGATTTCAGATGGATTTTGACGCCGGCATTTGTTCCTTTGTAAGTGAACTTGTAGTCGAACATCACGTTGATTTGCCCGGTCGTGTGAAACTTTAGGAATTCGCCGTGAAAGCGCTTTCCCTTCGCGCATGGGGCGATCTCGTTGAAGAAATTCTTGCCCATCACGTCTTCGGGTGAGCGGCTCGAGATCATGCTTTCGGCTTTGTTGTATTTCACAATCGTGCCATTTCGGTCGAGCAGGATCGCTCCAAATGGGAGATACTCAGCGCGTTGCGGTTCGCGCGCGAGAATGTTGTCGACATCGTTGCTGCCGAAAGGAATAGTTTCCATCGTGTTTTCCTTCTGTGCGCTTTAGATTGAGTGCGTGATGCGCTTTACTTGGTGTCGTTTGCCATATCGACACCATCCTCGTTTTTGAGGAAGCTGTCGTTTTTGGTGAGGGACATGTCGACAATTCGGCGGATCGGAAAGCCATCATAATCTGACGTCAATTTATCTCGACCGTCAGCGGCGGTCCACTTATAGTCCATGCGACCCATTTGAACGACGCATTGGGGAATGATCTCGAAGCGCTCTTTCGCGGCAGATTCTTCTGCGAAGATATCCATCTCCGTTGCTTCTTCGAATTCCTGGAGGGTCTTCAACTCGTCAATTTTACTATCGCTCTCATTCTTGGCGGTCGTCGCCAGAATTTCATATGCGGCGAGGAGGACCCACTCTGGATGATCGCCCCGCACCACAAGGCTCATTTCGGGACATCGGAATTCGTACCGCCCGTCGGCTTCAGACAATTGGCCTAGATTTTGCATCCGGATGACGTTCCTTTCGGCTGGAGACACTTTAAAACCGCATCGGTTCCGGCTTGCTGGGGAATAGGTTCGAAAACGTCAAAATTCAGTTTACGGTGTCGTGATCCCTTGCTTTGTCCTGCCGGGTTGATACTGTTCAGTGGTGTGGGATTAGGGGTAACGAGATGTCGTCTTGGGTAGAACTGCGTGTCGAGAACGAGTTTGAGGGCGTTCTGATTTATGCTTTTGAGCGGCCAACAGACGCGGCCGAGATGATTGAATTCCTATCAAGCTTTTGGCCGAAGGCGCGTTTTATTGTCGAACCTCTCCGACATTGACTGGCGTAATCAACGCCGCTGCAGAAATGCGACTGAGGATGTAGCGGTCGTTTGGCGTGGCTCTCCGTTAACTTTGGCGTAAGCATTAAACTGATAAACGCGAGGGATGATGCATCCCAGCGTTACCACGGCCCAGGAGGCTTTGAGCGCTTCTGGCGATGCTACACCGTCTGCGGCTTGGTCGCTCACGCTCTTACCTCGCAGTGGTGCACCTCCGCTGCGATTTTTCGGCAGAGAAGTCTTCAAAGAAACAACAGGCGGTTTGAGCGAGCCGCTCATTGTGGGCCTTTGGGCGAAGCGCAAGGCGGGGTACGTGCTGCAGCATTCCGCGATTGAAGCGGAGCCGCGGTCACATGTGACGGTCAGCGTTGACGATCTGTCGACGGCGATGTTTGCGCTCGAAGACTATTGCTCGACCCTTGCTGCGGGGCGGGATGCCGCCTTTGAGTTCGAGGGGCCGGACCTCGATGTGGCCCTGAACAGATCGCTGGACGCCCAAGTCAGACGCAGCCGAACCAACGCTTTTCTTACCCTTGCCGGTCATGCCCTTGCCATGTGGGACACATGGCTTGCGGATGAGGCCGATGACCGAAACTAGGAGATCCTGAATGTCGAGCTCTTCGTTGCAGTCCAGCAGTGCCATCCGAATGGAAGCGCGCCAACATTTGCGCAAGCTTCGCCAAGCGCGGCTTCAGTCAAAGATTGCTCGAACCCCAGGGCCTCCAACTGAGGAAAATACACAGTCGGTGCCTTTGGTTGGCGGTGAGGTGCCGATTGAGGAACACGACGCACATGCGGCCAACGAAGCCATTGAGCCCCGTGTGGAAGAAACGTTCGCGTCGCAACGTGCCGGAAGCGTATTCATACAATTACAGGCTGACGAGGTGCCGGAAAGCGAGGGAAAGTCTACGGATCAGTCCGTAGAAGATATGCCTTCGGAAAAGCCCAGCGCCGGTGCCTCGGAAGAGCTTGAAAGTGATCCTTCGGCCGTTTTTTTGGACGAACCCGGTGACACAGACGTAGCTGATGCCGAGCGTACCGACAGTGGCGAGGAAACTGAAAAGAATTCGGTAGAGCACTCAGAGGCGCCATCGAAGGAAGTGGCAATTAGTATTCGAGAGCCCGGAGAATCCGAGCTCTTTGCGCTGCCAGGATCGGGCCCAGGATTGGTATGGATGCTGGAAAAGAGCGGCATCTCAGACCTGAAAGCCCTTGCTGAGGCTGACGTCGAAAAGCTTCGAACGGATCTGGGGCTAATCGCCAAGATCCTCGACGTCGATTATTGGATCGAGTTTGCGAGGAAGTCTCAAGAAGAGGCCTAGTCCACCCTGCGCCGAACTACATGGGAAAAGGCCCAGGAGGGCGCTTTGATGGATCTGAACCGTCTATGCACCAGCCCCTTTCCCTGAGATGCGCGCCGGATGAAGGCAAGGATGCCGGGTTCGTTTAAGACCCGTTGTCTAAAGCGCGGCTTGAGCTTCGGCCGCGGTGCCAAAGCGGGGAAGGTTGGCGGCGGATTTTCCGTGGGCTGCCATCAACGCATCGCGGACAAATGCGATGTGAGCTGTCTCTTCGATGATCTCCGCAAGGTATTGCGCAGCCATAATGGTCTTGCCCACGCCAATCGTGCCGTGATTGGCAAGGACCGCTGCGCGAACATCTAGCGCGCGAAAAACGGGGCTGATCTCGCGTTCCGTTTGCGGCCCGCCATTGCCAGACAGGGGGATCAGGGGCATCCGTCCGATTTTCTCGACGGTTTGAACCGTGAGGCATGGGATCTCCAGGCCGGCGCTCGCGTATCCCGTTGCCCACGGGCTGTGGCAATGGACAATCGCATTGATATCTTCACGGATTCGGTAGAGGTCGAGGTGGAAGTCGAGGTCTTTTGATGGCTTGAGGCCTTCGGCGCCCCGGAGGATTGAGCCAGACAGATCGACGACCTGAAGATTGTCGCGGCTACATTCAGCGAAACCCACGCCCGACGGTTTGATCACAATTGCGTCGCGAGCATCGAGCCTAACTGAGAGGTTGCCACCCGCATTGGTCTGGAGCCCCAGATCGAAACAGCGTCGGGCCGCGGCAATGAGGTCGTCCATCTTGTCGTAAATGTCGGGAAAGCGGGATGTATCAGGCATTTGGCATCCTTTCGAACAGGGCGATGACGGCGGCCTCGGCCGTCGCTTTTTCGTTAATGTGGTGGTCGAGCCGTTGGACCGTAAAGGAGCGCGCCTCCGCTTCGAGGATGTCCGCGGTTATGTCGCGCAAAACCGGAGCCTCGATTGCTCCGCCCGGTCGATCCTCGCTGCTAAACCCACCCATTGGAATCAATACGTGGCAGGGGGCGATGGAATGGTTGAGTTCGGCAGCGAGCGCATGGGCTTGGCTTTCCATTTCGGCTTCAGTCAAAACCACATGGGTGAAGTGTCTCGCATGGGCATAGTGAGGACGGGCGCGATAGGCGTCCGACACCGTGTGCCGAGCTCCGAATCCAATGAAATTAAGACCCCCGGGGAGCACGACCCGAGGGAGCGCGTCGGCCACCCGAAAACGATCAGGCATCGGTACGTGGTCGCCAGCCAGTCGAAGGCGGCCAAGTTCGTGGACATTGAGGTCGATGACAGCCGCGGCGTGGCCTTCGGCAACAAATCGCGAGAATGCCGCACCGCCAAAGCCATTGGCATGAAAGACAGTTGCGTCGAGCCCCTTATCCGCGAGCGCTTCCGCCACGGCCGCGCCCGCCGCATTGGTTGTGCCCAATGTGGTGACAGCGACGTTCGCCCGGTCGCCATGGGCAACCGTCGAGGCCTGGGCCAATCCGCCCACCATGGCCGCAGTGTTCTCAAAAACCTGGCTGAGCATCGGGTTCAAACCTTGGAGATCGCAGAGCGTGGGCACCAATGTAATCGCGGTGTCGGCAAGTGCTGCGCGTGGGTCGAAGGCCAATGTCGTGACAAGAAACTTGGGAAACGTCGCCGGGAGCGCCTTCAATGTGTCAAGCGCGATCTCTCCCCCGGTTCCACCGCCGAGCCCGATTGCGGCTAGGGCTTGGTCGCCATGCTGGGCCACTTCCTGCGCGCCGGCCGAGACGACCTCGGCCATTCGGGCCATTTTGGCCTCACTTGTGAGGACGACGCCTCTCGCATCGAGTGACGTGTCGACCACGACCGGCTCGAGCCCGTGGCGCTCAAGCGCAGCGACCAATTCTTGTATTTCTGCCGATTTGGTCTCCACCGTCCCGATCACGAGGACGCGTTTCATATCAGCCTTTCACCGCGCCGGCGGTCATGCCGGTGATGATCTGGCGCGACGCAAAGAGCGTGAAAAGGATAGGCGGGATCGCAAGGAGCATGCCGGTCGCAAAGATCGTACCGAGCCCGTCGAATTCGCTGGCATTGTTCACGATGAGAATGGGCACGGTCATGGTGTCGCGGTCGGCGAGGGCGGATGCCAGGAGGTATTCGTTCCAGGCGATGCGAATGGTGAAAATCGACGCCGCGGCGAGGCCCGGTTTAATGAGCGGCAGGACAACCATGAAAAAGGTCTGAAACGGCCCCGCACCGTCGACCCGGGCCGCTTCTTCGAGGGATGGCGGCACCTGGACGATGACGCTCTGCAATATCCAGATAACGAAGGGGAGGTTCATGGCGATGTAGATCAGAATAATGCCCGAGTGGGTGCCTGCGAGGCAGACATCGCCTCGTCCGCCGAATGTGTCGCGGATCCATTCTCCGAGGCCGTAATCATTGTCGAGGCAGAAGGCGTTGTTCCAAAGGCCGAAAACCGGGACGAGGAGTACCGCCGGTGGGATCATTCGAACCGCAAGGGTCGACAGAGACAGGCTATCGCGACCCAGAAACCGAAACCGGACCAAGGCGTAGGCGCCCATGCAGCCAAAGATCAACGTGAGCCCCGTGGAGATCAGAGCGATGATGATCGAATTGATGAACGCGCCCCCGAAGCGGATCTGGCAAAAGCGAAGATGGTCGGGCTCGTACCAGAGAACGTCGCAAAGTGCGGTTTCGTAATTCTGAATGGTCGGCATGAACAAAAGCCCACCGACGCCACTTGTAATATCGACATCAAGCTTGAGCGAGTTCGTCAGAAGCAGGACAACCGGGCCCACTGACATGAAGATCAGAACGGCGATGAGGGCATAGAAGGCAGGGTTCTGGCGGTCATAGCTTGTGTCGGACATTGCCCTAACCTTCCTCCTCGGCCGCGAATTTTAGGCGTCGCGACCGCGCTTCTTGCCAGCGCGAGAAAGCAAACATGCCCAGCGTCAGCACCATCAAGAGCAATAAGAGATAATTCGACATGGCCGCCGCTTCGCCGAGTTCGCGGAATTCGCGCGCTGTTCGGGCGATCCGAAGGGCGAGAATTTCCGTCGAAAGCCCTGGTCCGCCGCCTGTGAGAACAAGGATCACCTCTAACACTTTAAACGCATCGATGAGGCGCAATAGCATGGTGACAACCAAGACCGGCATCATCAGCGGCAATTTGATATGAACGATTTGCTGCCATCCGGTGGCGCCATCGATCCGGGCGGCTTCCAGCGTCGAGCGCGGAAGTGATTGGAGAGCGGCAAGGGACAAAATGAAAATAAACGGCGTCCATTGCCAGATATCGGCAATGATCACCGAAAGAAGTGGGTTTTGCCCGAGCCAATCAATTTTGGGCAGGCCGATGCTTTCGAGGAAACGGTTAAAGGTGCCGTAGGTGGCGTGGAACATATAGCGCCAGACAAGCCCCACCACGACCGGGGCGATCATCATCGGTAGGATAAAAAGCGTCCGAAGCACCGACATGCCACGGATGTTGCGGTCAAGGAGGAGCGCGAGGCCCACGCCGAGCACCATTTCCACTGCGACGACCGTGAAGGCAAAAACCAGTGTGATCCAGAAACTCGTGTGAAACGCCGCGTCGCCGAGAAGCTTAACGTAGTTTCCAAAGCCGATGAATGCGGCGTCACCGAGGCTTTGACTTGGGTCCCAATCGTGGAAGCTGCCCCAAACCATGTACGCAATTGGATAAAACAGCGCGAGGATCATCACCAGCCCGGCGGGAGCGATGAACATGTAAGGTGTCAGGCGATTGAGGGCGGTGCGGGACAAATCGTCGACCTTTTGGGCGCTGCGAATACGGTGTCGAGAGAAGGGAAGCCCTCGCATCCTGCGATGCGAGGGCTCATAGCGACAGCTACTGCCAGATGTAGTAGCCTTCTTCTTCCATCAGGGCGCGGGTCCGTTCTGCGATCCCATCGAGCGCTTCCTGAATGTCAAGGTCGTCGGTCAGAACCTGGCTCATCGTCGTCCCGATATCGGCGTTGATCTTGCCCCAGGCGGGGATGATCGGACGCCAATCCGGATCGGCGAATTCAAGAGCTTCCCCGAATGTTGCAGACCAGGGGAATTTCTCGTTGAGAGCCGCATCCTGGTAGGTCGAGAAGCGTGACGGGTTACCGCCAGCCATGGCAACCGCCAGATCACCCTCTTTCGAGGTCAGCCATTGCATCAGGAGGAAGGCCGCTTCCTTGTTCTCGGCATTGGCCGGGATCCCAAGACCGAAACCGCCGGTCTGGCTGGCACGGGTCACGCCCATCGGGTGCATCGCGTAGCCAACTTTGCCGACCACCGTCGATCGGCTTTCGTCCTGGAAGGTTGGCGCGAAGGCAATCGAATCGAGGAACATCGCCGCTTGACCTTGGGCAAAAGCGTTAGCCGCTTCGGCTGGGCCAAAGGCTGACGAACCTTCTGGGCCGCAATCGACGATTGATTTCAGTGCGTTGGCTGCCTCAACACCGGCTTCGTTGTTGATGATCGGGCTCCATGCCTGGTCAAACACCCGACCGCCGAGGGGCGCGAGGTGCAAAAGGAATGCGTGGGAGGCTTGGTGACCCGATGCCGCCCGTGAGGCCACACCGCCCATGCCCGGTTCGACTTCTGGAATTTTGCAGGCCGCATCGAGAAGGGCGTCATACGTTTCTGGCACTGCAATGCCATGCTTTTCAAAGATGTCTTCGCGGTAGAACAGAACGGAGGTTTCCGATCCGAAGGGCAGGCCATAGAGCGAGCCCGTGGGGCCCGGCAGATAGCCCTTTTCGCCTCCAGCCACACCAATGTTCTGGACGTAGCCGTCAATCAGATCGCTTGAATCGTAGCCTGGATTCGCGAGCTTTGGATTCATAAAGTATTTCGCAAGGTTCTCGAGCTGATCGGCGAAAACGTAGTCGGCTTTAGAAAAAACCACGTAGGCGATCAGGTCATAGGCCCCTTCATCGAGGGCAAGCTCCAGCGTTTGTCGCTCGCGCATATCGAGATAGGGGAGCATATCCACCTCAACCTCGATGCCTGTTTCTTCAGTGAATTGCGGCAAGACTTCCATCACCGCATTGTAATGCGGATGCGATGGGAAATTTACCACGAGTGTCGTACCGGCGTACTCGTCATAGGGTCCGCCATGGCCTCCGGCGAAGGCGGCGCTGGCGAGGGCGACGCCCGCGACCATCGTCGAAGTTCTGAGTAGGTTCAGCATGTTATCCTCCCGGTTGCTGATTTTGACGCGCCTCAAAGCGCATGTTCCGTTTTGGGATCGAAAAGATGGAGACCCTCGGCCCGCGCTTGAAAGCGCAAGGTCTCTCCGAGGGCGATTGGGGTTTCTGATTTGATTTCCACTGTGACGCGGGCCGAGCCGCAATCGCAAATAAGAACCGATTGTGCGCCGATATATTCAGACACCACCACTTTTAGGTCGAACGCTGTTTCTGGAGGCGCGTCCGCAGCGTATTCAAGGTCGGATGGGCGAATACCAAGAATTACGCTCCGCGTCTCGCCGGCCTTGGCTCGGGCAGCAAGAGCGTCGGGCAAGCGAAGACGGAACCCTTCTCCCTCGGCATAAAGAACATTACCGCCTTCGGTAAGTTCGGCCTCGAGAAAATTCATCGGCGGGGAGCCAAGAAAGCCGGCAACGAATTTGTTGACCGGGTTTTTGAAGAGCTCGGCTGGTGTGCCCTGCTGCTGAATATGGCCACCATGCATCACCACGATCCGATCGGCCAGGGTCATGGCCTCGATCTGGTCGTGGGTCACATAAATCATATTTTTCTCGACGCTCTGACGCATCAACGCCAACTCGGCGCGCATTTGGCCGCGGAGTTTGGCATCAAGATTAGAAAGCGGCTCATCAAAAAGAAATGTACCGGCGTCGCGGCAAAGTGCCCGGCCCATGGCAACCCGCTGACGTTGCCCGCCGGATAATTCACCGGGTTTGCGTGCCAGAAAATCGGACAGGCCGAGCATTGCGGCCACGTCGCGGACTTTCTTGTCGATCTCGGCTTGGGGCCGCTTCTGCAGGCGAAGCGAAAACGACATGTTTCTGGCCACGTTCATATGCGGGTAAAGTGCGTAATCCTGAAACACCATCGCGATGTCGCGGTCCTTTGGATCGAGATCCTTCACCGACTTTCCGTCCATCGTAATGTCGCCGTCGGATACGGATTCGAGGCCCGCGAGCATTCGCAGTGTCGTGGATTTTCCACAGCCTGACGGGCCGACGAGGACGGTGAATTCATTCTCCCCCATCTCAAGGTCGATCCCGTGGAGCACTTCCACCGCGCCGTAACGTTTTACGAGCTGTTCAAGCCGAATTTCCGGCATCGAATCCCTCTCTCCCTGTCGCTAGAGCATTCTGTATCCAAAATTGTTTGTAAATATCCAAATTTGCTAAATCCTGTTTCTCGGGGTATGGTTTCATCACCCAAAGGACCGCTTCGCCATGAACGACCAAAGTTCGAAAGCCAGCCGCAGCACGGCGGTGCAACGTATCGAAGCGGCTTTGATGGAGGACATTGCAAGCGGTGTGTTGCGCCCTGGCGAACGGCTGGATGAAGTGTCGCTCACGGAAAGGTTTGGCGTCTCTCGCACGCCGGTACGCGAAGCGCTAACGCGTTTGGCCGCACAAGACATTCTTGTGCCGGGCGAAAAGCGGGGGGTCCGCGTCGCGGAGTATTCACGCGAGGAATTAGCGCAAATATTTGAAGCTATGCATGAAATTGAAGCCACATGCGCGAGGATCGCCTCCCAAAGACTATCGCTTCTGAGCCGCGCAGAGATCGAAAGGGCGCAAGCGGGATGCGTGGCCGCAGCCGAGAGTGGCGACTTTCACCGCTATATGCGCGCCAATGAACGGTTCCACCAGGCGATCTATCGTGCGACCGGCAACCCATATATCGCTGAGATCGCCTCGGATTTCCGCCGCAAGACCGGCCCCTTTCGCGCGAAAAAGTTCGCGTCCAAGTCAGACTTGATCGCCTCTGCTGAGAGCCATGGGGAACTCATTGCCGGGATCTTCTCTGAGGATTCCAAGGCGGCTTCAGACGGCATGCGCGCCCATATGACCGAGAGCTTTCTTCGAACGCTTGAGGCAAACTGAGCCTCTCAGTGGCTTTTGCCTTGCATCTGCATTTTAAGCAGTGCTTTTGTATGCAGTAAGCGAGTCACCACCTGGGGAGGGCCCGATGGGCGTGGAAGTAACTAAGATATACCCGATCAATACGGGCTGGCTCGAAGCCGACCTGGGCACCTACATTTTTTGGAAGGGACCGGCCGGAAAGAAATACTGGAACCCTGTCTATTGCCACTATGTCGATACCGGCGAGCATAAGATCCTGATCGATACAGGTCTCTGCGACGAAGAGCGCGCGACGAAATACCACCATAAATGCGACAAACGTGGGTGTTTGCAGGTTCACGAGCATCTCCAACAAAAGCTCGGCGTCCATCCAGATGAGATTGATGCGATTGTTTTCACGCATCTCCATTGGGATCACGTTCAGAATATGAAGGAATTCAAGAACGCCCGCTACATTGCACCGAAGGCCGAAATTGAAATGGCGTTCAACCCATTGCCTCTCTACTACCGGACGTATGAATCCGGCTACCTCGGTATCGAACCGGCCTATACTGGCTGCGTTTTCGAGGCGGTAGAGGACGAATGCGAAGTGCTCCCCGGGATTACGATGTTCCATACGCCAGGCCATTCGGTTGGCCATATGGGTGTTACGGTGGCCACAGCCATGGGTGATATTGTGGTCGCCGGTGACGCGATATTCGTCGAACGGAATCTGGAACCAAACCCGGATGAGGGCTGGCGCTATTGGGTGCCGGCCCGTTTCGTGAATTCTTACGAAGGTTGGAAGTCTGTCGAAGAGATCGACAAGCGCGCCGATTATGTTTTGCCCTGCCACGACGAAGAGGCGAATGCGCGCTCAGATGTGTATCCTTACGAAGGGATGCCACTGCGGCGGCGGCGTCAGCATATTCCAGGATTCAAATTCTACTTTGGTGATATGCCGCCGGGTACGGTTTCAAAGGCCGCTCCAGCCATGTCCGAGGCGGAGGCGAAGGCTCATTTGGCCAGCCTCATCCATCCAAAGGACATGGCTGAAAGCTGAGCCAATGACGCAGCGGCTCACATCGCTCTTTGAGGTCGCAGACCGATTTGAAGTGATCGTCCTTGATCAATGGGGCGTGTTGCATAACGGGTCTTCTCCCTATCCCGGAGCGGTTGGGTGCCTGAAAAAGCTAAGTTCAGCGGGCATCAGGCTTGCCGTTTTATCCAATTCCGGAAAGCGCGCCCGACCCAATGCGGAGCGGATCCATGCGATGGGTTTCGACCGCGGCGTTTTCGAGCATGTAATGACGTCGGGCGAAGCGCTTTGGCAAGATATCGCAGAGGGACGGGTGAAAGAGTGCCGTTTCGCCCCAATCGAACGCGCCCCAAACGATGCCGCTCAGTGGGCTGAGGGTCTTGATGTGACCGTCGCCGCTTCCGTTGAGACCGCGGAAGCGGTGCTTCTGATGGGGCTTCCGGATGAGGCTGCGCCATCCGATTTTGAGCGAGTCCTTGAAGTCGCCCGGACCCGGAACCTGCCGGTCTTTTGCACCAATCCAGATCGCGCGGCACCGCGCGCGGACGGTCAGGTCGTACTGTCGCCCGGGGCGTTGGCCCATGCCTATGCCGATACCGGCGGCCAGGTTCGGTTTTACGGAAAGCCCCATCGACCGGTATACGACGCGCTCGAAATAGCCCTTGGCACGACGTCGAAACGGATGGCTATGGTGGGCGACAGCCTCGAGCATGACGTCGCCGGCGGCCGTGGGGCAGGGTGGTCGACAATCTTCGTCGAGGGCGGGCTCCATGCGGCAGCGTTCGTTGAGGCCGACCCCCTTTCGGCCCTTTCTGCCCTTGCAGCGCAACATGACGCGCCGCTGCCAGATTACACGATTTCGAGGCTTCAATGACTCTCTCCGTCCCATCCGAATTCGAGGACTTTCGAGCGCTCTCGGCGGCGCTGGGGCAGGACCCGCTCCGGGTTCAAGGTCCAGGCGGAAACACGTCGATCAAGGACGGATCGGTGATGTGGATCAAAGCTTCCGGAACCGAGCTTGCCGAGGCAGAGTCAAAGGACATCTTCGTGGCTGTCGACCGAAGCGCGGCCCAGGCCGAGGCACGGGGTGAAGCAGGAGACGGAAGCTGCAAGGCGACGGTTCTCGATCCTCAAAACACCCTTCGCCCATCGATTGAGACAACGTTTCACGCAGCGCTCAACTGGCCGGTCGTGGCCCATACCCACTCGGTTGGAACGCTCGTCCATGCCGTAGCTCAGGAGGGTCGCGCGGCGGCACGAGAAAAGCTCAACGGCCTCCCGGCCGTCCTCGTCCCCTATGCCAAACCGGGATTGCCTCTGACCGGTGAAATTCTCTCCCAGGCGCAACCGTCGACGCAGGTTTTCGTTTTGGAAAACCACGGGCTGATAGTCTGCGGCGGGACTGTGGGTGAAACCGCCCGATTGACCGAGGACGTGGAGGCCCGGTTGGCCATGCCAGCGCGCCCCGTGAGCGATGATCTCCCCGATATTCCCGCACCCGACGGGTTCGATTGGGCCGAGGAGAGCTGGGTTGCGCGGGATTCCAGGGCATCAACACTGGCTTCGAACGGGTCCTACTACCCTGACCACGTGGTGTTTTTGGGCCCCGCACTCCCCAGGTCCGACCATGACGGACGTCCACCGGCCATCCTGATCGACGGGATGGGCATTGCTCTCCGCCGCGGGGCGACCTCCTCGCAGCAGGCCATGCTGCGTTGCCTTTCGGATCTTTTGGCTCGGCTCCCGGAAGGTTGGACGCCGCTGCCGATTGGTGCGGAGGCGGAGGCGGAGCTTCTGGATTGGGACGCAGAGAAATATCGCCAGGCCCTGGCGGCCCGTTCGTGACCGATCTCGCCCTCGGCCTTGATCTCGGGACATCCGGGGTCCGGTCCGCAGTGGTCAGCGGGGCGGGGGAGGTCGTTGCCACCGCGCGGGCCAGCTACGGGCCAGGCGGTGATGACGGTGGAGATCCCA
Source organism: Pseudomonadota bacterium (assembly GCA_039198225.1). Taxonomy (GTDB): domain Bacteria; phylum Pseudomonadota; class Alphaproteobacteria; order Rhodobacterales; family Rhodobacteraceae; genus JASJAR01. The sequence goes on from JBCCTQ010000005.1 coordinate 80,748, forward strand.
CGCGCTGGTGGGCGGCTGTCGCGGAGTGCCTTAGCGCGCAAGCTGACGCTCTCGCGGGGGCGGGCCATTCCATGGGCGAGGTCGCGCGCCTCGGCGTCGATGGAACTTCGGGAACCGTTGTTTTGGCTGACAGCGAGATCGAGCCGGTCACCCGTGCGCTCATGTATAATGACGGCGGATTTGACGAAGAGGCCGAGCGGATCGCACGATTTGCGCCGGACCCCCATGTCGCGCGCGGTTCTGGCTCGGCCCTGGCCCGCGCATTACGGCTACAGGCCGAGGACCGCGAAGGCCGGGCGCGGCACCTTCTCCATCAAGCGGATTTTGTTGCAGCGCGTCTTGCGGGGCGCGGTGGATTTTCGGACTTCAACAACGCGTTGAAGACTGGCGCGGATCCCGCGACAGGTAGCTGGCCGGACTGGCTGGGGGAGCTTTTGTCCCCGAGCCTCCTCCCAGAGCTTTTCCCGCCCGGTGCCCCCGTGGCCCATGTCGCGAGTGAAATGGCCCGCAAGTTCGGCTTTGGCGACCATATGATGGTCCATACCGGTACAACCGACAGCATTGCTGCTTTCCTCGCCGCAGCCCGCCCCGAGCCCGGCGCCGCCGTCACTTCGCTCGGGACGACGTTGGCGATCAAGCTTTTCTCTAACAAACGCATCGATGCGCCGGAGCTTGGGCTTTATGCACATCGGATTGGCGAAGGCTGGCTCGTCGGTGGGGCTTCGAATACCGGCGGCGGCGTTTTGCGGAGTTTTTTCAAAGACGAAGAGATCGAAGATCTGTCGCGCCAAATCGATCCCTCCGTTTCGTCGGGACTGGACTACTACCCTCTGCCGAAACCCGGGGAGCGATTTCCAATCAACGATCCTACTCTTTCCCCGCGCCTCGCCCCGCGGCCCGAAAACGATGCATTGTTTCTGCACGGGATCCTCGAAGGCATCGCCCGCATTGAGCGGCTCGCTTACGATGCCTTGGCCGAGAAGGGAGCGCCCTATCCCAAGGCAGTGATCACTGCCGGGGGAGGAGCGCAAAACGCGACTTGGCGAGATATGCGCCAGCGTATTCTTGGCGTGCCGGTGGTCGCGGTCTCAACGACAGAAGCCTCCGTTGGAACAGCTTTACTCGTGCAATCGTTCGCCTAGCAGGCATTGGCGATGCAGGTAGCCAATGACGCACGTCCTATATTTGGCCAGCGAGGAGTGTGGTTGTTTGCCAATAGGAGCGATCAATATCGGCAAACATCCTGTCATGCCCGCTACGGGTGATCTCGTCGGCGGGTCTGACCTCGATATCTGTCACATGCCCATGGTCCGGAAACATGCCAGCCAGTTTCGTCAGCAGGGTCTCCTCTCGTTCTGACAAGAGTATGCTGTCTTCGGCGGCCTCCGCATCGGCGGTTTGGACCATGTCAAAGGCGGAAAATACTGAATTCAGAGCAGGATAGACCCTGTCTTCCAGGAGAAAGCGCGCCAGCGCGTGTTCTGCCACGGCGCGGGTGGGTCCCCGTCTTTGCCAGTCGCGGAAAAGGATAATGAAGAACTCTTCATCGGACGTTAGGTCAGAGAAGCCCAAAGGCTCGGAAAGCCTGTCAATCACGGTGCAACCTTCCATAAGAACTCATTCTGGGTGGCGGTTGCGACCTCTGTCCCAACCTTTTTCCAAGCGCTCCACCATTGCAAGTGGAAGCGTCGTCACCATATTGCATACCATAGTATACAATGCTTGACGGGGTTGGCGAAACCTGCGATGACCCTGCCATCGCAAGGCAAGCGCTTTAGGCGTTTCGACCACGCCGCGGCAGGTCCGACCAACCGCGAAGTCCAAATGTTTGAAAACTCAACACATGCACGCCCCGGGCGCGCAATGGAGGTGGTATGACGCATCACAGCACGGAGCTTTTGCCAGACACGATTGTCCGGCAACTCGGTCGGTTTGTCTCTGGAACAGACCACAAAACCATGAGCCACGAGGCCCGCGAAGAGCTCAAAAAACGTATTCTCGACACGATCGGCGTGGCCATTGGCGCCCTTGAGGGCGAGCCGATCAAAATGATCCGCGCGCATAATGAAGATTTTGGCGGGAAGGAGCTCTGCACTTTTATTGGTGGTGGAAAGGGCGCCCCGGATCGGGTGGCGTTCTACAACGGTGCGCTGAGCCGGTATCTCGACTTTATGGACAGCTACCTTGCGAAGGGCGAGACCTGTCACCAATCGGATAATTTCGGTGCGGTCCTCGCGGCTGCAGAATACCGCGATGCGTCAGGTGACGAACTTCTGACGGCAATGGCGGCGTCCTATCAGGTCCAAGGGCGTCTCTGCGACGAAGCGCCGGTACGTCACAAGGGCTTCGACCATACCGTTCAGGGGGCCTACGCTTCGGCAGCCGGGGTGGCCCGCGCGCTTGGGCTCGATGCCGAGAAAACCGCCATGGCCGTGGCGATCTCGGGAACTTGCAACAACGCACTCCGTTGTACGCGGACCGGTAGCCTGAGCCATTGGAAGGGGCTCGCCTACCCCAATACCGGTTTCGTCGGCGCCCATGCGGCTTTCCTTGCCATGCGGGGCATCACCGGGCCGGAAGAGGTATTCGAAGGCAACAAGGGCTTCAAAGAGGCCATTGCCGGCGAGTTCACGATCGACTGGGCCACGGAAGACCTCGAGAACGTCAAGAAGTCGATCATCAAGAAATACAACGCCGAGATCCACAGCCAGTCCTCCATTGAGGGGGCGCTGGAACTCCAGGCCGAGCATGGCTTCACCTGGGATCAGATCGACCGCATCGGCATCGATATCTTCGATGTGGCCTTCCACATCATCGGCGGCGGCGAAGAGGGTGACAAAACCATCATCCGCACCAAGGAAGAGGCCGACCACAGCCTTCAATACATGGTCGGCGTCGCGCTGATTGATGGCAACGTGCTCCCGGCGCAATATGAAGGTGACCGGGTCACCCGCGACGACATCCAATCGCTGCTGCAAAAGTTTACCGTTCGACCGAAGCGGGAATATACTGACCGTTTCCCAGCTGAAGTCTGCACGGATCTCGCGATCACCCTGAAGGACGGGACGGTCCACAAGATCACCAAGACCGATTACGAGGGCTTCAATACGCGGCCGATGTCTTGGGAGACGGTGGAAGCGAAGTTCACCAATCTCGCAACACCGTTCACTTCCGAGCGCACACGGAAGGCCATCGTCGATGCGGTCAAGAACCTCGAAAAGGTGCCCGCCCGCGAATTGGCCGCGATCCTCGGCAGTCTCAACGCTTAACCCATCCCATCCCACGCGCGGCAAAGGTGCCGCGCGTCCCACTCAAACGGAAAGGAAATCCTATGCTAGATATGGATGCCAACAAGGATCGAGCCCAATCGGAGGTCTGGAAGAACCGCTCCTTCCCCTACGTTCCGATGAACGAACGCGACCCCAAGCCGCGGACGAAGTCGATCACCGAAATCCGCGGGCCCTATTACGCGCCGACGCCCCACACCTACACCAATGAGCTGCTGAACCTGATGGGCGAGCATGTGGATGGCTATAAGTACGCTGGTGGATCCTTCTCGTTTATGCCCGCCGAAGAGATCATCAAGCTCAACCGGATCTGCCACGACCACGGTGTGTATGTTTCAACCGGAGGCTGGATTGAAAACGTCCTGGCCCGGGCGCCCAACCATATCGACGAATATATCCAAGAGTGTAAAAAGCTCGAATTCGACATGATCGAATTGTCGACGGGGTTCATTCAGTTGCCAGTGCCGGACCTTATTCGCTTGATTGAGAAAGTGAATAAGGCGGGCCTGAAGCCGAAGCCCGAGATCGGTATACAATTCGGCGCGGGCGGCGATACGAGCCAAGCCGAACTTGAAGCCGAAGGCACCCGTGACCCTCAGATCCTGATCGATACCGCGAATGAGTGCCTGAATGCGGGTGCTTCGATCATCATGATCGAAAGCGAAGGCATCACAGAAAACGCCGATCCCTGGCGGACGGATGTGGCCGCGAAAATCATGAAGGAAGTCGGCATGGACAACGTCATGTTCGAGGCTGCCGATCCGGAAGTCTTCTCGTGGTACATCAAGAACTATGGCATCGATGTGAATATGTTCATCGACCATAGCCAGATCGTGCAGCTCGAATGCTTGCGTCGCGGTATCTGGGGTACGAAGTCTACTTTTGGGCGGATCACTACACACCGCTAGGTCGCGCACCTATATGATCCGGAGTGCAAATGAGCGCTCCGGATCGCCGTCCGAGCGCAGTTTTCAGGGGTCGATATGCCGATAATGGAAAATGTAAAGAAGGCGGTCCGAAAGGCCGCTGGCCGTCCTGGGCCGCGGCTTTTGACGGTGAAGGAGGCTTTCTATCTTACTCCGAATATGATCCGGGTGGTCTTTGCCGGGCCAGAATTGGAAGGCTTCCCCGAAGGCTGTGAGGGCGGCAATTGCAAACTGATGCTGCCCGAACCGGATGAAACCAAAGAGAGCTTTGCGGAACGATTGGCAAATGGGCCGACGCCGGTGCGGCGCACCTACACGGTTCGGAGTTTCGATTCCACGACCCAGGAACTGGCCATCGATTTCGTGGCCCATGGTGACAATGGTCCCGCGTCGCGCTGGGCAGGCCAAGCAAAGCCGGGGAGCTTTTTGGGCTTCGCCGGCCCGAGTGGTCCGAAGGTGACCCATTTTGAGGCCGATTGGTATCTTGTGGCGGCCGATCCCTCTGCCATTCCGGTGGCCGCAGCCACGCTCGAAGCCATGCCCCGCGATGCAAAGGGCGTGGCAATTTTCGAGATCACCGCCGACGAAGACCGCCAAGATATCGACATGCCGGAAGGTGTTGTGGCCCATTGGTTCGTACATCCTGAGCCCCACACATCATCACCCGCTCAGGAGCGCTTTGTGCGTAATCTGGATTGGCCGGAGGGGCGCGTCCAAACATGCATTGCCGGAGAGAGCGGCGTGATCCGCGCCTTGCGGAACTTTCTACACAACGAGCAAAGCCTTCCGAAGGCCGACACCTATATCTCGGGCTACTGGAAAATCGGCCTTGTCGAGGACGAGCACCAGAAATTCAAACGAGGTGGCGGCTGAATCAGGCTCAGGCGCTTTCGGCTTCGAGCTCCTTAAAGAGTGCGCGGAAATTTCCCCGCGCATCGCCCGGATGGCGGACTTTCTTGGCTGCTTTCAGGTTTGCAAGGTCGTTGCCCACGACGATGAGCCCGACCATCCCCCATTCGTAATGGGGCAAGCAAATGTAGCCGTAGATCCCCGGCACGGTGAATGTCACACTCAATTCCTCGTCGAGGGCGCCGTTCCAAGGCTCGGCGCCTTCGGGGATCATCCCACGCTTTGATGCCGAATTGTGGCCCGCATCGGTGGCCAAAAATTTGACGCTGTCGCCCGATTCCACGCGCAGGATGGCGGGCTCGAAAACATTGACTTGATTGGCATCGTTGCAATCGGCGTTGAGCATCAGCACCGAGTGTTCGCCCGGCGCGCTCTCCGCTTGACCGGTGGCCGCCAGTAGTGGCGTGGCGCCCATTAATGCGCCCATGGAAAGGGAAAAGTTTCGACGGTTAAGCATGGGAATAGGCATGGACGACCAGATCCTCCTTGGGGCCGGTGGTGATGTGTATGTCGACGCCGTAGGTTTCGGCGATTTCGGAACGGTGGAGAATTTCGGCGGGGGTGCCCTCGGCCAGGATTTCCCCTCGCCGCAGTAGGATCAGCCGGTCGGCAAAACGCGCTGCCAAGTTGAGGTCGTGGAGGGCCACGATGCCGATGGCCTGGCGCTCGGCGATGGCGGATTTGATCTGGCTGAGAACGCGGAGCTGGTGGTTGAGATCGAGGGCCGAGGTCGGCTCGTCAAAAAGATAGGCCTCTGATCGCCGGATCAGCGCCTGGGCAACGGAAACCATCTGCGCCTGACCTCCGGAGAGCTCGCTGATATAGGCCTCCGCCAGGTGACCGATCTCTGCGCCATGGAGCGCCTCCGCGACCGCGTCCATGTCGTCGGATGTGACGCGCCAGCCAGCGAGATTTTTTCGCGCCATCATGACCACGTCAAACACCGTCAGCGCAGCGTTGGCTGAGAACAATTGCGGCATAAAGCAAACCCGACCCAGCCGTGCTTTGGTCGAAAGCGTGGAGAGATCGGTGCCGTTCAGTGTGACCGTCCCCTGGGCCTTCACCAAACCCGCGATGGCGCGAAACAGCGTGGATTTGCCCGAGGCATTGGGACCGATCAGGGCGGTGAACTGACCGGGCTCCAAAGGCGCGAAGCCCGTATCCTTCAAGATCAGCCGTCGGCCGTAAGAAAACGATAGATTGCGGGCCGCAAGCGTCATTGCCAGTGCCGCTTGCGTTGGCTGAGGATCAAGCTCACGAAGAAAGGGATCCCAATCAGAGAAGTGATCATGCCGATCGGGTAGACAATGCCAGGTGTGATGGCTTTCGAGGCGATCGATGTGCCCGAAAGGATCAGGGCGCCGGTCAGCGCCGAGAGCGGCAGGAAGCCCCTCTGATCTTCGCCTGCGATCATGCGGGCAATGTGTGGTGCGACGAGCCCCACAAAAGCAATTGCGCCGACGAATGAGACAGCAACCGCAGATAAAAGCGAAACACCTCCGAGCACCATCAGGCGCAAGAGGCTCACATTCACGCCCAACGCGGCGGCCTTTTCCTCACCCATGCGGAGCGCCGTAAGCGCCCAAGACCGCGAGAGGAAATACGGCAGGATCACCGCCAGGACCACCAGGCAAATGCCGACTTTTGGCCAGGTCGCGCGGGCGAGTGAGCCCAATTGCCAGAAGATCAGCTGGGCGAGTTGGAGCTCAGAGGCCCCGTATTGGAGGAAGGCCAAGAGAGCGTTGAACGTGAACATCATGGCGATGCCCATCAGAATGATCGTCTCCGGATTGGCGCCACGCATGCGCGTCACCATGAACAAAAAGAGCGACGCGACCATCGCGAAGAAAAATGCATTCACCGTCACGAATATTGCGCCGAGGCCCGGCAGCACCGACCAACCTAGAACGATGGCGACCGCTGCGCCGAAGCTCGCGGCAGATGAGAGGCCAAGCGTGAAGGGCTCAGCCAGGGGGTTATTGAGAATGGTCTGAAGCTCGGCCCCGGCCACGCCCAGCATGGCGCCCACGACAACGGCCATCGTGGCCACGGGCAGGCGCAGGTCCCAGATAATCACTTCTTCTTTCGGCGTGGCCACGGATGGTTGGAAAATGACATGGGCCACGCGTAAAAAGTCGAGATCAGCCGGGCCGGTGATCACGTCGATCACTACGGTTGTGAAGAGCACAAGGGCAGCGGCGGCCACAAGGGCGACCCTAAAAAAGGAGCGCCTGCGGTATGTGCCGACGATGGTGTCGACACTTGGATTGTCCGAAATCTCTGCCATGGGGAGCATGGCCCGCCGCAAGAACCACGCGGCGGGCCGGTCTCGTTATTCGGCGCTCAGCCAGAATTGGCCGGAGGCCGCGTAGGGCATGAACTCGTCATGGAGCCGGTTGAACGTCTCTTGAGGATCGAGATCCTCGAAATCGTCCGGATAGAGCCATTTCGCGATCTGCTGGACCGCGACGAAATGGTACGGCGAATTGTAGAACTGGTGATAGATCGAATGGTAGTTCCCCTCTTGCACCGCCCGGAGCTCGCTAAAGCCCGGCCGCGCCGCAAGAGCCGCGATCTTTTCGGCATTTACGTTCGGGTCACCTTCGTAGCCCAAGAGTGTCGAGGTCACTTCGGGCTTTGCTTCCGCCCAATTGGCCCCAGTGCCGATGATATGGTCGGGATCGGCGTCGATCACGCCTTCCATCGAAAGGGTCACCGAATAAGCATTGGCGAGGGTTGAAGCGAAATTCTTTCCGCCAGCGAGCTCGACGAACCGCCCATAATTATAAGGCCCAAACGACCAGCAGCAGAAATCAGGCTGCCACCCGGCAGCATTTTCAACCACCACGAGCGGGCGCTCGTCGGCCGGGATCGTGTCGATGATGTTCGTCACTTTCCGCATCTCAGCGATGTAGAAATCAATGAACTTCGCCGCTCCGGCTTCTTCGCCGAGAATACGGCCGAGGATCAGGAGCGACGGGACGGTGTTTTCGGTCGCATTCCGACGGAAATCGATGAACACGACCGGCACACCCGCCTTGTCGAGCTTTTCGATAAGCCCGGTTTCTTCGGCTTTGAAGAGGTTCCCGCTGTCGAGAAGAACCAGGTCGGCATCGGCTTCGAGCACCGCTTCGATGCTAAAGTCGCCCGCGTAGGGATTGCCGAAATTGATCATCCGTTCAGCATCAGCCGGGAAGGCGGCTTCAAATTTGCGGAAGGCGTCGGGGTCAAATTGAATGAGGTCGTCTTTCCATCCGACCACATTTTCAAAGGGGTTCCCGTCCGTAATCGCCGCGATGGCGTACATCATCCGGCCTTCGCCAAGGATGATTTTGTCGGGTTGTTCGTCGAGAGTGACTTGGCGACCGGCGATGTCGGTCAGGGTCAGGGCTTCGGCCTGAGCTTCTGTTGCTGGCGTGAGCAGGGTCACGGTAGCTGCAATCGTCAAGGCAAAGCCGCTCATGAAACGCGCGTTCATAGCGGAATCTCCTATAGGCTACACCGCCAGCGTTAATCCCGCTTCCCACCTAATCCAAGTGAAATACTCAGTTATTGGGGCAGCCCGCTTCATTTGGTCAATTGGTCGCACCGCGCCCGGCGCGGCGGCCAAAGACCGATCCTGAGGTCAATCCGGAGCCTCCGGGATAGCCCCCGAAGAATACCCCGCCCACCAATTCGCCGCAGGCATAGAGCCCGGGTATCGGAGACGCGTCCTCCCGAAGGACCCGGCCTTCACCGTCGACCTTGAGCCCGCCATAGCTGAACGTGATCCCGCCGGTCACGGGATAAGCACGGAACGGGCCAGTATCGAGACGCTGGGCCCAATTCGACTTTTTGAGCGGAAGACCCTTAGTACCTTTCCCGTCGAGTTTGGTCGGATCGAAGGGCGTCGTGTCATCGACGGCCGCGTTGTAGGCCTCGAGCGTTTTGAGCGCCGCATCCCCATCTACACCCTCGAGTTGGGGAATGAGCGCTTCGAGCGTCGGCGCCTCGACGAAGCTCGCATCATGGAACCGGTACTCGTCGTAGAGAAGGTCGAACACCTTCGAATCGAAGATCTGCCAAGCGAAATGGCCAGGTTGCTCCAAAACCGCGCGGCCAAATTGAGCGTAGGTGTAGTTGCGGAAATTAATGCCCTCATCCACGAAACGCTCGCCCTTGGCATTGAGCATGACACCGAGGAAGTAGCAGATTTTGCGGTATTTCTTGCGTTCCTTCGGGGGCAGGTCGAGATTGCCAAAATCCTTCATGTGAAGGTCCATCGGCGTTGCGTGGCAGCCGTCAAACTTGCCATAGGCAGCGGCTCCCAAGGCGCGCGCCATCTTTAAGCCATCGCCAGTATTGTGGGGCGTGCCGCGCACCTTGGCGACGGCCCAATCCGCTCCGAAGTGTTCCGTGCGCGCAGTTTCACTGGCTTCAAATCCGCCCGAGGCGAGAATGACCGCGTCAGCTTTGAGGTTTTCTTCGCCAACCCGGACGCCCGTGACCTTTCCGTCCTCCTCGATCAGATCGGTGACGGCTGCATCATATCGGATCGTCCCACCTAGGCGCTCGAACGCGTCGCGCTCCATCTCGAATAGCCCTACACCTTCATTCTCCGCAGCAAGCGTCAGACCGCCCCAAAAGATGAATTTGCCGTCTTTTTCGAAGCTTTGGCGGTCGTAGATGGGCGCATAGGTCACCCCGTGCCCGGCCAACCAGCGCACCGTGTCGTAAGACTTGGAAACCAGAGCTTCCTGTTCCGGTGACAGGGGGCGACCCTCATTGAAACCTAGAAGGTCAGCGGTGAATTTCTCTTTCGTGTAACTCCCGAAATCTGTGCGCGGGATGCGCTCATCCTCGGGGTTTGATAGGAGCGGTAGGAGTTCCTCTGAGGCTTCATAGGCAAAGCGCATCGCGCCGGCCGTGTATTTCGTGTTGCCGCCGGCGAGGTCTTCGTCTGCCTTTTCGAGCATCAAGACGTTCGCCCCACCTTCGAGGGCTGCGATCCCGGCCGACATGGCCGCGTTGCCGGATCCCACCACGATAATCTGTTTCTCTGTCATTCCGAATCTCCGTGCTGGACGTTTTGTATCCGCTCGGATACAAAATGATCAAGAGCCAAAGCATCGAGGTTCAAATGAGTCAAAAGGCGAGTGGCGAAACCGCCTACGATCTGCTCCATGGCGCGATCCGGACCGGCGTCTTTCGACCTGGCGACCGGCTTCGGGAAGAGGATGTGGGTGAAAGGCTTTCGCTGTCACGGACGCCTGTGCGTGAGGCGCTCCGACGGCTGGAGGCAGACGGCATCATCGAGCATCGGCCGCGCCAAGGCGCCGTGGTGCGCCAGCTTAGCCATAGTGAAGTGGTTGAGCTTTATGAGATGCGCGTGGTCCTAGAGCGGACGGCTGCGGAAATGGCGGCCAAACACGGCGCGGCCGCCGAGTTCGATGCGCTCGACGATCTCAATCGAGCAATAGGTGAAGAACGCGCAAATCCAGCGCGCGCCGCAGCCATCAATCAGGATTTTCACCGGGGTCTCTACCTCGCTGGACGCAATCGGTTCCTCTTGGAGGCAGCCCGGGCCCTCAACAATTCGCTCCTTTTGCTTGGACCCACGACCTTTACCGACGAGATGCGCGTTGACGAAGTCACCACGCAGCATCGGGCCATCGTCGACGCACTCCGGGACGGGGACGGAGAAGCGGCCGGTGCCGCGGCCGAAGCGCATCTCAATACGTCCCTTCGAGAAAGGCTTAAGGCACTGGCATGCTAGCTTTGGCCGCGTCCTTCTTGGTCGCGCTGTCTGGCGTCGGCGCGTTTTTCGCACTCGATCTGCCGCTCCCCTGGCTCTTGGGGCCCCTGGCGGCTTCGTTGATCGCGGCCCTCCTCGGCATTCCCATGCGGGGGATAAAGCCCCTCAACGATGGGATGCGGACCATTCTCGGCGTCGCGGTTGGGGCGACGCTGACCCCAGCGGTTATCGCGACCGTGCCAAACATGGTGCCGACGCTACTTTTGATCCCGGTCATGGTCGCGGCGATCGGCGCGGTGGGCATCCCCTATTTTATGCGGATCTGGCGCTACGATTTTGCGACGGCCTATTATTCGACCATGCCGGGCGGGCTCCAGGACATGCTGGTTTTCGGCGAAGAGGCAGGCGGGAATGTGCGAACGCTTTCGCTCATCCACGCCACTCGGGTGATGGTGATTGTGGTGGCGCTGCCGTTCATCCTTCAGGGCCTCTGGGAGGCTGATCTTTCAAACCCGCCCGGTGCTCCAGCCCGCACAATTCCCGCCTATGAATTGGTGCTTATGGTCCTCTCTGCCGGTCTTGGCTGGTGGGGGGCAAAGCGGCTCGGCCTCTTCGGCGCTTCGATCCTTGGCCCATTGATCGTGGCTGCCGTCGTGACCTTGGCGGGCTTGTTGGAGAACCGTCCCCCGGCCGAAGCGATCTGGGCGGCGCAGTTTTTCATCGGGATGACGATCGGCACGAAATACGCAGGCATCACGATCTCGGAACTCCGCCGCGACGTGACAGCCGCGCTGGGGTTTTGCGCCTTGCTGATCATCCTGACGGTCGTTTTCGTCGAATTCGTCTACCAACTCGGCCTGGCACCGGGTCAGGAGGCGCTGCTGGCTTTCGCGCCAGGGGGCCAAGCGGAATTGACCGTCTTGGCCTTAATCGTCGGGGCCGATGTCGCCTTCGTGGTGGCCCACCACGTCTTGCGGATCTTTGTGGTGATCCTGGGCGCACCCGTGGCGGCCCGGTTCTTTAACCCTGTGCCTCGGGGTTGATCATGTGGATCGGAGCGCCGTCGGCATAGGCGTTCACCTGTTCAAATATATCGCTGAATTGAAGGTCGAACTCATCTTCGGTGACATATCCGATATGGGGTGTTGGAAGGACATTGGAGTGCCGAAGAAGGGGATGGGCAGTGTCGCGCAAGGGCTCTGTGTCAAACACGTCAACGGCGGCGAATATCCGACCGCGCGCGATTTCAGCCTCGAGCGCTCCTTCTGCGACAAGTCCTGAGCGCGATGTGTTCACGAAAAGCGCGCGGTCTTGCATCTGGGCGAGGTCATCCAAGGTGACGATGCCGCGCGTTGTGGGTTTGAGCCGGACATGGAGGCTGACGATGTCCGATGTTGCGAAAAAGGCGTTGCGGCTGTCGGCAACCGGCTGCCCGTCGGCTTTGGCGCGGGCGCGGCCCTCTTCGGATGACCACCATTGGACTTTCATCCCGAGGGCGGAGGCGTATTCGGCCACAGCTCCGGCAATCCGGCCGTAGCCGTAAAGCCCGAGTGTCCGGCCGCGGAGCGTCCGCCCGACGCCCATTTGCCAACCCCCCGATCGGATCGAAGCGACTTGCTCGGGGATTTGACGGTAGGAGGCGAGGATGAGCGCAAGCGTGTGCTCGGCGGCGGCATAGGACGGGGTGCCGGAATGCATGTTGGAACAGAGCAAGACGCCGTTTTCGGTACAGGCCTCCAAGTCAACATGGGGGTAGACGCTGCGCTGCGAGATCAGCTTGAGCCGGGGGAGCTGTTCCAAAAGGCCTCGGCCAATGCGCGTCCGTTCGCGAAAGAGGACCAGGGCTTCGGCTTCAGATACCCTCCCGGCGAGGCGCACAGGATCCGGCTCGTGATCGGTCCAAACGGTCACGTCGTGGCCGTCTAACAGCCGATAACAGGGGAGATCACGGAGCGTGTCGAACCAATCGTCGAGGATATGGACTTTCACGACCAGACGGCCTTCGGCACAAAAAGATCGCCCGAGGCCAGCTTTCTCGCGGTGCGCACAAGGCCGGCGGAGTTGACTTCGAAACCGTTCGGGCCGTCCGTCGTGTCCATAATGACTTCAAGGATGCCCATTGGGTGTTCGAGGCGCATCAAGGTGGGGTTCGTATTGGGGCGGGGTGTGATCCCATCGGCCACCGTGCCGGGGCAGAGAAGGCAGGCGGAGAGACATTGGGACCCAGTGACCGCCAATGACGGGTGGCAGTTTTTTGGCATGAAATAGCGGGTGAGTGCGGTGCCGCCTGCCGCGGCTGGGGCCACCAGCCCGAATTTCGGCGTCACCGATTGGGAAACATCGCCCATCCCCATGCGCCGCCCCGCCTCAATCCGGATAGGTTCCATCCGCTCGTAAAACGCCCGGTTCTGGTCGATCTCTTCGGCCGATTCCTGGCCCGAAAGCCCGAAGTCGGCGGCCCGGGCAATGACCATCGGCATGGCCACATCCATGCAGGTCACCTCGATGCCGTCGATCTCATCGACCTTGTTGCCGGTCGGAAACATCGCTCCCGTCGCACCACCCGCCACGTCCATGAACAAAAGCTCAATCGGCGCGGCTGTCCCAGGTACACCGTCAATCTGCGCCGGGCCGCCATAGCGCACGCTACCTTCCGGCGTTTCGACCCGCGAGATCACCCGAGCGCCGGTATTCACCGCGCGAATTTTGACGTCAGTGACGTCGCCCGACGGCTCGACCAAGCCCATCTCCAGCGCCGCGGGGCCCACGCCGACGAGGATATTGCCGCAGGTCGGTTTAAAATCGACGCGCCCATCTTCCACACCCACTTGGGCAAAGAAATAGTCGATATCGGCCCAATCTTCTTCCGAGGCTGAGAGCATTGCGACCTTCGTCGTTACCGCAGCTCCGCCGCCGATCCCATCTATGTTTAACGGATGGCCCGAGCCCACCGCGGCCACGAGAACACGGGCGAGATCGTCCCGGTCTTCGGGAAGATCGCTCCGGCGCATATACGGCCCCCGCGAGGTGCCCCCCCGCATGAAAAGAAAGGGGATTGCTGTCTGCGTCACGTGAGCGGCCAGGGTAGATCCACGTAGGATTGGAGAAGCCCGGGCGGAAAGTCGCGGTTGAGAAGCCCCGCCATGAGGCACATGAACGCGATACCGGCCACGGTGTAGATCGCGGCGTAGCCGAGGCTCTTCCGCGCCCGGATGTAGATAAAGGCGAAAAGGAAGATCGCCAGGGCGAGGATGAAGCCGAGAAGTGCTGTGAGAAGCAAAAGCCCCGCAAACCAAGTGAGGATTCCCCAAAGGCTGTAGTGGAGGGTTTCAGCTTCTTCCGCCTCCCGGTCAGCAAAGAGCGCGGACCCTTCGGGTTTGATCATCATTTGGACTAAGAGGATCACCGCGCCTGCGATTGAGACACCGGCGACGAATTTGGGAAAGACCCGGTCGGCGGAGGCGAAATCGGGGATCATCGCTGCATTGGTGTAGGCCACAACGAGATAGGCGAGGACGGCGAGGAGGAAGATCAAGGGCGCGCGTTTGCCGCCCGTTCCCACGTTGCCTTCGGCCTGGATCATCTTGGCTTGGCGGAGGCCCAGAACCACAGAGATGATCGTGATGATCAAGAGAATGATGACAATCGGGGAGAAGATGTACTCAATCCCGTCCTCGAAACCGCGGCGGAACCGGGACTGGGCGATCTGCACCGCCTGGTTGGCGTAGGTCTCAGCCGGGTTCGAGAGCACGAAACCGATCAGGAAGGCCGGGCGCGACCAATCAAACCGACGCATCATGATGCCCAAGAAGCCAATGGCGAAGAGTGCGACGAGGTCCATCAGGTTCTGGCCCGATTGGAAGGCGGCGAAACTGATGATCATGAAAAGGAACGGTGCGAGGAGGCTAAAGGGGATCGTCGTCAGTCGCGCGATGCCGCCCGACGCGCCGATGCAGATGAGCGTGCCGACCACGTTGGCCAGGGCAAGTAGCCACACGATGGCGTAGGTGATGTCGAGGTTGTTTTTGAGCATCGAAGGTCCGACTTCGATGTTGCCGGACCCCAATAGCGCGATGGCGCCAATGAAAATCGCCATGGACCCCGAACCCGGGATCCCGAATAGCAAAGTCGGGACGAGACCGCCGCCTTCCTTGGCGTTGTTCGAGCTTTCCGGCCCGATCACGCCGCGCACTTCGCCCGAGCCGAAGTTTGATTTGTCCTTGGTTGACTGCACCGTGTGCCCATAGGCGATCCAGTCCACGACCGAGCCCCCGAGCCCTGGGATCACGCCCACGACCACACCGATGATCGAACAGCGCATCGAAAGCCATTTATTGGCCCACCAATCGGCCACGCCCGAAGACCAGCCACCGCCCAAGGGCTTCCGGTCGGCGATTGCCCGGTCCTGGCGGAGTAGGGCGACGATTTCGGGGATGGCGAAGATCCCGAGGCCAACGATCACAAGTTTCAGCCCATCAACGAGATAAGGCAGGTCATAGGTCGCCATCCGAAGCTCGCCGGCGCTGTCGCCTTCGCCGATGGTGCCGATCATCATGCCGAGCCCTGCCGCAACGAGGCCTTTGAGGGCCACACGGCCCGCGAGGATGCCCACCATCGAAAGCCCGAAGATCGTGATCATCAAAAGCTCGGGTGTGCGGAATTCGAGGACGATAGGACGCGCAACGAGAATAAAAATGGTCAGGAAGGCCGCCCCAAGGAGGCCGCCAAATAGCGACGACGCAAAGGCCGCTGAAAGCGCTCGTGCCGCTTGGCCTTTCTTGGCCATTGGAAATCCGTCAAGAACCGTTGCTTGGGAGGCCGACGAACCCGGTATCCCCATGAGTACACTTGCGAAAGTATCTGATGTCGGGACGACCGCAACCATGCCGATCATCAGGGCCAGCCCCAAAACCGGGTCCATGCCAAACATAAACGGCAAAAGAAGCGAGAGGCCCGCAATGCCCCCTAGCCCCGGAAACACACCGATACAGAGCCCCATCACAACGCCCAGTACCAGGTAGCCGAGCACAATTGGTTGCAAGATCAAACCCCAAGCCTCGCTGAGTGCGGGAAGGGCCGTGCTGAGAATGTCCATCGAGATGCGCCTTCGGAACGGTGTTGGGCCGGCCGTGCGCCGGCCCTTAGGTCACCAAGCGAGGGGCAGGCTGTGGGCCCACCCCTCAGAGAATGAGAGCCGGGCTCTCACTTAGCCGTCTAGCGTGACGCCGTAGCGCTCTTTAAGCCAGTCGACCACGAAGGTCTTGGCCGTTTCAGGCACTTCGGTTGCAGAGGCTTTGGCACCTTCAGCGGCATCGCCCGTCATCTGCGGATAGACGCCCAAGCGCGTGCCAGAGATCTCAGCGAAATCATCCCGCTCTTGGATGGCTTGGAAGGCCGCCGTGTAGGTGACGATTGCGTCATTCGAGGCGCCCTGGGGCAGGAAGACCATCTTCTGGGCAGGGAAACCCGCCACGAAGAAGGCTTTCCAGGCTTCCCACTTGTCGCCCGAGGTTTCGCAGGACGGGGTCGCTTCGCAGACTTCCTTGAAGGTCGGCATGTCCGGGAAAGTCGGATCGCGTACGATGTTGCCGTCGGCGTCGAGCGAGCCCCACGCCATCATCGGCACCGCGTCGCCAGCTTCGACCAGCGGCAGGACACCGCCGAGGTAACCCGAAGAGGTCTGGTAGTCGATATTGGCTTCGCCGCGCTCAAACATTAGCCGGCCATCGCCGCGGCCTTTGATGCCGAAGACGGGCTCGACATTGAGACCGAGCATTTCCCAAGCGAGAAGCGGTACGAGGTCTAGCCGCGTTGCACCCTGGCTGCCATAGATAAAGTCCGTGTCCTGGAGCGCGGTGGCGTCCATCCCGTCCATCATGCCCGCGAGATCCGGCGGCAGGTAGGCCACACCGCCTGTCCCTGAAGCAAGCACAACGTTCCAATCTCCGTATTCGTACCGGACCCGCGGATCGCCCAAAAGATACGGAAATTGCGTCGAGCCCGAAGACCCAAAAATGAGCGTGCCGTCTTCGTAGGCCTGGTCCTGGAACCAGTTCGCACCCTTGGTCGAACCGGCGCCCGGCATGAACTTCACAACCACCGTCGGCTGTCCGGGCAGGGCCTCAGAAAGCAGAGGTGCATAGAAGTTCGCCCATTTGGCAGAGCCACCGGTTTCCGAGAACGGGATGACCCATTCGACGGTCTTCCCTTCAAGACTGATCCCGTGGCCGCCGGCCGCAACATCGGTGGCAAAGCTGGCCGCGCAGAGTGCGCAGATACTCGCAGCCACGCTGAACGTGGTTTTCGTGAAAGTCATATTTTCCTCCCTTGTGCCCATGGTTTTCACACTGGGCTCGTCATTGCCCGCAGTGATTCCCACGGGTCCACTCCACATTATTGCCGAGAATGCTTGCATGAAGCCTTCATAGGCACCAGTAAAATTCGCCATGCGGATCGCACTTGTAGAAGACAATGCGGGGCTTCGAAAAGGCATTGCCTATTGCCTCGAGGATGACGGCCATGTGGTCGACGTGTTGGAAGATGGCGATACGGCCGATATTTTTCTGGCCCAGGAAGACGGCGATCTGATTATTCTCGATATCAACTTGCCCGGGTTGAGCGGGCTCGGTGTGTTGGAAAACCTCCGAAATCGCGGGGATTCGCGCCCCGTCATCCTGTTGACCGCGCGCGCGAGCACAGAAGACCGCGTCAAAGGGCTCGATCTCGGGGCGGACGATTATCTCGTCAAACCCTTCGCGATGGAGGAATTGGCGGCCAGGGTGCGGGCATTCGCGCGTCGGAAGATCTCGCCAATTCGTCAATCCATGAAAATCGGCCCTTTGAACCTTGATCTTGCAGGTCCGAAACTCAGCCATCCTGACGGGCCCATCGACGTGCCGCGACGTGAATTGCTGTTGTTTGTCGCATTGGCCGAGGCCGAAGGTTCCCCGGTTTCGAAATCGGCTCTCCTTGATCAACTCTACGGTGCCGGAAGCGCAAACGATGACCGCGTGATCGAGGTCTATGTCTCGCGCCTAAGAAAGCGGCTCGCCCGGTTTGGTGTAAGCATCCGTGTTATCCGAGGCATCGGATACGCGCTTGGGGTGGAGTGATGCGAAGAGCGCTTTCGCTTCGCGGTCGGCTTACGGTGATCATCCTGTCACCCCTTATCATCATATCCATCGCCGTTGGTCTTTGGGCGGTATTCGATGCCGAGACCCGTGCCGGCGACCGGTTTGACCGGGCGTTGCTGTCGGTGGCCCTCGCAGTGTCCCGCGACGTGGCCCTTTCCGGCGGTGACGCATTGTCATCAGAAACCAATGCGCTTTTGGCAGATACGGCCTCGGGTCCAATCTTTTATCATGTTTTCGCGCCAGACGGGGTCTTTGTGACAGGCTATGCCACCCCGCCCGTGCCACGAGATATAGAGCCTTCGGCCGGGTCCGGGCCGCAAGTCTTTGAAGGGATCCACCAAAGCCGGCCGGTGCGCGCGGTACGTTTTACGGATGTGATGCAGGTGGACGGGTTAAGCGGCGAATTCACCGTCACAGTTTGGCAGGAGCGCCGGTTTCTAAACGATGCGACCCGTGACCTGGTCGAAGGGACCTTGTTGATCATCCTCATCCTTGTGGCAACTGTGGCCTTCGTCGTCTGGTTTGGCGTGCGCTTTGGTTTGCGACCACTCAACGAGCTTGAATCGGCACTGGCCCGGCGAAGCAGTGACGATCTCCGGGTTATTCAGCGTCAGGTGCCAATGGAGGTGACCGGCATCGTGCGAACCTTAAACGTTCTCTTCGAGCAGGTAGCCCAGAACATGGCCGCTCAGGCCGACTTCATTTCAAATGCGGCCCACCCATTGCGCAATCCCATTGCTGGGGTCTTGTCCCTTTCTGAGGCAGTTGTTTCTGCTAAAACCGAAAAGGAGGTGCGGCGTCGTGCAAGTGACTTGTTAGACGCGGCGCGAGACACATCCGAGCTCAGTCAGAAACTGCTTTTGCTTGAGCGCGCAAAGGCCGTCAGCCCAGGATCTTCGCGCGCCGAATTTGATTTGTCCGCTGCGGTAGCCGATTGGGTTGCCGAATTTCGCGCCGAATTGCCTGAAAACGTGACCCTCGAAGTCGGTATTCAACCCGGTATCGCGTTTTTTGGCGACAAGGTGATGCTGAAGGAGGCGCTGCGCAATCTCTATCAAAATGCCCTCCGCCACAGCGGGCCGGAACTGTCCAACGTACGTATTCTGTGCAATCGCCATAATGAGAAGATAATACTCAGCGTGGAAGATGATGGACGTGGCCTGCGTGAAGAGGATATTCCGCGTGCCTTTTCCCGTTTTGAGCTGTTGGGGCCGACCTCTGAGAGCGGTCTCGGCGTATCAATCGTCGATACGATTGCAAAGAACCATTCTGGGGAATTGCGACTTTTGCCTTTGGAAAAGGGTTTGCGGGCCGAAATTATTTTGCCTTTCAGTCCCGTTCCGGCGGGTTGAGTTGGCAGGCGCGTCTAGAACTTCGCGATGAGATTGATGAAGGGCCCTTTGTCATCGAGGGTAATATCCGTCAGGTCGTCCGAGAATTGTCCGAAATTATATCCGGCGCCGAGTTTGACGTTGTTGCCAAAGTGTCTGTAGGCCGCCCCGAGAATACCGGTTTCCCGGCCCGCTTGATCGCTGTCGAGCAGTCTTGCTTCCGCGAGGATATCCCATTTGTGAACAAGGTGATAGCGCGCATTTAGCACAGCCAACGTGGCGTTGTTCTCCGTCAGCGGTGTTGTGCTGTCGGGGGCTGTCTCCGCAAAACGCACCCCGAATTTTCCACCCAGTGTCCAATGGTCGTTCACTTCGTAGGTCGCGTCTGCGCTTAGGATTTGGCTGATTTGAGGCGCCCGTTCCTCGCTGCCATCAACGACTTGCCCGATCATGTCGTCGAGATAACGGTATTGGAACAGAAGGTTCAGGCGGTCGTTGTCGATTGGGCGAAAGGCATAGCCCAGACGTGCGTCAAAGAGTTCTCCATTCACGAAGGACGTCTCGTCCGATTGCGTATCGACGTATTTGAGCGATGCTTGGAGACGCGCCTGTTCAGAAAATTTATAGCGGCTATCGAATGACAAGAGCACCGTATCCGCGTCTCGAGGTGCAGTGTCTAGAATGCCGCTTTCTGTCCGGTACTCAGCGCGAGTTCGAAGGGTTAGTACATCGTTTTGATGTGTCCAACCGAAAGAGAACGCGTTTCTGTTGAAGTCTCCATTGGTCTCATCGTCAATCCGACCACCTTCATAGGCGAATTCATACGTCGTGTATTGGGTCGGCCGGTAGGTTGCTCCGTATGCGGAGGTCAGCGAGTTTCCGGATCCAAAAAGATCGTACGTGTTCTCACCGAATATCTCGACTTGATCGTTGATGGGCCGTCGCCCACCAGAAATGAACCGTCCTTCGGAGGCCTGTGAACCACTCACCAAAGGATCCGGGTCGAGTTCATAGCCGAAATAGAGGCTGCTATTGTCGGTTGCGCGATACTCAGCGAGTGCGCGAGCCCCAAATCCCAGAGCTCCGTCGGAGACTTCGGCTTCGAGGGTCCAGTTTTCATTGATGTCCGCGCTGCCACCGACCCCGATCCGGGCATTGTCTTCAAGGCCACTATTTGAAACCGTGTCTTGTCCAAAAGCGTAGACTTCCAAGCCGTCCCGCGGCAGCCAAGTTACACGGCTGGCCAGATCGGTGCGGCTTCCGTCCTCGGTTCCCCGGAGCCGATCGACCACCTCAACACCGAACGCCAATTGGACCCGTTCCGAGAGCCGGTAGTCGATTTCAGCCCCAGTTTCCCGGTCATGTTCGCCAACGGCATTCGCATAATCATCGTGATAGATGCGCCAGCCCAGCCTCTCAGAGGTATTGTGCTCGAGTGTGAAACCCCAAAGCCGTTCTGCTCCTGTGGCCGCAGTGACCGAGTAATCGGGCGATGAGAACCCTTCCGACCGCCTTTCCGCGTAAAAGCTCAATTCGCCGTCGCCTTGATAGCCAAGGTCTTCGAATGTTGCATATAGCTCGGCACGAAGGGCGTTGCCGGTTCCTGCATTGGCAGCCGACGTGTCGATGATCAATCCACCGTCGTTGGAAAAGCTTGAACCGAAGCCCGGACCATCGGATCGGGCATAATCCAATTGCAAAAACCCGCCTTCGCCGATGCGATGCCTGATGTCGGCACCGTAACTCGTTTGGTCGGCAGTCCCGGTTGTTTCTCGGGCGGCGGAGACACCGAAGCGAAGACGGTCCGTGGTCCAATGCTCGGCGCGGAGCCCGAGATTCATCCCGTTCACATCGCCGGTGGTCGGCGTATATTCGTAGTTCACCACCAGATTAACACTCTCATCGCCGCCAGGGAGCGTCGTAACCAAGCTGTCAGTCCCGGCCGAAGCGCTGAGGGGGCTCGTGAGAAGGACGGTCCCTTGAATGTAGTTGATTGTGTAGTCACGGCCGGGCTGAAGCACAGTTCGGTCAACTACGCGGTCGGTGATTTGATCGCGGATCTCAACGGTAACGGTTTCAGAGCCGATGTTGATGTCCTGGTTTCGAAGAAAATAGACCGAACCGCCGGTGCCGCGGAAAACGTCACGCCCGGCGAGCGTGTCGGGTTGCGCGGCGTGGAGTTGAAGGCGCGATCCTGGTTCTCCCTCTCCGGTTTGACGCTCGGAGTTCCATTCGACTTGGGCGCCGTAAAGCGTCCGCTCATTTCTCAGAAATGAATTCCCGGCCAGCCTTCCTTGGAAATCTCCCCAGAGGATAAAGTTGTTGTCCTTCTCTATGCGCGCATAGAGGTTGCCTGATGTCGGTGTCCGATCTTCCAAAGTACTGTCGTCGCCGAAGATCTGGTAGCCGGTCTCGGGGTCAATCCTTTCGGCCAAACTGTTGGCGTCTTTCCGGTCAATGTCTCGGAAAAGGTCGGATAGGGGCTGCTCCCGGGTGTCAGCCGAAATGGTTATTCGGACACCGGATGCCGTCACGCCGTCGACCGTAAATACAAGCCGTCCGGTCTGGTAATAGCTTTCCACGCCTTCGGGGGCATTATCCCGCCAGCCGACCGTTACATCCGCAATGCCGATGTAAAACCACTCTGACGACGGGATATCAACGCGCCGCGTGAACGCACCATTGCCGAATCCCGATACGGTCACATCCACGTCGTGGGTGCCGGGGGGCAAAATACGGCGAATGGCAAAATTGCCATCAGGGTCGGTTGTCACCGTCTCTCCCAGGACGCGGACGGTTGACGTGCCCAAAGCGTTATTGCTCGAAACGGTCACCGCGCCGCCCCGGATCGGAATGCGGCGGCGGGCCGTATTGTCGGTGCCTTCCTCCACATTGGGGGCCAAGCCGCGGTCATCGCTCCGGTCGAGGCGAACCGGATGCGTTTCATCATAGCGTCCGCGGGCATCGTAGACCCGATAGATCGCCGAAAGGTCCTTTGCCGCGCCAAAATCCGGCAGCGTCGCTATCCCGTTGGCTGAAATTGGGACTACTGAAACGATGCGGCCGGTCCGATTATTGATGACCCGGATTTCTCCCCGTGTCGTAAAGGCAGGGTAGTTGATCCGGCTTTGGACGCGATTGTTGCCGTCACCCAGAAACTCGAAATCCAACCGTGGGTCAGCGTTGAGGCCGTCGAAGGTGACGCGAATATCGGCATCATAGAGTGCCAGATCGGTCATCCGGATCTGGTCTTCCAATCCGGGGTCGGCATCGATGGGGCGTCCATCGATGGCAAGTACGAAACCCTCGGAATTGGCGATCGGCGCCGTTTCGGGCTCTGCGTTTCGGCCACTAGGCATTTCGACGACGCTCGTCGCATTGGCGTCGATGCAAGTGTCGGGAAGGACGTCGTAGTCAAAACCGCATTGGATTATTTGCGAATACACATAGGAAGGCATTGCGACGGCAATCGCGCTTGTCGAGGCAAATAGGAAGCCGTGGAACGGGCGCCATTGACGATTTATGCGCATTGTTACCCGTCTCATTGTAAGCGCCTAATCGTGCGTTCTATTGTCAGTTTGTACCGCCCATTTTGTCTCCAATTTTTGCGGACGAAGTCTTCCACTGCATCAAGCCGGCGATTGACCAACCGTCGGTTTTCGCCGCGCTCGAAATACGTTACCTTGAGGTGAGACGGGCGATCTTCCATGGATCGGAGAAGGCGAGCCATACCGGCTTCGAGCCGGTTCGACATTGCATTTCCGATAAAGGCCGTCTCCGTCAGATCGACGTCAAACACCCTAGAAAACGAGACGCCGAAATTCATCCGGGTGACTTTGCCGGAGGTGATCCTTAGCACCCGAGGATTTTCCGTTGTCAGTCGATAGCCCGTGGGTAGGCTCCGCGTGTCGAGTTTGAGGATGAAGTTTGCGCCTTCGCTGTCGGGCAAGGCAGCACAGGGGATGTGGTAGCGGCCGTATTGATCGGTGGTAATCCAAGTTCCGTTCGCGGTCACAAGGCGCGCGCCGGGAATGCCGGGCTCACCTTCAATCCGGTCGGGTCCGACGCGTGGAAACTTGTCGAACCGCTGGTCCGTAATGCTGGGGTCGCGGACGTTGTCTTGGCGGCCGTTGGCGTTCCGGTCATCGAAAACCTTACCGATCACGTCGGTGCAATCGAAGACGGCTTCGGGTTGGCGGGTGATGGTGGCCGTGGCGCGATTGCTGACGATGCTGGAGGCACTGTCCGTCACATAAGCTGTATTGGTCAGATCCCCCGTCGGAGCATTCGCGCCGACCCGGGCCGACAGGGTGATGTCGATCGTGGTTCCGAGAGTGACCGTAACACCACTGAAAGCAAGTGTTTGGCCGTTGATCGTAGGTTCAGCCGTAGTTCCATCGACCACGCCGGTCCCAGGCACGTAGGTGAGCCCGATGGGCAGTTCGTCGACCACATTGAGCGTGCCCGCCCCGAAAGAGGTCAGGTTTTCCACCGTGATCGTGTAGGGCACAGTTTCGCCGATGATGACTGCACCGTCGGCCAGGTCGTGGCGCTTCGTGATGAGGATGTCGGTCGTCGGAGGAGCAGCGGCCAAGGAGGGATCGAGCGGGATGTGGTTGTTGATCACATCCGGATCACCCGCTTCGATAAGGAACCCATAATAGTAAGGCGTCGGTGCGGACGGCAGAGGAGCCGAAGTCGAAGCTGACAATTGGCACGACCCGCCCGGGACGGCGTCGAACGGGCACCCTGTCACCTGCACCGGCCCAGTTTCCGGTGGGATGTTGGTCGACGGTGTGCCGAAATAGGTCGACGGAGTGGAAACGACCAAGATTTGGTATTCCGTTTCGCTGACCGGACAGGCCGCATCAGCGCCAGTGATAATGTCGAACCGATAGGTGCCGTCCGCGCCAGTTATTTGGCTTTGCTGGCCCGGCAGCACGCAGGCCGCGGGCAAGGTTGTGCCCCCCGCATCGGTGAGTTCAACGCGCACCCCTGCGATTGGCGAACCGGCAACGGAATCGTAGAAAACCCCCTGCGGATCGATAGGTTGGTTCACATCTGTTTGGGTCGGCGTCGCGAGACTGACCGTCACCGCGTCGGTGAGCCCGACGCCGAGACCTCCCGGCGAGACAAAGCCTACCCGGTAGTCACCTGCCGCCATTCCGCTGAAAGAATAGGCGCCGTCGGCTGCCGCAATGGTGGTCGCCACCACGTTGCCGTCCGCATCGTATAGGTTGGCGTTGTAGCCTGCGCCGGCTGTCGTATCGTCGCCGCCATCGAGAGTGCCGTCTCCGTTGATGTCGAGAAATACCGTCCCGCTGATTGTGAACGCGGCGGGCAAGTCAAGGAGGGTGGGCTCGTCACTGTCATTGCCGGCCACCCCGTCACTGTCCGTGGTACCTGGATCGGCAATCGACGGCACGGACCCGTCGCTTGCGTCAAGATCGGGTGTGCTGCCCGCATCGCTCGTATCGGTGACTGGAGCGGCGCCCGCGATGGGGCTCGACGGATCCGGATCGCCACCGGCCGTTGTTGCCACGGCCGTGGAGGTGACGCTCGCCGTATTGGTGACGGTGCCTGCCGATATGTCCGTATCGGACAAGACATAGGTCGCTGTCGCGGCCACCACTGGACCCTCTCCCGCCGCCAGGTCACCATCAAAACCCGCCGCCGGCTGGGTGAGTGTGGCGGTGCCGGTGAGCGCTGAAAGGGACGGGTCGCTCACGCTAATCCCGGCCAATGCGAGATTGCCGGTATTCTCTACGGTGAAGGTGAAATTGACTGTATCACCCACATCCCCAAAAACGCCGCTGCTATTGGTATCGGAGACCGAGGAGACAGATTTGACCAATTCGATCGACCCGCTCCCGGCCAAGGAAACCACGGTCGGATTGTTGCCGTTGCTGTCGGCCGTGCCGTCTGTCCCGTCGCCGGTAAGGTCATTGTCCGACGTGTCGACGGGATCTGTGAGGCCCGGAAGATCATTGCCCGAAGCGTCAACCGGATTGCCGGTGACCGAGGCGGTGTTGTGGACACCGCCCGCATCAATTGCGGTCTGATTGACGGTAAAATCAGCGATATAGACAAAGCTGTCTCCCGGATCGAGGCGGCCATTTCCGTTCGCGTCGTTCGAAGCGGCGGCATCAAAGGCCGGAGCCGCATCGAGGGCAGCGGCCGCGCCCGATCCATCGGTGCCGTAGGTGATTGTGTCGACCAATGGCTCGGGTCCAAGATCGAGCGCCACATTGCCTGGATTGGTGACCGTGTAGGAATAGATGATCGTCTCGCCATCCAGCGGCGCGGCGGACAAACCGGACGTGTCGGCCGATTTTAGAACTGCAATGCCCGGCGTCTCAGCATAGCTCACCGAAACGGTCGCTGAATTGGAAGTCAGGTTGTCATTGTCGTCGATCGTATAGGTGATCGGTGTCGGGTCACCTGTGTAGGCTGGATCCGGCGTGAAGGTGATCGCGCCGGTCGTCTCGTCCACCGCCCACGCACCTTCGCCCGGCACCGTAAATCCGATGACATCGCCGCTGGCATCGGTCACCTCTCCGGTGGCACCAGAGGGCGTAGCCAAGCTGACGGTCGTTGGATCCACATTCCCGTCGGGATCAAAATCGTTGGCAACCGCGTCGAGGGTGACCGCATCCCCAAGCGCGTTTCCGGTTGAACTGTCATCCTGGGCGACTGGGGTGAGGGTGCCAGCAAAGGGCGGCGGCGCGTTTCGGCACGACATGGCGTCGTGGTTCGATGACCGGGCCGCGGAGAATGTCGAGGTGATGATAGGGTTGTCGCCGGCCGGATTGGCGATCGCGTAGACCGTGCCGTCGGTGTTGCTGGCGACGTAAAGATTGCCAAAAAGATCCGACCAGCTCGCTCCAAAATCCTGATTAGGCAGCCCAGCTACGGCCACGTTATCGGCTTCGAGCGTGGTCAGGTTCCAACGTCGTAGCGTGCCGCGTCCGGCCCCAATCATAAGGCTTTGGCCGCCGACCTGAAGAAAACTCATGTCATAAACGACACCCAGCGCATTACCCGTAAAGTTCACCGTGCCTTGGGCGCCGGTCAGGACGTTGATCGTTCGCAATTGGGTCGCCGTTGGGCTAAAATAGAGCGTATTGGCCCCATCCATATCGCCTTGGGCCGGGTTGCCGGGGACGATGAACCCCAGGGGTTCCACCTCGCCATTCGCCCCAACACGCAGCAATTCACGATTGTAGGGCGCTTCGCGACCGATACCGTAAATGTAGTTGTCGAGAACGTTGTAGCCCGTGGCGTTGTAATCTGGATTGGCGCTTCCGATCGGCGTGTAATTGCCCGTCGAGGTATCGAGCTGAGACAATTGTCCCGAGATCACTTCATAAAATGCGCCGCTGCACGAGAAGGTCGGTAAGTCGTAATCGATGGTCACCGTGGCCTGGTTCGAGGTCAGGCCGACATTGTCGTCGACGACGTAGTCGACCGGTGTCGGATCGGTTGTAAAATCCGCCTCTGGTGTAAACGTGATCTCGCCCGTGGTCGGATCCACCGACCAATCGCCTTCATCGGGAATTGTAAAGCCCGTGACGTCCCCTGCTGCATCGGAAAGGACGCCCGTGGCACCAAGGGGCGTGATCAGGCTTACGGTGGCTGGATCGATCGTGCCGTCCGTGTCGGTATCGTTGGTCAGAACGTCCAGGGTGACGGCATCGCCCGGGGTATTGCCGCTCGATGTATCATCCGCGGCCACGGGCTCCGAGATCTGATAAGTGACGGTGACAGTGCCGAGGTTGGACGGATTCCCGTCGGTGTCATTGACCCTATAGGTGATCGGGGTCGGGTTGCCGATGAAACCGTCCTGCGGCGTGAAAGTGAGCTCACCGGTCCCGGATGCATAGGACCAAACACCTTCGTCCGGCACCGTAAAACCGGTCACATCACCGTCGGTGTCGGTAAACACGCTCTGAGCGTCGGCAGGGGCGGTGAGACTTACGGAATTGGCGTCGAGCGCGCCGTCCGGATCGGTGTCATTGCCCAAGATCGACAATGCAACGGCGCTGCCGAACGTATTGTCGAGATCGGAATCGTCATTCGCGACCGGCGAAATGATCACCGTAAGGTTCGCTGTTGCCTCCGAATTGTTGGTTGCGCCTTGAACCGTGCTAAGCGCTCCTGAAGGAACGAGATTGGTATAGTCTCCGGTCGCAGAGCTCGTGACATCGACGGCGATTGTGCAAGTGCTATCGGCCGGCACAGTGCCGCCATTCATCACGATATCGGTCGCCCCCGCGGCTGCCACCACCGAGATACCGCACTCCGCTGAGATATTTGGTGTAGAGGCAATGACCACGCCTGTGGGAAGTGCGTCCGTGAGGCCGGGGCTATTGAAGTCAAACGCCGCCGCATTTGCATTCGCGATGGAAATCTCCACCGTAGACACCCCGTTTACTTCAATAGTTGCGGGTGTGAATGCTTTGGTGATTACGACCGAAGGGCTGACTTGTAAGGACGCCGACGCGGGGCTCGGATTGGAAACGCCTTCGGCGGTGACAAGTGCGTTGGCCGCGATCGTATTTGTGAGGTTTCCTCGGGTCGATGAGATGACGTCGACGAGCAATTCGCAGGTCCCGCCCGCGCTGACCGAAGCGCCGGAGATCGCGACATTGTTTGCTAGAGGCGTGGCCGTGATCGAGCCTGGCGTACAAGTCGCACCGCCAATGGCATTGAAAGAAACGTTGGGAACCTGGGCAATTGTCATGCCAGTGGGGAATGTGTCGGTTAGGGCAATGCGAGACAGCGCAGAACTGCTCGGGTTGGAAAAAGTGATGGACAATTGCGAGGGATCGCCTGCGCCAACAACGGTCGGATTGAATGCCTTCGAGACCGCTGCATCCACCTGTGTCCAGCTCAATGTGGCGCTGTCGGAGGCTGCGGAGAAGACATTTTCGGTCAGATCGCCGGGGAGGCTGTCCAGTCTTCGAGCTTGGACGACTGGGATCGTGTTGGTCGCGTTAGAGGTGCCCGTGCCCGCCATAACGTTGACGGAGACCGAGCAGACATTGCCGACAAATGAAAAGGGATTGCTTGGGCTGCCCAATTCACCACCAGAGAAGGTAAAACTGTCGGACCCCGGAGTGGCACCGGTGAAAATACCGCCGCAGGTGCTGACCGGATTTGGATCGGCGGCAATGACCAGGGGCGAGGGCAAATCATCGGTGAAATTGATCTCAGAGACGGTGAAAGACCGGTCGCCCAACGCCGTTATATCAACCGTTAGTCGCGATACTCCGCCGGCGCCAACGGTGGTCGGCGAAAATGATTTCCTAGGCTGAAGGAGGGCGTCCGCTCGAATGTTTCTGGACACGAGGTCAAAGGGATAGACCGTTCCGTCGACACTGATGTCCGATGCGAGCACCGTGTTTCTTTGCCGCGCATTCGTATCGCCCGTTGCCATGACGTCGAAGTCGAGCCGGCATGTTGCACCCGCTGGAACCGTCCCTCCGACCAGTGTGACAATATCCGTTGCCTCGTTGCCGGTGAGGCTTGTGGTCGTGCAACCTGTTCCGTTGAACGCGACTGAGCTTCCAATCAGCTCAAAACGCCCTGCCATTGCGGTGGCAATGTCATCCACGAGATTGATATTGCCGATCGAGGACGCGGTGCCGTTTCGCATTTCAATGCGAAAATTGAAGATACCGCCAACGCGCCCTTCGACATTGCCGGGAATATTCGCCTGGTAGGAGGATTGGTATTCCGCTTTGGCCAGCTTTTCCAATGCAAGACCCCCGGTATTGCCAACCCTCAACGTGTCGTCTGTCGCGCGAAAATTCGATGTCCGACCGTCATCATATTCAATGGCCGGGAAGCCGGTTCCGCCCACTTCGTTCAAGAACGAGCCCGTCGTTGTGCCCGCCACATCGAAGGACAAACGGCATCGAGCTTGGGGCGCAAGAGTGAGATTGGTGACCGCCGCCTGAGTAAGGTCGGAATTGTCTTGGATAGGACTTCCGCACTGACCATTCGTTGTGAGCGTATCTGAAACCGCCACCATCCCAGTCGGTAGAAAGTCGGCCCACTCAATCCCGGTTGCCGAGAGATTGTTGAGGTTCCGGATCGTGATCGTCAGCCTGGAAGTATTTGTAAGGCCTATGGTTTGCGGCGAAAATTGCTTTTCATACAAGCCGCCGGTCCACACATCCACGTTGAAGGACCGAAATTCGTCTTCATTGGTCGCGCCTTCGTTGGACGTGACCGAGCCCGCACCGATGACATTCGGTCGATTGAGCGTGAATGTGTAGGTCGAAAGGTTTGACTCCGGTTCGACGAATATTCGAACGACGCAAGATCCATTTGCCGGGACCGTGCCACCGGAAAACGTTACGGTCTCGTCATTGCCCGTCAGTGTCGACGTCACCGTGCCCGATCCGCAAGTGGTTGAGAGAGGGGCAATCGGCGCAAGGGGTCCGGTCGGAGCGGCCGATGCTAGGACGCGGAAGCGCCGGTCGAGTTCATCAACGAGCCCGACGCCCGTAAGGTCGTAATTGTTTGGGTTGTTCAGTGTGATCTCGAAATACTTGTCGGTATCGCCGCCCGCGACGTTCGGGTTACCGCCGCCGGGAGCGACAATCACCTTGTCGCCCGTCATGTTGATAACGGTCGAAGTGAGGGTCGCACTCGCGGCCGTGGCGCTGGCTGGAGCATTATCGGCCGTTACCGATCCAACCGGCAAGGTGCTGACAAAGTTCAGAGTTCCGGCCGATAGGGGCAGATTGGTCGTGGTGAGAACTTCAACCGTACAGGAACCCTGCGTTGAGACCGTAGACGCGGGGATCGTTGCGCCGGACAATGAAAACTGTGTGGCCGACAGGGTCACCGTGCCGCCGCAAGTGTTCGAGACCGGTGATACCCCCACATAGGTGAGGCCCGTCGGTGCCGTTTCAGAGAAGGCGACGCTGGTGACCGCGAATGCGTTGTCATTGGTGATGGTCACGGACAGTGTCGATTGTTTTCCCGGGCCAATGGCCGTCGGGTCAAATGACTTTGCCGGTTCTATGGAGATCTGAGCAAACGCGAAAGTCGCACTCGAAGCGAGCGCGGCCAAGCCTAGACCCAAGGCACGCGTAAGCCGTTCCAAAGACACTTCCGTATTCCTTGTTTCCTAATGCGAAACAGTTCTTGGGTAAGCGGAGAATTGGGCCGGATTTAAGGCAAAATTTCGCTAACTTTCGTTATTCGGTGGGTAAGAAGGACCGATCTCACCCTTTTCGATCCAGTCGACCTGAGCGGAGAATGACCCGAAACGGATCGGTGGCGCTTGCCTGCTCATTCTCTCAAAATTTTGGAATTTCCCTGTACTTGGCACCGTTCGGTGAATGCAGCGGCCGAGCTGCGGCAGTTTGAATATGGCCCAAACCCTGTGACGCAGCAGCTCCCTTCGCTTTAATTCCCATAGGGAATTGCGGATACGTTCCTTTCCGACACCGAAGCCGCGCAGCTCGGTGTAATGATGTGATTCCTACGAATGAAATGGCACGCGCCCGGGCAGGGAGATGTGAAGAGATCCCTCTACCTTGCAATGCCGACCGATTTAGCAAATTTGATGCGTTCGGTGATCGTTTCGGCAAGGCATTCGTCCATTTCTAACTTGCCGGTGGCGGTGACCCGCGCAAAGGCCGTTCTCGATCAGGAAAAGATCACCTGTTTCAAATTTGTTTGGGCGTGGCCGATCAAGACTTGCAGTAGTCGCCGCGCCGTAATGCGGCTCTCAAGTGGTTGCGAGCCGCCGAAATTCTTCCAACAAGGATTTCGGAATGGGTACACCGTCGCGCTTCGCAGCCTCTCTCGAAGCGAGGCGACGGGTGCCAGGCAAGCGAGCACCCTTTTCAGCCTCAATCTCGCTGAGTAGCTCCTCAATACGCGACCCAAATTGCGCACCTGTGCCCGCGCTCGGATCGAGGCCAAGGATAAACTGACCCACGCCTGGCGGTTCGCCCTTGGCGTCGAAGAAGGACGTTGCCTCGTAGCTGTACTTGGCGCCGGTGATCGTTGCCGCCAGGATCTCGACGATCAGAGCCAATGCCATACCCTTCGCATCGCCCATGGGAAGCATTGTACCTTCTAAGGCTGCAGCAGGGTCAGTGGTTGGATTGCCATCGTAATCCAAAGCCCAACCTTCATCGATCTGCTCACCCCGTTTGGCCGCGGCCATGACCTTGCCACGGGCGATCTTCGACAAGGACAGGTCGATCACGAGGGGTGCAGCGTTTTCTCGCGGCGCAGCAAAGGCAATTGGGTTGGTGCCGAAAAGGGCCCGCGATCCTCCCCAGGGTGCCATGGCTTTGGGCGTATTGGCGACCATCAAAGCAACCAAACCGAGTTCGGCCAGTCGTTCCACATGGGCGCCCAGTTGGCCGCAATGATGCGAGCGCGAGATGGCGGCGGCGGCGATCCCTGTCACGCGGATCCGGGACGCAAGTTCTTCTATAGCCAGATCGATGGCCGGAAAGGCAAAGCCGTGGCGGGCGTCAATGCGAATGAGGGCCTCGCCGGCCAGTTTAGCAACCGGCGCAGCTTGGCCGTACACTTTGCCACTGGCCGCTTGAGCCGCATAGGCCGCAACCCGGGAAAAGCCATGCCCTCTCTGGCCATCGGCCTCGGCGGCGACCAAGGCACGGGCAACCGACCGAGCGTTCTCATCTGAGACGCCTTGTGCCTTGAGGACGTCGGCGACCAGGCCCTCGGCCTCTGCGAGTTGAAGTCGCTCTTCCAAACTCATCCCCAGGCAAGCGCGATGGCAGTACTCTTGTGGCTCATCGCCACCCCAAGGTGTCTATCCCGGAGTACTTCCGCGCAAGCTCTTCAACGTGTTCGGAAACGACGACCTGCAAGAGATCACGCGCTTCGATAGAGCTTTGTCATTGAGAACTCCCGGTGGCCTAGGGCTTCTGCGGCAGTGTTGCGCCCATTGGCGGTGCGGCGGATCATATCGATCAGGAGATCCCCGGCCTCGTCTATGGTCTGGTCGCGCCTCAGGATGCCTGAAACGTCCACGTCCACATGTTCACCCATGGTGCGAACGGTACGCGGATTTGCGGTGATCTTGATGACGGGCACAATCGGGTTGCCCACAACATTGCCTTGCCCGGTTGGGAACGTGTGGATCACCGCCCCACCAGCGGCCATCAGTGTCACGCATTCGGCAGCGGCTGAGGAGCTGTCCATAAAGTAGAGACCGTCGCCCGAGCTCGGCTGCTCCGCCGGTTCGAGAATGTCGATATATTTCGACGTTCGCCCAATCTTTTCGAGATTACCCAACGCTTTTTCTTCGATGGTCGTAAGACCACCTAGGATATTGCCTTTGGTCGGCTGGCTGTCGGAGAGATCGTCGGTCTGATGGGCAAAGATCACGTCGTCCTGATAGGCCTTCCACATTTTGTACCAGCGCTCGCCCACCTCTTCGTTGACCGCGCGCTTTTGGCAGATGTGCTCTGCGCCGGTGATCTCAGAGGTTTCTCCGAAAAAGCCGGTAATTCCCTCGGGCAGCAGCTTGTCATACATATTGCCTACGGTCGGGCAGGACCCGAGGCCGGTCGTTGTGTCACTCTCCCCACATTTCGTCGAAACCCAAAGATCGGAGACCGAACATTCCTCGCGCTGGATTTCGGTGGCCTTGTGGACGAAGTCTTTGGCCGCCCAGGAGGCTGCGCGGATCGTTTCAAAGTCGCCGTTTTGCTCGATTGAGAATTCGGCAACTTCCTTGCCCGTTTCTCGGATGCCGTCGGCAATGCGCTTGGTCCATTCTGGCTCGATCCCGATCACGACAACGGAATGGACATTGGGGTTGGCGCCTGTGCCGATCATCGTGCGGAAATGCAATTCCAGATCTTCACCGAATTGAAGGCGTCCATAGGCGTGGGGAATGGCCAGCGTGCCCTTCACGTTATTCGCAACCGCTTCGACTGCGGCATTTGAAATGTCGTCCACGGGCAGAATAAGAACGTGGTTGCGCACCCCGACCCGGCCGTTTTCGCGCCGGTAGCCCTTGAACGTCATGTTTGCGTATTTGCTCATTTCCGCTCTCCTCACCAGCGCTTGGTTTTGCAATTATGGGTGTGGACATGTCCACCTTCGGGAATGTCGGCGATGATCTTTCCGATGTCCTCACCGTATTTGATGGCCGTATCGCCATCCGCTAGATCCTTCAGCGCGATTTTGTGGCCAATGGGCACATCTGCACCGGCCGTGAGACGAAAGGTGGAGTTGTCGTGGGTTATGCAGCACAGCATATCGGTTCCCGCCGTCAGTCCCTCGACCACGACGACACCGACATTATCGGCCGCTTCGTGCACCAAAAGGTGCGGAATTTCGTTTGGTGCGGGGTTTGACATTTACTTCTCCGGATTTGTCAGGGCTTTAGGATAACCTTGGGCGCAGGGACTTGACCCGCGCGAATGTCGCTAAAGGCGGCGGCGCCGTCGGCAAGGGCGCGGGTTTCCACCCAATCTAGCCCGCCGAGCCTACCATCGAACATTGCCGCGCAGGTATCGCGAAAGTCTTGGGCGGTATAGGTGTAGGTCCCGATCACAGTGATCTCTTGAAGCGTCATTCGGCGGATATCAATTCCTGCCGCACCTCCGCCCAAGCCAATATGGAGGATCGCCCCGCCCGGATGCACCGCAGCGCTCGCCGCGGCCCGGGTCGTGTCGTTCCCGACCGCATCAACCACAATGTCGAAAATCTCGTCGTACGACTCCTCAGGTGCCACCACGCGATAATCCGCATTGCGCGCGATGAATGCCCGGCGAAGCGGGTTCGGATCGGTCAACGTTACCTTATTGATCCCTTGGGCAATGAGGCTCAGGGCAGCAGCCACGCCGATTGCGCCGCCACCGATGACCAAAGCCGTGTCTTGCAGGTCATCCGGCACCGCCTGGAGCCCCAGGCGCACCGCGTGCCAACTCACGGCAATAGGCTCTGCCAGGGCCGCCTTTTCGAGCGTCAGGTCATCCGGCACTTCGACGAGGTTTTTTTCTGGCATTGCCAGCGCTTCGGCGAATGCGCCTTCCCGTGGTGGCATGGAGATGATCTGGCGCGTGTTACAGAGATTGTCGCGACCCGACGCGCAAGATCGGCAAGTGCCGCAGGTCACGAGCGGGTTGATCGTCACGCGGCGCCCATCGGTGGTTCGTCCCGCTCCCTCATGGCCGAGGATCAGCGGCGACGGCCGGCGGTCGTCATGGCCGAGATAGGCGTGCATATCGGACCCACAGATGCCGACGCTGTCTATGAAGACGAGAACGTCATCCCTCTCTTGTCGTGGGTCCGGAACCTCGCGGTAATCGAGCGTTTCTGCCCCGGTGTAAACGAGCGCTTTCATTTCGCGGTGAAGCCCCCGTCGACCATCAGGACTTGCCCGGTCACGTAGCGGCAGGCCTCGGAGCAAAAGAAAAGCAGTGGACCGTCGATGTCTTCGGGCTCCCCGTTCCGACCAATGCAGGTTTGAGCGGCGTTGCGCGCGGCGCGTTCAGGGTCAGAAAACACTGCCGCTGTGAGTTCCGTGCGAAAAAACCCTGGCCCGATGGCGTTGACGTTGATCCCATCCCGCGACCAGGCTTCCGCCATGGCGCGGGTCAGTTGACCGATGCCGCCTTTGGATGCGCCATAGGCGAGACCTCCGGGGAAGGCGCGGCTTGTTTGCAAAGACGCAAAAGTGACTATCCGCCCCCAGCCCCGGGCTTTCATCTCGGGTGCGAAATGCTGGGAAAGAAAGAAGGGTGTTGCGAGGTTGAGCCCGAGCGTGATGTCCCAACCGTCCGGCGTCACCTCATCGGCGCTCTCCCGGGTATTAATCCCCGCGGCATGAACCAGAATGTCGGGCGCGCCAAAGGGCTCGGCCGCCGCTTGGGCCAATTCGGCGAGCTTGTCTCGATCCGCGAGATCCCAGGACAGGGCCGCCACGCCTTCAAGTTCGGCCAATGCCTCTTCTCGACGTGCCACGCCAATCACCTTTGCGCCAGCCTCCACCAAGACCTCGGCCGCGCGACGGCCGAGGCCCGAGCTTGCGCCCGTCACGAGCGCCACATGGCCGCTGAGATCTGGGGTGCTGAGCGAGTGCATAGGTCAGTCTTCGGCGCTCAGATCGAAGTTTTCCCCAGGGAAGAACTTGGCGAGGCGAATATCGGCCGTGCGGGCATGGGCCTCCATCCCTTCGAGCCGTGAGATCCGCGCCGTGGCCTCGGCGATAGGTTTCATTGCGTCCGCATTAGAGCGCTGCCAGGTCACGATCTTCATGTATTTGTGGACGCTCAGCCCGCCCGTATAGGTCGCCGAACGCGAGGTCGGGAGCACGTGATTGGTGCCCGAGGCTTTGTCGCCAAATGCCACGGTGGTTTCTTCACCCAGAAAGAGGGATCCGTAGCAGGTTAGGGTGTCGAGCCACCAATCGAGGTCATTGGCCATAACGGTCAGGTGCTCGGGCGCGTATTCGTCCGAGGTTGTGGCCATCTCCGCACGATCGGCGCAGAGGATCACTTCGGCATAGTCGCGCCACGCGGCGGTTGCGTTGTCGCGGTTAACCTCGGGCAAATCTTCGATCAGGACCGGGACGAGGCGCATGACCTCTTCGGCGAGCGACCGGTCATCGGTGACCAGCCAGACGGGCGAATTGTAGCCATGCTCGGCCTGACCCACGAGGTCGGTGGCCACCACCATCGGATCGGCGCGTTTATCTGCCAGGATCAGACTGTCGGTGGGTCCAGCAATCATGTCGATGCCGACGCGGCCGAAGAGAATGCGTTTCGCCTCGGCCACAAATTGGTTGCCCGGCCCAACGAGGATGTTTGCCTTGGGCAAACCGAACAGCCCGAAGGTCATGGCGGCCACGCCTTGGACGCCACCCATGGCCATGATCTTGTCCGCCCCACAGATATGGGCGGCATAGACAATCGCGGGAGCGATGCCCACGTCCGGGCGCGGCGGAGAGCACGCCACGATATGTTTGCACCCCGCCACTTTGGCCGTCGTGACCGTCATAATCGCGCTCGCGATGTGGCTGTAGCGGCCACCCGGGACGTAGCAGCCGGCGGCTTCAACCGGGATCATCTTTTGCCCGGCGGTCATGCCGGGAACGACCTCAACGGAGATGTCGCTCATGGAGGCTTTCTGAGCTTCAGCGAAACGTTTGACGTTGCCGTGGGCGAAGGCGATATCGCGCTTCAGCTTTTCGGGCACCACGGCAATGGCGGCATCGATTTCTTCCGATGTGAGGAGGACGTTGCCCGCGTATTTGTCGAACTTCGCGGCATATTCCAGCGCCTTGGCGTCGCCACCTTCTTCGATGTCTTTCAGAATGCCCTGGACGGTGTCGAAGACGTCTGAGGCGCCGCTCCGCGCGGTCAAGGTGGCTTTCTTTAGGTACTCACGGGTCATGGTTGCGGTCCTATCGATAAACGTCGGGCAGAAGCGACGTGGAAAAGGCGGGAATGTAGGCAATCATCAGTGTCACAATCAACATGAAGAAGACAAATGGGATTGCGCGGTATGCGATCTTTAGGATCGATTCCCCGGTAATTCCCGACACGACAAATAGATTGAGCCCCAATGGCGGGGTGATGAAACCCACGCCGAGTGCTGTGATCATCATGATACAGAACTGGATCTGGTTCATCTCGATCTCTTGGGCGAGCGGAAAGAGGATGGGTGCGAGGATGACGATGTTTGGCGTTGTCTCCATGACGCATCCCGCCACGATTAGGATCAGGACCATCATGGCAATGAGAACATATTCGTTGGTGCTGAGGGACGTTAGAGCACCGACGAAACCTTGCGGTACGCCGATGATGGCGAGGGCTTCGGCCAGTGGGATCGAGAACGCAATGATCGGCAAGATCACCCCGTTCACCTTCGCTGAGCTGACGAGCATGGCGGGAAAATCCGAAAGGCGAAGCGTGCCGAGGATGAAACCGATGGCGATTGTGACGACAACGGCCACTGCGCCGGCCTCGGTCGGTGTAAGCCGTCCAGAGAATATGCCGTAGAAAATGATCCCGGGCACGAGGAACGCGTACCAACCTGACTTGATCGTTTTCCATAGGTTGCCTCGCCATTCCGCCGCGCTCATGATGCCGCCCCCTTCCCAAAGGTTTAGGCGGTTCATCACAACGTTAGTGATTAAGATCGAAATGAGGATCAATAGCCCCGGTATGAGAGCGGCGAGAAAGAGCGTCGAGACGGCGATGCCAAGCACGAGGCCGATGATGATGTAAGCGATGGAGGGCGGGATGAGGATGCCGGTACATGCGCCTGCCGCGACGAGCGCGCAGGCGTAAGGACGCGGGTAGCCGCTTTCGACCAGTCTATCGATCGTCATCCGACCAACCGCTGCGGCGCCGGCCGCGTCCGAGCCCGAGATGGCTGCGAACATACCGCAAACAAGGACCGTGGCCGAGCCAAAACCGCCCTTGGCCCAGCATGTGAGCGCTTCCGCGACATCGAGGAATTTTCGACTGAGCCCGGTTCGGACCAACACGTCGCCCGTCAGAATAAAGAGCGGCACGGCGGTCAGTGCAAACGCATCAATGCCAGAGAAGAGCTTCTCTCCCAAAAGGCTCAGGGGCAGGGCCCCCGACATCACCAGCATCAGCACCGTCGCCGATCCGATGGCCGCCCAGACCGGAACGGCGAGGGCGACGAGCACCACAAAGAGAATGACCGACGCGTAGAAATCCCATCCGAGTTCCAGCGTTTGCTGGCCCATTTGCTGCCACATCATGGTCCCGGCCCCCTTAGTCGAACAGCTTGTCGCCTTCGTAGACGGGGCGTCCGTTACGAAGGTCGGAGAGGTCGCGCAGAAAGGACTGGGTCAGCCGGAATAAGACCAGTGTGAACCCGAACGGCACGGCAAAGAGGAAGAAGTACCGCCCGATCCGCAAGCCATCCGTGACCGAGTTGAATTTCCAAGACACGTGGAGCGCTTCCCAAGACCAATAGATCGCGATCAGTGCGACGACGAACATCACGAGGTCGCCCAATATATAGAGAAGTGTCTTCACAGCCGGAGGCACGTAATGCATGAGGACATCAATGCGAATATGACCGCGCTCTTTGACGGCTGCGGCGGCTCCGATCCAGGCGAGATAGATAAAGGAATATCGGACGATCTCTTCGCCCCAGATCGAGGAATATGCAAAAACTTCGCGCCGGACGACCTCGATAAACATCGTGCCCACCAGCATTACGTAGAACACCAAAAGCAGCCATCGCTCGGCGTTTTCATCGATGGCTCGGTAGAGCTGTGACATGGGAAGTCTCCTCCGTCCGCATTTATGCGTCCGGTTTTGTCCATTCTGTTTGGCTTAGGCCCAGGCCGGGCCGGCACGACAGGCGCCGACCCGGAAGGCGATCAGGCGTCGTGGACGTAGTACCGCGCAGGCGTGGCCGCCGCCTCTTCGAGCTTGGCGAAGGTGTCCATCGACCCTGCAAGGTCAACTTTGAACTGGTCCCATTCGCTCCGCTGGAAGCCGCCAGCATCCTGCCATTCCGCCAGTTGATCGCTGGAGAGGGAGTGGAATTCCACCCCATTCGCGATCAGTTTCGACATGGCATAGGAGCGCGCGGACGGCACTTTCGCCAGGTTTTGCTGCTGGGTCACTTCGCCGGCAAATTCAATGCCTTCTTTGACGTCCATCGACAGGCTGTCGAACCATTCGGCGTTGACAGAATAAACTTGGCTGTCGGGCACGGCCTGGGTGAATGTTACGTGGCTCAGGATCTCGCCGAAACCGAAGACATGGAGCGCGCCCACTGAAGGATCGAGCGCGTCTGCCACGCCCTGGCGGATGGCAGACGGAGTCTCACCCCAAGCTACTGGTGTTGGGTTCGCGCCAACGAGGCCGTAATATTGCTGAAGCATCTTCGAGCCCGGCACGCGAAATTTCACGCCTGACATGTCACCCGGGGTGATGATCGCATTGCCGCCCTGACGGACCGCAACGACGCGGGGATCGATCACGATATACATCAGCGCCTTAAAGCCCGATGCCGCGATCTTCGGATCCACTTCTGCTTTCCAAGTCGCCGACGACGTGAGGTTGGTGAAACGCTGATTGGAGCCACAAAAGTAGGGCAGGTTGATCAGGTCAACCACGCTTGCAAACGGCGCGAAGTTTGACAGTGAGTGCTGCGCGGCTTGGATCGTGCCGCCCTGCACCGCCTGCGCGAGCGCACCGCCAGCGCCCAATTGACCCCCTGGCGCGAGCTTCACATAGACTTTGCCATTCGTCATGTTCTGGATGTTCTCTTTCAGATCCAGCTGCATGATCGGATAGCTGCGCGATGCGCCCAACACATAAGCCGTGGCCAGTGTCATCGTAACCTCCGCGGCGGCCTCACGGTCGCGCTCCTCTGCGGCCGTCTGGGCAGAAGCTTCGCTTGACCACAACGTTCCGGCAGCCCCGGCAACCACGGCGGCAGTGAACGCGCCGGTGCCGGAGAGTTTTAGGAAATTGCGGCGCTCGGCTGAGGCCAGCTCCTCTTTGTTCTTGTCCATACTTGTTCCTCCCTTGGACATTTATTCGTTTGGATTTTGCTTTGCTTTTTCGCGCGCTTCGCTTCGTAGGATGCCGACCGAAAAGGCTATGGCGGCGCTAAAAAGGACCAGCATCTCGGCGACGATGCCCACGGGCGCCGATTGGCCGACGGCCCCGATGGCAACGTTCGCGACGAACAAGACCAACAGCACTGCGGCGATCACATAAGGCATTCGTCTCCCCCGGGACTCCCCCCTTCCCGGACGAGTCAACCGCTAATGTAAGCGCTTACATAAAGCCGTGCAAGCGCTTACATTGACCCGAGCGACAATGGCGTACACCGTGCGCTTGGGCGTACAATTTGAAGGCCCCGGTCGAAAAACGAGAAGCAATGGAACAGGTCACTAGCGAGAGTACAGTTCCAACACTTGCGGACGTCGCTGCGCGGGCGGGCGTTTCGACGGCTACTGTGTCACGCTGCCTGAATTCCCCCGATCAAGTGGTGCCCGACACGCGCGACCGGGTCCTCAAAGCTGTCCGAGACTTGGGCTATGCGCCGAATTTCGGCGCGCAGGCTCTGGCGGCCAAGCAGACCAACACTGTCGGTGCGGTTATCCCGACGATGGAGAACGCGGTTTTCGCGCGCGGACTTCAAGCGTTTCAAGAAGAACTCGGTCGCCACGGCAAGACGCTCCTCGTCGCATCCTCAGCCTATAATCAGACTTTGGAGGACGAACAGGTCCGCGCGCTGGTTGCCAGGGGGGCCGACGCCTTGCTCCTCATCGGTTACGACCGAAGCCCAGACCTTTATGCCTTCTTGACGAAGCGGCAGGTGCCGACGCTCGTGGCCTGGTCTTTTGCTGCCGACCAGGATCACCCGGCCATCGGCTTTAACAATCAACGGGGAATGGCGGAACTCGCGCGGCTTGTTTTGGCGCGCGGCCATCGCCAGTTAGGCTGCATATCTGCTCCTACCATTACCAATGACCGCGCCAGGGGCCGCGTGCAGGGCATCCGAGATGTTATGGCCGAGTCTGGCTACGATAGAGATGCATTGCTCTTGGTCGAAACGCCTTACGGCATTGAGAACGGCGAAGCCGCATTTCGCCAGGTGATGGCCGCCGCGCCAGAGACGACCGCCGTCATGTGCGTCAACGATGTTCTGGCCATCGGCGCGCTTCGCGCCGCGAAGGAAATGGGCCTTCGGGTGCCTGAGGACGTCTCGGTTACCGGCTTTGATGACATCGAGATCGCAATGCTGGCGGAACCTTCTCTAACAACGGTTCATGTACCCCACCGAGAAATGGGCCGCCGAGCGGCGAGCATGCTTATTCAAATGCTGCAAACACCCGGTACGGGGCAGCGCATCGAATTGCCAACGGATATTAGGCTCCGCCGCTCGCTTGGAGCTGCAAAATAGATCCCAATCGTCGCTCGGTCCGAAGACTCAAATGATTTCGCTGCGCGAGACGACCCTCACATCAAGCCCATTGTGTTTGTGCTGCAAGCCTGTCGCACCTCCAAACCCGACGGCAGCTAGCTTCGAACCAAAAACACCCCACCAGGTTCCCAGACCGGTACGACAAGAATCCGCAGCGTTGTCTCAAAAATTCAAAGGAATTTAAGAAACTCTGATCACACCGGTCTGCGATTTAAGGCCAAGGAATCACGCCCATGGATGACCAAACGCCCGACGCCAACGAACTACGTATCCCAGTCGCGGCCTTGGGCACGGCTCTCATTTCAGAGGGCTGGCTACTCATATTTGATCGTGAAACCAGAACGTTAAAGCAGGTTAACGAGGCCGCGCTAAACGCCCTTGAATTGTCGGAAGACGCCCTGCAAAGTTATGATTTCGATGCTCTCTTTGCCGACGACGTACGACCGTCGGGCGAGATTTGGCAAACTGCCGAGACGAACGGGTCTTTTTGCTGTGAGGCCGGTTTGGTCGCGGTTCTCTCCAACGTTT
Organism: Pseudomonadota bacterium; assembly: GCA_039198225.1. Taxonomy (GTDB): domain Bacteria; phylum Pseudomonadota; class Alphaproteobacteria; order Rhodobacterales; family Rhodobacteraceae; genus JASJAR01. The sequence goes on from JBCCTQ010000005.1 coordinate 122,547, forward strand.
CGCACCGGGTCAGGATCATTGCGGTTGCCCCATCGGAAGGACCAGCCGACTTGGTGGTCCACGCCGCCCCGAACGGGAGCACCGCGAACGAAGGCGCCAGCGCCGCGGTAAGTCACTTACTCGGTCCCGCAGAAGAAAATATCGGCATCATCCGTTTTGATGCGGACGGCGTGGTCATTGAGGCCAACGAAAAGGCTGCCATGACGCTGGAGTATTACGGCGAAGACCTTGCAGGCAAACCCCAAGATCAATTGTGGCACAAAGATCTGGCCATGTCGGAGCACTACTTTGAGTTTTGGAACAAGCTTCGCGAGGGCCGGATCGTCGAAGAGACGCACAAGCATTTAGGCGGCGAGGGCAGCGCAATCTGGCTTCACAGTACCTACGTTCCAGTCAAAGACGAGGCTGGGTCGTTGGCGTCCGTGCTCCAATACATGATGGATGTCACCAACATTCAAGCCGTTGCTGAGAACGATGCGAAACGAGCAAATGCCGTTTGGTCCGCCCTGGCGATGGCTGAATACGATTCCGACGGTCATATCGTCTCGGCGAGCCCCGCAATGGTGGAGTGTCTCCGCGCAAACCCCGATGAGATAGTCGGGAAACTCATTGGCCGCTATCTCAACGACGAATTTGCGCGGGGCAAGGCCTTCCAGGATCTATGGAAAAACGTCTCAAACGGATCAACCGAATGCCTCGACGTTCGCCATGCTACCGAGAACAAGGAAACCTTGATTACACGGAGCATATTTGCGCCGCAAACTGACGCCGAGGGCAAAGTGAGTGGTGTTTACGAAGTCGCAATCGATGTGACTGCTACGCTGAACAAACTGCAAAATATGGACACTCGGTTCAGCGCTATACAGAGCGGTTTGGTCATAGCGGAATTCGATCTCTCGCGCAGATTGCTGGCGGCCAATAGATCTTACATGCGGCTCATGGAGCTTGAGGACGAGGCCATCGGTGAGCTCAATCACAGTGACACGGTTCCTTTAGATTTCGCCAACAACCAGCGCTATCGTGCGTTTTGGGACAAACTGGTGAACGGAGAACATGTCGCCGGCCAATTCGAGCGGCGTCGTCCCGACGGGGCGCATGTGTGGATTAATTCCGTCTATATGCCGCTTCTGAACGAATCCAACGGCATAGTTGACCGGGTCCTTTTCTACGGAATGGATATCAGCGAGACCAAGCGGAGGTTCCTCAACCTCGATGCGCAATTCAATGCGCTTGATCGATCAATGGGTGTGATCGAATTTGACCTGGATAGCAAAATTCTGGCCGTAAACAAAGTGTTTGCGGATGTCGTCGGTTACCCAGCCGAAGAACTGATTGGCCGAAAGCACGCGTCTCTGTGCTCGACGGAATATGCAAAGAGCGAGGCATATCGTACGTTTTGGGAGAAGCTCCGAAACGGCGATTTTGTTGCGGACGAGGTGCAGCGGGTCGGCGCAGGCGAGAAAGAGATTTGGCTTCAAGCAAGTTATAATCCAATCAAGGATCAAAAGGGAGATGTAAACCGCGTTGTAAAGTTGGCCTTTGACATAACAGACTCCAAAAAACAGCTCATGGATCTCGAGCGAAAGTGGTGGTCGACAAGAGACAGCCACGCGATTTGCGAATTGACGGCAGATGGAAAGATAACGGGTGCCAATGACGCGTTCCTTCGCCTGTTCGGGTATACCTTGCGCGAAGTCGTTGGCCAGCATCACTCTATGTTCTGTTCTCCAGACACAGTTCAAGGTTCAGAGTACCGAGATTTTTGGCTGAAGATCGGGCGTGGTGAAGCCCAATCGGGATTGTTCGAATATGTGGGCCGGTTTGACCGGGACATTTCGGTAGATGCCCATTACGTCCCAATGCGGGATCAAAACGAGAACGTCATCGGTACTCTACTATTTGCCTTTGATGTGACAGAGCACCAAGTGCTTAAAAAGGAAATCGCCGAGCACTCGACGGTGGTGGTACAAGACATTGAGACAGTTCTCGATACCAATGCCCAGTTCGAAGCGGATATGGAGGCCCTCACGACATCGATCCGTGACTTTCAATCTGCGATGGTGGACGGACATACTCAATTGTCGACCAATCTCGAAGACATCGCCGGCGTCACGACCGCGATGGAGCGCATATCAGAGATTGTCGATATGCTCTCCGAGATTGCCGTTCAGACGAACTTGTTGGCATTCAATGCGGCAATTGAGGCCGCACGGGCAGGCGAGCACGGTGTTGGATTCTCAATTGTCGCCGATGAGGTTCGCAAGCTTGCGGAGCGAAACGCCGATGCCGCTCGGGACATTTCGCGTCAGCTCGACTCTGCCACAAACCTGATCCAAAGGGGCGCTGGTGGTACGGAGAAAACGGTTGGATTGGTCAACGAAACCGTGGCTAGATTGAGGTCTAATGACACGACGATGTCTCAAATGGTCATGCGATGTAAGGACCAGGCGGACTCAATTCAGAGCATCAATGAGGCCGTTGGAAAGTTGGCCGGCGGTGAACAGTCTTGACTGCTACGGCTTCTGACTGTCCTATTGCCGACACCAAAAAATTCGGCGTATTGGAAGCAAGTGGTCGGCTGATTGGTGTTGAAATCGGGTGCCTCGCCGAAATTTGCAAGGTCCACGAAATATTGCCGCTCTTTTCCCCTAGCCAAGACATATTGGGGGTGGTCGACCTCCGCGGCACCATGATCCCGCTTCTCGATCCGATGATGCTATGCCAAGGTGTCGCGACGGCAGAGGCACCCGCACTTGCCGCGATCCTGCGGCAAGGTCGGAATTTGGTGGCACTTGGCTGTGATCGAGCAATAAAGATTGCCGACTTCGATTCGGCTAAAATTCAAGCGCTCTACGAGAATGGGTTAGAGTATCGGGGGACGCCAATACTCAGCGGTATTCTCGAAGACGGGGCCAGTATAAATCTCATTGACACGGCTCTAGTCTTTTCGAAACCCGATTTACCGAAGGGACAAACCGAGGAAAGCCGAGGGCGCAATGAGAACGCCTCTGGCGCAGCGCGGGCTTACCTGACGTTTGAAGCTGGCGGGGCAACTTTCGCACTCGACGCTATTCGGATTTTTGGCACTGTGCCCCGAAGACCGATTGAGCGAACCAGCCTGAGCCATGGGTCTTGCCTCGGAGAGATCAGCTATCTCGGCCGTCGTATCCCGACGATGGATGCGACGAAAGTGCTGGGTCTTGGGGACACCCTCCGGCAGGATCAATCCGAAATCGTAGTCGTCAACTTCGGGGACGGCCGTCAGTTGGGTTTTGCCGTGGATGAAATCCAACAAATCCGCATGATACACAAGCGCGAACACGTAGACTTGCCGAATGTGTTGGCCGCGGTCGAAGCGCCTTTTTCTTCGGTTCTCTCGCTCGACGGAGAGCAGCAAGTCTTTGTGATTGATCCGGAGCAATTGCTTGCGCGGGAGGAGTTGGACACGATGGCCAGCCTCTCCGATCGATCCGAAACCGATAAAACTACCAAAGAAAGAATCGCCTCGGCTTCCAAAGGCTCGAAAGGTGCTGTCCGGTCTGCGGGGCACCGCTGCCTTGTCTTCACTGCGGGCGTCAAGCTGTGTGCACCTGTCACAGAGGTTGTGGGCGTGTTGGCTTCCGTGGGTAAGCTGACCCCCTTTGGTGGTGACGCGTCAGCCTTTTTGGGCTTTTTCTCCCATGGGAATACGTCGGTGCCCTTGCTTTCGCTGGCCAAAGAGCTCGGCATGGCCCTTCCCGATCAGGATTCGGATACGAGAATCTTGCTCGTGGGCTCCGCAGAGCACCGGATCGGCTATCTCGTTGACAGCGTCGATGGGGTCGAAATCGCGGAAACCCTCACAGATGCTGAACATGACAATTATTTATCCGATGAAATTGCTGTTCTGAAGACGTCAAAAGGCAAGGAGGTTCTGCCCCATCTCGTTCTGGGAGCGATGGCGGCCGAGTGTGCGATCCCCAGTGCACAACCCGGTTAACCACTCGCAAATACTTACGACAGTAAAAGGGCAGGTATTAGAGTCGAAGGAAGAAATCCTTGGAGCGATCCAACCAGCGGTCCGACCGTCGAAGGAACACCTCAGAGGCTGCAAGAGCAGTTCTTGAGCGGAAGACAGTCTTTTTTGAGAACGCTGAACTCTGCGACCTGATCAAGCGCGCGACGGAGTACATGCGTGCTGGCGTTTGCGTCCACTTTTCCGGCTCGGCGGGTATTGGAAAGTCGTCACTTGCCTTTCGCGTTGCGGAAAATCTCGGCCGACCCATCTCACTGATGTCCGGAAATGAGTGGCTTACAGCACAAGACTTTATCGGCCGCGAGGCCGGATCGACCACGTCTACGGTCGTCGATCACTATATTCAAAGTGTTAGGCGTACGGAAAAGAGGGTTACAAAGGATTGGCGGGCATCGGTCCTCGCAGCATCTATGGCCCAGGGTCACACGCTCATCTACGACGAATTCACGCGCGCCACGCCCGAGGCTAACGCCACACTTCTTTCGGTGTTGGAAGAGGGCATTCTGGTGTCAGCGGATCAAGCGGATGCTCCACCTTATCTCGAAGCTCACCCTGAATTTCGTGTCATCCTGACCTCGAATGCCAAGGATTATCTCGGCGTCAATCCGGCCCCTGATGCCCTATTGGACAGGGTCTTGACGATGCCGATGGCCGAGCCGAGTGTCGAAACGCTCGCAGGAATTGCCTCGCTCCGAACCGGGGCTGATCTGCCGCTGAGCATGAGAATTGTCGAGATTGTCTCAAAGCTTCGCCACAATGCTCAAAACGAGAAAGTATCGACGCTCAGAACGGCCATGCTGATCGCGCGTATCGCTGCCGCCCGAGCAGGCTCGGATCCTCTGTCAGATGCATCGCTTTCGGGAATTGCCGCGGACGTTTTGATCGGACGCGGCTTGGTCAGCAATGTCGACGAAGTCGCTTCGGCCTTCGGTAGAGAAACCCGGGCCGCGTAAAGGAGTTTTCGATATCATGCGACGCCTCAAACAGTTTGCGCCGAAAAAGGCTCCGCCAAGCCGTGCCCCAAGGGCGCACACCAAAAAAGAGGCCGCGCTCCGTCTTGTGGCATTGGAATTCGGGGTGGAGCGTTTGGAAGTTCAAATGGAGCATATGCGGCGCCAACTCGATGCAGGCACAGTGGAGCTCGATCGGCAATCGAGGCTTCGGCATGAGCTGGTCGCGAAGATAAGAGCCTAGGGGGCCCCAAATGGTCGCAACGCCAAACCCTAAAGACTTCGGAGACGTGCCGCAGAAGTCGATGTCGGTGGCCGAGGCAATTGCAAAAGCCCGCATGGCCATGGCCGCAATAACGCCCGCGCCAGTAGACGCGGTGCGCAGCTGTCAACGGCGGGAGAGCAACGGCTGGACAGCGACAGTCGAAGTGATCGAAAGCCCAGCCCGACTGGGCGACAATGACCTCATCTCGGCCTACGAGATCGCCATCGATGAATTCGGAGAAATACAACAATTTCAGAGAATTGGGCGTTACCATCGTGAAGATCAGACGCTGGCATGAGCATCCAGGTCCAAAGCCCCGTTCACAATGACAGCCTCGCCGAAGTTGTTGAACGCATACTTGAAAAGGGTGTCGTTATCGCCGGCGATATTTCGGTTTCATTGGTCGGAATTGAACTGCTAACGATCCGTCTCCGCATGCTCATCGCAACAGTCGATAAAGCGAAAGAGATGGGCATAAACTGGTGGGAAAGCGACCCTTATCTGACCTCCCGAACCGAAGACTTGGTGGAGGAAAACAGGTCTCTCTTTGAGCGCCTCGATCGCATGGAAAACACGCTGGCCGCTATAGCCGAAGAACGAGGAGGCGCGGAATGAGCAGGGAGTCGAAGAAGGGTTTCAACGATCTACGGCAGGAAGTTGATATTCGCTTAGACGGTCTTCTCGGCGAAGTTGGCAAAGTCCTGGGTGAAGCCTTCGAAAAGCTTGAAGAGGGCGCCAGTGAATTGCGCCATAGCCAAGACATCCAAACGAGCAAAGGACCTGTGCGCGCCGAAGCAGGCATCCGTGTTCGCATGGGAGGGGCGACCTTTGGGCCCGGGACGAATGAAGTAGACCCCCGTCCCGTGAATGAAACGCCCTCCGACGGTCATTCCCGCCGGTCGCCTGCGACCCGTCCTATCGCCGCGTCAATCCTCACGGAGCCGGGGTTTTGGAACCTGACGGCGGATCTTCCTGGCGTCGCTGAAGAAGGCCTTGATCTCGCGGTCAAGAACGGTGTCCTCACCATCCATGCGCGCGCCTCAGAGCGAACGTATCAGGGCAAGTTTGAAGTTCCGGAAGGGATAGGGCGGGACGCGCTCGATATTTCGATGAAAAACGGAATACTGGATGTCACCGCGACACTGCCAGGCGCAGACGTCCAATGATTTATCTCTATGGCTTGCTTGACCGAAGGGCTTCCGGCGCGGCTGAACACCTGCGGTCGATTGAAGGAGTGACTGGCCCAATTGAGGTTGTGAGCCATCCCACTTGCCAGCTCATTTGCGGGGCCTTTGACGGCCAGATGATCCTTCCAAAGCGTCGCAACCTTTTGGCCCATGCGCGCGTTCTCGAAGCTGCTTTGACCATTGGGACAGTCTTGCCAATGCGTTTTGGCATGTCAGCCGAAAGCCGCGAAAGCGTGCAACGTATGTTGGAGCAGCAAAGTGCTGCAATCGAAAGCGAGATGGCGCAACTTACCGGACTGGTGGAGCTGGGGCTCCGCGTCTCCTACGACCGTGATCCTTCGCTCGCACAGCAATTGTCGCGCCATCCAGAATTAAAGAGCGAACATAGGCGTCTAAGGGCGGCTAAGCCCCACAATCAATTTGAGCAGGCAGAGTTTGGTCGTCGCCTCGGAGAGGCCCTCGATCGCCATCGTACAGATGCCCAACACAAACTGATCGGTGCTTTGAAGCCCTATGTGGCGGATCTGGTCATTCGGCGACCGAACGATGAGGCGGAGGTTCTCGCGGCTGACCTCCTGGTGGACCAGAGCCAAGAAGCGGGTTTGGCGGACGTACTTGCTACGTTGCTGGCGGATCTTGATTTCGGCGGAGGAAGCGAACCAAGCATTCAGATAATTGGCCCAGAACCGCCATTCAATTTCGTCAGGGTCACTTTGCCTGCTCTCACGGAGGCGGCCTGATGGGGCTCCTGCGGCGGCTTGCGCTCCTGCCAATTACCGGCCCATTCGATGCGAGCCTTTGGGTCGCAGCAAAGCTCACTGAGCAGATCGATGCCGAGCGCAACAATCCCGCGGAGCTTCAAGCCACACTTGCTCGCGCAGAACAACAATTGCTGGCCGGCGAATTGACGGAGGATCAATACGATCAGATCGAGGACGACCTCCTTTTGCGTCTCCGAACTGCCACTATTCGATGAACGAGCCCCTTAAGGTCACCTTAGAGGACGACGGTGCTCGGGGACTTGTCCGCCTGTCGCGCCGTGGATTAAAGAGCTTGGGTCTGTCGCCGGGCGATGTCGTGGCGGTCGAAGGGCCACGTCGCAGCTACGGACGGGTCGTCCCGGGATTGGTTGCCGCTGGCAAGGTCGACCTTGACGCCGCTATCGCGCAAAACGTGAAAGCCGCCGCCGAAGACAATGTCACTTTGACCGCCGCCGATCTTCAGGCAGCCGAAACCCTGGTCATGCGCGTGTCCGGGCCTCGGCCAACGGACGCTGATGCGGTGCGCGACGCCGTTTTTGAAATGGCGCTCACCCAGGGCGATCGGATCCCCTTTGGCCGCGAAGGGCAACTTGAAGTCGTTGCAATCACACCAGAAGCTGGTGGCATTGTCCGGGACACTACAGCGCTTTCGGTGCAAGCATTGTCGGACAGCGCCCCGATATATGAGGGTGTGGGAGGGCTTAGCGAGGAAATCGCCCGGGTCCACGATATGATCGCAACACCGCTTTTGCGGCCCGAACTCTACAATCGCTTGGGCATCGCGCCGCCTCGAGGGGTGTTGTTCTCCGGCCCGCCCGGGTCGGGCAAAACCCTTTTGGCCCGCGCAGTGGCCCGCCAGACCAAGGCTGCGTTTTTTCATATCAACGGCCCGGAGATCGTCACAAAACACTACGGCGAAAGCGAAGCGGCACTCCGAAAGGTATTCGCTGCCGCCGAAAAGGAGTCTCCTGCAATCATCTTCATCGACGAGATCGACGCCATCGCCCCGGCCCGAGCCCAGCTTTCGGATGACAAGCAAGTCGAGCGGCGCGTGGTGGCGCAGCTTTTGACGCTGATGGATGGGATGTCGGAACGCGGCCGTATCGTTTTAATGGCGGCCACCAATTTGCCCGACGCCCTGGATCCGGCCCTCCGCCGACCGGGGCGCTTTGACCGTGAGGTATTGTTTCGCCCACCATCCGTGGAGCAGCGGTCCGACATATTATCGGTTCATCTCAACGCAGCGGCGCTGGACGATGATGTCGATCTCGACGGCCTCGCGGACAAGACCCACGGGTATGTCGGGGCGGATTTGGCGGCTTTGACGCGCGAAGCCGCCATGGCTGCCTTGGCGAGGACGGTCAAGGCCGCCGGCGGCGAAGAATTGGTCAGGGCGGAGGACCTAAAAATCACCTCCGCCGATCTGGATCATGGCTTTCGGATGACGGCTCCGAGCATCCTTAGGGGCACCGGAAGCGGCGGTTCGCCAGTCGGCTGGGACGATATCGGCGGCCTCGACCAGGCCAAGTCCACCCTACTTGACGCAGTAAGTGGGCCGCTCACCCACCCCGACGCATATGCCGCCTTTGGGGTCGAACCCCCGAGTGGACTTCTGCTCTGTGGTCCGCCAGGCACCGGCAAGACCCTAATTGCAAGGGCCTTGGCAACGGAAACCGGAATGAACTTCATTCCTGTCCGCCCGCCCCGTCTGCTATCGCAGTATTTCGGCGCGGCAGAACGCGCGCTGGCGGAGCTCTTCAACACGGCTCGGCTTTCCCAGCCGAGCTTGCTGTTTTTTGATGAATTGGACGCTATCGCGCCTCGGCGCTTGGGAAAAGATCCCGTACTGGATCGTATCGTCGCGCAATTTCTAATGGAACTTGATGGGGTCGAGGAAAACTCCGGATTGGTCGTGCTCGCGGCCACCAACCGCCCCAATGCGATTGATCCTGCACTCACACGCCCGGGCCGCTTTGATGTGGTCGTCGATTTTCCAATGCCTGGCCGCGACGCCCGCCTGGCGATTTTGGAAGTTCATTTGGCGCAGCGTCCGCTATCCGCCGATGTTGATCTGCCTACACTGGCCGACCAAACCGACGGGTTAAACGGAGCCGACCTGGCAGCCGTCGCGGAAGATGCGGCGCGGCGCGCGCTTAAGCGTCGGCTGTCGGACACTGACACACCGAGCATGATCGAAAATGACGATCTGACCCGAGGCATTGCAGAGATTAGGCGAGGCCAGAAAACCAAGAGCGGGAATTTTCTGGATCCGGGAGGGTACCCATGAGCCGAAGAGACTTCATTGCCGTCCTGGCTGGGCCCGAGCTTCCGAAGCTTCCCGAAGGCCTCACGGCCGTGTCTTTAAGGGGCTTCACGGCGGTGCTGGGCGCCAAAGCGCGGCTTTGGCGGAAGTCGGTTTCGCGAAAGGCAATTCTCGAAGGGGCCACGCTTCGCCAGCGCCAGATCGAGGCATTGATGGTTTGCGGCACGGTTTTGCCGGCACTGCCAGGCATGACGATCGAGCCGGGCAGACTGCCTGATCTCATAGCAGCGAATGCCCCACTCCTTACCCAATTGGCCGATGAACTCTTCGAGCAAGCGCAGTTTCAAGTTTCGGTCTCCTGGGAAGGGGGGGCACCAAACGACGATGGGGAAAGCCGCCAACTTACCGATACAATCGAGAAGACACTGTCGCCCCTTGTCACCGACCGCATCGCCTTGCCCCGGATCGATCGCATGGTTTGGAACAACGCGATACTCCTCCCGGCTTCGGACGAAGTGAAGCTTGACCGAGCGCTAGCAGCGATCGACGCCGCGTGGTCTGACCGGCTGCGTATTCGGGTCATTGGCCCGTCTCCGGCCCTCAGCTTTGCGAGCCTCGGCGTTAGACCGATCCGGAGGGCGGAGATCGCGGCGGCAAAGGCCGCGTTGGATGTTTCAAACTCAGATGATCCGCAAGCGATCCATGCGGCACGGCAAGCCAAACTGCGGATCGCACCACCGGAACAGTGGAACGATCTTCGGGACGCTGCCGCCCTTCTTATGACGTTCAGCCGCTGCCCTTCGGACCCGCCTCCGCCCTTGGTCTACCGTTGGCAAGAAGGACGTGCCGAACCCGGCGAGCACTGGAGGGATGTCGCATGAGCAGCCATGTTATGCTGATCGGTCTCGCCCAGGGTAGCGCCGCGGCACCGAGAACCGCCCCCTTCCATGGGATCGTCCGCTCCCGAGGATGGAGCGCGCTGAGCCTTTACGTTGATCCGGGAGACCTGGCAGACGAGACAGACACGCTTGCGCTCGCGCGTCGCCAGAACGCTGTGCTTTCAGCTTATATCGCGGAGGCCGATGTTTTGCCTGTCGCATTCGGTTCGGTGTTTTCTGGGCCCGAAGCCGTCGCTGAACACATCGCTCGCTACGCCAACACTTGGGGGAAGGAAGCCCTGCGCCTAAACGGCCTCTGCGAATACAGCCTCCACATCGTTGAAGCCAAGGCTTTCACAACACCTATCCTTCAGCGCCGGGAGATCGGTGGAAAGGCATTCCTACTGTCAAAGCAGAGACGGCGCGACGCCAGAGCAAGTCTCACCGAGGACCGGGCGAAATTCGTCTCGCGTCTAATGTCAGCGATCCAACGTTCGAGCGTTGACACTGCGGATATATCGAGGGCTGGGGAAGGTCGTATCGCCGACGTCGCATTTCTCCAGCCACGCGGCGAGGTTCACGCGCTCATGGGCGAACTTGACCAAGAAGCCGATCAAGCGAACCGTTTGGGGCTCGACTGCCGCATCGTGGGACCCTGCCCGGCCTATTCCTTCGTTCAACCTGAGCTGATCGATGGTGGATGAGTTTAAGGTAAGCCGCGCCGGTCCCGAAGACGCCCTTCTGAGTAATGATCGGCGCTTGGTGGATTTGGTCGATGCGCTTTTGGACAAGGGTGTTGTTATTCGCGGTGAGGCCTGGATCACGGTCGCGGATGTCGAGCTTGTGTTTCTCGGCCTCGACCTCGTCCTTGCCAATCCGGACCGGATCCGCACCAAAGGACAACTCCATTGACCGCGCGCGCCCTTGGCTGGTGCAGGTCTGAGACCGTTCTTCCACCTCCATATGAGCTTGAACGCTTGGGTCGGATCTCACTCGTCACCGCGTTGCCCGAAGGAACGGGTGCCCGGGAAGTGCTGGCTCAGCAAATCACGCTTGAGCGCCTTTTGGAAAGCTACGTGCCGACCAATGCGGCTTTGGCCGACCGTCTAGAGGACACGGTCCGGTGGAGCTCTGGTGTCGAAGGTGAGATACTGGATCGTCTTGATGCGCTCGAAGGCAAGACCCAGGTGACCATGGCTTTCGAAATGCCCGAGGCGATAGAACCCGAACGAGACGGAAAGACATGGCTTCGCAATCGGGCCATTCATCTTGAGGAGGAGACCGAGTTGAGCAGACAGCTCCGCCGTGCAACCGACGCTATTCTGAGTTTCTTCGACGTCACCCGGTCCGCACTCCGTCAAAGGGAAAAAAACGTCATCCTCGACCTCCTTTTGCCGCGCGATGGGATCCAAGGCACTCTCGCGCGCTTAGAAGACCAGGCCCGAACCATCGGTTTGGCTCAACTCCCAGGCTGGAACTGCACGATTGTGGGGCCGCTGCCGGCCTACGCTTTTTGCGACTTTCCCGATCTGGAGCCATGCGATGGATGAGAGTATCACCGCAACCGATCTTCGGAGTTTCATCCACGGACAATCCGACGGGGCTGGTCGTCTACGGATTGATCCCGAGACCGTTGAGCAGGATCTGGCCCGTTTGGTCCTGGGCCTAATGGAATTTCTTCGTCAGTTGATGGAGTTGCAGGCGATCCGGCGCATGGAAGCTGGCCGCCTCACAGAGGAGGAGGAAGAGCGTCTCGGGACCACATTAATGCGGGCAGAAGGCGCAATTCTGGACGTTGCCGAGAAATTTGGGCTTCGACCTGAGGATCTCTCGATTGATCTTGGCCCTCTCGGGAAGACGGTCTAGGGCGCTAAGCTCCTTTTAACCATGAAGGTTTAGGGCTGGGAGTAGCATTCTGGAAGGCGGGTTATGGCGCTCGACACAAAGGCAGATACCACCAATTTCGACATCGCAAGAGATTTCCAACTTTCAGACGCGAACCTTGTTGCCGAGAACCGAAAGCGTTTTGTCCCGTCGCCCGCAGCAATCGAGCGTTGCACTGACGCCCATAATAGGCTCCGCCGAACGATCGCTGAACGGCGCCACGTCTACGGATTAACCACCGGCTTTGGCCCGCTCGCCAACCGCCTAATCGACCCTCAGGATGGCCAGCGCTTGCAGCAAAACCTGGTGCATCATCTCGCAACGGGCCAGGGGCCGAGTTTCGATTGGGCGACGGCCAGGGCGATTGTTGTGGCGCGCTACATTTCCATTCTCCAAGGCGTGTCGGGGGCTTCACCGCGGACTATGGCTGCCTTGCAAGCCCTCCTCGACAGTCCGTTTGCACCGGAAATTCCCGAGCGTGGCACGGTCGGCGCTTCTGGCGATCTGACGCCCTTGGCGCATATGGTGCTGGCGTTTCAAGGGCGCGGCACGTTCATTGATCGCGACGGGACCCAGTTTGACGGTATGGACGCCCTTGCCACGATGGACCTTCCGCCCCTTGACCTCGCCGACCGGGACGGATTGGCGCTCGTCAATGGAACCTCGGCCATGACGGGTATCGCCGTCCGAAATGCCCGAATTGCGGAACGCCTGGTGGACTGGTCCCTGAGACTCACCGGAGCTTTGGCGGAGGTTCTGGGGGGCCGCACCGAAGCGTGGTCGCCGATCTTTGCGGAACTCCGTCCGCATCCGGGTCAGCTGCGGGCGACTGCGGGTCTCAACACGGCCGTTGCCGGCAGCAATCGCCTGCGGCAAGGGCATATTGCCTCCCGCCAGCTCGACTTTAGCGATTTCGGGGCCGAGCCTGAGATCGGCCAAGACGCCTATACCCTCCGCTGCGCTCCGCAGGTCATCGGAGGAGTGATCGACGTTCTATATTGGCACAAGGACGTGGCAGAGCGCGAACTCAACGCTGTGACCGACAATCCAATTTTTCCTGACGCGGGAGAAGCTCTTGCGGTCCATGGTGGCAACTTCATGGGCCAGCACATTGCCCTTGCTTCCGACGCTCTAGCCACATCGATCGTTGTCCTTGCCGGTTTGGCGGAGCGCCAAATCGCACGGTTGACGGATGAAAGGCTCTCGCCCGAGCTGCCAGCTTTTCTCCACGGGGGCACCGCCGGGCTGACATCTGGGTTTATGGGCGCCCAAGTAACGGCGACGGCGCTCCTTGGTGAGATGCGAAGCCTCGGACCTGCCAGTCCCCATTCTATCTCAACGAACGGAGCCAATCAGGACGTAGTTTCCATGGGCACAATTGCCGCCCGACATGCGGCGCGCCAGAGCCGCGACGCAGCGCATATCTTGGCAATTCTGGCGCTGGGCGTTAGCCAAGCGATCGATATCTGCTGCGCCGATGGTGCGGAGGACGACTTTAGCCCCGCCGCGATGGACCTCGTGGGCCCAGTTCGCGCGCTCTCTCCCCGCCTGACCGAGGACCGGCCCCTTGCCGTCGACATTGCCAAAATGGCCGCTCATATTCTCGAATCCGATCCGCCAGTGCCCACGAATGCCTAGCGAGCCCCAAAGGGCGCGCTCACTTTTCCGGTGCACTCGTGGTTTACCTTCCGGCGCGCGAGAGACGCGCCAGTAGTTACCGCCACTCGGTTGCATGGCGCAGCTGGGCCTCGTCGGCGTCATGAAACTCAGTCCTGCCCCGGATCCTCGCCGCATGTTGATGCAATCGTGATTGGCCGAGCCGCCGCTTCCGCCCGAACATAAGCCCGTCGTGGCGCTCAACCGCCCAATTAACCGATTTCGCTCCGAAAGGCCCGACCACATGGCATCTTCATACCTTTCTCCGCTCAGATTTCTGGCTGTCGGATCCCTTGTCGCAATTGGTTTGATTGGGTCGATCGCGGCCGAGGCACAGACGTCCCTCCCGGACTATGTGACCGAAGAATTTGGCGCGCCACCCCCCATACCCACTGGGCCCCTTTCGGAAGAGGTTTCTGCTGCGGTCGAAGCGGCCTTCGTCGAAAGCGTTACCCAATCGAGTTGGGGGCGCGACCAGACAGTTGCGCTTGAAACAGTTGCAGCGTCCCAGGACCCCCGTTTGGCCTGGATTGTCAGCGATCTTATGCGCTTTGCCTCCGGTCAAAGGCTCAGTGCGGCGCTTTCAGCAACGGCGGCGGGGCTACTTCAAATAGAAACGCCGACAATCAACCAGTGGGGTATCATCACCGATCATCTCATCGCCTGGGATATTCCGGCGCCGCCCGATTACCTTCCGACGAAGCGTGCGATTTTTACCAGCCTCGTACCTGGTTGGGAGCAGATCTTCGTACCTGGCGACATCGATTGGCGAATGGTGTCTTGGGGCGGCGTTCTCATAGATGACCGCGCTTTTGATACGACCGACGAGATATGCAATTGTATTCCTGCGGCCGATAATCCCGAGGTCAGCAGCGCAGAAGAGGCGACCTGGCTGAAGGACGACGACATCGTCTTTGGAATAGGCGTAAACGGCGAGTATCGAGCATATCCGCGCCGGATTATGGAAGTCCGCGAGATGGTCAACGATACGTTGGGTGGCCGCGATCTCGGAATTCCCTACTGCACCCTTTGCGGCGCTGCGCAGGCCTATTTTACGGACCAATTGCCGGAAGGTATCGAACGGCCGGTTCTTCGTACATCCGGTTTGCTCATTCGCTCGAATAAGGTGATGTACGATATTGGGACCTACTCGGTCTTCGATACTTTTCTTGGTAAGGCCGTCACGGGACCCTTGGCCGACAAGGGTCTCCAACTTGAGCAGGCCAGCGTCATAACCACCGATTGGGCAAGCTGGAAAGCCGAACATCCTGAGACGACAGTCCTGGTCGAAGCTTTGGCCCTCGGGCGTGACTTTGACTTTCGGAGCGGGCGCGACGCCAACGGACCGATCTTTCCTGTGGGCGATGTCGATCCCCGTCTTCCAGTCCATGAGGACATCATCGGTGCGATCGCGGCGTCGGGTACACCGGTGGCCTTCCCGCGCAACCAAGCCTTCCTGGCCCTCCAAGAAGGCGATGCTGTTTCGTTCGAAAACATTCGGTTAGCGCTCGATGGCGGCGGCATCAAGGCCGTTGGGTCCGACGGATCCGATCTTGGCAGCCATCAGGCGTTTTGGTTTGCTTGGTCGCAGTTTCATCCGGAAACGGTGCTCTGGTCGAGATAGGGGCCGACGCTTGGCGGGGCGACAAGATCGTCGTATGGGCATGCGGCTGACAGTGAAAGGCCCGTCCCATGGCAAAGTCCCCAGCCAATACGGCAACCCAGGAGGATCAGACCAACGCGGATGCCAGACGCGCAGCAGGGGAATTCGTTCGCGGGGTGAGCGGGTTTCGCCAAAAGATCGGCGATCAGAATTTTCCGCCGGAGCCGGGACGCTATCATCTTTTTGTGGCACTGAATTGCCCTTGGTGCCACCGGGTCGTTGTCGCTCGAAACCTGCTCGGCCTTGCAGACAGCATCTCGATGGATGTGGCTTTTCCAAATCGAACCGGGGATGACGACCTCGAAGGTCCAAATCTCTGGGAGTTCAACCCAGATCGCATTGCCAGCCTCACAGAAGCTCCCCTACCGGAATGCACTTTCGATACAGCGACCGGAAGCTCTGCTCGACTGGCTAAAGAGATCTACCGTGCGGAGAATTCTGAAGAACAGTCTCTTCCTATTTTGTACGACAAATCAGCGCGCCGCATTGTGAATAACGAGAGTGCGGAAATCCTCCGCATGTTTGATCAGCATGCCGTTGGGCTCGGCAGCCAACTCGATGATGAATCCCGGCCAAGGCTCTATCCGAATGAGCCGACGCAACGCGCAGCGCTAAAGGAATTGAACGAACGGATTTATGTCACCATCAATAATGGTGCCTATAAGGCGGGGGTCTCTTCCGACCAATCTGTTTACGCGGGCGCTTTCCACGCATATTTCAAATCCTTGAATTGGCTCGAAGACAGTCTTTCGGATGGGCGACTGTATCTCTGTGGCGAGAACTTTACCGAAGCTGATCTTCGTCTCTTTCCGACGCTCTATCGTCACGATCCGGTCTATTACCTTCGAATGAAGCTGAATGGAGCGAAGATCTTTCACTATCCGAACCTCTGGCAGTGGCTGTGCCGCGTCTACAATTTGGAGGGTGTTGCCGAGGGGAGTTCACTCATTCACTGTCGGCAAGGATATTTTGGCCGGTCCTGGAACGGTGTCGTCCCACTTGGTCCTTTAAAGCCAATGACCTATCCTGAGGCGTATCTTCACCCAGAATTGGCAGAGACCCGTTATTTGGCTTTATAAAGAAACCCAGATGAAACCGGCAAGTCAATGTGACCGTCGAGATGGATGAAACTCGAGCAGAGCCAAATGTCCTCCGGGCATCTAGCCTTTCCGTCGCTCCTATGATGGATTGGACAGATCGCCATTGCCGCTACTTTCATCGTCAATTCTCACGAAGGACGTTGCTCTATACCGAAATGGTCACAGCGCCAGCCCTGGTCCGGGGTGGAGCCCGACATCTTTTGGCGTTCGATCCCGAAGAGCATCCGGTCGCGTGCCAATTGGGTGGTTCGGACCCAGCTGAGTTGGCTGAAGCCGCAGCCATAGTGGCTGAGGCGGGATACCAAGAGGTCAATCTCAATGTCGGGTGCCCTTCCGACCGGGTCCAATCCGGCGCGTTTGGGGCTGTTTTGATGGAGCGTCCGGAGATAGTGGCGGCTTTAGTCCAAGCAATGAGTGCCGCGCAATCACTCCCGGTGACGGTAAAGTGTCGGATCGGCGTTGACGATCAGGATCCGCGCGACGTTCTCCCCGACTTCATCCAACGGATTGCCGACGCTGGCGTGACGCGCGTGGCGATCCATGCCCGGAAGGCTTGGCTCAAAGGGCTCAGCCCGAAGGAAAACCGCGATATCCCGCCCCTCGACTATCCCTTGGTGCTGGAGATGAAGGAGCGCTTTCCGGATCTTCATGTTTCGGTCAATGGCGGGATTGCGTCCTTGGACGAGGCCCAGGGTTTCCTCGACCAGGGGCTTGACGGGGTGATGGTCGGCCGGGCGGCCTATCACGATCCGGCCGCCCTTCTTGGCCCGGCGGATCAAAGGATTTTCGGCGCCACAACCGCGCAGAAGAGCAGGCTCGAAATTGTCGACGCCATGCGGCCCTATATTGCCCAGCATCTTGAAGGGGGCGGGCGTCTTCACGCCGTAACGCGCCACATGCTCAGTCTCTTTTCGGGTCAGCCAGGCGCCAGAGCCTGGCGGCGCATCCTGTCGGAGGAAGGCGGGCGCCCAGGAGCAGGGCTCGATTGTCTCGACCGCGCCTTGGAGACGATGCACGTGCGCGCCGCCTAAATCCCTTTGAAATCACATGATTTATGTTAGCGTTACGTTGTAACGTTATTTTCAGTGAGTTCAGCCATGTTTAAAACTTCTCTACCAACACTTTCTGCCGCTTTATTTGCTGGGCTTTTTGCCAGCTCATCCGACGCCGCGGTCGTCACTTACCTCTACACTGGCGAGCCGTTGGACCAATCCGATCCGACCCTCGCCGAAGCGCCAGGAAGCGGTGCGGATGACTTCCTCGGCGGGAGTTATGTTATCCAGTTCTCGCTTGATGAGAGCATCCTCGGCCAATCCTATCGCAACCTCAACTTTTCGATTGTGAGCAGTGCCTTCGCCGCGGATGTGGGCCCGGTCAGCTCGATCGTGGCCTGGTTTGCCTCCGGGCCCGGACCCGGGGGCGGGTTTGCGCCTTCTGTGCCGGATGACTTCATTCAAACGGCCGTCAGTTTCTCGACCGATGCGTCGGGCAATATCTTTGACTATGACATCGACTTTGCGGCGGGACCGCCCGATGGGCGCATCACCACGTCGGGTGACAGCATCAGTTTCGGGGCGGATCCGTTCGTCACGGTGTTCAACGACGACCCTGGAACCTGGCAGATCGTCTCGGTCATTGGCACGCCTTTACCGACCACCGTGATCCCGGTCCCTGCCACGGGGCTCTTGGCCCTCGGTGCGCTCGGGCTTCTCGGCGGTCTTGGTGCGGCCCGCCGCCGAATGGCCTAACGGACTTAAAACACAAGAAAGACCCGGGCCGTTTTGCTCGGGTTTTTCTGCGCGGTGCGTCCTCTGGTTATGATGGGACTTGACCACCGCCCGGCGCATCATGGTAGCCTGTCAACTAAAGCGCGCACCGATCTGTCATGTTGAGTTGACATGTCTTCGCCAGCAAACCCGCAAACGATTGACGTCTCCGAACGTGGGGTCCGGCCTTATTGCGTTGGGGTCCAGGGGCGGGGCCGGGAAGGTGAAGATGAACATTCTCTACGGTTCGGTGACTGGCACAGCCGAATATCTCGCCCGCGACGCAGCTCGGCTCGCAAAGGAGCGCGGCCACCATGTACGATTGGCTGAGCTTGACGACATCACGATGGACGATCTTGCCGACATGGAGGACGTCCTTGTCTTCATTGCAACCTATGGCGAAGGCGAAATGCCCGTGAACGCCGAGACATTTTGGGATGAAATTTCGTCCTATGATGCGCCGGACATGGCCGGTGTCAGTTTTGGCGTCCTGGGTCTTGGCGACACCGCCTACGATCTCTTCTGCGAAGCCGCAAAGGAGATCGATGCGCGGTTCGAAGAATTGGGGGCCACGCGGCGCGTGGACAGGATCGATTGCGACCTCGATTATGAACGCCCGGCCGCTGCGTGGATCGATCGTGCCATCCCCATGGCCAACGGCGAGGCCGCGATCCCGCGGGAAGACACGGCACCGGCGATGCTTTTGAAAGCGTAAGGGGCGAGAGAGCCCGCGGCGGGGCTTGACCCGGAGGCCGGGCTCGAAGACGGGTAGGTCATGGAAGGACGCACCGTGACCCAAACCCCGCTGCAACCCAAAGCAAGCCATTTTGTTGACGGAGACTACGCCGAGGACCCGGGAGGTTTGCCGTTCAACGTCGTCTATCCCGCCACGGGCGAGAGGATCGCAACGCTAAACGGCGCCACGCCGGATCTTATCCTGCGCACCGTTGGCGCGGCACGGGCCGCCCAAAGGGAATGGGCGGCTTGGCCCGGTGCCGAACGCGGCCGCATCCTTCGCCGTGCCGCCGATCTGATCCGGTCGCGAAACCGGAAGCTGTCGGAGCTTGAAACCTACGACACCGGAAAGCCCCTCCAGGAAACGCTCGTGGCCGATGCAACCTCCGGGGCCGATGCACTGGAGTACTTTGGCGGGCTCGTCGGATCGCTGACCGGAGAGCACATCCCGCTTGGGCAAGACTGGGCCTATACCCGCCGCGAGCCCTTGGGTCTTTGCGTTGGGATTGGCGCCTGGAACTATCCCACCCAGATTGCCTGCTGGAAAGCTGCACCTGCGCTTGCCTGCGGGAATGCAATGATCTTCAAGCCTTCGGAGGTGACGCCGCTTTCCGCGCTCAAGATCGCAGAGATCCTCGTCGAAGCGGGTCTCCCGCCGGGGCTCTTCAACGTTCTGCAAGGGGCGGGAGATGTGGGAGCCGCCCTCGTCAGCCACCCGGACGTCGACAAGGTTTCCCTTACTGGATCTGTCCCCACCGGCGAAAAGGTCTATGCCGCCGCCGCCCAATCGATCAAATCCGTGACGATGGAACTTGGGGGGAAGTCGCCGCTGATCATCTTCGCCGATGCCGATCTCGACGACGCGGTTGGCGGGGCGATCCTCGCCAATTTTTACTCGTCGGGTCAGGTATGTTCGAACGGCACGCGAGTCTTTGTCGAGCGCGGTACGAAGGAGGCCTTCCTGTCACGGCTTATCGAGCGCCTGGAGGGGCTCAAATTGGGCGATCCGCTGGACGAAGGCACGAATTTCGGCCCGCTCGTGAGCGCGGCTCAACTGGAAATAGTTCTCAGCTATATCGAGAAAGGAAAGTACGAGGGTGCCCGCTTGCTGACCGGCGGCACCCGGCTTGATCGTCCGGGTTTTTGGATTTCCCCGGCGGTTTTCGACGGTGTCACCGACGACATGGTCATCGCACGGGAAGAGATCTTTGGCCCTGTCATGGCTTTCATGGAGTTCGAGACCGAAGACGAGGTGATCGCACGAGCCAACGCAACGTCTTTTGGTCTTTCGGCAGGCGTTTTTACCCGCGATCTAGCCCGCGCCCACCGAGTCGTCGCGGCAATGGATGCCGGGACCTGCTTTATCAACTCCTACAATGACGCCCCGGTCGAAGTGCCTTTCGGAGGGACGAAACGGTCCGGAGTGGGCCGCGAGAATTCAAAGGCCGCCATCGAGCATTACAGTCAACTCAAGTCGGTCTTTGTTCGGATGGGAAAGGTCGACGCGCCCTATTAAGCCATAGCTTCAAGTTCGGTCGTCACCTTCGCACCTTTCTCGAGTGTTTTATGCACGGGGCAAGCGTCGGCGATTTCCAGGAGACGCTGCCGCTGGGCGCCGTCGAGGTCTCCTTCAAGCCTGATGATCCGGTGAAACCTGTCGATCCGCAATTCGGTTGCGGTTTCAGCGTCTTGGGCGTGGACCTTGTCATGGGTGACGTCGACTGCGATCCCGTCGAGTGGCCAGCCTTTACGGCGTGCATACATGCGAACGGTCATGGAGGTGCAGGCGCCGAGGGCGGCGGAGAGGAAACCATAGGGCGACATGCCTTGGTCGGTGCCGCCATAAGAGCGCGGCTCGTCGGCCAGGACATGGTGGCGCGGACCGCCCATCACATCTTGGAGAAACCCGGCCGGATCAGCCTCTCTTACCCGTACGATACCTTCGGGCGCCCCGGGTGGCGGGGCAGGGGGCTTGAGGTCGAGATAGCGCGTCGCCCAAGCCGCGATGACCTCCGCGGCATATTCGGCATCCTCTGCACGCCCAATCAAATGGTCCGAATTGTCAAGGGTGACAAAGCTCTTAGGATGGCGGGCGGCACGGAAGATCTCGGTGGCGTTTTCGATACCGACCACGTCGTCCAAGGGGGCGTGCATCACGAGGAGCGCTGTCTTTAGGCTTCGGATTACGGGGCCAAGGCGCTGCGCCGCCACGTCCTCTACAAAGTCGCGCCCCACCGTGAAGGGACGCCCCCCGAGTTTCACTTCGGCGTGGCCTTCGGCTGAGATCGTCTCGAGAGCGTCAGCAAAATTGTGGGTCACGTGGCCGGGATCAAAGGGCGCGCCGAGGGTTACAACGGCCTTGGCGCTCGGGATCTCCGGTGCCGCCCGAAGGATCGCTGCACCGCCGAGCGAATGGCCGATTAAAAGGCTCGGGGCGAGGCCCTGCGCGGCCAGATTGTCGGCAGCGAGTGTCAGATCATCGACATTGGTCGTGAACGTCGTGTTGGCAAATTCGCCTTCTGAATGGCCAAGCCCCGTAAAGTCAAAACGGAGAACGGCGATCCCCATGGCCGCCAGGCGCCCGGCGATCCGCCGCGCGGCGGGGATGTCCTTTGAGCATGTAAAGCAATGGGCGAAGAGGGCGGTTGCAAGGATTGGCCCATCCGGCCGGTCGAGCCGCGCGGCCAGGGCGCCGCCATGGCCAGCGAAAGTGAAGCGTTCGATCGGCATTGACTGATAGCTCCTTCGGGACGTCGCTTGCCAGCGCGACCCTGGTCGCCGGCAAGCCACGGCGCAACAGGTGTAACGGCAAGGTGAGAGAAGATGAGAATCCGTGCGGCAGATGGCCCGGTCGGAATTTGCGTATTTGTGAAGAGATGAAGGGGATGCCCCTTTGAGAGAGCATCCCCCGGATCCGAACGGCACCGCCGCCTTCACCTCTTACGGCCATCGGGTCGCCACCCTGTACCGCCAAGCCAGGCAAGCAAATTTTGGTTAAAGGCGGATTAAGGCCTTCATCTCTTCAAAAATACGCGATCCTGTCGTGGCCCCCCTGTGCGCCGTCGGTCTAGAGCGCACCGAGGATCGACTGGCCAAGCTCCGTCATCGCAAGCGCTGTCGCCGTGCCGGTCAAAGCAATCGCATGGGAGGTTGTGCGGATATTTTCACCACTGAGTATATTGAAAACCAGCATGGCAAGGCCCGCCGGGAAGAAAATCACCATGAGGATGAGGCTCAGGACATATACCGTCAGCCGGGCTGTCAGGCTTTCCCGTTCCTTTCGTCCGCTGGGGACTATTGGCTCGTCCGAGACGCTGTCGCGGATGAGTTCGATTTTCGGCGCCAATTCGAGCGACTGGCTAAGGACCCTCGACGGGCGCCGTCGCCGCAGACCGGCCGCCGGTTCGAGATCCGGGAAGGCGACGCTTCTAGAGATAGGAATATGGGTTGCCGTTTCCATGGTTTGGATCTGTCAAGAGAACCCGTTCGCCGCGTGCCGGAATTGTGGCATGCATGTGACAGCGCCCACGCCGGCCAATTTCCGCTAACTTTTGTCCTGCTTTGAGAAACACTGGCTCGCATATGTCGAAATTAGATCGAAACCTATGCTAATCCCGGCGATTGACGCCGCCCCATTAGGACATTTGCAACAAGGGTCGCCCCGATCGATCCGGCCGCGGCCAATTGAATGGCCGGGGCCAGCGGCCAAATACAAGCACCGCCGGCCACCATCAGAATGACCCTCAACCAGACGGGAATCGGATATTCCAAACAGCCCTGCAGACCCGCGGCGAGACCGTAGATCCCAACAAGGGCAATCCCTGAAATCCAAAGGGCTGTCCCAAGATCGCCCGAGAGGATCGGCGTATAGGCAAAGAGGAGCGGCACGATATAAAGCCCCTTTGCGAGCTTCCAGGACGCCACACCCGTCGCCATCGGGCTCGATTTGGCGATCGCGGCCGCGGTGAAGGCCGCCAGAGCCACCGGCGGCGTGACGTTCGAGTCCTGAGAAAGCCAAAAGATAATCATATGGGCCCCCAAAAGCGCCGCGAGCGTCGCCTCGGGCGGGACGACGAGGTCTCGGATGGGCTGCATAACCTCGAGGGGGAGGCTCGCCACCAGCGCTTCGGCCTCCGCGCGGGGCATCGGCGCTTGGAGAAGGGCGGCGGCATCCGGCGCCCCGAGCATAACCATCGCCTGAGCGCCAGGATCCAAGGCACCGGCTGCCACAATATCGATCACGACCCGGTCCGCCATCATCCCCGCGAGGGCAGGGGCCGAGAGCGTGGCGAGAACGATGTAAGCCGCGGTTACCGGCAAACCCATCCCGAGGACAAGCGACGCCAGTGCAATCATCGCGATGGCGAGGAGGATGTTGCCGCCGGACCAGGCGGCAATCATCAGGCTGAACGTGTTCCCAATGCCAGCCGTCGCAATCACGTTCACCACGATGCCCACTGACACCAGGAGAATGGCTGTCATCACCATGGCCCGGGCGCCGTTGGCCATTGCTTCGAAAATTGCCTTCGGTCCCATCGGATTGGCCGAGGCCCATGACGAGACGATCACCGCTGCGATGGCAAAAACGGCGGCGTAATTCGGTGTGTATCCCGAGACGAGCATGCCGATCAGTAGGCCGATGGGCAGGATGAAAGGGGCGCCGCCTGATTTGAGAGCCGACCAGAGCGTCTCGCCGTCCGCTTCCAGGGGCGGGAGGTTTAGCCGCCGCGCCTCGATGCGTACGAAAAAACCAACCGAAGCAAAGTAAAGAAACGCAGGCAGGATCGCGGCGGCGACGATGGTTTCATAAGGAATGAGCGTGAGGCTCGCCATTACAAATGCGCCCGCGCCCATGATCGGCGGCATAAGCTGGCCTCCGGTAGAGGAGGCCGCTTCGACGCCACCCGCAAAGTGCGGTCGGTATCCGGCGCGCCGCATCAAAGGGATCGTGATGACCCCGGTTGAGGCCGTGTTGGCCACTGCCGAGCCGGAGATCGTGCCAGTCAGCGCCGATGAAATGACCGCAACAAGCCCCGGCCCGCCGGCGACCCGGCCGGCAACGGCCCGGGCCAGGGCAATGACGAAATCGCCTGCGCCCGAGCGCACCAGGAATGCTCCGAAAATGACGAAGAGAAACACGGTGGTCGAGGAAATACGGGCAATGTTCCCGAAAAGGCCTTCGTCATTGTAGATCGTGCGCCAGAGCGTGGATTCCCAAGAAAACCCTGGAAACGAAAACACACCTTCGACCCACGACCCCCAGACCGCCACATAGGTCAGCGCCAGGATGATCAGGATCGGGATCACCATGCCCGCGACCCGGCGCGTATATTCGGCCGCCATGACGACCAAAAGGATCGCCGCCGCCCAATCGAGCGGACCGAAAGGCTGGTTCGCCCCGTAAAGACGCGCTTCGTTAAGAATAAACCAGCCGGCAGCCCCCGCTGTCAGTAACCCAAGGAAGAGATCAAGCCAGAAAAATCCCTGCCCCCGCGCCCAACCGGCAGCCGGGTAGAGGACCGCGGCCATGACCGCAAAACTCGCGAAGTGGAAAACGTTCCGGTCGAAATCCGAGATCACCGGGACCAGCGCCACGAAAAGATGGACCGCTGACACAAGAAAAGCGAGGAGCGCGAAAGCGCGCGCCCCCCAGCCCGTAAAGCTGCGGAGATGGGAGCCGCCAACCGGTCCCGTCTCCGCGTCCTCTGCTGTGGCCTCCGCCATGATGGGGCGGTTCGCCTTGTTTTACTCAGCCATCAGCCGCTCTGGGATCTCAATGCCCTGCTCTTTGTAGAACCGGGCGGCCCCAGGATGGAGCGGCACCGGAAGACCATTGATCGCCACTTCGAGGTTCATGTTCTTCGTCGCGGGGTGGATCGCGTTGAGGAAGGGCAGGTTTTCATAGATCGTTTTCGTGATCTGGTAGACATGCTCTTCAGGAATATCGGCATGGGTCGCCAGGAAGTTCGGCTGAGCGATGGTGTTGATGTCGGCATCCTGGTTCGAATAGGTGCCCGCCGGGATCGTGTAACGGAACCAGAGCCCCCGGTCGCCATCGGCCTGGGCGAGCTCGTCATCGGTGAAATCGAGGATCGTCACCTTATCGCCCGCGGCGGCCATAAGCTGGCTGACAGCCCCCACCGGCGCGCCAGCTGGGGTCGACATGCCCTCGGCTTGGCCGTTCTGCACCGCTTCGGCGGAGGGCCCATAGCCGCCTTCGACGAGGGTGAAGTCGTTGAAGAGATCAACGTCGAAATTCGCCAAGATCGCCGCGTTCGAGCCGATGGTTCCGGAATTTTGCCGACCAAGGGCGGCGTTCATACCTTGGATCTTCAAGAAGTCCCCGAACGTCCCGCTATCGACATGTTCGTTAGACAGCACGAAATGCTCGACATTGGGCCAAAGGAGCGTGACCGAGCGAAGGTGGTCTTGCGGCCCGTCCGCTTCCACGGGGCCCGTGCCCGTGGCGGCATAGTACCCAAAGAGCCCCTGAAGAATGCCGAACTGAGCTTCGCCTTCCCGCAAGAGCCGCACATTCTCGCCCGAACCCGCCGAGGAGATGGCGTTCATGCCGATCTTCTGTCTCGGTTCGAGTTTCACTTTCGTCAGCGTCGCCAGTGCCACACCCACCGGGTAGTAGGTGCCGCCGGTGGAAGCGGTCGACAGGATGTAGTTCGCGCCGTCCTGGGCCGATGCGGCCCCGCCAAAGGCCAACGACACGGCCGCCGCAGCGGCAAAAACCGTATGTTTCATGGAACGTCCTCCCAAAGGTTATGGCCCTAGAGAACGGGAGGCGCAGGCGAGATTCAAGTCGATTTCCGGCCCTGACCCGGGCGGACCGGAAAGTTTTGGTTGGGCGGGGATCCGCCCGCTCGCGGAGCTTTGACTATGGGACGCGGCGGGAGAGGCTAGAAGGGGAAAATAAGAACTGGAGGTTCCTGTGCTGAAACATTTTTTTTTCACGATTTGTCTGGGCTTTGCTGCCACGCTCGCCTCTGCCGACGGCCATCTCGTCCGCGTCGAAGCGGCTGGTAGCGTCGCCGAAGCCGCCGACCGGCTCGAAACCGCGGTGACCGGAGCCGGGGCAAATGTCTTTGCTCGGGTCAACCATGGGGCTGGCGCGGCTTCGGTGGATATGGGGCTCGACGATGCCGAGCTTTTGGTTTTCGGCAATCCCAAGCTCGGGACCCCCGCTCTCCAAGCCGATATTCGCGTCGGTCTCATTTTGCCGCTGAGGGTGCTCGTATATGACGATGGCGGTCAAACCGTCTTTCTTTACGAGGACCCCGCCGCGATGATGGCGGCCTATGACGTGCCGGCCGATGCGGAAGTTCTCAAAATGATGACCGGTGCCCTCGGCAATCTCACGTCGGCTGCGGCGAACTAAGGGCCTCGAGCGCCTCTTTGAGGTCGATCGCACCGTCATAAAGTGCGCGGCCGGAGATCGCTCCGGCCACAACCCCTGTGTTTTGAAGGGCGATAAGATCGTCAAGTCGGGCAATACCGCCCGACGCGATCACCGGAATGTCGACCGAGTGGGCCAGGGCTTCCGTGGCCGCAATATTCGGCCCTTCCATGGCGCCGTCTCGGTCAATATCGGTGTAAATGAGGGCGGCCACGCCCGCATCCTCGGCCTGTTTTGCCAAATCTGTTGCCGCGACCCGCGTGGTCTCGGCCCAGCCCCGAGTGGCGATCTTGCCGTCCCGGGCGTCGAGCCCCACAGCAATGCGGCCTGGAAAGTTCCGCGACGCTTCTTTCACGAGTTCAGGCTCTTCGACGGCGACAGTGCCGAGAATAACCCGGGCAATCCCGGTTTTAAGCCAGCGTTCGATCGTGGCCATGTCGCGGATGCCACCGCCCAATTGGACCGGGATCGACACCGCTTCGAGGATGTCGGACACCGCCTCTGCGTTCACCGGATGGCCTTCGAACGCCCCATTGAGATCAACAAGGTGGAGCCAGGGCGCACCGGCACCTTCGAACTTGCAAGCCTGGGACGCGGGGGCTTTAGAAAAGACAGTGGCCGCTTCCATGTCGCCTCTGACAAGGCGGACGCATTGGCCGTCTTTGAGATCGATTGCCGGATAGAGGATCATACGTGACCTCAATTTGGGTCCGCGCCTTCTGCCCGTTACCGGCCCGACTGACAAGCATTTATGACCCGACGTTATGCTTGTGATCGGGTTTGTAACGGGTTTCGTTCCGTCGCAAACCGAGGAGGAGCCCCATGAAAAAGCTGACTTTAGCGGCCGCGATGACCCTTTGGGCGGGCCTTGCCGCCGCCGATCCGGTGACGGGCATTTGGCAGACTGAACCCGATGACAACGGAAATTTCGGCCATGTTCAGGTCTCCCCTTGTGGCGAGACGATCTGCGGCGTGCTGATCCGCGCTTTTGACAGCTCCGGCAAAGAAACGCCTTCCGACCGGATCGGCCAGCGGATCCTCTGGGACATGGTGCCCCTCAGCGCCGGCTCTTACGGTGAGGGCAAGATCTATGCCCCGGACCGCGACCAAACCTATAGGAGCAAAATGGCCCTCGACGGCAATGCACTCACCGTGGAGGGTTGCGTTTTCGTGGTCTGCCGCGGGACCGTTTGGCGGCGGGTCCAGTGACCGGGTCTAAAGCTCGATCCGAAGCCCATCCTTGCCGATGATGAGAGGGCCAGCCCAACTCCGCCGAACAGCCTGGATCCAATCCACATCGTCAAAGCCCGGGATCCCGTCGGGGATGTAATGGTTGAGGGCGAGCCCTTTTACCCCCGCCGCTTGGGCCACCCGGCCGGCCTCTTCGGCGGTTGAATGGCTCTTGAGGATATGCTCGCGGAGCCGGTCATCGCCATTGGTTTGGCGCTCCATTATTGCGTCGATCGCTTCGGTCAGCATGACTTCGTGGATCAGAAGATCGGCGTCTTCGGCAAAATCGACCATCTTGTCGATATATGTCGTATCGCCCGAAAAGCAGATCGTGGAACTGTCGGTTTCAAACCGGTAAGCAAAGCTGTCTTCGATCGGCGGGTGATGATTGCGCATCGCACTCGCCATAAGACCATCTTGCTCAAATATCATCCCTTCGTCGATGACGTGGATATCGATTAGTTTGCCAAGGTCGTATCGGCCTTCATCGGCGATCCGGAGCCTGATATCGGCGCGCATCGAGGTCATAAAGTAACGCCAGTATTTCTCGATCCCCGGCGGGCCGAATATCGACATCGACCGGTCGAGCCCGGAGGTCCAAGCGGTGTGGATGAGAGGGCCTAGTTCGAGGTAATGGTCGGAGTGGAGATGGGTGATAAACACCGCATCAATCTCGCGAAGATCGACCTCCTGGTCGCAAAGGCCGCGTGTGACGCCCAGGCCCGCATCGATAACGATATTCCGCCCGCCGATGGAAACGAGGCTCGATGTCGGCATGTTTGAGCCGGGCCTTAAGGATGGTCCGCCCTTCACGCCGAGAAGGGCAACATAGTCTGATGTCTCACTCATCGGCAGCCGGCCGCCGCAGGCTCATCCGATCCTTGGATAGCATTGATCATGATTGAAGGTCTTCTGTTTGGTCACGCGATTTGACCACCTCGGCGCGCCCCTGGCCGGCCCTATCGGAGGGCGATGCCTCCCCAGTTCGACCCCATAAGCCATTGCTGAACAATGTATATCAATTGAAAGGCGAGTTATGACCATGGGACACGACGCAAGCGGTACGCCGTCGTTATTGCAGAGGCGTCGAAGGATTTCGAGGGCCGAAATGCCGCCTCTGTCGATCCTGATAGCTTACCCGCCATGCCCTCTTAGGGTATTGGTTTGCGGAAGATGAAAACGAAGACATGGCCAGCGAGAGAGGCCGCAAAACCAGTGAGCCGAAGCGGGCAAGCCTCAAGGCCTGGGCAAATCCTGGAAGCCTTTTCAAAAGCCCTCGGGTCGACTGAAACGAAAGACCGGTGGCAGATGCATTCGTCGCGAAATCTCAGCCTTCTGCTCTATTTCGCCGCATCTGGCCACGTGATCGAGCGGAACAGGATAAGGGTGTGTCTGACATCAGCACCTGTGGGCCTGACTGAGGGATTTGCATAACGGAAGGTTTCTGGCTCATCTGAACCGTCAAGTAGTGAAGATGAGACGGATAGCTGGAACCGACAAACCGACGGCTGATCGGGTCGTCAAAGACA
>JBCCTQ010000006.1:0-147848 GCA_039198225.1 Pseudomonadota bacterium
CTGCGGTTTCCTCGGGCTCCTCCACCTCGAAGTTATCCGCGACCGGATCGAGCGTGAATACGGGATCGAGCTGATCACCACAGCACCGAGCGTGATCTACCACATCTACATGAAGGATGGCTCCCAATTCGACCTTCACAACCCCGCCGACATGCCCGACCTCACCCATGTCGACCACCTCGAAGAGCCCCGCATAAAAGCCACGATCCTTGTGCCCGACGACTATCTCGGCGACGTGTTGAAACTCTGCCAGGACCGGCGCGGTGAACAGATCGATCTTACCTATGCCGGCACCCGCGCCATGGTGGTTTACGACCTGCCGCTGAACGAGGTCGTCTTCGATTTCTACGACCGGCTGAAATCGGTGACCAAAGGCTACGCGAGTTTCGACTACCAAATGACCGGCTACCGCGCCGACAATCTGGTGAAAATGTCGATCCTCGTGAATGACGAACCGGTCGATGCGCTCGCCATGATGGTCCACCGCGACCGGGCCGAAATTCGGGGCCGCGCCATGGTCGAAAAACTCAAAGACCTCATCCCGCGGCACATGTTCAAAATCCCAATCCAAGCCGCGATTGGCGGCAAGGTCATCGCGCGGGAGACGTTATCTGCCTTGCGGAAGGACGTGACCGCGAAATGCTATGGCGGCGACGTGACCCGGAAGAAGAAGCTTTTGGAGAAGCAGAAGGCCGGGAAGAAGAAGATGCGCCAGTTCGGGAAGGTGGATATACCTCAGGAGGCGTTTATTAGCGCATTAAAAATGGACAGCTAGCTGTCCATTTTTGGTGCGGGTGGGCGAAAGCGATTTGCGAAGCAAAACGCGTGTCCACATCGTATGAGTTTCGCTTTGGTGCGTTGAAGATGGATGGCTATGCCCAAATCAATGAAACAAAAAACATGACGGCAGCTAAGTAGGCGACCGACTTGTAAACGACTGCTAGCTTCGCAGACGAATGAAGTTTGCCTTCTCGAAATTCATCTTGTGTTTTCCTGTCAGTTTGAAGAATGCCTGCCATCACACCAAGTATCGTGCTGCCAAACGTTCCGTCGTTTAGATTCAACGGGCTTTCTTCACCAATTCGCTTTGTGAGCTTTAGGCCAGGAATTTCGTTTCCGGCGTCTTCAATATCAATTCCGTTTTTCACCGCGCCAATGAGAAGTCGGTGATACCAATGCAGGTCAATAAAATAAAAGATCATTGAGATGAAAAATATACCGGCAAAAACCAATGCGGACGCATGAAAGGTCAGTTCTCCAAAAGTCAAATAGCGGCTAGCCTCGTCTGGTTGCCAAAGAATAAGTCCTAGTACCGCAATTAGTGCTGTAACTGTGGAAACGTATAGGTTTCTAATCTTCATGCAGATTTCATTAAAGTGCTGTTGGACTTCTACAGTCTTCTTCCAGATCTCAATCATGTCTGTGATTGTATAATTTGAGTTGTCAGGCATTGGTCCTAAACCTAAAATGCTTAAGCAACTCCGGAAACCCGCTCTCGAGAGTAACTTCTGGCGAAACGTCGGCTTGCTTTATTCGTTTCTCTCTCTCGACGTCTTCGTCAGTCCAGTGCGTAACGTCCCTAAGCAATTGGTATTCAGGTTTCTGTTGCGCTACTCCGTATTTGGCCCATGCATGGTCGACTCCGAGCGTCTTGGCCATAGCAACATCTTTGTGCAGGCTGTCTCCAACGTAGACAGCTTCGCATTTCCGTAAGCCCGATCGCATTATGATCTCTTCAAGGACATCGGCATCTGGTTTCAATGAGCCCTTAGGTGTATAGTTATGAATTGTTTTTTTGAGTTCGTAGGCGTCGCTTGGGTAACGTCTAAGGGTCTCTATGTCCATTCCGATTGGGATGTCATGGTCCTTTGGCGAAAACAGGATATCGATAACTCCGTCTAATTCGAGTCGTTGAATTCTAAATCTCGTGTAGAATGCCATAGACTCCGTATAACCAAAAATCAGCGCGCCACTACCTTTAATCTGTACAAGAGAATCCATTACGCCATAGAAGAGCTTTAGAGCCTCTTTCCGTGTGCTCCGATAAGAACGGATTGCGTCTTCAAAGACATCCACTGGATCGCGACCATTACAATACTCAACGAGGCTCGGCACTTCCTCTAAGAGGAATGCATATTCGGAGGTCCCGTGCCTTTGGTGAACTCTTCTAATTTCGGGAATGAGTTTATCACGATCAATGCCAGTGGTTGCCACAACACTATCAAGCATCGCTGAAAATGATCGGTACCAAATGTCCACCCAGTCAAACAGCGTATTATCTAGGTCTGTGATTAAGATGCTCTTTTCGGACATATACTGCTCTTGCAATTGGGCGTTCTTAGTTCGTTCTTGCAGAGAGGCTTACAGAAAATGGACCGCCAAGCAAGTCGTAGCGCAGATTTCACCCCGCTATCCCCCACCGGCCCAGGCGGGATGAATCCCACCCCAAACCCCACCGCCTACCGAAACCGCTCCGCCTTCACTGCCATCGCATCCGCCCGCGCCACGATCTGCTCACCCACCCGCTCCATCGACGCTTTCACCCCCGCTGCAATCTCTTCGAGATCCCTGATCGCCTCGTGCTCCTCCGCCGTCAGCCCCGCCGTCTCGGCCAGCAAAAGCACCGCATCGCAGAGCTTGCCGAGTTGTTTGCCCGGGCTCGCGACGTTGCAATAAACGTCGTCTTCGACCTCGGGGATGCCGACATACCGCCACGAGACCACCGGCGCGATGTCTTGGACCACATCGCCTGAGAGGGGATATTCGATGGTCGGGGAGAAGATGAAGGGAAACATATGCGTGCTCCTTAAAATGAAGTCCGGAACGTCGCTGCGCCGCAGCATCAAGTCAAGAAGTCGCAAGACGCGGTGCTTCACTGCAGCCCGTTCCGCGGGCTGAGCGCCCCTCTCCCGCCACAAATGGGTTAAACTCTCGCCATGGCACTGGGTTATCCAATCGGTAAGCGAGTAAATTGGTACCCAGTGATGAACGTAGTCAAATCCCTGCGCCGTGGCGCGACCCTCATGATCCTCTTTGGAATTCTGGCTCTCGGCTCCGGCCTTTTGTCATCCTTTGGCACCGAAGCCATCGCGATGGGGCAGGGCGCTGGTCAAGTCCAACTTGGAGTGACGCTGGCCCTTGCCGGGTTGACGCTCATCGTCCTCACCGACCTCTTCCGCTTCGGTGGCAAGGCCAGCCAGGCCTAACGCTACGCGCGGGCAGGGCATAGGGCCGGTTTGCCGCTCAAACGCCACGTGCGGCGCGTAAGTCCAATGCAGCCGGACTAGCCACCAATATCGACCACCGTGATCCCGTCGACGCCGCCTTCACAGGCCGCGACGAGGCGCGATCCGGCGACCTTGTGTTTGGGGTGAACGAGGTATGCGTCGCGGGCCATTGCGGTGTCAAATTCAATGACAAAGCCGTGGCCGTGGCCCCGCCCGAGCGCTTCGGGCGAGGTGTTTTCTCCGAAGGTCGCCCGACCCATCCCCGGGATCACGTCCCGAAGACGGTCGAGCTCTTGCCAGATCGCTGCGATTTCGCTCGAGGACACGTCCTCGCGAAACCGACAAAGCACAATGTGCTGAATCATGGGCGGGGCTTAGAACAGCCCGTCGCCGCCCCGTTCTTCCTCGACAATCTCATCGGCCACCACCGCCGCACCGCCGCCCACAAGGAGCGCGCAGCCTGACTGGGCGAAAAGGGCAGCAAGAAGGAGGAGGGTGAGGGGCATACGGGCCATGGTGTGTCCTTTCATTAACGGGGTCAGCCTAGCAGATGCCGCCCCGGCGCCAAGGTCCGTTCTCGCGGGGGTGGCGCATGCTGCTGGCGCCGAAAGTCCATGCTGCGGGGTGCTGATTCCCGTCGCCGCGCCGCCGCATTCGTCATTTTGGTGAAAATTCGGTTACTGGCCGTAGCCCAAAGTTATACCGGCCGAAGACCTTCTGCATGCAATGGAATTCCGAGTTACCCACAGGAAATTTCACATTGTTAACAGGGTGTTATCCCCAAGAAATGTAGGCCTTAGATGCGAAAAGTCTTGTGCCCCAAGGCACTTTTTGTGAGTTTCTTTCTACCGACACGGTTCATTGAAGCGGGTCGGGCGCCAAGGCCCCTAGGGCCCGGCGCGGAAGGGAAGGCTTCGGTCGGAACGGACGCAAAGGGTCGTGGGTCGCAAAGCAAAGGGTCGCGAGACTTGGAGCATTGCGGAACGCGGGTCAATGGTGGGCACCGGGGCTGGCAACATCCCGAGTGTCGCCGGAAAGGGTCGCAAGACTTGGACCGGCCGCGGTGGTCCGCGAGGGTTATCGTATCTGGATGAGGGATCCTTCGGGGTGTCTGGTTCAGGAAGGCGACAGGAGTGTCCCCCAGGGATGCATGCGAAGACCGCGTCTGAGCACCTGTCGCCTTTTCCTATTCTATCGCTCGAAAATGGAAACGGGGCCCTGCCCGCAGCAAAGCCCCGCTCTCAGCGTCCGCTGATGCATGTGCCGCGTCTGCACCTGTGCATTCCGCATAGCGCCTTTGAGCGCAAAGATCAACCACATCTGGAAGGTCTTTCGTTAATAACCTCTAAATCTCCAAGGTACCCCCACATTTGGTCTAGATGCGCATTCCACCCGCCCGGTGGGCTAGCTTTCTGAGGAACGCTCGAAAAACCCGTGAACCGCCGCCAGAAAGGCCTCTGGCTTGTCCGCATGCAGCCAATGGCCCGCCCCTTCGATCCGGTGAAATTCCGCGTTTGGGAAATGGGCCTCGATCGCTGGGCTATATGTGTCGTGCACGTAGTCACTCTCGGACCCAGACAAGAATAGCGCCGGTCCCGCAAAGTGTGGGCCGTCCCAGTCCCAGCCAAGAATATCACCCATGTCGCGTTCCAAAACGTCGAGATTGAGTTGCCAACGCTTCGCGCCGAGATCGAGGGATTGAAGAAGGAAGGCCCGAACCATCGGTTCCGGCACCGCAGCGGCCAATTGTGCATCCGCATCGCCTCGGGTTGTCACCGCCGCCAGATCGACCCCCTGCATCGCGTAAATATATTGGCGTTGGTCGTGGTCATAGGTCACAGGCGCCATATCGGCGACGAGGAGCCGCGCCACGGCGCCCGGATGTTCGAGGGCGAGCCGCATGGCCACTTTACCGCCCATCGAATGGCCGATCACGTCGGCATCGCCCGCAAATGGCAAAAGATCTGCGGCCATGTCGGCATAGGTGTGGCGTTCAAACCAGGGGCTTTTCCCATGGTTTCTCAGATCGGCCACCCGGATCTCCCGGTCGGCTGCCAGGCGCTTGGCCAAGGCGCGCCAGTTCCGTGACGAGCCGAAAAGTCCATGGAGGATCAGGAGCGGTCGGCCACCGCTCCCGTAGGTCTCGACATGGAGCACATCAGAGCTCGGGATAGACCGGGAAGCGCTGGCAGAGTTCGACGACTTCGTCGCGCACCTTGGCCTCTACGGCTGCGTTCCCGTCTTCGCCATTGGCCGCCAGCCCATCGACCACTTCGGAAATCCACGCTGCGACCTGACGGAATTCGGGCTCGGCAAAGCCCCGCGTCGTGCCCGCTGGAGAGCCAAGACGGACGCCAGACGTCACCATTGGCTTTTCCGTGTCAAACGGGATCCCGTTTTTGTTGACCGTAATATGGGCCCGACCGAGTGCCTTTTCGGTGGCGTTGCCTTTCACCCCTTTGGGTCGGAGATCGACCAGCAAAAGGTGGCTGTCTGTCCCGCCAGTGACCAAGGCAAAGCCGGCCTCTTCCAGGCCCTCGCCCATGGCTTTGGCATTGGCGATGACCTGGCGTTGATAGGCCACAAATTCAGGCCGAAGCGCCTCGCCAAACGCCACCGCTTTGGCAGCGATCACATGCATCAGGGGCCCACCCTGGATGCCCGGGAAGATCGCTGAGTTAAACTTCTTCGAAAGCGCCTCGTCATCGGTGAGGATCAGCCCGCCCCGCGGGCCCCGGAGCGTTTTGTGGGTCGTGGTCGTGGCCACATGGGCGTGGGGGAAGGGCGAGGGATAAAGCCCCGCCGCCACTAGCCCCGCAAAATGGGCCATATCCACCAAAAGATAGGCGCCGACGCCGTCGGCAATCTCGCGGAACTTCGCAAAATCGAGGATGCGCGGGATCGCTGAGCCCCCGGCAATGATCATCTGCGGCTTATGCTCTTTGGCGAGTGCTGCGATTTGGTCGTAATCGGGCAGAAGATCGTCTTCACGCACCCCGTATTGCACCGCGTTAAACCACTTCCCCGACTGGTTCGGCCGGGCTCCGTGGGTCAAATGGCCGCCCGCATCGAGGCTCATCCCGAGGATGGTGTCGCCCGGTTGGAGAAGCGCGGTGAAAACGCCCTGGTTGGCCTGGCTCCCGGAATTCGGTTGCACGTTGGCATAGCCGCAGCCGAAGAGCTGTGTAACCCGCTCGATGGCCAGGTTCTCGGCGATGTCCACGTATTGGCAGCCGCCGTAATACCGCCGGCCCGGATAGCCTTCGGCGTATTTGTTGGTCATCACCGAGCCCTGGGCCTCCATCACCGCGCGCGAGGCGATGTTTTCCGAGGCGATCAGCTCTATCTCGTCCCGCTGGCGGCCAAGCTCCTGGCCCATGGCCGCGGCGATTTCGGGGTCGCGCTGGGCGAGGCTTTCGCCGAAGAAACCGGCGTCTCGGTGGGGCGCGTTCATGGGCTTCACCTTCCAATGGTTGCGGTCGCGCGATGAAATAGCCCATGGGGGCGGCCTTGCCCAGGGCAGGGGGCGCGGCATGGCGCCTTGCCAAGGTGAGCCCGACCGGTCATCTCTCTCGGATGCCCCCAGGGGCGGAAGAGGGGAGGGGCCCGTGGCCGCGCCGAAAATTGCGTTTCGCGCCAGTGAGACCGCTGTCGCATTGGAGGCCTTGGCCGCCCTCACCGAGCGATACGGCAATGCCGTGCCTGGCGAGGCCAACGTGCTCGTGGCCCTCGGGGGCGATGGATTTATGCTCGAAACGTTGTCGGATCGAGGGCTCGGCGACCTCCCGGTTTACGGCATGAATTGCGGGACCGTGGGTTTCTTGATGAACGAGTTTGAGCCGACGGGCCTGCGCGAACGCCTGGCTTCGGCCGAGGTAGCCGTGATCAATCCGCTCCGCATGCGTGCAGGAGACGGCGACGGGGCCGAACGCGAGGCCCTGGCGATCAACGAGGTCTCGCTTCTCAGGGCTGGTCCCCAGGCGGCCCGGCTGAAAATCTCGGTCGACGGCAAGACCCGGCTCGACGAATTGGTCTGCGACGGCGCCCTGGTGGCCACGCCCGCCGGGTCAACCGCCTATAATTACTCCGCCCACGGTCCGATCTTGCCAATCGGTGCCGATGTCCTGGCTCTTACGGCCATGGCGGCGTTCCGACCGCGGCGCTGGAGGGGGGCGCTTTTGCCCAAAGCCGCCAAAGTCCGCTTCGACGTGTTGGAGCCAGAGAAGCGCCCGGTCCGTGCCGATGCTGACAGTCAATCCATGGCCGATGTGCGCTGGGTCGAAGTCGAAAGCGAGCCGCAGATCCAGCACCGGCTGATGTTTGACCCGGGCCACGGTCTCGAAGAGCGGCTGATCCGCGAACAATTCACCTGACCAGGCTCTAGCGCGAATCCGCGATCCCGAGTGGTCGGTGTGTGCTCCGGCACCTCACCGAAAGCGCAACCCAGACACTGCCCGTGTCCGGCCAATCCCGTCATCTCTTCAAAAATACGCAAATCCCGCCGGTTCAGCCGGTCCCGGTTTTGAGGTCTTGCTCCGTCGTCTCAACCGGCGCCGGTGCCCCGGTGGGCTGGTTCCGCACCAGCCCCGCTCCCGTAATCAGCCGCGCGCCTTTCGCATGGGTAAGGTAAGACCAGAGCCAGCTCAGGGCCACGAATACAGGCCGCCGGATGCCGATCAGGAAATAGATATGGGCAAATCCCCATAGCCACCAAGCGAGGGCACCATGTATCTTGATCCGGCCAAAGTCGATCACGGCTGCGTTCCGTCCGATGGTGGCTAGATTGCCGAGGTGGCGATAACGGAACGGGGCTGGTGCGGGTTTCCCGGCGATCTGGCCCGCGATGAGCTTGCCAACATAGTCGCCTTCCTGTTTCGCCGCCGGGGCGATGCCAGGGACGAGCTCCTCGCCTTGCCAGGGCACCCGCGCCGCGTCGCCGATCACGAAGACGTCCGGGTGACCCGGTAGTGAAAGATCCAGGCTCACATCCACGCGCCCGCCCCGGTCGGTCTCGACCCCGAGCCACTTTTCAAGGTTCGCCACCTTCACGCCGGCGCCCCAAATCACCGTGTCGCTTGGGAGAAAGCCCCTTTGGGTCTCGACGCCGTCTTGGTTGATATCCTTGACCGGCGTATCTAGCCAGATTTCCACGCCGAGTTTTTCAAGCGCATGGCGAGCGCGGTCCGACAGGTCCTTAGGAAAACTTGCCAATACGCGGCTTCCAGCTTCGATGAGGACAATTCGCGCATCTGCGGGCCTCACATTTCGAAAGTCGCGGGCGAGCGATACATGGGCCAATTCAGCAATAGCGCCGGCCATCTCAACCCCCGTTGGCCCGCCGCCGACCACAACGAAATTGAGATGGCGCCGTTGGGCCTCGGCGTCAGTGGTGAGTTCCGCCCGCTCAAAGGCCAAGAGCACCCGCCGGCGCACCTCCGTGGCGTCAACGATACGCTTCAGCCCCGGCGCATGGGCCTCCCATTCGTCATGGCCGAAATAGGAATTCACCGTCCCCGTGGCGATGATGAGTTTGTCGAAGTCGAGGGAGGTTCCGGCGTAGTGAACCTGTCGGGCCCCAAGGTCGATACCGTCGACCAGGGCCATGGTGACGCCCACGTTCTTCTGATTCGAGAAGATCGCCCGGATCGGCCAAGCAATGTCGGCCGGTGAGAGATCCGCCGTGGCGACCTGATAAAGAAGAGGTTGGAAGAGGTGGTAGTTGCGCTTGTCGATGATCTGTATGTCGACCGGCGCTTTTGAAAGCGCGCGCGCCGCCGACAGGCCGCCGAAGCCTGCTCCAATGATCACAACCCGCGGTTTTGCGCTCGCCACTTCCATCATCGTTCCCCGGTTGCTCTGGCCCGAGACTAAGTGATGGCCCCGACCAACCACCAATATGCCGCAGCCCGGGCGGGGAACAAACTAGGGTCTCGCCCGAATTTGAGGCGCTTCGAGCGGCCTTGGACCCAGAATGGTCCTTAGGTGGCGTCGTCTGGAATCACGATCTTCCGGCCCGAGGGGCATTCTAGCCGGTCGCGGAGGGGAGTGTTCGGATCCACTTCTATATTGCAGACCACGCACCGATCGGCCCCCGATATTGCATTGAGCCCGCCGCAGCTCCCTTTGATGCGTTTACCCATTAAAATAACGCCCAACGCCATCCCGAGCATGATCAGGAGGAGCAGACCGAATGCGAAAACGAAAGTGGCCATATCGCTACCTTTTATCGTTGCGCGGGCATTATTCCGCTGCTTTCAGTGCCTCGAAGGCGGCGTTCGCAGTCGTGGCGAATTGATTGTCACCTAAGCTCGGATCCCGTTCAATAAAGAACACAGGCAGATCAAGTTTTTCTGAAATCGGCAACGCCCGGTCTTTTCCCAGGGCGAGCATGGCCGTCGCCCAGGCGTCGGCTTCCATGGCTGTGGGTGCAAGAACGGTAACTGAGGCCGTCAGGTGGGTGATCGGCCGACCGGTTTCAGCATCGATTATGTGTGAGTAGCGCACGCCATCTTCTTCGAAATAGTTGCGGTAATCGCCCGACGTGGCCATGCCGAGGCCGGAAAAGGCGATGGTCTCTTCCACGGTCTGGCTGCTGGAATCGGGCCGTTCAATGCCGATCCGCCAGGGTTCGCCCTCGGGGTTGAGCCCCGACGTGATGAGATCGCCGCCGATTTCGACCAGGTAATCGGCGATCCCGAATTCCGCGAGCGCCCCGCCAATCCGGTCGGCGCCGTAGCCCTTGGCGATGGCTGCGAGAAACACCGTGGCGTCGGCGCGCGACTTGGCCAAGGTCGCCGGTGCCTCGGTGAGATCGAGGAGCTTCAATTGGCCCACCTGGTCAAGCGCATCAGCGATGGCACCGTCCGGCGGTACGGGGCTTTCAGAATTTCGCGTCCCAAAGCCCCAAAGCTCAATCAGGGGCCCGAGTGTGACGTCAAACTGGCCTTCGCTTTCCGTGTGGACGGTGTTCGCCACTTCCATCACTTCAAGAAATTCCGCCGATATTTCAATCGGCTCGGTGCTTTCGCTGGCGTTAAACTGGGACACTTCCGAATTCGGATCCCAGTTCGACATTTTGCCGTTCACATCCGCCAGGGCGGCGTCGATAGCGGTTTGTACAGTGTCAGCGTCAAGTTCTCCTGACGGGTCGACCGCGACCACGCTATAGGTCGTGCCCATGGTTTCGCCGGCAAACGTCAACGTTGCGGGGCTCTCATCGCAGGCCGCGAGCAGCCCAAAAGCCACCAAGATCCATAGACGCACCATTGTTTCCCGCCTCCGTCGCCGTCGTTTGATGAATAACTAATTCGAATTTCTACAATTTGCGTGAAGGTGCGACAATTTTCGCAGCAAAAATCCGGCAATTTTGCCGATACGGTATGGGCACTTTTACCTCAACGGAGTACCGGTCCGGTACACAAACGTGTACCGGTCGTCTGCCGTTCGTCGGCGTTTGATAAAAGAAGAGAACCGCTTGCAGCAATACGAGCTACGTAGGGGTCTTGATCTGCCCATAGAGGGCGCGCCCAGCCAGGAGATTACCTCTGGCCCGCCGATCCGTACCGTGGCCGCGGTCGGAAGCGATTATATTGGGTTGAAGCCGCGCCTGGAAATTGAGGAAGGCGATGCGGTTGGCGTAGGTGCGCCGCTGTTTTCCCACAAAGACACCCCCGAGGCCAAAGTCGTCTCGCCGGTCAATGGCAGGATCAAGGCGATCAATCGCGGCCATCGGCGCGCGTTGATTTCGGTGGAAATCCAAGTTCTTGCCGGAGCAGCCGAGCCAGTGGACTTCTCGGATGTGGGTGACGGTGAGACCAGGGAGGGTCTGAGCGAGCGCCTGGCCGCGTCCGGGCTTTGGACTTCGTTCCGCACCCGACCCTATTCGAAAGTGCCCGAACCCGGATCAACGCCGAAAGCGATTTTCGTCACCGCGATGGATACCGAGCCCTTGGCACCCGATGCCTCTCCGATCATCGCCGAGGCGGGGGAGGCGTTCGAGGCCGGTCTCACCGCCCTCACAAAGCTCACGGACGGGACGGTCTATCTCTGCCATGCGGCAGGCGCTGAGATCCCTGGTGGGAACGTCGACGGTGTCGAGGCGGCTGCATTTTCGGGGCCCCATCCGGCCGGTCTTCCGGGCACCCATATCCATTTCCTCGATCCGCCGACCTCGAACGAGGTGGTCTGG
The DNA here is from genome assembly GCA_039198225.1 of Pseudomonadota bacterium. Taxonomy (GTDB): domain Bacteria; phylum Pseudomonadota; class Alphaproteobacteria; order Rhodobacterales; family Rhodobacteraceae; genus JASJAR01. The sequence continues at coordinate 11,416 of JBCCTQ010000006.1, forward strand.
ACGATTTGGTACCAAGACGTGATCGCTATCGGCCGCCTCTTGATGACCGGAAAACTCAATGCAGAACGGGTGGTTGCGCTGGCCGGACCGCTGGTCAAACGGCCGCGACTTATCCGCACGGTGATGGGGGCCTCGATGGCCGATCTCACTGAGGGCGAGATCGATGCCAGCGTTCCGGTTCGCATGATCTCAGGATCGGTCCTCTCGGGCACCGCCGGGGAGGGGCCGAGCGCCTTTCTCGGCCGATACGCTCGTCAAATCACCGTGATAGAAGAGGATAAAAAACAAATACCTATGGGTTGGATTCGGCCCATGCCGAGCAAATTCGCCATCCAGCCGGTCCTCGGTTCGGCCCTGTCGAATAAGCTCTTTCCGCTCACATCCAACCTCAATGGTGGACGGCGCGCGATGGTTCCCATCGGCACGTTTGAGACGCTGATGCCGCAAGATTATCTGCCGACGCAACTCTTGCGCGCTTTATTGGTCATGGATACCGATAGCGCTCAAGCCCTAGGCGCGCTGGAATTGGACGAGGAGGACTTGGGCCTCGTGGGTTTCGCGTGCCCGGCCAAGTACGAGTATGGCCTCGCGTTGCGCGACTGCCTGACGAAGATCGAGAAAGAGGGTTAGCTCTTGGGTCTACGTAGCTTTTTTGACTCTATCGAGCCGCACTTTGAGAAAGGCGGCAAGTACGAGCGTTATTTCCCCATCTATGAGATGGTGGAGAGCTTTATCTACACACCGAAGACGGTGACCACCGCCGCGCCCCATGCCCGTTCTTACGTCGATATGAAGCGGATCATGACATATGTGGTCCTCGCGACGGTGCCTTGCATCCTGGTGGGACTTTGGAATGTCGGGCTCCAGACCAACACCGCCATTGCCGTTTATGGAGCAGAGGGCTGGCGCGCATGGTTGATGGAATTCGCTGGGATCGGCTTCAATCCCAACAACCCGGTCGCCAATCTCATCCACGGCGCCCTCTATTTCCTTCCGATCTATATCACGACCCTGGTGGTCGGCGGGATCTGGGAGGTGGTTTTCGCCACCGTACGGCGCCACGAGGTCAATGAGGGCTTCCTCGTCACATCGATGCTTTATGCGTTGATCCTTCCCGCTTCGACGCCCCTTTGGCAGGTTGCGCTGGGGATCTCCTTTGGCGTTGTGATCGGCAAGGAAGTCTTTGGCGGAACAGGGAAAAACTTTCTCAACCCAGCGCTCACCGGCCGGGCATTCCTCTATTTTGCCTATCCAGCCCAGATGTCGGGCAACACGATTTGGACCCCGGTAGACGGGTTCTCTGGCGCGACTGCCCTCGGCGTCGCTGCCGCGGATGGCTACCAAGCCCTGGCCGCCCAGGGTGAGACTTGGATGAATTACTTCCTCGGCAATGTGCAGGGCTCCATCGGTGAAGTGTCGACCCTCGCCGCACTTCTGGGGCTTGGTTTCCTCCTCTTCACCCGCATCGCCAATTGGCGTCTCGTGGTGGGCTGCCTTGGTGGGATGATCGGTTTTTCACTCCTCTTGAACCTCATAGGCTCAGACACCAATCCGATGTTTGCCATGCCTTGGTACTGGCATCTGGTCGTCGGAGGCTATGCGTTCGGCCTGGCCTTCATGGTAACGGAACCTGTCTCGGCCTCCCACACCAATCTCGGCCGCTACATTTACGGGGCTTTGATCGGCTTCATGGTGGTTATGATCCGGGTCATCAATCCGGCCTTCCCCGAAGGCATGATGCTCGCAATCCTTTTCGGTAACGTTTTTGCGCCACTCATTGATTACTTTGTCGTCCAGGCAAACATAAAGCGCAGAGCGAGGCGCCATGCCAGAACAGCCTGAAAAAGAACCGGGATTTTTCCGCCGATTCTTGGCGTTGCCGGCCGATTCCGTCCCGAAGACAGTGTTCATCGCCGTCGCACTTTGCCTGGTGGCCTCGTTGGTCGTGTCGGCGGCAGCCGTCTCGCTCCGCCCGATCCAAGAGGTCAACCGGCTGAAGGACAAACAAGTCAATATTCTCCAAGTCGCCGGGCTTTACGAGCAGGGCGTTGACGTGGTTGAGGCCTTCCAGGCGTTTGAGCCCCATGTGTTGGAGCTTTCCTCGGGGAACTTCACCGACGCATTTGACGCCGCCACCTTTGACGATATCGCCGCCGCCGATGATCCGGAGCTTTCCCGCGCCCTCGTAGATGATCCAGCGTCCATCGGGCGCCAGGCGCTTTACCGCACGATCTACATTCTTCGCGACGATGCTGGCGCGGTCGATAAGGTGATTTTGCCGATCCACGGCTACGGGCTTTGGTCGACGCTGTACGGCTTCATCGCGGTCGAAGAAAACGGCAACGATATTTTTGGCCTTCAGTTCTACCAGCATGCTGAGACGCCGGGCCTTGGCGCGGAAGTCGATAATCCGCGCTGGAAAGCACTCTGGCGCGGCAAAAAGCTCGTCGACGAGAACGGCGAATTGCAGATTACGGTGGCAAGAACAGCCCCCCCGGCGGGGGCAGAATACCATGTGGACGGGCTTTCAGGCGCCACATTGACGTCACGGGGTGTCGATAGCCTGGTGCGGTTCTGGATGGGGGAAGAAGGCTACGAACCCTTCCTCGATAACCTACAAGCGGGAGGCATCTGATGGCCCAAACGCGCAGGGAAATGCTGGTCGATCCGCTGGTCGACAACAACCCGATCACGCTTCAGGTCCTTGGAATCTGTTCGGCTCTTGCGGTGACGTCGTCCTTGCAGGTTTCCTTTGTGATGGCGCTCGCGGTGATTTTCGTGACCGGGTTCTCTTCGATGTTCATCTCGATGATCCGGAATCAAATCCCAGGCTCGATCCGGATCATCGTGCAAATGGTGATTATCGCCTCGCTCGTGATCCTGGTGGACCAGATCCTCAAAGCCTACGCCTTTGAGATCTCAAAGACGCTTTCGGTCTTTGTGGGCCTCATCATCACGAATTGTATCGTGATGGGCCGCGCAGAAGCGTTTGCGATGAAAAACCCGCCCTTTGCGAGCTTCATCGACGGGGTGGGGAACGGGCTTGGTTACGGTTTGATCCTCATGCTGGTCGGCTTCATCCGCGAGCTTTTCGGGGCAGGGAGCCTTTTTGGTTTCACAGTCCTTGAGACGGTGAATAATGGCGGCTGGTACGTGCCCAACGGCATGCTCCTTCTGCCGCCCTCGGCCTTCTTCATCATTGGCCTCATCATCTGGGCATTCCGCGCTTGGAAGCCCGAACAGGTGGAAGAGCGCGAGTACAAGATCCAAGCGGTCGAGGCGCATTGATGGAAGAGCTTATCGCCCTTGCCGTAAAAGCGATCTTCGTCGAGAACCTCGCGCTGTCGTTCTTTCTGGGGATGTGTACGTTCATCGCCGTCTCGAAAAAGATCGCCACCGCCATCGGCCTCGGGATCTCGGTTATGATCGTCCAGGCGATCACGGTTCCGGCCAACAACCTCATCCTCACCTACCTCTTGGCACCGGGCGCGTTGGCTTGGGCCGGATTTCCAGAGGTGGATCTTACGTTTCTTGGGCTGATTTCCTATATCGGGGTTATCGCCGCGTTAGTGCAGATCCTCGAAATGGTGCTCGATAAGTACTTCCCGCCGCTCTACAACGCGCTCGGGGTGTTCTTGCCCCTAATTACGGTGAATTGCGCCATCCTCGGCGGCTCGCTTTTCATGGTGGAACGCGATTATAACTTCGCTGAATCCATGACCTACGGGCTCTCGTCCGGCTTCGGCTGGGCCCTTGCGATCACCGCGATGGCGGGGGTGCGCGAGAAACTGAAATATTCTGATATCCCGGATGGGCTCCAGGGCCTCGGGATCACGTTCATCACGGCCGGCCTCATGGCCATGGCCTTCATGTCGTTCAGCGGCGTGAAACTCTAACGGAGGGTTATTGATCGATGGCAACGCTTGGCCTTGGCATCTTCCTCTTCACTCTGATCGTCCTCGCATTGGTGACGATCATCATGGCGGCCCGGTCGCGGCTTGTATCGACCGGCAACGTCAACATTGAGATCAACGGCGAGAAGACGATTTCCGTCCCCGCCGGCGGCAAGCTCTTGCAGACGCTCGCAGAGCAGAAGCTCTTCGTTCCCTCGGCCTGCGGCGGTGGAGGCACCTGTGCCCAATGCCGCGTCAAGATCCACGAAGGCGGCGGCTCGATCCTCCCCACCGAGGAAGGCCACATCACCAAACGCGAGGCCCAAGGTGGTGACCGGCTCTCGTGCCAAGTGGCCGTCAAGCAGGACATGAAGATTGAGGTCCCCGAAGAGGTCTTCGGCGTCAAAAAGTGGGAATGCACGGTCGAATCGAACGAGAACGTTGCGACCTTTATCAAGGCGCTCGTGCTGCGGTTGCCGGAAGGGGAAGACGTCAACTTCCGCGCCGGGGGCTACATCCAGATCGAAGCCCCGGCCCACCACGTCAAATACACCGATTTCGACGTCGAAGAGGAGTACCGGGAGGATTGGGACAAGTTCAATCTCTGGCAGTACGAATCGAAAGTCGACGAACCGATTGAGCGCGCCTATTCCATGGCGAACTACCCCGAAGAGAAGGGGATGATCATGCTCAACGTCCGGGTCGCCTCCCCGCCGCCCGGCAGTGAGGGCATTCCGCCGGGCAAGATGTCGTCCTTCATCTTCAATCTCAAACCCGGCGATAAAGTCACCATCTCCGGGCCGTTTGGCGAGTTCTTCGCCCGCGAAACAGCGAAAGAAATGGTCTTTGTTGGCGGTGGCGCGGGTATGGCACCCATGCGGAGCCATATCTTCGACCAACTGAAGCGGCTCGAGAACCGCGACCGGAAGATCACCTTCTGGTACGGCGCCCGTTCGAAACGCGAGATGTTCTTTGTCGAAGATTTCGACCAACTGGCGGACGAATTCGACAATTTCACCTGGCACGTGGCGCTTTCGGACGCGATGCCCGAGGATGATTGGTCAGGCTATACCGGCTTCATCCACAACGTCCTTTACGACGAGTACCTGAAGGACCACCCGGCGCCTGAGGATTGCGAATATTACATGTGCGGCCCGCCGATCATGAACCAGTCGGTCATCAACATGTTGCTCGACCTCGGCGTGGACCGGGAAGACATCATGCTCGACGATTTCGGCGGCTAGTGCTGGCTCGATCGTAACCTTCAGCGGGTGCGCGTCACAAAGAACGCGCCTCGCATTTCGCTTTCGCCGATCTCTAACGTATCGAGTTCAAACACCGCGTCCGGAGCGGCAGCGAAAGAGCGGGCAATTGCGTCCGCATCGGCCTCCTCTTCGATGATGAGCGCGATGCCCTGCCGGGAATTCTCGACGAAGAGCCGATCCCGAGGCAGCCCGAAAACGACGCCCTTTTTGGAATCGACCAGGTCAAACGTGTTCGCGTTCCCGTCATCCAAGCCGGATTCCAGCGAGATCACCACTTCTGGAGGGATCGTCAACACGCGTCCGTCGATGTCATGTTCGATGAAAAAGCACGCGGTATGGAGTTTTGAAGGCTGCTTTTGGCGCGCGATCGACACGACTTCCAAAGCGTATTGCCCGCCATCGCCTTCGGAGATGTCGTAGCTGCAAGAGAGCTCCGTTTTCTCGTCTTCGAATAGCGCGTCGCCAGAGTATAACTCGCCATTCGCCCCGTGAGCCAATGACACGGTCAGTATCATGCAAAATGACAGACCTGACCGTAGGGTCCGGATCCAGGCAAGAGACATGGCTTTCCTCCAAAACACTGTCCCAATTTGGTGCGGCCCAATGAAGTATCGGCGCCGATCCGGCTGTGTTTTGCCGGTCCGATGATGCTCCTGACCTAGCCGACCACCATCTGCTTTAATTGCAGCGCTTCGTGTTCGAGTTCATGTAGCCGATAATTGACCACATCTCCGATGGTCAGCATGCCCGAAAGCTTGCCGTCCACAACGACCGGCATGTGTCGGAACCGCCCTTCGGTCATCTTCTTCAGAACTGACACGATCGGGTCGGACATCGCACAGGTCACGACCTTTTCGGTCATATTCTCCGACACCCGTTGGGGCAGGGTTTGGCCCGGGGTTTCGGCGAGTTTCCGAACGATATCGCGCTCCGAAAGGATACCCGCAAGGCTACCATCCGGCCCGGTCACCACGAGGGCCCCGATCCGCTTGTCCCGGAGTATCTTGACCGCATCCGACAGCGTGTCGTCCGGCCCGATCGAGAAGACGTCGGTGCCTTTCCGGTCGACGATGTGTTTTACGGTGGCGGTGGTGGTCGAGAGATTGGACGCGGCCGATTGGCTGACCGTATTGGGCCGCGGTTTCTCTTGGCGTGTTCGACCCTGATATGACGCTGGCGCCATTGGATCCCTCCCTGCTTGAGTAACGGTGCGTTGCCGTGCCAAAGATCTTAGACGACGAAACGCCGTTGAGGAAAGCTTTCTGTCCTTTGCCGATGTCTCCTTGAGCCCCGCAGCCGCCACCGCGATCTTTGTTTTGGCCGTTTTGGCAGGATATCGCTACCGCAGGGTCTGGAAAACGGAAGGTCCCCGCTGGCAGGCCTGGCTTTTTGGCGCTGTGGCGGGGATCTGCCTGTTGGCGTTGGGCTTTTTCCCGCTCGATATCGGCTAGTTAGCGCCCTCTGCCGCCGCTTCTTTGCAATAGAAGAAGCGTCACAGACGTGACCACCACGCCGGACATCAGATAGGCCGCAGAGGCGCCGAGGCCGAATTCGGCGGTCAGGCTCAGCCCCACCAAAGGCGCGAAGGCCGCGCCAACGATCCAAGAGAGGTTGACCGATATGGCGGTTCCGGACTGGCGGTATTCCGGCGGGAACCGGTTCGGCACGATGGCGCTGGCCTGCCCGTAGGAGAGGCCCAAAACCGCGCAGCCAAAGAATATGAAAACCGCAGGTGCAGTATCAAGGAACTGGATTGTGAGACAAAGGATCGGGATCAAGCCCGTCGATACCCAGAGCATCCAGCGCCGACCATACCGGTCCGCCAAAATGCCCGAAAGGATCACGGTCATGACGGCGATGGCCCCTCCCCCCATCTGAAGGAGCAAAATGTCAGAAATCGCCCGTTCTGAGAAAAGCCGGTAATAGCCCAGTGGAAACACTGTGACCATGTGAAAGAGCGCGTAGCTTGCCAAAGGCAGCATGGTCGAAAGGGCCACTGGCCGCCAATGGCGCCGCAAAAGATCCTTCAACGGCGCCTGTTTGACGGTCGTCTCAGAAGCACCGAAATCCGCCGTCAGAAGCCGGAGCCGGGCAAAGAGCGACACCACGTTCACCGCAAGCACCGCGAAAAACGCGAAGCGCCAACCGTAATTGATAAACTCTTCGGCCGTCAAAAACCCCGTGAGCACGTAAAACATCGCGATCGCCACGGTGAAGCCGATGGGCCCCCCGAGTTGGGGCACCATGGCATAGAGCCCTTTTCTATTTGGCGGTGCGGCATTTTGCAGCTGCAGCGTAATTCCATCCCACGCGCCGCCGAGCCCCAAACCTTGGGCGATCCGAAGACCGGCCAAGATCGCTGGGGCCCACCACCCAATGGACTCGTAGCCCGGTAAAAGCCCGATCGCGACGGTCGATGTGCCTAGGATCATCAATGCGAGCGTGATCGTCGCCGCACGCCCGATTTTGCGCGCGATCCCGCGGCTGGCCACGTTGGCAAAGGGCCGCGCCAGAAATGCCAATGAAAACAACGCAAAGGACAGGAGCGTGCCGGTCAATGGATCGAATGTGGGGAAAAACAGCGTCGGAAAGACCAAGGCCGACGCGATCGCATAGACGAAGAAGCCGAAGAAGTCCGTGACCCGCGCCATGATCACGGTGGTGACGACCTCGTCGATGGTGACCCGGTGGGTCTGGTGGGTATTGATCTCAGTCAATGTGGCGAGGTCCTGAGCTGCGAAGGTGGTTTGGCTGCGACGACGTGCGCGTCTTAGCATCCTTGTAACAGGTTATCGTAAATAGATACATGCCCGGTGAGACGCCTGCCCTATCTCGACGACCGGAGCAGGCGGCCCGGGGCCGAACGCCGCAATAATGATGTGGTCTAAGGTATGAAACGTCTTCGTTTGATCTTTCTTATGGCGCTCACGACGCTCCTTTCGGGATGCAACCTGGTTGTGCTGAACCCGTCGGGGGACGTGGCCACCCAGCAGGGTCAGCTCATCATCTATGCCACGGTGTTGATGCTAATTGTCGTCGTACCGGTGATCCTGCTGACGCTCTTTTTTGCCTACCGCTACCGCGCCTCGAACAAAGACGCGACCTACGAGCCCGATTGGGACCACTCGATCAGCCTCGAAATCGTCATCTGGTCGGTGCCCCTGGCGATTATCATCTGCCTCGCGGGGCTGACCTGGGTCGCGACCCACCGGCTCAACCCTTATGACGATCTTAGGCGCATTTCAGAAACCCAACCGATCGATCCCAATGTCGAACCGATGACCGTCCAGGTCGTCGCGATGGATTGGAAATGGGTGTTTATTTACCCCGAATACAATATCGCGACGGTCAACGAAGTCGCCACGATCGTTGACCGCCCGGTCGAATGGAAACTCACCTCTGACACGGTGATGAACTCCTTCTACATCCCGGCGATGTCGGGGATGATCTATGCCATGGCCGGGATGGAAACCGAATTGAATGCCGTCCTCAACGAATTTGGGACGTATGAAGGGTTTTCAGCCAATTACAGCGGGGCTGGGTTCAACCATATGCGCTTTGACGTCCATGCCTTTGACGAGGTTGGTTTCGCCGATTGGGTGGCCGAGGTCCGTACAGCAAAAGATGAGTTTGACCGCACGGCCTACGCCCAGCTAGCCCAGCCGAGCGTGGACAATCCGGTGGCTTATTACGGCGCGGTCGAAGACGATCTTTGGGACCGGATCCTCAACATGTGCGTCCGGGAAGATGAACTTTGCCAGAATGACATGATGATGGTCGATGCTTTGGGCGGCGGAGGCCTCGAAGGTCTTTATAACCGCGAACTCTTCCGCGGGATCTGCTCTGCCGATGATCCTTGGGTCATCATGGCCTTGGTGCGGCCCGACCTCCGCGACCGGGGTGAAGAGATCCTGGCCGCTGCCGATCTATTGCCACCCGAACAATCCAGTGCGGCCCCACGCACGGTTGCGAATTAGGAGGCGCGGACCATGGCCTCTCCTTCCGCTTCCCACGGCTCCGACTATGTTGAGATCATTCACCCGATCTTCGGCAAACTCACGTGGAGTGCGATCCCGTACTATGACCCCGTCATCATGTCGACCTTCGTCGTCGTCGCGTTGGGCGGCGGCGGTCTTGTGGCGGCGCTGACCTACTACCGGCTCTGGGGCTATCTCTGGAAAGAATGGTTCACCTCGGTCGACCACAAAAAGATCGGCATCATGTACATGATCCTCGGGATCGTGATGTTGGTCCGGGGCTTTGCCGACGCGATCCTCATGCGGATCCAACAAGCGCTCGCGGCGTCCGGCGGCGAGGGTTATCTCGACAGCCACCATTACGACCAGATCTTTACTGCCCACGGCACGATCATGATCTTTTTCGTGGCGATGCCGCTGGTGGTGGGGCTGATGAATTACGTCATGCCGCTCCAGATCGGCGCGCGGGATGTCTCGTTCCCATTTCTCAATAATTTCAGCTTCTGGCTCACGACATCGGGCGCGATACTGGTGATGATCTCGCTCTTTGTGGGCGAATTCTCCACCACGGGCTGGCTCGCCTATCCGCCTCTCTCGGGCAAGGAATTCAGCCCCTCGGTGGGGATGGATTACTACCTTTGGGCGCTCAATATTGCGGGTATCGGGACGACGCTGTCGGGCATCAACATGGTGGTGACGGTTGTCAAAATGCGGGCACCCGGCATGACCTGGATGCGGCTCCCGATTTTCACTTGGACATCTTTCTGCGCCAATATCCTGATTGTGGCGACCTTCCCGGTTCTGTCGGCGACCCTCGCGCTTTTGACGGCCGACCGCTACCTCGGCACCAATTTCTTCACATCCGATCTCGGCGGCAATCCGATGATGTATGTGAACCTCATCTGGATTTGGGGGCACCCGGAGGTCTACATCCTCATTCTGCCGCTCTTTGGTGTCTATTCCGAGATCGTGCCGACGTTTTCGGGCAAGCGGCTCTTTGGCTACACGTCCATGGTGTACGCCACCTGCGTGATCATGGTGCTCGCTTACATCGTTTGGCTCCACCATTTCTTCACGATGGGGGCCGGGGCGAGCGTAAACTCGTTTTTCGGCATCGCCACGATGGTGATATCGATCCCCACGGGCGCAAAGCTCTTCAACTGGCTCTTTACGATGTACAAAGGCCGGATCCGGTTCACAGTGCCCATGCTCTGGACCCTTGGGTTTATGGTCACTTTCACCATTGGGGGAATGACTGGGGTGCTCTTGGCCGTGCCGCCAGCCGACTATGTCCTCCACAACTCCCTCTTCCTCATCGCCCATTTCCATAATGCCATCATCGGCGGTGTGGTCTTCGGACTTTTCGCGGCGATGGTTTACTGGTTCCCGAAAGCCTTTGGGTTCCGGTTGGTCGAAGGCTGGGGCAAGGTCAGCTTCTGGTGCTGGTTTATCGGCTTTTATCTCGCCTTCATGCCGCTTTACGTCTTGGGGCTCATGGGTGTGACCCGACGGCTCAGCCAATTCGAAGACACAGCCTATGCCATCTACTTCAACGTCGCCTTGGTCGGCGCGCTCTTTGTTGCCGTCGGCATCGTGGCCTTTCTCGTCTCAATCGGCGTTTCGATCTACCGGCGGGAGGAACTCCGCGACACCACCGGCGATCCTTGGAACGGGCGCACGCTCGAATGGTCGACCTCGTCGCCGCCGCCCCATTACAATTTTGCGTTCACGCCCCGGGTCTACGAGCTCGATGCCTGGCACCACATGAAAACAAACGGTTATGTCAAACCGAGTGATGGCTACGCGCCCATCCACATGCCGAAATACACCGCGTCGGGCGTGGTGATCTCGGGGCTCCTGACGGTGATGGGTTTTGCGCTGGTCTGGTACATTTGGTGGCTGGCGCTTGCGAGCTTTGTGGCCGCACTCGCCTACGGCATCGCCCACACCTTCAACTACGACAGGGATTATTACGTCCCAGTCGATGAGGTGCGCGAGACCGAAGCGGCCGCGATCCGCGGCGTGGCCAGGGCGGCTGAATAATGAGCGCCACCACCACCAACGTCACGGGCGTGCGTGACTTTACCAACCGCCAGGCCGAAGCAGGCCGGACTTACGAGTTCGTCGTCAAACCCGAAGAGGAGGGCCACGCCGATACAGGCACTTTCCTCGGCTTCTGGATCTATCTGATGAGCGATTGCCTCCTCTTCGGCACGCTTTTCGTGGTCCATGCGGTGCTCGGCCAAAACTACGCGGCGGGCCCCGCGCCGGTCGATCTCTTCGAGATCGAAAAGATCCTGATCGCCACCTTCCTTCTTTTGTTTTCGTCGATCACCTATGGGTTTGCGGTGTTGAACATGCAGGCGGGCAGTCAGAAGGGCCTGATGGCCTGGCTCACCATCACAGGCCTTTTCGGAGCGGGCTTTGTGGCCATGGAGATCATGGAATTCAGCCATCTCTGGCACCTCGGCGCGACGCCCATGGCCAGCGCGTTCTTGTCGTCCTTTTACGTTCTCGTCGGCACCCACGGGCTCCATGTGACCACCGGGCTTATCTGGCTCATCGTCCTTTTGTCCCAGATCCAGATCCATGGGATCACGCCAGAAAACAAACGCCGGATCCTCTGCCTCAGCCTCTTCTGGCATTTCCTCGATCTCATTTGGATCGGCGTTTTCTCGTTCGTTTATCTCGCGGGGGTCCTGATATGAGCGACCATGGCCATGACGACCACGGCCACGGCGAAGCCCATGGGTCCTACCGCACCTACGTGATCGGCTTCATCCTTTCGGTCTTGTTGACGGTCCCACCCTTCTGGATCGTTCTCGGCGAGGTGGATGTGAGCCTCGGCCTTGCCCTTGCGGTGATCTTTGGGCTCGGCGCAATCCAGATCATCGTCCACGTCCACTACTTCCTCCACGTGACCGTTCAGGCGGAGGAAGGCTGGCAGGCGCTCTCGCTCATATTTACGGCGATTATCCTGGTCATCATCCTTGCGGGCTCGATCTGGGTCATGTTCCATCTCCACGAAAACATGATGCCCGACCACGAATTGATCGAACGCGTCCGCGAATTGCCGTGACCGAGGGCGACGATCCCCGCCGCCCGCTTTGGATCGACGTGCTGATCCTCCTTCTTGCCGGCGCGGTCTTTGTCGCCCTTATCGGGCTGGGCAATTGGCAAGTTCGTCGCCTGGCTTGGAAAACCGACCTCATCGAAACGGTCGATGCTCGGGCGTTCGGTGAGGCAGTCGCGGCCCCCACAGGGCCCGTCAGTGCGGAGACCCATGCTTACCTGAGGGTGAGCGTTGACGGCATATTTCGCCACGACCTTGCCAGACGGGTCAAAGCGGTCACCGAGCTTGGCCCTGGCCATTGGTTGATGACCCCGCTCGAAACTGGCGATGACACGCTTTGGATCAATCGCGGCTTCGTGCCCATGGGGTTGGCGTCCAGCGGTTGGACGGAACCCCAAGGCCCCCAAAAGATCACTGGGCTTTTACGCGTCACCGAACCCGGTGGAACGCTCTTGGAGCGAAACGATCCGGCCGCTGAGCGCTGGGTGTCGCGCGATGTCGATGCCTTGAGCGAGGTAGTCGGCATTGCGGATGTGCGCGGCTATTTTGTCGATGCCGACCATGGGGGTGCTGCCGACGAGTGGCCCCGCGGTGGGCTCACAAACGTCACCTTCCGCAACACCCATCTCTCCTATGCTCTGACCTGGTACGCAATGGCGCTCTTGTTCTTGGGGGCGATGATTTACGTGATCTGGGACCGGCGGCGTGCGCGGGCGAGCCTCCCGCCCGAGCCCCATCTTAGGCTGGTGGTCGAGAACGAGTTTCCGGAGCAGGGGCCTGATCGAAAGGCGCAATGATCTGAGCTTCTGGGAAACGGGCGGCCATCTCCTCCGCTTCGTCTTCCAGGAAAATTAGCTTCACATTCGCACCCGCATCCATCGTGGCAAAGATCGTACGTCCCTCGTTCCGCGCTGCCCAAACCCGTTCGAGCACCGCCCAAGATGCCGGTTTGAGATAGGAAAGTCTCGGCCGGGCGGCGAGCATCGTTGCATGCATCGCGAGCGCATTGGCTTCCGCCACTTCCCCTAAACGTTCGAAATCCTTGGCCAAGATCGCGGCCTCCACCGCCGCGCAATCGGCCTCGGCCCGGTCGGGCCAGGGTGGGAAGAGGGGGCTTGTGGCCGCCGTATGACCCATCCCGTCCCGCGAAGATTGCTCCTTCGGACCGGTATCGACCGCCACGATTGCGATGCGGAACTCTGGCCAGTCGAGACCAAGTCGGCGCGCAACACTGTCCGACCCATCGGCCTTTTCGCCCCGGTCCCAACGGACAAACCCGTCCCAAAGCGAACGCGCCGCCGAGCCCGACCCGACCCGTGCCATCCGGCTGAGGGCGCCTCGGTCGAGCCCAAGGCCAAAGGTCTGGTCAAGAGCGAGGGTCAATGCAGCAAAGCCCGATGCCGACGAAGCCAGTCCCGCCGCCGTGGGTATTGTGTTTTTTGTGTCGATCGCCAGCGCCGGGCCTTGGCCCTGCCGGAACAGATCGACAAAACGAAAGGCCCGAGCTGCAAGCGGCGCGTCGAGATCCATTGCCTCGCCGTTGAATGCGAACCGGTCCTGCTCCGATGGGCCGATCTGCGTCGTCGTGCCCCAAGTTCCAAGCGAAATCGAAAGGGACGAATTCAGCGGCAGGTTCAGCACCGGGTCGCGCTTCCCCCAATATTTCGAAAGGGCAATATTGCTGGGTGCATAGGCCTCTGCCGCCACCGGTTCGGGGAGACGCTCCGGTAAGAGCCCCGCAAACATCTCCGCCAGCGGATCAGCCATCGATCCGCACCCCTTCGGTTGCGAGCGCCACGGCGCGGTAACCGGGCGGCACGGCACCCAAAGCAATCGCGCAATCGCCGAGCCCCGAGCCCGAGATTTTGGCTCCGAGAATGCCCGGCGCCCCGCGGGCCTCTGCAACAAGGCGGTCGAGCGTTGGGTCAGAGACGCCAAGTCTTACCATGAGCTCCTGATAGCGCTCCATGGCGTGCCCGAGCCCCGTCCAATCACTTGCTTCCGCTGCATCGATCCCGGTGCCCGCAATTTCGCCCATCTCACTATATATCGCCTCGACTTCCGCTTCGCGCCCTTCGGTCGATTTCGCAACCCGGTCCAAAACCTCGCCGGTTGGCGTCTTGTAGCCGGCATAGGCCAAGGAAAGGGTCGGCGGGGCCGGCAGCAGGCGCATCTCAGACGGTATCGCGCCAGGCAAGTAAGCCAAAAACCCGCCTGCAATGCTTGCCGCCAAATCCGCCCCGCTGCCCCGCCCTTGGATCGCTTGGATGAGGGCCAGCCCCTCCCGATGGAGATTTTCGGCCTCCATACCAAGACCCGCAAGATGGCGGAGGGCGGCAAGACCCGCTGCGGTGACCGCCGCCGACGAGCCGAGCCCGAGGGTCGGATCAATGTCGGATTTAACGTTCAGTGTCACACCTCTAGCCATTGCCTCGCCGAGCGTTGTTATCGCCCCCGTTAAAAACCGGTAGGGCCCATCGCCGGGCAAGGCGACTACGTCGCAGCTGAGAGGTGGTGCAATGTCCGAGGTAATCTGAACGATGCCGTCGTTCCGGGGCTCCGCTGTCACTCGAACCCGCGAGTCCACCGCTGCCACAATGGCCGGATGTCCGTAAACGACCGCATGTTCACCGATGACCATGGCTGATCCGGGGGCCGAGACAGTGACCGGCCCGGTCTTTGTCACGCCGCCGGCTCGTTGGCCCGGCGCCGAAGATGGGCGCCGCTGCCAGAAAGGCGCAACCGCTCCCAACGCCTGTCGGGATAGGAGGCCATCAGCGTTTCCATCGCCTGCGGGTCGTCCATGTGAACGAGAATCACCCCTGCTTTGTCGCCCCGAACTGCCCCGGCACCGGAGACTTTTGCGGCCCCGCCCGCGGCCTCGACCGCCTCGATAAACCGCGCCGCATCTTCCGGAACGACCCCGATCTTGTTGAGAAGGCTGTGGTTTTTTCGGATCGCATCGGTGGGATCCGTGTCGCCATCGAGACTGTCCTGGAGGGCCTGTGTGGTGGCGGCGAATGCGTCCCAAAGTGCTTTGTCGGAGCCGAAACCCTCGCGCACAGCGGCCACACATTCCCCGGTGGGCGAGGCAGGGATCCCGTGGAGGACCCAATACCAGCCTTGGCCGTCGGCGAGTCCGTGGCTCTCGGCCAGTTTGGGATGGGAGAGCTCGCCATCATCCACGCGAATGAGCCCGCCATAGACCACCGCCGCCGCATCAATGGCCGACCCCCGGCCGTGCTGCAGCCGCTCGCAAAACCGAACCCGTTCAAAGCGCTCTTCGGGCGTTTGCGGCAGTGCCATCAGCGCTTCATACAACACCGACGTCGCCGCAATCACCGACGCCGAAGAGCCCATCCCTGCGCCCAAGGGAAGATCTGACCGGCTCGATAGCTTCCCAGGCGTGGGCAGCCGACGGGTCGAGGTGACACCCGGCATCGGCAGGAATTGGTGGAGCGAGGCCATCGTATAGACAGCCAGATCGTCGGGTCGCTGGAGGACTTCCCGCACTGGCAAATCGCCGCGAACGAACGCGTCAAAACGACGGTCGAGCCCGGTTTTGAAACTCCGGAGCATGTCCAAAGGATAGGTCGCGCCTGCGGAGAGGTTTTCAAACGCGGTCCGAAGGCCCGCCGCCCGGTGCATCGGTGTAAACCAGACCTCGGTGTGATGCTCGACCGCCACCGCCAAAGCAGGCGCGCCGTAGACGACCGAATGCTCGCCCGAGAGGATAATCTTGCCCGGCGCCCGGGCGAGACTGTCCCGTTCAGGTACGTTCGTAGTGACGCTTGTGCTCATGGATCCGGGCGAGCCTGTATTGGCCGCGGGCTGTTTCGGGGATAACCACTTCGCTCCCGTCTTGTGGGTCGGGCGCGTCCCAATAGCGGCGATATTCGTCATAGCTAAGCGCCGCGCGTCCGGCCAAAAGCGCGGCGTTCTCTCCTGCGGCCAGCCGGTCTTTGTAGCCCCCTTGGACCACACCCGAGAAGAACTCGGCCACCGCACCCGAACCATAGGAAAAAAGCCCGATCGGTTGGTCCGAAAGATCACCCTCATAGGTCTCGAGCGCCGAAATCAGGCTGAGATAAAGAGCAGCCGCGTAGCAATTGCCCACTTGGCGGCCATAGGCCATGCCGGGTTCGATCTTCTCCAGATCAAGTGGCGTTTTGTTGAGTGCTGATAGGTGCTTATGCGCCTTCGCACCCATGCGCGAAAACGGCAGATGATAGCAGAATTGTTGCAGATCGCCGAAGTCTCGCCCGCCGTTGGCCGCGTAATCCTGCCAGGCGCTGGCCAACGCATGGAGGTATTTGATCGTCGAATATTTCCCATCGACCAAGGGAGTTTTACGATAATTTGGCCGCCAGAAATCCATAATGTCTTCGCTGAAACAGCCCGACACAGCGTCGATTTCGAGAATGGCCGGATCCTTGGCCACGAGCATTGCCACCGCACCCGAACCTTGGGTCGCCTCTGCGGGGCTGTCGAGGTCGTAGCGCGACACGTCTGACGCGATGATCAACACCCGCCGGTCGGGTTTTCGCGCGACATAGCCGCAAGCCATTTGCAACGCAGCCGTGGCCGAATAGCAGGCCTGCTTTAGCTCCACATTTCGGCAGTGGGGCGGAAGACCCAGCAGCCGATGGACGTAGAGACCGGCCGATTTTGACTGGTCGATGCCGGTCTCGGTGGCAAATAACAGAGTGTCGATCCCGTCCGTCCCGGCCGCCTCGATAATCGGCCGGGCTGCTTCGGCGGCCATGGTGACGATGTCTTCGTCATGGGCTGGAATGCCGATCTTCTCTTGCCCGATGCCCCGGGAGAACTTTTCGGGATCAACACCGTTCCGGTCGGCCAGAACCGACAGGTCTAGGTATTGCTGCGGTGTGTAAAACCTGAGGTGGTCGATCCCGATCTTCATAGGCGGTCCTGGTTTGGCCTCGGCGTTCTTTCGGCTGACCCAACCCCCGGCCACGGGGATTGTCCACGCGTCGCGCCGCCGCGGTTCACACCCGCTCCATTTTGAAATGGGTTCGCATCAGCTCGCCTGGATTGGTCTGGGCGGCCAAAAGCGAGAGCTCGCCGCAAAGGACAGTAGCGGCACAAATCACTGCCAAACGGCGGCCATTCTCGCCGGGCGCGCGCTCTTCCCGGCAGCCCAAGGCTTCGAGATGCTCTTCGACCTGGGGGTTGTTCTTGCCATTGCCCACGGAGCCGACGATGAGATTTGGAAGCGTCGTCGAAAAATAGAGTGAATTCTCCCGGGCTTCGCAGTGGACGATCCCCTGAGAGCCTTCGATGATGTTTGCCGCGTCTTGGCCGGTGGCCAGATAGAATCCCAAGAGCATATTGGCGAAATGGGCGTTGGCCGACCGGAGGCTTCCGGCCACCGTACCGCCAATGAGGTTTTTCTCGGTGTTAAGCTGCACCATCTTTTCAGGCGTGGTGCGCAGCAGGCTGTCGCAAAGGTCCCGCGAAATCTCGATATCGGCGACCACGTATTTCCCGCGCCCGAGAAGCGAATTGACTGCGCTGACTTTCTTGTCGGTGCAGAAATTCCCAGAGATGCTTGCGTAGTCAAGCTCAGGATATTCTGTCAGCAGCCAGTCGAGCAGCACATCCGCCGCCCCGGTGACCATGTTGTGGCCCGATGCGTCACCGGTGGCGCATTCGATGCGGATATACAAAAGATTGCCGACGATCTGGCGGTTCAGCCCAATGAGGCGCGCAAACCGGCTCGTCGTGGCCACCACGGCGGCCATTTCCTCTTGGCGAGCCGAAATCCGGGTCCAAGCGTCGAGGGCGGCCGCACCGTCGCGCGCACGGAGGATGACCGACCGTGTCATCCGTTCATCGACGACCGAACAGCGGATCCCGTCGGTTTTCCGCGACACCCGTGCACCGCGTCCCGTGGAGGGCCAAAGCGGGCTCTCATAGGTGGCCATCGGGACGCTGATGGCGTCATCGACGATGTCGCCTGTGATCTTGATCGGGCCCACCCATTGGGTCGGCACCGGTGTGGCATGGGTTTTAGCGGCGTGCATTCGGGCGGGTCAGGTCGTTTCTAGCCCAGCCCAAAGCGGGCCGCGGGCGCGGTGATTTCCGTTAAATGCCCGCAACATCGCCAATTCTAAGGCTCTGAGGCGCGCGCTCAGGCGTGTGTCTTGTCCCCCCATGGCGAAAAAGTCCATCGTCATTTTGCCTCACTGTCAAGTAAAATTGACACATTGCGACGTCGCTGACTGGACAGTGCTTTCCAGCGGCATTGCGGCGGGCAGAGCTGCAACCCAATCCTGGCCGAATTCCCTGGAAAACCGCGCCCTTAATCCGCATTGACCTTGCCCGAGAATGCCATGATCAAATCAGATCGTGTCCGCTGCCACCACATACGCATTACGCGCTTCATTGCGTCAGGCCCCCATGGATAGGGCGCGTCCGCTCGTTGCTCCCGCGCCATCGGATCAATTGGTCCAACGCGCGGAAGCCTGCCTCCTGGGCCTGGCACTTGGCGACGCCATGGGGATGCCGACCCAGACCCTCACACCGTCCGAAATTGCCGCCCGTTACGACCGGGTCGAGGATTTTACGGCGCCTTACTACGACCATCCGGTTTCCCATGGTTTAACGGCCGCCAAGGTCACAGATGATACAGAGCAGGCCTTCCTAATGGCCGAGCGCATGATTGCCGACAACGGGCAGATTGATCTGGGAAAGTGGGTGGCCGACCTTCTCGCTTGGGAGGCGGACGTCGCCCGCAGGGGACTGCGCGATCTTCTTGGCCCGTCAAGCAAAGCCGCCCTAGAAGCGGTCGCGGCCGGTGCCGATCCGAGCCAGACCGGCAAGACCGGAACGACCAACGGGGCCGCCATGCGGATCGCGCCGTTGGGTTTGATGGCGCCGCCAGGCGATGCCAAGCGCTTGGTCGATCTCGTCGAAGGGGCCTCGTTTGTCACCCACCATACCGGTGAGGCCATCGCAGGCGCCGCCGCCGTATGTGGGGCGATCGCCGCCTTTCTTGACGGCGCGGGCCAAGACAAAGCGATGGACGACGCTCTTGTGGCCTCGCGGCTTGGTCAAAATCGCGGGGCGCTCGTCGGAGCACGGGATATGGCCGAGCGCATCGAAGCCGCCATTGCTTACGCCAATAGGGCACAGTCCGCCGCCGCTCTACTTTCTCTTATCGGCACCTCGGTTGCCACCCACGAAGCCGTCCCCGCCGCCTTCGGCCTCCTCGCCCTTCTCGATGACCCCTGGGATATCGCAATCGCGGCCGCCAATGGGGGCGACGATACCGATACGATCGGTGCCATTGCCTGTGCGATGGCCGGGGCGCGGGGCGGGATGGCCGCGCTCCCAGCGGCGAAGATCGCCCAGCTCCGAGCCGCAAACGACCTTCCTGTCGAACGCCTCGCGCGCGATCTTCTCGCCCTTCGCCCGGTGACCCTGGAGGTCGGCCCATGAGTGGCCGCATCGTACAAGTCCAAGGGGCGGTCGTCGATCTTGTCTACCGGGTCGCGGCAATCCCACCCTCAGGAGGCGAAGCCAAGGTCACCGATTTCGCGATGAGCCCTGGCGGTGGCTTCAACGCGCTCGTGGCCGCCAAACGTTTGGGGGCAAACATCGCTTACGGCGGCGGGCTCGGGCAGGGACCCTTCGCGAGCCTCGTCGAAACTGCCCTCGCCGCCGAAGGAATTGACACTGTCGACACACCCCGTCTCGACGACGATCAGGGGACCTGTGTTGTCCTGATTGAGCCGTCGGGCGAACGGACTTTCGTGGCGAAGGAAGGGGCCGAAGGGCGACGCCCTCCTTCGGACTACTCTGCGATCACCCGAAGCCACTTCGATTGGGCGCTCCTTTCGGGATACTCGCTCTACTATGAAGGGCTCCGGGCCGCCTTGGTCGATTGGCTCGCCCGGGGTGATCTTCCGAAGATCATATTCGATCCGAGCCCCGCGGTGGCTTGGGTGCACGATGATCTTCGCGAGCTCGCACTTCGGAAGGCCCATTGGATCTCTGCCAATCGCGCCGAAGCCGAGAGCCTCACGGGCCTGGTCGACCCGGAGGACCAGGCAGCCGCGCTTGCCAAAGATCGCCCTAAGGACGGCGGCGCGCTGGTCCGGCTCGGGGCGGAGGGTGCCGTGCTCGCCGCGGGGGGCGAGATAACACCTATCTCGCCCCACAAAGTCACTCCCGTCGACACAAATGGCGCGGGCGACGCCCATCTTGGTGCCTTTGCGGCGCGCCTCGCTGAAGGGGCATCGCCCACCGAAGCGGCCCGCTACGCCAATCTCGCCGCCGCCCTTGCCATCACCCAAGAAGGGCCCGCCACCGCACCAAGCCGCGCCGCCATAGATGCCCATCTCAAAACAACAGAATTCACCTGAACCCAGGAGCCATCAGGAGGACCCCATGAAAACACCCATTGTCACCGCACTTTTTGCCCTCACTGCCGCCGCCGCCTCGGCCGACGAGATCCGCGTACTCAACTGGCAAGGCTACGGCACCGATCTTGAATGGGCCGTTGACGCCTTTGCCGAGGAGACCGGCTTTAAAGTGGTCCACGACTACTTCAATTCCGAACAGGAGATGCTCACCAAGCTCCGCACCGACCCCGGCGCCTATGACGTGGTGCTGATCAACGTCGCCTTCATGCCCGAGGCCCTCGAAGAAGGGCTCGTGGCCCCGATCGATGCTGCCCAAGTGGAAAACCTCGCCGATGTCGCCCCGGATTTCGTGGCCAATGCTGCGATCAATGATGGCGGCAACATTTACGGCGTCCCTTGGACCTGGGGGCTGACGTCCTTTGCGGTCAATACCGGCACGTTCGGCGAGGCGCCCGCCAGCATGAACATCCTTTGGGACGAGGCCTATAAGGGCCGGATCTCGATCCGGGACGATGCGCTCGAAGCGGTCCAGATCGGTGCCCTGGCCACAGGTCAGAACATCAACGCAATCGAAGATCTCGCCGCGGTCGAGGAAAAGCTAAGCGCGCTCATGCCCCAACTCCGGACGTTTTGGAGTTCGGAAAACGACTGGAACCAGTTCATGGCCGCCGGCGAGTTAGACGCTGCGACGTTCTGGTCAGGCTCCGCAGCCCGGTCGCAGGCCAGCGGCCTTCCGGTGGAGTTCGTCGTTCCCGAGGAAGGGGCCATTGGTTGGCTTGATACTTTGGCCGTCCCCGCCGCCTCGGAAAATGCCGAAACGGCCCACGCCTTTATCAATTGGATGATCGACCCGGACTTCTACACGCGCTGGGACCCGGAGGGCGCTCCGGCCTCGGCCAACACGGTGGCGGCCAATGCGCTGCCAGACGACGCGTTCAATAAGGCCGTCCTTGGGGACCCCGAGGTCGCGGCACGGGTTCAATTCCAAGAGCCGGTGACGGACGAACAGCGCGAGACCTATCTGAAGCTCTGGCAAGACCTGAAGGCCCAGCAATAGGGCCGGGGAGGGCGGCGCATGCGATCTGGCCGGGCTGAGGCCGCCCTCTTTCTCTCACCGGCGTATCTCTGGTTGGCCGTGGCGGTGTTCCTACCGCTTTCGGCCATGTTCTATTTCAGCCTCTTGTCCGAGGCGCCCTTTCGCGGGGCCGACTGGTTCTTCACGCTGGAAAACTACCGGGCCTTCTTCGAGACAGATACCTATGCCCGCCTCCTTTGGAAGAGCCTCAAGCTCGGGTTCTGGGTGACGTTCTGGTGCGTTCTCATCGGCTTTCCCTGTGCCTACGTGCTGGCGAAAACCATCCGCGGCCGGTCGCGGGAAGCGCTGTTTTTGCTGATCATTTTGCCCTTTTGGTCAAACTCGCTGGTGCGGATTTTCTCATGGGCCATCGTTCTTCGGGGCAACGGCGTGCTCGACGCCGCGCTCGATGCGCTCCTTCCCTTCGACGTGCAACTCTCGCTCATGTTCACGCCCACCGCCGTCGTGATCGGCCTCGTCCATAGTTACCTCCCTTACGTGATCCTCACCTCCTATCTCGCCGTTCAAGCCATCGATGACGACCTCATTGACGCCGCACGCTCCCTCGGGGCAAGCCGCGCCACGATCCTTCGTCGGCTCGTCCTGCCCCTGGCACTTCCGGGCATTGTCGCGGGCGCGGTTCTGATTTTCGTCCCTGTGGTGGGGTCTTTCATGGAGCCGAGGATCCTCGGCGGCCGGTTCGGCACGTATTATGGAACGGTCATCGAGGACCAATTCGTCGCCGTCTTCAATTGGCCTTTGGGCGCGGCGCTGTCCTTCATTCTCTTAGCTGTCGTCCTCTTTATCCTCGCCCTTGCAAGCCCCGCGCTTCGGAGGGCTGCCACATGAGCGCGCCTTGGCTCGCTCGGCTCGGTAAGGCCTGGCTGGGGCTCGTGCTCTTTTTCCTCTACGCGCCGATCCTCATCATGGCGCTTATGTCGTTTAACGCCTCGCAGTATTATCAATTGCCTTTCGAGTTCTCGCTCGACTGGTACCGGGCCCTCGCCGACAATTCCAACATTCAAAGCGCGGCACTCCGTTCGGTTCTAATCGCTCTTCTGACGACCCTTATCGCCACCTTGCTCGGCACTGCGGCTTCGATTGCGCTGTTTCGACACGAGTTTCGCGGCAAGGCGGTGCTCCAAGTCCTCCTCTTTCCACCAATCGCCATCCCCTGGCTGATCACCGGGACGGCCATGCTGATCTTTTTCTTCGGCATTGGCCTCGGACGCGGGACGCCGTCGATCATCATTGGCCATGTGGCCTTGGCGCTGCCATACGTGATCGTCGTCGTAACCGCCCGGCTCGCGAGCTTCGATCCGCTCCTTGAGGATGCTGCCCGGGTTCTCGGCGCTGGGCCCTGGACGGTCACCCGCCGTGTCACGCTTCCTTGGATCCTCCCTGGTGTCATCGCCGGGGCGCTCTTTGCGTTCGCCATCAGTTTCGACCAATTCGTTGTGTCCTACTTTCTCGCCGAACCGGGCGACACGACCCTGCCAGTCTTGATCTACACCTCGATCCGGAAAGGCTTCACGCCCGAGATCAACGCGATTTCCACAATCATTATAGTGTTTTCCATGGGCGTCATGCTCGTCGCCGCACGGTTTTCCAATTTCGGCGGAGGCCGGTGATGGCGGAGGTCACGGTTGAAAACCTGACGAAGATCTACGGCGCGACCCGCGCTCTGGACGATGTGTCGCTGGACTTCGCCGATGGCGAGTTCTTCGGCCTTCTCGGCCCGTCGGGCAGCGGCAAGACAACGCTCCTCCGCGCCATCGCCGGGTTCATCGCCCCCGAAAGTGGCCGCATCCGCATTGGCGGCGTCTCTGTCGAGCGTTTGCCGGTAGAGCGGCGTGACATCGGGATGATGTTTCAGAGCTACGCTCTCTTTCCCAATATGTCGGTGGCCGACAATGTGGGCTTCGGGCTGAGGGTGCGCAAGGTTGGCCGGGCAGAGGAAGCCCGCCGGATCGGCGAAGCCCTTGAGCTTGTCCAACTCGAAAACCTCGGCCAGCGCCGGCCCCATGAGCTTTCGGGCGGGCAAAGGCAGCGCGTCGCCCTGGCCCGCGCCTTCGTGACAAACCCCCGCGTCCTTCTCCTCGACGAACCGCTCTCCGCCCTCGACAAATCTCTCCGCCTCGACATGCAGATCGAATTGAAACGCATTCAGCGCGAGATCGGGATCACAACGATTTTTGTCACCCATGACCAAGACGAAGCGCTGACCCTGTCCGACCGGATCGGCATTCTTCGGGACGGGGCATTGGTCCAGGCCGGGCCGCCGCGCGAGGTCTATGGCCGCCCCGGCTCGGTTTTTGTGGCGTCGTTTCTCGGGGAGGCGAATATATTCGACGCAGAGATCGAAGCGGGCAAGCTCCGTCTGCCCGGAGGTGGCTTCGCCCGTCTTCCGCCGGGCTCCGAAGGGGCCGCTGCCTTTGCCCTCCGCCCGGAGAGTATCGAGATCGGCCCGGCGCCCGGGCCTGAGGCCGACGGGTTCGAGGCCATCCTCATTCAACGGGTTTATTCTGGTCCGGTATCCACCCTGATCGTCGAAGCTGGCGGAGATCGGTTCCGGGCGACGGTGAAAGACACCGACCTGCCTGACCTCGTCGAAGGCGTTCCAATAGCTCTCCATTGGGATCCTTCGGCTCTTATTCCAATTCCTAAGCCATGAATGGGATCGCCTTCGCGGCCAATGGCCGCGGAGCAAGAGAAATAGATGCCGACAAGTTCCTCGGCAATTTTGCCTTTCGGTGCAGTCGCGTTCGTCCGCGGCATTTTTGACGTTAGTGTATGAATTATCGAAGGAATGAAGGTCTTTTCCACAGCCTTCGGACTGACCGTCTCAACGGACTTTCCATTTATTGAAATCAGCGATTTCTAATTGGCAGTTGTGCCGCTCGTTGCTTTTACTAATTTTTTAGTTTGACAATCGGCAGCAGCCAAGACCACAGTTCAGACGTCCGGCCCTCGCCGGGCAAATTAGGGAGGAAACACATGCGGAGATATCTGCTTTCCGCAGTGGCGGCGTCTGCCGTCATTGCCAGCTCGGGTGCGTCATTTGCCGATGAAGCCGCAGCCCAGCGTTGGATCGACGAGGAATTCCAACCCTCGACGCTATCCAAAGACGAACAAATGGCCGAGATGCAATGGTTCATCCAAGCGGCTGAACCGTTTTCCGGTATGGAAATCAACGTCTTGTCGGAAGGGATCCCAACCCATTCCTATGAAGCCGAAGTGCTGACAAGGGCGTTTGAGGAAGTCACGGGCATCAAGGTGAACCACCAGATCCTTGGCGAAGGCGAAGTGGTGCAAGCGGTGCAAACGCAGATGCAAACCGGTCGCAATTTGTATGACGGCTACGTCAATGACAGCGACCTCATTGGTACCCATTCGCGTCTGCAATTGGCCTATAATCTAACGGAACAAATGGGAGGAGAGTGGAGCGCGACAACCTCGCCAACCCTCGACCTCGCCGACTTCATGGGGATCCAATTTACAACCGGTCCCGATGGCAATCTCTATCAATTGCCGGATCAGCAATTCGCCAATCTCTACTGGTTCCGAAAAGACTGGTTCGACAACGCGGAATACCAGGCCCAGTTCAAAGACAAATACGGGTACGACCTCGGCGTTCCGGTGAATTGGTCGGCCTACGAAGATATCGCCGAATTCTTCACCAACGATGTCCAGGAAATCGAGGGGACACGTATTTTCGGCCATATGGATTACGGTAAACGGGCGCCCGACCTGGGTTGGCGCATGACGGATGCTTGGCTGTCGATGGCCGGGGCGGGCGATGTGGGCGAGCCCAATGGCATCCCGGTCGATGAATGGGGCATCCGGATGGAGCCTGGCACGTGCAATCCGGTGGGCGCTAGCGTCTCACGGGGTGGGGCGGCCAATGGACCGGCAGCGGTATACGCCATTCGGAAATGGGACGAGTGGCTTCGCAACTACGCCCCGCCCGACGCGGCGAGCTATGATTTCTATCAGTCACTCCCCGCTTTGAGCCAAGGCAACGTGGCCCAGCAGATCTTCTGGTACACCGCCTTCACCGCCGACATGGTCAAGCCCCAAGCCGAAGGCAACAACACGGTCGACGGAGACGGCACACCCCTTTGGCGGATGGCGCCGAGCCCCCACGGACCCTATTGGACCGAAGGTCAGAAGGTCGGGTACCAAGACGTGGGGTCATGGACTTTCCTCAAGTCGACCCCGTCCGATCGCGCCCAGGCCGCTTGGCTCTACGCTCAATTCGTGACCTCGAAGACCGTCGACGTGAAGAAATCCCATGTGGGCCTCACCTTCATCCGTGACAGTTCGGTCAACCACGAGAGCTTCACAGAACGGGCACCAAAACTCGGCGGCTTGGTCGAGTTTTATCGGAGCCCCGACCGGGTGGCCTGGTCGCCCACGGGCATCAACGTGCCGGACTATCCAAAGCTCGCCCAGATCTGGTGGCAGCAAATCGGTGACGTGAACTCGGGCGCCTTTAGCCCCCAGGAAGCCATGGACCGCCTTGCCGAGGAGATGGACATCACCATGGCTCGGATGCAGGCGGCCGATGAAGGCGCCAATGTCTACGGCGGCTGCGGTCCTCGCCTCAATGAGGAGAAGGGGGCGGAGTTCTGGCTGTCACAACCCGGTTCGCCCAAGGCCAAGCTCGACAATGAGAAGCCCCAGGGCCAGACGGTGAATTACGACGAACTCGTCGCCCGCTGGCAGAGCCAGTAAGCGGCTGAAAAGAAGGGGTCGCCGCATGTGCGGCGGCCCTGTCGCGGCGGGGAACGCGAGGGGAGGCGCGAGATGATCGAACTACAAGAAGTGACCAAGCGCGTCGGCAGCGTCACCCATATCAAACCGACGAGCCTTAGACTTGAAGCGGGCCGGTTCAACGTTCTTCTGGGGGCAACCGGGGCCGGTAAAACGTCTCTTATCAAGCTCATGGCCGGTCTCGACCGCATCGCATCAGGTCGGATTCTCTTCGACGGGGAAAACGTCACCCGGGTCAACACGCAGAAACGCCGGATCAGCCTCGTCCATCAGTTTTTTGTCAATTACCCGCATATGAGCGTTTTCGAAAATATCGCTTCGCCGCTTCGGGTGGCAGGGATGGCCAAATCGGAGATTGAAGGCCGGGTGGAGGAGGCAGCCGATCTTCTCGGGCTCCGCCCTATGCTCGACCGACGCCCCGACGAGCTTTCGGGCGGTCAACAGCAACGCACGGCCCTTGCCCGCGCCATTGCAAAAGATAGCCGCGCGGTATTTCTCGACGAGCCCCTCGCCAATCTCGACTACAAGCTCCGGGAGGAACTCCGCGAGCAATTGCCCGATCTTTTTGCCGGGCGCGGCGCAGTCGTGGTCTATGCCACATCCGAACCCGAGGAAGCGCTGATGCTCGGGGGCCATACGGCCCTTATGGAAGACGGTCAGGTCACCCAATTTGGCCCCACCGCCGAGATCTACCGGAGCCCTGCTAACCTCTCTGCCGCACGGGTGTTCTCCGATCCGCCGATCAACGCCGCCGACGTCACAAAGGAAGGGAGCGAAGTTCGGTTGGAGGGCGGCGCGCGTTGGGAGCTCGGGGGCGAGGCGGCGGGCCTTGCCGATGGGCGGTACATTCTTGCGGTTCGCCCCCACCGGGTCTTGCCGCACCGGGCGGGCCCACAGGATGTGGAACTTGAAGGCCAGGTGATCGTGACCGAACTTTCGGGCTCGGAATCGAGTGCCCATTTTCGCCTTGGCGGGTCGGATTGGGTGTCGCTCGCGCCCGGTGTCCATCCCTACCGGGTCGGTGAGGCCCATGCATTCTTCATGGATCCCGCCCATTGCCGCTATTTTGCCGAAGACGGCACGCGGGTCGCTTGATGGCTGAAATCAAACTTTCCCATCTCAAACACAGCTACTTTCCCGCGCCACAGGGTCCCCAAGACTATGCGTTGAAAGAGATTGACGTCACCTGGCGGGACGGTGGCGCCTATGCTCTGCTCGGCCCCTCGGGCTGCGGAAAGTCGACCCTCCTCAACATCATCTCAGGCCTTCTCACGCCGTCGGAGGGCAAAATCCTCTTTGATGGAACGGACGTAACCACCGAGGAGCCAGCCGCCCGCAACATCGCGCAAGTGTTCCAGTTCCCGGTCATTTACGACACGATGACGGTACGCCAAAACCTGGCTTTTCCATTGAAAAACAGGGGCGTGGCCGAAGCCAAAGTTGCCGCCCGTGTCGCAGAGATCGCCGAAATGCTCGACGTTACCGACATGCTCGATAAGCGAGCGGCGGGCCTTTCGCCCGACAATAAACAGAAGATCTCAATGGGGCGCGGCCTTGTCCGCGACGACGTCAACGTCGTGATGTTTGACGAACCCCTCACCGTCATCGACCCACATTTGAAATGGAAACTCCGCTCGAAACTCAAGGAGCTTCATCAGCGGGTGAAAGCGACGATGATCTATGTCACCCATGACCAGACCGAGGCGCTCACATTCGCCGACGAAGTGGTGGTGATGCAGGAGGGCGTCGTGGTCCAAACCGGCACACCGGTCGATCTTTTCGAACGCCCGCAGCACGTCTTTGTGGGCCATTTTATCGGCTCGCCGGGTATGAACGTGCTTCCTTGTGAAGCAAGGGGCGACAGGGCCATCTTTGAAGGACACGAGGTGGCCCTTGAAGGACCCTTAGCAGGGCAGGGAGGCGACACGCGCCTCGGGATCCGCCCGGAATACATCTCGCTCGCGGCGTCGGGGGTCCCGGCGACGGTGACCAAAGTCGCCGATGTGGGCAGGCATTTCGTGGTCGACGCGGTTGTGGGCCAGACCCATCTCAAAGCGATTACGGAAAACACAGCCCCTGATACGGGCGCGTCGGTCCATCTCAACTTCCGCCGTGATCAGACCCGGATCTACCGCGACGGATGGATTGCAACTGAGCCCCGGCTGGAGGCGGCCGAATGAGAACCGAAAACCAAAAGGCCTGGTTCCTCGTTCTGCCCGTGCTCGCACTTGTCGCGTTCAACGCCCTTGTGCCGATGATGACTGTGGTGAATTACTCGGTTCAGGAAACCTTTGGAAACAATCAATTTTTCTGGCAGGGTCTCGACTGGTTCGAGCAGATCCTCCGGTCCGAACGGTTCCAGGCGGCCCTCGGGCGCCAGTTCCTCTTTACGGCAATCATCCTCGCCATCGAAGTGCCACTCGGCATCATCATCGCGCTTTCCATGCCCCGCAAGGGCTTCTGGGTGCCGGTTTGTCTGGTGCTCATGGCGCTTCCCATGCTCATCCCTTGGAACGTGGTTGGCGCGATGTGGAACATCTTCGCCCTGCCGCGGATCGGAATGCTCGGCTACTTTTTGAACGAGGTCGTCGGCATCGATTACGATATGACCCAGAACCCCCTCGCGGCCTGGATCACCGTGGTCGTGATGGATGTCTGGCATTGGACGTCGCTCGTCGTCCTTCTTTGCTATGCAGGGCTCGTTTCCATTCCAGGCGCCTATTACCAAGCCGCCAAAATCGACGGGGCAAGCGCCTGGTCTGTCTTTCGCTATATCCAATTGCCAAAGATGAAGACGGTGCTCACCATCGCAATCCTTCTTCGCTTTATGGACAGCTTCAATATCTACACCGAGCCATTCGTGCTCACCGGAGGCGGGCCAGGCAATTCAACCACACTCTTGTCGATCGACCTCGTTAAAATTGCCCTTGGCCAATTCGATTTGGGCCCGGCGGCGGCAATGAGCCTGATCTATTTCGCGATCACATTGCTCGTATCCTGGGTATTCTACGTGGTCATGACCAAGGATGATCCGCGATGAAGAAACGCGCCCTGATCCCGATCCTTTATATCCTGTTTCTGATGCTGCCGATCTATTGGCTGGTCTCAATGAGCTTTAAAACAACCAATGAGATTCTATCTGGATTTTCGCTTTTTCCTCAGACCTTTACCCTCGAAGCCTACCGGGTGATCTTGACCGATCCAACTTGGTATTGTGGTTATATCAATTCGATCCTCTACGTTTCTATCAATACGGTGCTTTCCATCGCAGTGGCGCTGCCCGCGGCTTATGCCTTCTCGCGCTACCGCTTCCTCGGCGACAAGCAGCTCTTCTTTTGGCTTCTTACCAACCGCATGGCGCCCGCCGCGGTATTCGCATTGCCATTCTTCCAGCTTTATTCCTCAATCGAATTGTTCGACACGCATCTCGCCGTCGCATTGGCGCACACGCTCTTCAACGTACCGCTTGCAGTCTGGATCCTCGAGGGTTTCATGCGGGGAATCCCAAAAGAACTCGATGAAACAGCTTATGTGGACGGCTATTCCTTTCCACGATTTTTCACGCAGATCTTTCTTCCGAATATTAAGGCAGGCGTCGGCGTCGCGGCGTTTTTCTGTTTCATGTTTTCCTGGGTTGAAATGCTTCTGGCCAAGACGCTCACGGCGGTCGAAGCCAAACCGATCGCCGCGGTGATGACCCGCACCGCGTCGAGCGCAGGTTACGAATTGGGTCTGTTGGCCGCCGCAGGCACGCTCACCATCATCCCGGGTGCCATCGTCATATGGTTTGTCCGGAATTACATCGCGCGGGGCTTTGCCCTGGGGAGGGTGTGATGCGGAACTGGGTGATCCTCTTTGCGGTCCTGGCTGGTCCCGCTACGGGCCAACAGGCGGGCTGGGGGAATGTGGGCCAAGAGGTGGAGAAGGACTTTTCCTGGACCGATCCCCTTTGGCCCGCCTTTTGGATGGCCTGGACCCCGGCCACCCTGTCGGTTTTTGTCGGGATCTTTTCGGCCATTGCGGTGATCGGGCTTCTTGAGGGGTTCCGTTATCGGGATGGGATTGAACGCCGGGGGATCCTCGGGCTCACCACGACGCTCGGCGACCGGCTTTTCATCACACTCTTGGGCTCGGTTTACATATTTCTGGCTTGGCTCGGGTTCGTGGGCCAACCGATCTACGTGCCCTTAGGGCTCGCTGCCCTTTGGGGTGTTTTCGTCTTTTGGAAAGTGTAAACGTCATTGCAACATGTGAAATTGGGTTCGATGCGTAAGAGGAAAAGTCGGCAGCTCCTGACCGAAGTGGAGCTAGAGTTCATGACTGAGCTGTGGGCCTTGGGCGAGGCGAGTGTGCGCGATGTTCTCGCCGCCCTCCCGCCCGAGCGCGACCTGGCTTATACGTCGGCCGCCACCATACTCCGCATTCTCGAAGAAAAAGGCTTCGTGAACAGCAGGAAGGACGGCAAATCGCTCATTTACACGCCGCTTTTGGCGAAAGACACATACCAAACCCGCTCGCTTAAAAACCTGTCTCGCACGCTTTTTGACGACGCGCCCGCCTCGCTGGTGGCCCGGCTCGTCGACGATGCGGGTCTCACAGAGCGGGACCTTGAGGACATTCGGGCCCTGGTGGAGAGGAGGCTCCAGGATGACGGGAATGAAACCGGTTCTTGATCTGGCGATCGACGCCAATCTCGTGCTCGTGGTGGCGTTTGTCCTTTGGTGGGCGATGCAGAGCATCGTGCTCCGAAGCGGGCTCCGTTCGGATTTTCGGGCCCAAGCGATGCTTTTGCGGTGGGTTCTGTTGCTGGTTGTTGCGAGCCCGGTCCTCTCCCATCTTGCCGTTGAAGCGAGCCGGGCCCTCTGGCCCCGCACCCCGCTAACGGCGTCTGATCTTGCGGTGGCGGTTTACCTCAAAGGCGGCACGGGCTTGCCGGCGGTGGAATTCGAAGCTCTCCTCGACAGCCGTGACCGTATCCTTGACCGGATCGTCGCCGGTGAAACTTGGCTCACATGGGTCGCCCTCGGATTGGCACTGGGCGGCGCAGCCCATCTCGTCCGGACGCTTCTCAACGCCGCCCGCCTTCACCGTACGATCTCCGAAAGCTACCTTTGGCGCCAGACGCGCCGGACCGATATCCACCTCTCCGATACCGTCGCGGTTCCCTTCGCGGCACGGGGCCTTTTCCGGCGCCATATCGTTCTGCCATCGGGGCTGCTGGCCGAGCGGGACGCTCTCCGGCTCGTCCTATCCCATGAAATTGCCCACCTTCGCCAAGGCGATGTGGAATGGGAAGTCGGTTTGGAATTGGTCCGACCGCTTCTTTATTGGAACCCAGTCTTCCTGGTGTGGAAGCGCCATTTTGACCGGCTCCGCGAATTGGGATGTGACCAATCGGTGCTGGCCACCGGCCGCGTCGCAGCGCGGGACTATGCGTCGGCGCTTTTGTCCATTTCGGAGCGGAGTGTCACCCGTGCTTGGCCGCGGGCCATGCATGTGACCTTTGTGCGAACAGGACCCGGCTCTGCACGCCTCCTCTTAGAAGCGCGTATCCGGGCCTTGGGCCTCACCAGACGGGGCCGGGGCGGCAGAACCATGGCCTTTGCCTTTGCGCTCTTGATCGGGTTCGGGATTGTTCTCGCGGCCATGTCGATCCGTCAGCCCGGCGATTGGAGCCATGACCGGCTTATGCTCTCGACGGTGGTCAATCTCGAACGGCTCGAGGCGATAAACCGCGGCTTTTAAGCCGCTGAACGATTTCTGCCCGCAGAAATCGGGCCCGGAAACCGAACCCGGTTTCCGTTCGCGTCAGTCCGGCCGGTCCACATGCTGATCCACCAGCACCGGGTTTCCATCCGGGTCCCTGACGACAAAACTTGCCGGTCCGTCGCTGTCGGGATCAGCCTCGCTCTCAAAGGCAAACCCCGCCTCCTTGAGCTTTGATTGGATCGCGCGCACATCCTCGAAATCGTCCACCGGTTGAGCGCTCTGGTCCCAACCTGGATTAAACGTCAGCATGTTGGCGTCGAACATCCCTTGGAATAGCCCGATCACGGTCGTCCCTTGTTTGAGGATCAACCAACCATGTTCGGCGTCCCCGCCCATGGTTTCAAATCCCAATATCTCATAAAACGAACGCGAGGCGGCGAGATCCTTGACCGCTAAACTCATCGAAAATGCGCCCAAATGCATGGCAAAGCCCCCTGTCACCCCAGAAAGGATGCCATACATGGGCTGCAAATGCAGCAATTCCAGCTGTTGCGGCCATACGCATCGGAGTGGCGGTGACTGAGCCACCATTCCTCATACCATCTTGGTGCCCGGCCCCGGCCCGGCACAGATGGAGGCTTTGGATCCGTAGTGCTACCGCCAGGCAGCGCCGTTAGGCCTATGCGAGCATAATCACCGCGGCCGCCCCAAAAGAGAGGCCCACAAACACGCCAGCAATCACGGTAATAGACAGGGCTTTCATCGCCAAATCCTCAACTTGTCACACACACACCGCCCCACGCCTCCTCCCTAGCACGACAATCGTCGCCGTTTCGTTTCCAAACCGGCCACTCTCTGTTGCCCATTGTCGCATAAATCCCCGCCCATCCTCTTGTAGGCGTGCGCGTCTCGGATCAAAAGACCTCAAACTTGAAAGTCTGGCACATGAATCAACCCACCGACATTGAGATTGCCCGCAGCGCCGAGAAAAAGCCGATCCAGGAGATTGCAGCTGGCATCGGAATTTCCTCGGACGATCTAATACCTTACGGCCATGACAAGGCGAAGGTTTCGGCCGGTTTTATCGGCGACCTCAGCGGCCGGGAGGATGGCAAGCTGATCCTTGTGACGGCGATCAATCCGACACCGGCCGGGGAGGGCAAAACGACCACCACCGTCGGCCTCGGTGACGGGCTGAACCGGATCGGCAAAAAGGCCGCACTCTGTATCCGCGAAGCCTCACTGGGCCCAAATTTTGGGATGAAAGGCGGCGCGGCGGGGGGCGGCTATGCCCAGATTGTTCCCATGGAGGACATGAACCTCCATTTTACCGGGGATTTTCACGCGATCACGGCTGCGCACAATCTCCTCTCGGCGATGATCGACAATCACATATACTGGGGCAACTCCCTGGAAATCGACGAGCGCCGCGTCGCCTGGCGTCGCGTGATCGACATGAACGACCGCGCGCTCCGTGACACGGTCGTCTCCTTGGGCGGTGTCGCCAACGGCTTCCCGCGCCAAACCGGATTTGACATCACAGTGGCGTCGGAAGTTATGGCGATCCTCTGCCTTGCCAATGACCTTGACGATCTCCAGCGCCGCCTCGGAGACATGATCGTGGCCTACCGACGTGACCGCTCACCGATCTTTGCCCGCGACATCAAAGCGGACGGGGCCATGACCGTCCTTTTGAAGGACGCCATGCAGCCCAATCTCGTCCAAACCCTCGAACACAACCCGGCCTTCGTCCATGGCGGGCCGTTTGCCAATATTGCCCATGGCTGCAATTCGGTGATCGCGACCAAGACAGCCTTAAAACTTGCCGATTACGTGGTGACAGAGGCCGGGTTCGGGGCCGATCTCGGGGCCGAAAAGTTCATGAATATCAAATGCCGTAAAGCTGGCCTCGCCCCCGATTGCGTGGTGCTCGTTGCCACGGTACGGGCGATGAAGATGAATGGCGGCGTGGCCAAGGCCGATCTCGGCGCCGAAAATGTGGCCGCCGTTGAAAAAGGCGCCGCCAATCTTGGCCGCCACATCGCCAATCTCAAATCCTTCGGCGTGCCGGTGGTGGTGGCGATCAACCATTTCGTTTCCGACACCGACGCCGAGATCGCGGCGGTTGAGGCCTATGTGGCTGAACAGGGCTCCGAAGCAATCCTCTGCAAACACTGGGCCAAAGGGTCCGAAGGCACCGAAGCGCTGGCAACCCGGGTGGCCGAGATTGCCGATAAGGGCGAAGCTCAATTCTCGCCCCTCTATTCCGACGCGCTGCCTTTATTTGAAAAAATCGAAGCCGTCGCCAAAAGGATCTACCGGGCCGACGAAGTGATTGCCGACCAAAAGATCCGCGACCAACTTCGCGCTTGGGAAGAAGCCGGCTACGCGACGCTTCCAGTTTGTATGGCAAAAACCCAGTATTCCTTTTCTTCCGACCCGGGGCTCCGTGGCGCGCCGACTGGCCACACGTTGCCGATCCGCGAGGTTCGCCTTGCGGCTGGTGCAGGGTTTGTCGTGGTGATCTGCGGAGAGATTATGACCATGCCAGGCCTCCCGCGGGTTCCTGCTGCCGAGAGCATTGGCCTCGATGAGACCGGAGACGTGGTGGGGTTATTTTGATGGAAGAGTCAGCTGCTGCGCCAACCATGGTCCGAAGCCTCGCCCGGCCAACCGGCCGTGGTCCCGGGTCGAGCAAACGTCGGTGTCGTTCGTCTAACTTGCACCCTGCCATGTGTTTTGCACCTGACTGGCGACAAGCGTCCGGGCGACCGCCTTGGAGGGGCCAATGAGCGCCAAAGTCCTAGACGGGAAGGCGTTTGCCGCCGGTATCCGGGCCAAGATCGCGGCGGAAGTCAGCCGCCTCAAGTCCGATCACGACCTGACGCCTGGGCTCGCTGTGGTTCTCGTTGGCGAGGACCCGGCCAGCGAGGTTTACGTGGCCTCCAAGCACAAGGCGACTGTCGAGGCCGGCATGGCCTCGTTCGAACACAAATGTCCGGCGGATATCTCTGAAAAAGAGCTTTTTGCCCTCATTGACAAACTCAATGCCGACCCGGACGTCCACGGGATCCTCTGCCAGTTCCCCGTGCCAGACCATCTGAGTGAGCGGAAGATCGTGGCCCGGATTGACCCGGCCAAAGATGTGGACGGGCTCAGTGTGACCAATGCCGGGCGGCTGGCGAGCGGTGAGCCCGCCCTTGTGAGCTGTACCCCTCTCGGTTGCTTGATGCTGCTCCGCGACCAGCACGCGTTCATGACTGGCCTCGACGCCGTCGTCATCGGCCGCTCAAACCTTTTCGGCAAACCCATGGCTCAGCTTCTTTTGCAAGAGAACTGCACCGTTACCATGGCCCATTCACGCACCAAAAACCTAGAGGAGGTGTGCCGTCGGGCCGACATTCTTGTCGCTGCTGTGGGCCGGGCCGGCATGGTGAAAGGCGATTGGGTCAAACCCGGCGCCACCGTGATCGATGTCGGCATCACCCGGGTACCCCATCCAGAAAAGCCAGGAAAAACCCAGCTCTTGGGGGATGTGGCTTTCGCCGAGGCGGCGGAAGTCGCCGGCATCATAACGCCTGTGCCGGGGGGCGTCGGCCCGATGACCATCGCCTGTCTTCTGGCAAACACGCTTACAGCAGCATCGCGTGCCCATGGGCTTGCCGAACCTCACGGTCTGACCGCCTGAGCGCGGGCTCTTTAACCTTTGGGAAGGATTTCTCCTCAAGAGTTCTGGCACCGGAACCGCTCGACGAAAAGCCCGCAGTGCCCTTGGTGCACCACGGACGCCTCCGGCGGGAGTATTTGAACCAGGATGAAGGCGCCGCATTGCTCTTCATCCTGGTCAAAGTACTCTGGGGGAGGCGCAGGGCGCCGGCGGCAAAGCCCCCATACCGGAGGATGTCTTGCCGCTCGCGGCGCCATTTAGTTCTGCTGGGTAAGTCCACCGCGGAAGCGGCGCATGTTGGCGCGGTAGTTCTCTGCCGAGCCAAGGAGTGAGGCGACTTCCTCGTCAGACAAGTCCCGGACCACCTTCGCCGGGGCGCCCATCGCGAGGCTTCGGGGCGGGATGACCTTTCCTGCGGTCACCAAAGCCCCTGCGCCTACCAAGGCACCGTCTCCTATTTCCGCGCCATTCAACACCGTGGCCGACATTCCGATCAGCGCTCCGTCCCCGATCCTGCAGCCATGGAGCATCGCTTTGTGGCCAATTGTGCAATTGGCCCCGATATCCAACGGAAAGCCCGGGTCGGTGTGGCACATCACCTGTTCCTGAAGGTTTGTGCCCTGGCCCACCCGGATCGGCTCATTATCACCCCGGAGTGTGGCGCCAAACCAAATGCCGACACCGCTTGCGATCTCAATCCGACCGATGACGTTAGCATCGGGTGCGATCCAGATATCGCCGTCCTCTGGGAGGGCGGGCGAAACCCCGTCGAGAGCATAAAGCGTCATGACAAATCCTCAAATTCCGCCTGGAGCCGGCGCACGTGGTCAACGATCCCGGGCTGGCGGCTCCGGCGAAGCCGTTCGGCGGCGACGATCCCGGTGAGGCGCGCTTCCGTCTCATCAAGATCGTCATTGACGAGGACGTAATCATAGGCGTCCCAGTGGCTGATCTCGTCCCAGCTTTTCTGCATTCTCCGGGCGATGGTCTCGCCGTCGTCCTGGCCGCGGGATTTGAGCCGATCCCGAAGGGCCGCGATAGAGGGTGGTAGGAGGAACACCGAAAGCACCGCCTCGGCCAAAGTCGAGCCCGCGATCTGCTGCGCTCCTTGCCAGTCGATATCAAAGAGAACGTCCCGGCCGGCGGCGATGGCCCCTTCCACCGGCGCGCGGGGAGAGCCGTAAAAATTGCCGAATACGAAAGCGTGTTCGAGCATTTCGCCATCCCGCACCATGGATTTGAATTCGGCTTCGGAGGAGAACCGGTAGTGCTCTCCGTTCACCTCGCCCTGGCGCGGGGGCCTTGTGGTGGCGGAGACTGAAAAGGTGATGTCCGGATCCCAAGCCTGGAGCCGTCGGGCAAGGGTGGTCTTGCCCGCCCCGGAAGGCGAGGAGAGAATAATGAGAAGGCCCCGCCGTGTACCCATCGCTATTCTACGTTCAACACTTGCTCGCGCAACCGGTCGATCGCGGCTTTGAGGTCAAGGCCGATCCGCGTCAATTCGGTTGAGCCCGACTTCGAACAGAGCGTGTTGGCTTCGCGGTTGAACTCTTGGACGAGGAATTCGAGCTTCCGACCTTTGGGGCCAGCCGCCGCCAGAAGGTCCCGCGCGGCGCCGATATGGGAGGCGAGCCTGTCGAGTTCCTCGCTGACATCGGCCTTGACAGCCAAAAGGGCGAGTTCTTGGGCCAGGCGATCTTCGCCCACGGCATCGGTTGTGTTGAGGACTTTCTCGATCTGGGATCGGAGGAGGTCTCCCGCCCCAGCCCCCCGCGCCTCGGCCGCTTTCGTCGCGAGCTGGTGAAGGTCTTCGATCTCACCGAGGACCGTTGCGAGGATCTTGGCCAAGGCTGCCCCTTCGCCGGCACGCATGGATTGGAAATCGGCCAGCAGCGGTTCGAGATCGGCTTCGAGGGCGGCTTTGAGGCGCCCTGTCTCGCCTTCATCGCGCCGGGGCGCATCGAGAACACCGCGGATCGCGAGAATGTCGGCTGCATTGGGGGGGCGCATGTTGACGCCACCGGCCGCCGCGCGCCGCTCCGTTTCGGCAACCATGGCCAGGGCCGCGTCGAGCCCGGCTGGATCGAGCGCAGTGGCCCCAGCCCCTGGGGCGGCCATGACCCGAAGGTTCATTTGGACGCTTCCGCGGTTGATCGATTTTTGTAGACGGGCGCGAATCCCTTGTTCCAGCCCCTCGATCCAATCGGGCACCCGAAGCCTGAGATCGAGCCCGCGACCGTTAACCGCACGGAGGTCCCAAGACCAGCTATGGGTTGCGTTCGCGCCTTGCCGGGCGGCGTAGCCCGTCATTGAGACCGTCACGCACCGCTCCCTAACGCCATTAACCGATTAAAAAGTTTTTTAGCGAAATTCGCCGCGACCGGTGGCATATTGTGTCCGTGAAGGTTCTATGAGTATCAGTTAGCAGACGGCGTCGGGCCCTACAATCCGGCCCCGTCTGGGGAGAGACGCGGTGGACTACGATAAAAGTAAAGGTTCAACCCTGGTGTCGCTCAATGCGCATCGGGCGGCCCGTAGACATACGGCGGTGAACCAAGTTGAGGCATATTGGGAAGGGCTCCGGCGGAACCGATTGGTCCCGAGCCGGGCAGATGTAGACCCAAGAGGACTTTCTGGGTCACTTGAACACGCCTTTGTCCTTGAGCGGATTGCGCCGGGCCTGGCGCGGTTCCGAGTTGCCGGCATGCATCTTTCAGACCTTATGGGTCTTGAGGTGCGCGGCATGCCGGTCTCGGCGATTTTCACCCCCGACGCCCGTGCACAATTGGCAAAAGCGCTGGAAGCGGCCTTCACCGAGCCCGCAACCATCCGTTTGGCCCTTATGGGCGAGGACGGTGTGGGTCGGCCAACCCTTGAGGGCGAAATGGTCATTTTGCCCTTGCGCAGCGACGGCGGAGAAATCACCCGAGCCCTGGGCTGCGTGGTGATGGAAGGCCAGATCGGACGCCAGCCGCGGCGGCTTATGATTCGCGATGTGGAACACAAAACCCTCATCGGCTACGGCGAGAGCGGATCGAGTGCCCCGAGCCCCGCGACGACTGAAGACCAAGCGTCGACAGGCTTTGCCGAGCCCGAAGCACCCTACGCTCCGCGGCCCCGATCCGGGAGCCGTCCGCGCCTGTCGTCGGAACGTCCCCATCTTCGGCTCATCCATTCGAGAGACTAAACGGGCTTCAGGCGCCGATTGTTCGCCGGGCCATTGGTCCGGCGATTTGCTTTTTGAGAAGAGAAGTGGCCCATGCGGTTCCGACCTACGGCGCCCAAGCCCGATTACGGCAACCCCTGCCGGGCGTGGATTGCGTGGTGTTCCGCAGACGATCCAGCCCAAAAGAAAACGCCCGACGTCCCACGAACGCCGGGCGTTTTCCGCAGGTTTCAAGTCCGACCTAGTGGACGATCGCCTCTTCCTTGACGAACATGTTCGCCCAGGCGCGGTCGATGAGGTCGGGGCTCATCTGGTAGGGGATGCCTTCGAATTCGCAGATCGCGATCATTTGGTCGATCAGGAAGATCGGCTGGTAGTTCGCGTAGACGTTTTCGATCTCGGGATACTTGTACTTCATCAAGTAAACGAGGGTCGATTCGTCGAGCGGCATCTTCCGCTTCTTGGCGACCATTGCAAAGATCTTGAGGTAGTCTTCCTGGGTGGGCCCATCGATCTTGATCTTGAAGAAGATCCGGCGCAGGGCCGCTTTGTCGAAGATCTCGTTGGGGTGAAAGTTGGTCGAGAAGATCACCAACGTGTCGAAAGGCACGGTGAATTTCTCACCCGATTGCAGGGCGAGGATGTCGCGGCTCTCTTCCAAGGGCACGATCCAGCGGTTGACGAGGGCCTGGGGCGGCTCTTCCTGGCGGCCCAAGTCGTCGACGATGAAGACGCCGCCGGTGGATTTGAGCTGGAGCGGCGCCTGATAGGTCCGTGCCGTGGGATTGTAGACAAGATCGAGCATGTCGAGGCGGAGTTCACCGCCGGTGATCACCGTCGGGCGATCACACACGACGTAGCGGGTGTCGAACCGGCCGGAGGTGCGGCGGAGCGAACTCGGGTCGTCCTCTTCCTCAATCACCGCCGAATGAACAATCGGGTCATAAACCGTGATGACCTGGCCCGAATACTCGATGGCCCGCGGCACGTAGATCTTGTCGCCGAGCGCGTCGCGGATCCCGTTTGAAATCGAGGATTTACCGTTGCCCGGCGGCCCGTACATCAAGACCGACCGACCGGCCGAGACCGCGGGGCCCAAATGGTCAAGAAGCTCGTCGGGCAAGATCAGGTGGCCCATTGCGCCGATCAGTTGGTCGCGGGTCACCTGGATGTTGCGGATCGATTGGCGCTCAACCTGTTCGGCATAGACTTCGAGCGGGACGGGCATGGCGCCGTAATATTCAGACTGGCTTAGCGCATCGAGGGCGCGAGCCTTGCCGGCCTCTGTCAGCTGGTAGCCCATCTCACCGCCGGAATTGGCATGGAGCGTCCCGGTCGCTTCGAGGAGCTTCTGGCCGCGGGCCATGTCGACGAGTTCCTGGGTCACCGGGATCGGCAGGCAAATGGCCTTCGAGAGCTCGCTGACCTGGTCGAGGTTCATCCGGAAAATGGTCTTCAGGAGGATATCCCGCATCATCACCGTGGGGAGGAGCATCTCCTCAAGGCTTTTCGGCGCCGGCGGGGCCATCACGTCGGGCGATTGCATATTCATGTTGCGTCCTGCTCCACCTAATCTTGTGGCGTTTGGTCTGCGCCATACCGTGAATTGTAATTTTTACCCGTGAAGGGTTTTGCGCTATCCAACATGCCCGTCTAATGTGGCCAAAAAATGGAAGATATGAGGGATGAGCAGACCTAATCCCCTTCTCTTATTGGCCGTTCTGGCCATAGCGGTTGTTGCTTTGGGCGGGGCCGGGATCCTCAAAGGGGGTCTCTTTATCGGCCGCCACGAAGGCGACATGTACCATTTGATCGACATCCTTTTCAGGATGGAGGCGGGCCAGCGGCCGCATTTGGACTTTCTCACCCCAATCGGCATCGGGGCGTTCTGGCCGATTGCGGCGCTTTTGAAGGCCGGTTTGTCGATTGATCAGGCGATCCTTTGGGCTCAAGCGGGCCTGGCTGCGGCACTTTTGCCGGCCCTATGGTGGACCGCCTATAGCCGGTTCCAAGGTGTGTTGGCCTATGGTTTCGGGCTTTACGGAATTGCTCTTTTGGTCGCGCTCGTCCATGGCGGGCCGCAAGATATTGTTTCAGTTTCAATGCACTACAACAGATGGTCTTGGGCCCTGGCTTACATTGCGGTCGCATTGGCGGCCTTGCCGAGCCTCGGGCGGCCCTTGCCCTGGCTCGACGGCACTCTGATCGGGCTTGCGGGCGTCGGACTTCTTCTCATTAAGGTGACCTATGCGGTGGCCTTCGGCCCGGTCGTGCTGGCCATGCTCTTGATCCGCGGGGCGCGGCGCACACTCGTCTCCGCCCTCATTGCCGCTTTCATCGCTTTGGTTTGGTTCACGCTGGCCTTTGGGATCGGCCATTGGACAGCCTATATTGGCGACCTTTTGCTGGTGGCAACGGGCGATATCCGACCGAAGCCCGACCTGGCCTTCGACCGCACGCTGATCGCGCCCACCTATATCGGTACTTCCTTTGCAGCGCTTTACGCCGTCATCCTCCTCCGCCAAGGCGGTGCCGATCGGGGCGGGCTCTTTCTTCTTCTGCTCCTCCCCGCCTCCGCCTACGTGACCTACCAGAACTTCGGAAACGACCCCCAATGGGTGGTGCTTTTCGCACTCCTCGCTCTCACATTCGCAACCGGTCTCG
This sequence comes from Pseudomonadota bacterium, assembly GCA_039198225.1. Classification (GTDB taxonomy): domain Bacteria; phylum Pseudomonadota; class Alphaproteobacteria; order Rhodobacterales; family Rhodobacteraceae; genus JASJAR01. The sequence goes on from JBCCTQ010000006.1 coordinate 53,071, forward strand.
ACGAGGAGGCGGCAGTGCAGCGCCGACGGCTCTCTTTTGCCGTGACGGTCATTCTCGCCCTGGGGCTCCCGTCGGTTTTCAACATGGTCTACAGCCCGATCCGCCATGCCCTTGTGCCGGTTGAAGATCACAGCCCTTTATTGCCGACGAGCGACCGCCATGCGGGCTTTCAAACCCGCACGTTCCGCGCGGTAAAGGTTGATCTGCAAATTCCCTATGACGGCGACGGGACCGGCCTCGAAGCCCTCCGCCCCTTGGCCGAACGGGAGGATCCTATCGAGTTCAAAGGGGAAATTCTGGACGAATGCGAGATCCTGTCGGGCCTTCAAGGGTTGTTCAGCACGGTTGCGGCGGACCTCAAAGCCTCCGGCGTGGTGGACGGGCAAAGCGTGTACGTTGCCGATCTTTTTTCTGTGAATTGGCTTTTTGGGGCAGGGGAGCCGGTTCTCGGCGCCGCGCCCTGGTATTACGGCGGCCTCCCGGGCTATGCGAATGCCGATCTCCTGCTGGTTCCATTTTGTCCAATCCAACCCGGCGTGCGGCAAGATATTCTGGAACGGATCGAGGCGGATGGACGGCCGTTGACCGAGATCCGAAGGACGCCACTTTATATATTACTATCAATAGGTTAAGTTTAGAACCTGACCTAAATCAACGGGCTGAGACCCAGATAGATCACGAGAGTTCCCGCCAGAGCGAGGCCCATTGGAAAGTCGTTTCTGTGAAAGCTCTCCCATTGCGGTAGGGCGGCAGGTACGGCCGGGATCGCACGAAACACGCGATGGGTGACGAAGGCCGCCAAGAGCACGGCCGCGAAGAGATAAAGAAACGTCGCCGCATGGTCGAGGGCGATGAACGGGGCCATGGCGGCGGCGAACTTTGAATCCCCCGCCCCGGCCTTGCCGAGGGCCGTCAGCACGAACCCGGCTGTCAAAATGACAATCAGGTGGACATAGCGCCAGAGATATTCGTCAAACGGCAGGCCGAAGGGGCCGACGACGGCGAAGACCAAAAACAGCGACACGACCGCCTTGTTGGGAATTTTCATCCGCGACAGATCTGACCACGCCACCCAAAAGGCGATGGGGGCGACGAAGATTAGAAATGGGCTCATCCGGCGACCTCACAAGGCGAGCGGCGTACCGCTTCACCGGAGGGTGTCGCAAAAAAATATGACCAGAGAATGGCTTGGCGCTGGAACGCCGTTGGGAAGTCGGGCGGGCGCTTGGCCCGCCCTTCCGTTAGTTCCGGACGTTGGCTTCGAGGGCGCCGAGGCTCCGCGCGGCGGCTTCGAAATGCTGAGGATGCGTGTCAACGGCGTCGCGGAGAAGGCCTTTGCCGATCTCCACATCGCCTTGTTTGACGGCCGAGAGCCCCAACGTATGCAGAAGCTCCGCTCGCTCGACTTGCGACATCTGAACGACCGGCAAATCATATTTGCGCTGGGCGCCGCGGGCCAAAGCGAGGTTGTTTTTCGCTGTGAACATCGAGGGCTCATAGGTCAGAGCTTCGCCAAAGAGCCGCTCTGCTCCGGTAAAATCACCCCGGGACAGTTTCGAGTAACCCCAGTTGTTCAGCGTGCCCGCCGGCTTCGTGGTCAGTCCGATGGCGATCTCGTAAAAGCTGTCGGCCCGCTCCCATTCAGAATTGGCGTCAGCCACCATCGCCTCGAGCCGGTAGCGGGTGAAGTTCTCCATGGTTGGCGGGATGAGATCGAGCTGCGCTTCGGCCCGGTCCCATTCGCCCGAGCGGATCAAAGATTCCGCATAGCCCAGGCGGTCATCATCGACCGCTTGGGGATGTTCGACGATCTGCGCCCAGACTGCGTTGGCCTGGATGGCCTTGTTGGCTCGGACCAAAGACCGCGCCAAACCACGCTTGAGGTCCAAACGGTCAGGGTTTTCCGCCGTCGCGCGCTGGAAATAGCGCACCGCTTCGTCGGGGTCGGGCGTGTTGAGCATCACGTCATTGAGCCCGGCCTCGTCGATTACGTTGACGGCTTTGAAAGCGGCGTCGAGTTCTGCGGTGTCCTGGTTGGCACAGGCCGACAGCAAAACGGCACTGCCAAAGCAGAGCGACTTCACGATGTGGCGCATAATGTCCCTAGTCCTTTTTCTGCTCGATCGTTCGCTTAGTCGGGCGTAGCGAGGAGCAGGTAGGACCCGGTCCCGCGCCGCACGAGCGCGAATTCGTTATCGGGTTCAGAATAGGACGAATTTCCAACTTTAGCGAGGGCTAGGCGGAGGTTTTCGCGAATTTCGTCACTTTGGCCACTGTCGAGGGCAAAGGCGACGCGAAAAACCCGCGCCGCTTCGCCAAATTCGCCGGTTTCCATCAAGACGACGCCGAGATTATTCCAGGCAGGGGGGAACGCGGCGTCTTCATCGGTGGCGCGGCGCAGAAATCTTTCGGCCTGGCCAAGGCGTCCGAGCCGGAGATTTGCGGATCCCATGGCGGAGAGAACGTCGACCGTGAACCCCTGTTCGGCGGCGGCGCGGGAATAGGCGTCGAGCGCAAGCTCATATTCTCCGGCCGCCATGAGGCGATGGCCCACGATCAGCCCGTCGACGCTTTGCCCCGCCGCCCGTCCCACCGGGGGGAACGGGCTTCCTTCACTCTGTTCTAGACCGGTTGAGGTGCAGGCGGCCAAACCGAGCAACATCGCCATTGCACGAAGTGTGACCGCCCCCATATGACCCCCTGCTTAAGCCCTTAGAAGTTGGCTTCCCTCAGCGTGACCGCAATTTCGTAGATCGACGGTCCGATCAGAATGATCAGGAGCGGCGGAACGGTCAGCATCATTGTGGCAAGGGTCATCTTCGTGGGCAAGGTGTTGGCCTTCTCTTCGGCACGCATCACCCGTTTATCGCGCATCTCCGCCGAAAAAACCCTCAGGGCTTCGGCCACCGAGGTCCCGAAACTGGCTGACTGGATCAGCACGGTGACGAACGATTGGACGTCGGGCACCCCGGTTCTTTCCGACATGTCGCGCAAGACCTGGATCTTGTCCTTACCGGCCTTGGTCTCGTGGGAGACCATTTCGAACTCGTCGGCGAGGGCAGGATAGCCGGCGCGCACTTCTTTCGAGACCCGGAGAATGGACTGGTCGAGCGACTGGCCAGCTTCAACGCAGACGAGCATCATATCGAGGCTGTCCGGAAACCCGTTGGTGATCTCGGTTTGGCGCTCCTGGAGACGTTTGGTGACCCAGTATTTCGGAATGTAGTAGCCGACCGCACCCGGGATGATGATCGAAAGAATGATCACATGGGTCTCGGGCTCGCCCGTCGCCGACGAATAGATCGCGTAGATCAGACCGAACAAGAGGAAGAGAAGTCCAAGGGCAAATTGGAGGAAGTAGTAGGTCCTCACGGCCGTTTTTGACCGGTATCCCGCCTGGAGAAGTTTCAGACGGATTGCGGAATATTCCTCTTCGCTCTGGGGTTCGAGGAAGTTCGAATACTTCTCGAGCTTGTCTTTCTTGTTGTTGGTGCGCAGCCGCGCGCCTTTATCGCCCTTCGCAGCCGTGTCATAGGCCCGGCCCTGTTCTTTGATCCGGTCAAGCGGGTCGACGTCCTTTTTCAGGAGCGTCGGCAAGGTCAGCATAATAAGGATGACCCCGAGCCCGCCGATCGCGATCAGCGGCCCGAACGGGCCAAGATTGTCGGTGAGGAAGGTGTTGATCTGGGCGAGAATTTCCATGGGTCAGACCTTAATGTTAACCAACGCTCGCATGACGAAGACGTTCGCCACGAGAAAGCCCGCGACCACGAGACAGGCCGGGATGAAATACTGGGTCTCTTTGACCGCATCGTAGTAGTTGGGCTGGAGAACGTTGATCATCACCAGGGCCCCGAGCGGGAAGACCGAGAGGAACATGCCGGACCACTTGGCTTCGGCGGTGATCGCACGGACCCGCCGGAAGAGCTTGAACCGCGCCCGGATCACCTTTGCCAAGCCGTCAAGGATCTCGGCGAGGTTACCACCGGAGGTTTGCTGGATCGTCACGGACACGGCGAGGAAGCGCAAATCCTGCATGTCCATCCGCTCGGCCATAGATTTCAGCGCTTCGCCCACGTCCCGGCCATAGGCGGCCTCGTCGGAAATGACGCCCATTTCGGTGCCGAGCGGGTCGGGTACCTCTTTGGCCACGATTTGCAGAGCCGATGAGAATGGATGGCCGACCCGGAGGCTTCGCACCATCAATTCGACCGCTTCCGGCAATTGCTCTTCGATCATGCCCATCCGCTTTTTGGCGGTGTTGTTGACCCAAACATAGACCGCGCCCACGCCCATCGCGACCGACAGGGCAACGCGCACCGGAAAGCCTGCCGCCGTGCCGAAGGTGAGACCGAAAAAGGCCACAACCGCGAGGACGGCCATGACGACGATGAGCTGTTGCGGGGTGAAGGCAATATTGGCCTTCTGGGCCTTGTCAGCGAGGATCGAATAGATCGGGATCGACCGCGACCGCATATGCTGGGACATTTCCTTTCGGAGCTGTTCCAACACCTGCTCGCGTCCGGCGCCCTTCTCGAGCATGTCGAGTCGACGGTTTATCCGGTTGTTGAGGCTGATCGACTTGCCAAAAACGGTCAAGTAGATGCCCTGGACCAAGGCCAGGACACCAATGAAGATCAGAACGTAAATCAGCGGGGCGGCTGAGATGACCATGGCCGGTTACTCCGCGGCGAAGGGTTCGAAAATGTTCGACGGCAAGTCGTAGCCCCACATCCGGAAACGCTCCGAATAGTGGCTTCTGACGCCCGTGGCCGTGAAATGGCCGATGATTTTATTGTCCGGCGTGAGGCCGATCCTCTGGTAACGGAAGACTTCCTGCATGGAGATCACTTCGCCTTCCATGCCCGTCACCTCGGTGATCGAGACCATGCGCCGCGAGCCGTCCTGAAGACGAGACGCTTGAACGATCAGGTTCACAGCCGAAGAGATTTGGGCCCGGACAGCTTTGATCGGCATTTCGAGTCCGGCCATCGAGATCATGTTTTCCAAACGCGACACGGCGTCCCGGGAAGAGTTGGCGTGGATCGTGGTCATTGACCCGTCATGGCCGGTGTTCATGGCCTGGAGCATGTCGATGACTTCCTCGCCCCGCGTCTCACCGACGATGATCCTGTCGGGGCGCATCCGAAGTGCGTTTCTGAGACAGTCGCGCTGGGTGACCGCGCCTTTGCCTTCCACGTTGGGCGGGCGGCTTTCCATCCGGCCCACATGGGTCTGCTGGAGCTGAAGTTCGGCCGTGTCCTCAATGGTCAGGATCCGCTCATCATTGTCGATGAACGAGGACAGCGCGTTGAGCGTGGTCGTTTTACCAGAACCCGTACCGCCAGAGACGATCACGTTGAGCCTCGTCGCCACTGCGGCTTGCAGATATGCAGCCATTTCCTCGGTATAGGCCCCGAAATTCACGAGGTCGTCGACCGAGAGCTTTTCCTTTTTGAACTTCCGGATCGAGACGAGCGATCCATCCACCGCGATCGGCGGAACCATGGCGTTGAAACGCGAGCCGTCTTGAAGACGGGCGTCAACGTAGGGGTTCGATTCATCGACGCGGCGGCCAACGGCCGAGACGATCTTGTCGATGATCCGAAGAAGGTGGCGTTCGTCTTTGAACGTCGTGTCAGTGAGCTGGAGCTTACCGGCGCGTTCGACGAAGACCTGCTGGGGGCCGTTAACCAAGATATCGTTAACGCTGTCATCCTTCAGGAGAGGTTCCAGCGGGCCGAGGCCGGTCACCTCGTCGAAGAGTTCCTGGTTGAGGGTCGCGCGTTCCTCACGGTTGAGGACCACGCCCATCTCGTCGAGCGCTTCGCCCGAGATCGAGACGATTTCTGCCCGAAGATCACTTTCGGCCGCCTGTTCGAGGGCGGCGAGGTTGAGGTTGTCGAGGAGACGCTTGTGGAGTTCCAACTTGATCTCCCCAAGCCGCTCCTTCCGCTTCTTTTCCTTGTCCACCGGGATCGCCTGGGAGGTCGTCTTCGACGGATTGGCCCGGCGCATGATCTTGGGCTTGGTCGGCTGGGCCGTTCCAGCAGCATCGGCTGCCGGTTGGGGCACGGCCGCAAGCTCCGGTGCTGCGGATTTTCCGGCGTCTCCGCCTCCGGTTTTTTTATACTTTGAGAACACTGGCGCTTACCCCTCGGGCTTACTGGCCTTGAACGGCCTGTTCATTGACGTCGTGGAGTGACTTTGCGAGCTTCTGGATTTCCTTCCGGAGCGGGTTTTTCCCCGCGATCTCGGCCAGGGGCACGCCGTGGTCATTGGCTTCCACAATTTGTTTGCCGCCATCGGGCATCAAAACTTCGATTTGAATGTCGAGGCTCTCGGCCATCCGCTTGACGCGGCTCTTGCCGGTTAAGTCGGTGAACTTCGGCGCCCGGTTCATCACGTAGCGGAGCTTTTCGTAAGGAAGCTCTTCGCCTTTAAGGGCGCGGATGGTCCGGAGCGTGTTTTGGGCCGACCGCATATCAAGCTCGAGCATGGCGAAATAGACATGGGCGGCGTGAAGCACGGTCTCGGTCCACACCGTCAGCGTATGCGGCATGTCAATGACGACGTAATCGAAGTTGGTCCGCGCGATTTCGAGGACCTTTTCGATGTCTTCGGGGCCCACGAAATCGAGCGGCAAGAGTTCCGCCGGTGCGGTGAGAATGAACATTTTCTCGTTGAAGGGCAGAAGCGATTGCAAGAGCGCGTCCGCGTCCATCGACGAGGTGTCCGAGAGAAGTTCGAAAACCGCTTCCCGGCGCGGCATGTCCAAATAGGTCGCTACCGATCCGAATTGGAAATCGAGATCGAGGACGCAGACTTTTGGCTCTTCTTCGAGTTGCGCCAATTCCCAACCGAGATTGACCGCGAGCGTTGTCGCACCGGTGCCACCCGCAAGGGCGTGAATTGGGAGCAAAACACCGTCTTTGTCGCCCGACGACTTGATCGCAGCAGAACCTTCGACCGCCACCGCTGCCGGTGTCGGGCGCCGCATACGCTCGATCGCGTCGTGCAGTGCTCCGTCGGGCAGAGGGTAGGGGACAAATTCTTCCGCGCCGAGCTGCAAGAGCTGGTGGAGCGCCACCGGGCTCACCTCTTCGGCGATCAGAATGACTTTGACTTTTCGGTTGACGGCGACACGGATCAAATCCGCGACATCGCTGATATTTTCTTCGTCGTCGGAGTTCATCGCCACCGCGACGAACTCAAGATGTTTGGCTTCAGGCTGGCGAAGGAATGTTGTGGCGTCTTCGAATGTCAGATCGCCCCAGTTTTCCCCACATTCGGCTTCCATATCCTCAATAAGAAGATCGAAGCTCTGAACGTCGCGAGAGACCGTACACGCCGTGATCGGCGCCAGTTCTTCCGCTTCCAAGGCCGCGGTGCTGCTCATCTTACTCACGTCCTTCTCTTTCCCGATGGGTTGGCCCTTGGAGAATTCCAGAGGTCACCGCCCCGCCGGTGCCGCAACAGCGTAGAATCACGCTGCTCACACGGCTCCCACAGGCGGACACTCGTCCCGAATGTTGGCGACATTGAGGCTAAAAGATCGTAATTATTCGGTTTTAAGAGACGATTTAAACGCAGAAAGGGCGACCGTTTCGGCCGCCCTTTCCAATTCGAGGTGAAGGTGGGGTTAACCGCCTTGCTGGATCGTCTGAATCCCGCCGCCTGCATCGGGCGGAGCCTCCTCGGCGGACTCTACGTAGTCGCGGTCGAGGATCGCGGCATAGCGACCGTCAAGGCCGGGGTTCACCCGTTTGGCTAAGCCTGACACTTCGGTCACCGTCCGGCGGTTCCTGCGCTCGCGTTCGTCGGTAACGATGAGCGGACGGGTTTCGCCAAACGAGACCAGCGCTTCGAGACGCGACCGGCTAATGCCTTGGGTCGAAAGGTAGTTGACCACGGCCTGGGCCCGGCGCTGACCGAGGCTCCGGTTATAGGCGTCGGAACCAACGGCATCGGTGTGGCCGAAGACGCGGAACCGAACTTCCGGGAATTGCCGGATGAAGTCAGCTTGCCGGTTCAACACCGAACGAGCCTCTTCATCGAGGACGGCCGAGTCAAAGTCGAAGTTGACCATGGTCGGCACGAGATCGGTGAAGCGCGCGTTCAGGTTGGCCGCGAACGTGCGTTCGCCGTTCTGGATCAGGGTGTTGTTCATCGTCGGGTTGCCGAAGCCACCTTCATCGATGAACGCCCCTGCCTCATTGTAGAACGGGCTGCCGAGATTGGCGTCGCCACAGGCCGATAGCGCCAAAGCGGAACCGGCCGCGAGGAGGATTTTGATGCGCGTAGCCATTGTCGCTTACTCCATCACGTAGCCGTAGGACCCGGTAAAGTCCTGCTTGGCCACTTCTGCTGCGGGTGTACCGGCGGCAATATTTTCTCCGCCGATGGTTTTACCAAAGAGGAACAACTCGTTCTCGGTTGGGATCCGGATCCGATCGGTCGGCAAGGCCAGAGCTTCACCGCGCGTCGGCGAAACGAGATGGGCCGTGATGATGACCACGAGTTCGGATTGGCGCCGCTGATAGCTCGACGAGCGGAACAGGGCACCGAGAACCGGAACATCGCCGAGCCAAGGAACTTGGGTGGCGGTGTCCGAGAAGTCGTCTTGCAAAAGACCGGCAATCGCGAAGCTCTCCCCGTCGCGCATCTCGACCACGGTCGAAGTTTCACGCTTGGAGAAGGCCGGGATCGCGATATCGGCCGAGGTGGACACGGTGATGTCGTCGTCGATTTCCGACACGGCCGCGTTCAGCTGAAGGTTGATCGCCTCTTCAACAACCCGTGGAGTGAAGCGGAGTTCGATACCGAAGGGGCGATATTCGATCCGGATCCGGCCTTCGTCGTCTGCCGTTGGGATCGGAAGTTCGCCACCAGCCAGGAAGCGTGCTTCCTGCCCTGACAGCGTGACCAAGTTCGGTTCAGCCAATGTGCGCACAAGCCCTTTAGTTTCAAGAGCTTCAAGCAATGCGCTTATGGCCACTTCGCCAATCGTAAAGCCGACAGCCGTCTGGCCGATGGCGTTGGTCCCGAGGTTTAGGATTGTCGAGTCAGCCGCACCAATCGTTGTGCCGTCGACAAGCTCACCAGCGCCGCCAGCAGTACTCAAGCCGGAGGTCGTGCCACCAAGGTCGCTGAGGGCTGTAAGGCCGCCGTTGAGACCTTTCGAGACCGAGCGGTTCATCTCGGCAAAGCGAACTTTCAACTGAACCTGCTGTTCGCCGCCCACCAGAAGGAGGTTGGACACCCGGTCGGGTGCGTATCGGTTCGCCAATTCCATGGCCCGATCGACCTTACGGATCGAGGAAACGGTGCCCGACAAGACGATCCCGTCATTGGCGGTCCGCACTTCGATAGCTTCGCCGGGAAGGATCTGGCGAAGACGCTCTTTGAACTCGGCAAGATCCGGCGTGACGCGCACATCCACATTTGTGATGAGCCTGCCGTCTGGGCCAAGGAGCGTCATCGTCGTCCGGCCTGGAGCGCGACCCAGCACGTAGATCGTGCGGTCGGAAAGTGTTGAAATGTCAGCAATTCCAGGGTTGGCAATCGAGATTTCCGCAAATGGTTGTTCGGTTTCGACAACAACCGCGCGGTTGGTCGAGACGTTCAAACTCTGGGAAGCTTCCCCTGTCATAACTGATATTGTCTGCGCATGTCCGACGGACACGGCAGATACTGAAACGGCAACCCCAAAGAGGGCTGCCCTTAAGACTCTGTCGATTTTCATGTGACCTGCCTCTCCGATCACGCCTCAGTTAGCGCGGGTCTTCTCTGCCCGCATTGGCGACAAGATGCTTGAGTGAGCGTTTCTTTGCAATAATCAATATGTTGTCTGGCGTGATTTATGTGGATAAGTGGCAACAGTAAAACGGCTTTTTCCCAAAGCGGAACGGGCGCCCCACATGATGTGGCGCGCCCGTTCGTGTCCCTCGATATCTTGCAGCCTATTCGGTGGCGCACTCTTGTTCGATCCGAACGCGCTCCGTTCCGCGCCGTTCGATGCGGAAACACTCCTCTTGGCGCTGGACTGGGGCAGGCCCTTCGATACCCAAAAGGTCGCGTTGGTTGATCTGGACGCTCTCGGCCACCTGCTGGTCTTCCGCACCCACGAGCGACAGGGACAGACGTCCGGTGGCTTGGGCCTGGGCCAACGCTGCGGCCTGGTTTGGATTGACCTCGACGGTGACGGTTCGGGCCACGGTAGGACCGGTCCGGTCTTCATCGGCCGATTGGTCGACACCGATGATGCGCACCGCCGCTTCAATCAGGCGGGTGATCTCGCCGATCTCTGAACGGCCCGACCAATAGACGTCCACCCGGTCACCGGGCCGAAGAAAGCCCGACACACCCGATGTGACGTCAACGCGGATCGCAAAGGCGCGCATCCCTGCGCTTAGCCGCGCCGAGACGCCAGCTTCTTCGCCGGGGCCCGTCACTTTGCCGACCAGCACGGCTTCATGTTTTTCGATTGTGCGCATGACAGACCGCGCCACGTCCGGGCCGTCCGGGAACAGCTCTTCCTCGGAGCTGAACGAGCCCTCGGGGATCGCATCTTCCGGCCAGCGGACGCGTTGAACGTCCTGCGGCAGAAGGCGCTCGCCGTAGCGCTTCTGTTTGTTGACAATATAAATGTCGACCAAAGGCACCATGGATTCACGCGCTGCGCGTTCCCGGGCCAGCTGGCTTTCATAGTTCGAAATGTAGCCCTGGGCCAAATATACGGCAAACCCTGCCAGCCCCAGGCCAAGCAATAGCACCAGTCCAAAAACGAGACGCATGGCTTACCCCTTCATGCTCTGAGACCGCCCTGAGCCAACCCCCGGACAGTCCACCGTGGGCATAAAAGCCCCAGATTGTGGCGAGTTCGTGGACAGAACTGGGTCTTCCAGTGCAAATCCACGCGCCAGGGGGCGGCCAAAAGACCGCCCCCCAGGTTCCGCGAGTAGTTGTTTTAGAACGTTGTCCGGATGTCGAGCCGTTCGAGTGCCGTTCCGACGCTCGTTGCTTCATCGGTGGTGACGTCGCGGAGAAGCAACGTCACCGCCACGCCAAATCCGCAAATCGCGGCAGTGATAACAACCCAGTCGACGGTCACTGCACCGTCTTCCTCGACTACAAACGAGCGTACCATGTCCAACATAACAGTCACTCCATACGATAGTAGGACAGCCGCAAAAGCGCCCTTTGAATCGAAGGTCGGCTAAAAATCGGGCTCAAACGTGTCCCAATGTGGCCGCCATTTGGTTAAACATCTGAATTCAGGAAATAATCTGGAGCCAAATTGCCGACAATCATTTCGCATCCCCCAAACGAAAAAGCCGCGCCCAAGGGCGCGGCCAATTCGTCGTATCACGCGGCGATTAGAAGCCGGTGTTGATTTCCTGCGTCTCGAGCGAGGAAGAGATCTTCTCGGTGAGGGTCTGCGTACCGCCACGGACCGAGGCGAGAACGGCGATGCCGAGGCCAACGATGGCAGCAGTCAGCACAACCCAGTCGACGGTCACAGCGCCGTCTTCATCTTTCTTAAAAGTGTTCGCAAGCTTAAACAGTTTCATGTGTCCCTCCATAGGCACGTTTGGTTTGGACCTTGGCGGATCCAACCAAACCGTGGTCATCACGATCTGTCCGCCTTGGTATGAGCGTATATGGCCGGAACATTGGGGCGAGAGTTTGTCGGGGTTCGTACGATTTTCGAAAGCGGTTAAGAATTCGGAAGAGATTTCATAAACCACTGATTTACAAAGAAAAAAAATTCTTGGATGGGTGCTGTGCCGGCGACATTTGCGACCATGCCAGCGCATCATTTACATCTCGTAAACAATCAAATTTGTGACACTGGCTTTCCCACGCGAGATTTGGCATTCTTGCCCAAAATGGGCACCGTCGAGCAGGGCCAATTCTATGAAAAGGTTAAGGTTAACGGTTTCGGCCGTGCTATTAATTTGGAGCGGGGCCGTCTTTGCGGAAAGCCCCGCGCCTTTGCCGAAGTTTGAATCGAAGCGTGTCGGCATTCCGGATGGGACGAGTGGTCGACGCATAACGGTCCAGATCGATCCAAGCACTTGGCCGCCTCCGCTGCCCTCCGAGGAGAAGGATGAAGATGCGGCGGCGCCAGGTGCGGTCGACCAAAGCCCGGCTCCTGAGGCCCCTGAAAGCGCCTATGCCTGGTTCTGGCGGAATGTCTCGCCGGATATGACCTCCAATTCGGGAGACCGTATGGAGGCCGCTCTGTCCATTCTGACGGCGGCGGCGGGAACCGACCAGGATGTGCCAGCGCCAAGGGCCGACGCGCTCCGCCGGATCACCGAAGAGCACGGCGCAACAATCCTTAAGGCCTCGCTCGGCACGTCTGTCTCGCCAGCCCTGGTGCTTGCGGTGATTGCGGTCGAAAGTTCGGGACGGGTCGATGCAGTCAGTTCCGCGGGGGCCAAAGGGCTCATGCAATTGATGCCGGCCACCGCCGAACGCTTCGAGGTCACCGACCTCTCAGTCGGCGAGAATGTCCGCGGCGGCACCGAATATCTCGATTGGCTGATCCGACACTTTGACGGCGACGTGGTCTTAGCCTTGGCAGGATATAATGCCGGAGAAGGCGCTGTTCGCGACCATGGGGGCGTGCCGCCTTATGCCGAGACCCGCGACTATGTGCCGAAGGTCCTGGCTGCCTGGCGGATCGCACGGCTTCTCTGCAAGACCCCACCGGCCTTTCTCCAAGAAGGCTGCGTATTCGAAGGAACGCTCTCTCCGAGCTGACGGCATGTCCGCCAGGCGCCGCTCTACCTAGACTGAGAGCTTCTTGAAGATCGGTTCGGGGATGAAACGAATAATCGTCATGATCCCAAACCAGAAGAACGGGGTGTAGATTACGTTCCGCTTTTTGGCGACGGCGCGGAGAATGTCGCGGGCGACTTTTTCAGGCGACGCGACGAGGAAAAGCCCCTCAAGTCCCCAGGTCATCGCCGTGTCGACGAAACCGGGTTTCACGGTCACCACATGGGCGCCAGCCCGGCCGAGCCGGTTCCGCAGCCCCGCAAGATAGGTGTGAAAGCCCGCCTTGGCGGACCCATAGACATAATTGCCGATCCGGCCCCGGTCACCGGCAACGGAGCCCACGCCCACCACTGTGCCCGCGCCCCGTTCCTCCAAGAGGGGGGCGATGGCCTGAAGGAACCGGGCCGGACCGGTGAAGCTGTCGATCACTGTGCCGTCGAGGAGGCTTGGGTCGGCATCGATCTCCGATTGGGGCGGCATGGAGCCCACAAAGACCGCGACGCTGATCGTCCCGTCGATTTCTCCGGCCCGGGCCAGGATCGGATCGAAGCTCTCAGGGCTGCGGGCGTCAAACGCCATGGCCTCGGCCAGGGCTGCGCCCCGTGCGGCTGCATCGGAGGCGCTGGTGGCAAGATCGGTCTCGTCGCGCCCGGCGAGGATTACCCCGTCGCCCCGCTCGGCCACGGCGCGGGCAAAGGCGCGCGCCATGGAAGATGTGGCGCCCAATATGATCCAGGTTTCGGCCATCAGAGGCTCCGTAACTTAAGGCGCCGGGTCAAATCGGTCTCGTAGGCGCGGTCAGGGTCGATCTCGGCCAGTGCTTCGGCCCAGGCGCGGCGTTCGGGATACATGGTTGCCACGGCCTCTGCCCCTGCAAGGGAATCCTTAGCAAGATAGATCCGCCCGCCCGCGTCGCTTGTCGCGGCCACGAGGTCGCCCATGATCGCCTCGGCCCGGCCCCGGTTGGGGAAATCCACCGCCAGCGTATAGCCTTCCATCGGGAACGACATCATGCCTGCCCGCCCGGGCCCCATGCGTTTGAGCACCGCCAAGGGCGAAGCGAGGCCCGACTTGGCAATCCGCTCAAGCATCGCCCGGAGGGCATCGACCGCGCCCAAGGGCACGACGCATTGGAACTGGTGAAATCCGGCTTTGCCGTAAAGGCGGTTCCAATCGTGGATCTTGTCGAGTGGGAAGAAGAAATCTCCGATCGGTTTGACGAGGGTGCGCCCCCGTGCCGGGACCCGGCGCAAATAGGCTTCGTTAAAAACCCGCACCACCTGGGGCGAAAGCACAAATCCCGGCGCATCGAAGGGCACCGATTTCGGACGGGGTTTGAGCGGGGTGAGCCCCGAGCCCGTCTCAGCCTCTTCGAGAATGCCGCGGCCGAGCCCCGCGCCTAAAGCCGTCGCATCGATCCAACCCACGGTGTAGGTGGCCTCTGAGCCGTCAAGGAGGGCAATATGCTCGTCCCAATCGCGCACCCGGCGCTCGGTGACCACCATCACATCGCCTTTGGCGCGCTTCATTCGGATCTTGGCGTCGCGGATAACGCCGGTTTGGCCGAGCCCGCCCAGCGTAACCCGGAAGAGAGGATCGGTTTCGCCGATCTCTTGCTCGCCGTTCGGTCCTACGAGCGCGAAACTTGCCACATGCTGGCCAAAGGAACCCGCATTGTGGTGGTTCTTGCCATGAACGTCATGGCCGATCGCGCCGCCGACGGTGGCAAAGCCCGTGCCGGGCATGACCGGAGGGAGCCAACCTTTCGGCGCGAAGATCTCGGTGAGCGCGCCGAGGGGCATTCCCGCTTCCACATGGGCGATGCCTGTGTCCTCGTCAAAGCCGAGGACCCGGTCCATCCGCGTGAGATCGATAGCCTTGCCGCCTGAATTCAGACAGGCATCGCCGTAGGAGCGGCGATTGCCAATGGCCGGGGCCCCGCCTTCGGTGAGGAGGGCGGCGAGATGGCGCGCGCGTTCAGGCCGGGCCAGCGCGCCCTCGGCGCGGATCGCCCGTCCCCAGCCGCAATACTCAGCTTGCTTCCAGGACATACTTCTTTCTTTGAGAGATCCGCTCGGCAAAAGGGAAGACCAAAAGTCCAATGCCGATGGCGAACCAAAGCGTAGTGACGCGGATAATCAACGTCGCAGGCACCGCAATCTCGAGCGGCACGCCGATCGAGAGCAAGAGCCCCACCATGGCCGCTTCCGCCCCGCCGACCCCGCCAGGAAGGCCCGTGAGCCCGCCAGCTAGCGTGGCGAAAAGAAAGATTGCTGTTGCCATCCCTAAGCCCACATCGGCGCCCATCCATTGAAGGAGGAGCCAAAAGGCAAGCGCTTCGGCCGCCCAACCGATGATGCCGCAGACCATACCGGCTGTTAACGTGAGCGGATCCTGAAACGCATCGAGCGATAGCGAGGCGCGCCGGATCCGAGCAAAGAGACGGGCGCCTAGGCCCGTGGCCTTATACCCCAGCGTTGCCGTGAGGCGCATGAGCCGCGGCCGCGTCGCCACATAGGCCGCGCCGAGGGCTAGGGCGACCACCGGGACCGCTCCGGCGATCCCAGAAGCCGTAAAGGCCAAGGCCACGGCAAGGATCGCGGCCATCGCAGCCAGATCCGAGGCGCGATCAATCAACACAAGGGGGGCAGTACGTTCGAAACTCCAGCCGGTCTCGCGCCGGAGCCAACGCATCCGCACCAATTCCCCAACCCGGCCTGGGGTCACGGACATCGCAAAACCAGCCAAGAAATGGCGGATATTTTGCCAAAGCGAGGTCGGCAGGCCGAGACGGCGGGCAAAGATGTGCCACCTCAGACCGCGGAAAAGGTAGTTAATGAGGCTCAATGCAAGAAGCGCGATCATCTCCGACAGGGTGACCCGCTGGAGACCGTCGAGCGTCTCTTGCCACCCTGTGGCGGCCGCCAGGCCGCCGAGTCCCGCCAAAACCAAAACAAAAAGGCCGCCGAGTAGTGCGAAATCTCGCCACCGCTGCCGGGTGTCCCCGGAAGCCGGAACGGCAAATGTCGTCGGTTCAGCGTCGCTCATCATCATTGCCCCGCGCCTTATGTAGATAATAGGGCGACAATATGAATGAAAATGCCTAAGGACGCGGCCTCGCGGAGCTGTGAGGGCTTAAACAGAAAACGCGTCGGCCCATTCGGGGTGGCGCCGGCGCATGGCATTCACGAATGGGCAAAGGGGATTGATGCGGAACCCCTCGGCTTTGGCGTCAGCCACCAGGCGAGTGGCCAGGGCTTTCCCGGCCCCCGTACCCCTCAGCGCGTCCGGCACGCCCGTATGGTCGGCGATCACGAGGGTCGGAGACAGGATTGAATAGGTGAGTTCAGCCACAGCGCCGTCTTTTCGAATGACGTAGCGGCCCTTCGATCCATTCACCTCCCGCTCGATCTCAAACTCAGACAAGCGTCGCCCCGGTCGATTGTCTGATATCGTCTTCGGTCACGTCGGGCGCAGTCTCGACGATCTTGAGCCCGCCCTCCACCACGTCGAGGACCCCGAGATTGGTGATGATCCGGTCG
Organism: Pseudomonadota bacterium; assembly: GCA_039198225.1. Taxonomy (GTDB): domain Bacteria; phylum Pseudomonadota; class Alphaproteobacteria; order Rhodobacterales; family Rhodobacteraceae; genus JASJAR01. The sequence continues at coordinate 69,402 of JBCCTQ010000006.1, forward strand.
ACCACGCCGGTTCCGGTGAGGGGAAGGGTGCACTCCTTCAAGAGCTTCGTCTCACCCTTCTTGTTGGTGTGATCCATCACGACGATGACCCGGCCGACCCCGGCAACGAGGTCCATCGCGCCGCCCATCCCTTTGACGAGCTTTCCAGGGATCATCCAATTGGCGAGATCTCCGTTTTCGGCAACTTCCATGGCCCCGAGGATCGCCGCGGCAATTTTCCCGCCCCGGATCATCCCGAAGGAGGTGGCGGAATCAAAGTATGCGGTCCGGTCCATCTCGGTGATGGTTTGTTTGCCCGCATTGATGAGATCAGGGTCTTCCTCGCCCTCATACGGGAAAGGGCCCATGCCGAGCATGCCGTTTTCCGATTGGAGCGTGATGTCTTTGTCGCCGACATAATTGGCCACCAGCGTCGGGATGCCAATGCCGAGATTGACATACATCCCGTCTTCGAGCTCGGCCGCAGCCCGTTCTGCCATCTGGTTCCGGTCCCAAGGCATCACGCGGTCTCCTTTTGGCGGATGGTGCGTTGTTCAATACGCTTTTCATGGGTGCCTTGGATCAGGCGGTGCACATAGATGCCGGGGAGGTGGATTTTGTCTGGGTCAAGGTCGCCGGGTTCGACGATCTCTTCGACTTCCAGGACGCAGACCTTCCCGCAGGTCGCGGCGGGCACATTGAAGTTACGTGCGGTCTTTCGGAAGATCGCGTTGCCGGTCGTGTCGGCCTTCCAGGCTTTGACGATGGCGAGATCCGCGACGATCCCCCGTTCGAGCACGTAAGTTTCGCCGTCGAAGTCTTTGAGTTCCTTCCCTTCGGCCACCACGGTGCCCACGCCGGTTTTCGTGTAAAATCCGGGGATGCCTGCGCCACCGGCCCGCATCCGTTCGGCCAATGTGCCCTGGGGGTTAAATTCGATCTCAAGATCGCCAGCCAGGTATTGCTGCATGAATAGGTCATTTTCGCCCACATAGGACGACAGCATCTTTTTGACCTGGCGGGTCTGGAGAAGGACGCCGATCCCGAAATCGTCGACACCGGCATTGTTGGAGGCGAATGTCAGGTCTGTGACGCCGGCCGTTTTGATCGCGTCGAGCAGGAGTTCTGGAATGCCGCAAAGGCCGAAACCGCCGGCGGCAATGAACATCCCGTCATGGAGAAGGCCGTCGAGCGCCTCCGCTGCGGAACCGTAGATTTTCTGCACCTGACCCCCCTTATTTAATGGTGGCGGTGTTCTGGGGCGGGGACGGGGAAGAGTCAATCGCCGCGCTGCGGCGAACTTGGCAGGCCGCCCGAAATGTTCTACTTATGTTCCAATGGAGATTTGGCAGCCCCATCGTCCGTCCCGGCCAAGCTGGCCCACCCCGCCCTCGGTCTTGCCGAACAACCGGCTCGACGAGGCACCCCACGGTGCGCTTGTGTCCGTGGCGGGGCTTGTTTTGGTGCGCCAACGGCCCGGTACGGCGAAGGGTGTGATTTTTATTACCCTCGAAGACGAAACCGGCATCGTGAATGTCATCGTCTGGCGGGCGAAATACGAAGAGTTCCGCCGGGCCGTCATCGCCGGGCGTTGTCTTAAGGTCACCGGGCGCCTCCAGCGGGAAGGGCCGATCACGCACGTGGTCTCGGACAAAATCGAAGACATTTCCTGGATGCTCGACGATCTTTTGCGCACCCGGCCCGTGGCCCGGGTCGTCCACACCCCCTGCAAAGCAGGCGATCAGCCTTAAGGCAGCCCAACCTTGGGCCAGAATACCCCTTGCACTCGGCCAGCCCCCCGTGGCTTATGCCGCTGCCCAAGAGAGACCCGGAAACCCATGAGCACTGACAAGCAAATTCGCTGGAACGGCGCCGTCCAGCCCGAATCCCTCGACATTCTGAGCCGCCCGGGCGGTGTCATCGTCAGCCCCACCAAGGTGGGCTACATCATCATGGCAACCGACGCGGCCGGTCTTGAGCGGAAATTCAGCGCCAAGGAGCGCAAAAGAAACAAACCCGGCGTGGTGCTCTGCGGTTCGATGGATGAGCTTCGCGCCCTCGCCGAACTTACACCGGAGATTGACGCTTTCTATCAGGCCCATTGGGACCAAGACATCCTCCTCGGCTGCATCCTCCCGTGGAAGAAAGAGGCCATGGCCCATATCCCCGAAGACGGGTCGAAGGACCTGATGATGGACGGGCGGGGCACGTCCTGTTTTGTCATCAAATTCGGCACGCCGTCCGAACTTGTGGCGCGCGAGCTATGGCAGCAGCACAAAAGGCTTGTCTTCGCGAGTTCGGCCAACCCGTCGGGCAAAGGCAACCGGGGCCTTGTCGAAGGCATCGGCGAGCGGATCGCGGGCGAGGTGGACCTTATCGTCGAGGCCAATGAGTATGTGGCCTCGATCCAGCCCGGTGCGGATGCCGCGACCCGCTATGAGCAAGGCGTGATGGTCTCGATGGTCGATACCGAGGGTGCTCTCGTGCCGGTCCAGAACGGTGACCGTGATGTCGCACCGGTGCCGGTTCTGATCCGCAAGGGGCTCGACTGTGATAGGATCATGGCGCTTTTGAGCGACGTATTTATAAGTTGGGATTATCGCCACGGCCAATATTACTGACCGAAAACCAGCCCCGCAGAGACGGGACAATCTACCAAAAATAGCGCCCGCCAAACGGTTTGTGGGCCAGGATGGGGAGACACTTATGCAACGGCTCTTGGCCGAATTTGTCGGCACTTTCATGCTCGTATCCGCGGTTTGCGGCGCGGCACTCTTTACCGCGGGATTCCCCGGCAACGGCGCGGGGATCCTTTCCGTGACACTGTCGGTGGGCTTTGCGGTGATGGCGATGGCCTATGCGGTGGGCCACATCTCGGGTGGTCACTTTAACCCCGCTGTCACGCTGGGCCTGATCGCAGCGGGTCGGTTCGAGGTCAAAGACGCGCCCGGCTACATCATTGCCCAGTTGATTGGCGCTGTGGCTGCGGCGGCTGTGTTTTTCTTCATTGCCACCGGCAAGGCCGATATCGAGCTTGGGAATTTCGCCTCCAACGGCTACGGCGCAGCCTCACCCGGCGGGTTCGGCCTGATCTCGGTGATCGTCATTGAGATTGTCACAACGGCGCTCTTTTTGTTCGTTATCGTCGGCGTGACGAGCCCCAAAGCGCCTCCGGGTTTTGCTCCGATTGCGATCGGTCTCGTTCTGGCCACGTTCCACCTCATTGCAATCCCGGTCTCGAACGCCTCGCTCAACCCCGCGCGCTCGACCGCGACGGCGATATTCGGCGGTGCAGAGGCGATCTCCCAACTTTGGGTGTTTTGGGTCGCCCCCATTGTGGGCGGGATCCTCGGCGGGCTCATCGCCCGGGCGGTGCAATCGGACGACTAGGCGAGCGCCCAGGCCAGCACTGGGAAATGCGTATTTGAAAAGAGATGAAGGGGCCGGGGGTGGCGGGCGTTACGCCTTTGCTTTCCGTCGGCCCTTCTTTTTGGTCGATTTAGCCGCGATGAGATCGAGGGCTTGGGCCATGGTGAGGTCATCCGGCGCGGTACCTTCGGGGATCGTCGCGTTCACCTTCTGCCATTTGACGTAAGGCCCATACTTACCGTCCATGATCGCGATCGCACCGCCCTCTTCGGGATGCTCGCCGAGATCGCGAAGGGTTTTTGCCGCGCCGCCCCGGCGCGTGGCGGCCTTGGCGGCGAGGACTTCCACCGCGCGGTTCATCCCGATGGTGAAGACCTCTTCAATTTCTTCGAGATTGGCGTTGAGCCCGCCCTTATGGGACGTCGATTCAGCATGTTTGAGATAGGGCCCGTAGCGGCCAATATTGGCCCAGATCGCCACCCCGTCTTCGGGGTGATCGCCGATGAGACGGGGAAGGCTCAGTAGCCTCAATGCCTGGGCAAGATCGACATCCTCGGGCGGCCAATCTTTGGGGATCGATTGGCGAGGGGGCTTTTTGTTGTCTTCGGTGACCTCGCCCCGCTGAACGTAAGGACCAAACCGTCCCGAAAACGCATAGATCTTATCGCCGCCATCTTCGCCAAGGAGCTTGCCTTCGGGCGGGATGGACCGCGCGAGTTCTTCTTCCGATTGGGGCGGACCGAAAGGCCGCGTGAACCGGCATTCAGGGTAGTTCGAGCAGCCAATGAACGCACCCCCGGCGCGGGCCGTCCGCATGGAGAGCCTTCCGTTCCCGCAATTGGGGCAGAGCCGGGGATCGGTGCCGGCCTCGTTTGGAGGAAAAAGATGGGGCTCTAGGACTTCGTTGATCTTTTCGAGGACTTCGGTGATCCGAAGGTCAGCGGTCTCTTCGACGGCAGCCGAAAAATCCCGCCAGAACTTTGCAAGGACGTCCTGCCAGTCACGGTCGCCTGCGGTGATGTCGTCGAGTTCTTCTTCAAGCTCGGCCGTGAACCCGTACCCGACATAGCGGCGGAAATAATTGACGAGAAATGCCGTGACGAGGCGGCCTTTGTCTTCCGGAAAGAGCCGGTTTTTCTCTTTCGTCACGTATCCCCGGTCTTGGATGGTGGTCACAATGGAGGCGTAGGTCGAGGGGCGGCCGATCCCCAGTTCTTCCATTTTCTTGACCAGTGTCGCCTCGGTGTAGCGGGGCGGGGGCTGGGTGAAGTGCTGTTCGGGCGTCACGCTTGTCTTAGCCGCCGTCTCGCCTTCTGAGATCTGGGGCAGGCGCTTGTCATCGTCGTCGACCACATCGTCCCGGCCTTCCTCGTAGACCCGAAGAAACCCGTCGAACAAAACCACCTGGCCGGTGGCGCGCAGCTCGACCTGCCCGTCGGCGCTGGCAATATCGACCGTGGTGCGCTCAAGGCGTGCGGCCTCCATCTGGCTTGCGAGCGTGCGCTTCCAGATAAGGTCGTACAGCTTCCTCTGATCGGCATCGGTGACTTTGAGATCGCTCGCGCCCTTTGTCATGTCCGTCGGGCGGATGCATTCATGGGCTTCCTGGGCGTTCTTGGCCTTATTCTTATACATCCGGGGCGAGGAGGGCACGTAATCGGCCCCGTAGCGGTCTTTGATCGCATCGCGTGCGGCATGGACCGCTTCGGGCGCCATATCGATCCCGTCGGTCCGCATATAGGTGATGAGTCCCGCCTCATAGAGACGCTGGGCGCATTGCATGGTCTGGCGGGCACCAAAACCGAACTTGCGGCTCGCCTCTTGTTGGAGCGTAGAGGTCATGAAAGGAGCGGATGGGTTTCGATTAGCCGGTTTCGCTTCGACGGATCTGACCGAAAGATCGCGGCTTTCGATGGCCTGGACGGCCATTTCAGCGTCGGTGGCGTTCGCGAGATCGAACTTGTCGAGTTTTTTGCCGCCGAGCCCAGTGAGGCGGGCGTCAAATGCCTGGCCTCGAGGTGTGGCCAGAACCGCCCCCACACTCCAATATTCCCGCGCCTTGAACGCCTCGATCTCCATCTCGCGCTCGACGATGAGCCTGAGACAGACCGACTGAACTCGACCCGCCGACCGCGCGCCGGGGAGCTTTCGCCAAAGGACCGGCGAGAGGTTAAAACCCACGAGATAATCCAAGGCGCGCCGGGCGAGATAAGCTTCGACGAGCTCCATATCCACGTCGCGCGGCTTTTCCATGGCCTCAGTAACCGCGGATTTGGTGATCGCGTTGAACACGACCCGGCTCACCGGTGTGTCTTTCTTGATCGCCTTCCGGGCGGTCAGGGCTTCTTGGAGATGCCAAGAGATCGCCTCGCCTTCCCGGTCGGGGTCAGTGGCAAGGATCAGCGCATTGTCGTCTTTCAGGGCGTCGGCGATGGCTTTGACGTGCTTTTTTGAATCGCTCGCCACCTCCCATTTCATCTGGAATTTGTCCTCCGGATCGACGGAACCGTCTTTCGGAGGGAGGTCGCGGACATGGCCGAATGAGGCCAGAACCGTATAGTCGTCGCCCAAATACTTGTTGATCGTCTTGGCCTTAGCGGGCGATTCCACGACGACAACGGGCATGCAGTTCCTCAACGTTTTGGAGCAATGGTAATGGCGGCGGACCATGTGGGGTCGCGGCGGATTTTGTCAACGGGTCGGGGGCGGCTCAGGCGGAAGAGCCGAGGGCGAAGCGGTTTCTGGCATCGCGGCGGATCCGCCCGTCAAGCTCGAGCGCGACCAATTCGGAACTGACCCGGCCGGGCGGCGCGGGGAGCGCGCGGATGAGGGAATCTTCGTCTTCGGGGGCGTGGCCGAGCCTTGCGAGGATCTCCGCATGGAGCGCTTTGGTATCCTTGGTCGGAGGGGGTGGATCGGGGGGCGAGCGGGTTTCAGGCGGTGGTTCGAGGGCGTCATCGCCCGGGCCGAGGGCTTCGAAAAGGTCGCCCGCGTGGCGGATCAATGTGGCCCCGTCACGGATCAGCATGTTGGAACCCGCGCTGCGGGCATCGAATGGATGGCCCGGCACGGCGAGAACGTCGCGGCCTTGATCAAGCGCGGTGCTGGCCACGCTGTGGCTTCCTGATTTCGCCGCTGCTTCGACGACAATCAGCGCCGGGCACAGCCCTGAAATGATGCGGTTGCGCTGCAGAAAATGGCCAGGCCGCGGGTCGGTATGCATCGGCGCCTCGGCAATGAGGAGGCCTTGCTCGCCGATCTCCTGGGCCAGGACGGCGTTTTCTGCCGGTGTAATCACATCGATCCCGCCCGGCATGACCGCGATCGTTCCTTTGGGAAGGCTCGCCAGATGCGCGGCTGTGTCTATGCCCCGGGCAAGACCCGAGACCACAACATGGCCCGCCTCGCCCAACTCTCCGGCGAGCTTCCGGGCCATGCGGGTGCCGAGGGAAGACGCGTTTCGCGCGCCCACGAGGGCCGTGAGCGGCCGGTTGAGAAGCTCCCGATTACCAATCGTCCAGAGAATCGGCGGCGGGTCCGGAATGACCGACAAAAGGGCCGGGTAGGCCGGATCGCCGAACGCCAAGGGGCGCGCACCGGCCCGATCGCCGGCCGCCAATTCACGATCGACGACTGCGCGCGGGCAAGGGGCGTAATTCTCGACGCCGGCATCCCGAGCAATGCCCGGCAGAGCCCCAAGGGCTGCTGCAGCAGTGCCGTATTCGCCCATCAATCTGTGGAAAGTTGCCACGCCGACCCGGCGAGAGCGCAAGAGGCGGAACCAGTCTAGCCACGCTTCCTCTGTGAGGGGTGGGGTGAGAGGGTGGGTGGAAGGGATATCGCTATCCTTGGCCATCCTAGCTCCGCCGCTTGCAAGAACGGTTTTGCCGTGAGTCGGTTAATGGCAGGTAAACCGAACCGGGAGTTAAGAGCGCCTGTGTCGCCATTGGGTTGTGCCCTCGCCATTTTCGGGGAGGGCGAGAATGGCTAAGCATAACTCGCGCTTTGGGAGAGTTTCCCACAGATCACTCGCCAACGCGCGAAAAAAATTTTTGCGGAGACGGGATGTTACAAGAGGCCCTGGGGCGGCTTAGGACTTTATCCACAGATTGCCCTAGTTATCCACAAAGCATGTTGAGAATCAGGTGGCCGATCCGCCAACAGTCAGGCCGCCAATAAGCACCGAAGGCAGGCCCACGCCCACCGGCACCCATTGCCCGGCCTTGCCGCAATTTCCGATGCCAGGATCGAGGGCCAGGTCATTTCCGATTGCGCGGATATGTTTAAGGGCGGTCGCCCCGTCACCAATGAGCGTGGCCCCCTTGACCGGGGCGCCGACATTGCCGTTCTCGACCCGGTAGGCTTCGGTGCAGGAAAACACGAACTTGCCCGAGGTGATATCCACCTGTCCGCCGCCGAAACCCACGGCCCAGATCCCGTCTTTGATGTCGGCGACCATGGATTTGGGATCGGCGTCGCCCGACAGCATGAAGGTGTTGGTCATGCGCGGCATCGGCGGATAGGCGTAGCTTTCACGGCGGCCGTTGCCTGTGGGAGCGACCCCCATCAGCCGCGCATTTTGGCGGTCTTGCATGTAGCCGGTGAGGATCCCGTCTTCGATAAGGGTGTTTTTCGCCGACGGCGTGCCTTCGTCGTCGACCGTGATCGAACCCCGCCGACCGGGGATCGTGCCGTCATCGAGGACGGTGACGCCGGGGGCGGCCACCCGCTGACCCACCAGGCCCGAAAAGGCGGAGGTTTCTTTCCGGTTGAAATCCCCTTCGAGCCCGTGGCCCACGGCCTCATGGAGGAGGATCCCCGGCCAACCGGGCCCAAGGGCAATATCCATAACACCGGCAGGGGCAGGGACGGCGTCGAGATTGACCCGGGCGATCCGGAGCGCTTCATCGGCCAGGCCCTTCCACCGTTCGGGCGCCATCAATTCGAGGACACCGTGGCGACCCCCGCCGCCCGACGTGCCGCTTTCGCGCCGCCCGTCCTGGTCGACGATGACTTGGATGGAGAGCCGCGCCATCGGGCGAATATCGGTGACGAGCCCGCCATCGGGCCGGAGAATGGCCACTTCCTGGTGGGTGGCCGACAATGTCGCAGAGACCTGGACCACACGAGGGTCGGCGTCCCGGAGATAGGTGTCCATCTCGCGGAGCGCATCGACCTTCGCCGCAAACGGCGCTTCAGCCAAGGGATCAAGGTCGTCATAGAGCTTCCGATTGGTCCGGACCGGGCCTTCGGCTAGTGTGCCGCCCCCCGAACCGACGGCGAGGCGCGCCGTCTCCGAAGCCCGGAGAAGGGCTCTCTCGCTGATCTCGGTCGAATGGGCGTAGCCTGCCGTCTCGCCCCGGACCGCGCGGAGACCAAACCCTTCGGACGCGTCATAGCTCGCAGTCCGGAGACGCCCGTCATTGAGCGACAGGACTTCAGATCGACGTCGTTCGAGGAACAACTCGCCGTCATCGGCCCCGGCCACTGCATCCTCCAAGATAGCGAGGGCCCGCCCCCGATCGAGTGAGGTTTCAAAGGGTAGAAACGGGGTTTGGTCGGCCATGTTTGGTCCTTCCCATGGGGTGTCGGGGTGGCTGAATGCCGCAACGGCGCTCCTTGCCGCATCACCCCTAATATGATCTTCAGATCTTCGGAACCAAGAAGCATGCGGGCGCGGCGCCCAACCCACGTAATTCGGCTAAGACGCGGTCGAAATAAAGCAGGATAAAACATGCACATAGGACGAATTGTTCCAGTGCTGCTTGCAGGAGTGGCCGCGGCCATTGGCTCAGCGGCCTCGGCGCAGGTGAACCCCGAAGGTCTAGAAATCCGCGGCGCTCCGATCCCGGGCGGGATCGACTTTCAGCCCGCAGCGACCGGCCTTGCGGCCGACCTCCAATGGCTGGACGGGTTCCTCTTGGTGCTGATTACGGTCATCACGATCTTCGTGCTGGCACTACTGGTTTACTGCATCGTCATGTTCAACCAGCGAAAGCACCCCAAACCGGCAACCTTCACCCATAACACCCCGATTGAAGTGACTTGGACGATCGTGCCGATCGCGATCCTCTTTTTGATCGGCGGCTTTTCTCTGCCGGTCCTTTTCGATCAACAGGAGATTCCGGAAGCGGATGTGACCGTGAAGGTGACCGGATATCAATGGTATTGGGGCTACGAGTACCCCGACCATGACTTTTCGTTTGACAGTTTCATGCTGGGCGAGGCCGAACTCGCAGACCATGGCTACGGGCCTGACGAGTTCCTTCTGGCGACCGACACGGCCATGGTCGTACCAACCGGCCAGATCGTGGTGGTCCAGATTACGGCGGCTGACGTGATCCATTCCTGGACCATCCCTGCTTTCGGCGTAAAGCAAGATGCGGTGCCGGGGCGGGTGGCCCAGGCCTGGTTTGAAGTCGATGAGGGCAAGGAAGGCATTTATTTCGGTCAGTGTTCCGAGCTTTGCGGGAAAGACCACGCCTATATGCCGATCACGGTGATGGCAGTGACCGCAGAAGAGTATGAAACCTGGCTTGGCCAGGCCCAGGAAGAGTATGCCGGTCGTCCGCAAACGGTGACGGTGGCAGCGGCGGAGTAACGTCTTTGAGCGACGTCAGTTACAATCAAAGCCCGGAAGCTGAGTTTGGCGACTATGTCGAGCTTATGAAGCCGCGGGTAATGACGCTCGTTGTCTTCACAGCACTTGTAGCACTTTTGGTGGCACCTGGAGGTCTCCATCCGGTGGTTGGGGCCTCGGCGATCCTTTTCATCGCACTGGGCGCGGGCGCCTCGGGGGCGCTTAACATGTGGTATGACGCAGATATCGATGCGGTGATGCGCCGGACGGCAAACCGGCCGGTGCCAGCAGGTCGGGTGCGCCCTGATGAAGCCCTGGCCATTGGGATCGCCCTGTCGGGCATTGCCGTGGTCATGCTTTGGTTGGCCACTAACTGGGTCGCGGCCGGGCTCTTGGCCTTTACGATCTTCTTTTATGCCGTGATTTACACGATGTGGCTCAAACGGGCGACGCCCCAGAACATCGTAATCGGCGGCGCGGCGGGGGCGTTTCCGCCGATGATCGGCTGGGCCGCGGTGACGGGGGGCGTCTCCCTCGAGAGCGTTTTGATGTTTGCCCTCATCTTCATGTGGACGCCGCCCCATTTCTGGGCTTTGGCGCTGTTCATGCGGTCCGATTATGACGATGCGGGTGTGCCGATGCTGACCGTGACCCATGGCCGGCCCGCCACAAGGCGGCAAATATTGGTTTACACGCTTCTTCTTTTTCCCATTGCCCCAGCCCTGGCGCTGATGCCGGTGGGTGGGCCGATATCGCTGGCGCTTGCCCTCGGGCTCAACCTTTGGTTTTTGCGGGGGGCTTGGGAGATTTGGCGGCGGGACGAAGTGATAGCGGAAGCTGATAATTACGCCGTGGAGAAACGGTTCTTCAAATTCTCGCTGGCCTACGTGTTCGTACTCTTTGCGGGACTTTTGGCCGATCATCTGGCGTGGGGGCTCTTCTGATGACGATCCGTGCGACCCATGAACTCCACTCCCGACGGTTCTCGCGGAACCGGGGCGTAGCGATCTTGTTGGTGTCGTTTATCGCGGTGGTCTTTGGGCTGACCGTGGTCAAGGTCCAGCATGTGGGCGCGACCCAAGGGTTTGATCATGTGCTACGGCCCGAAATGTTGGCCCCAGACGGAACAGCCGTGGCCGAATGAGCGATCTGGCCCACCATAACCGGCGGACGCTTTTAAAGCTTCTCGGCGTCATGGTGACCATGGGAGCCATGGCCTGGGCGGCGGTACCGCTCTATGACCTCTTTTGCCGAGTGACCGGATTTGGCGGCACGCCGCTTGTGGCCGCCGACGGGGCCGATGTGATTCTAGATGAGACGATCGAAGTCCGGTTCGACGCATCGCTCGCCCGCGACATGCCGTGGGAATTTCGGCCCACCGAACGCACTTTGGAGATCCGGATTGGTGAGACGGGCCTTGCGTTTTATGAGGCCCATAACCCGACCTCATCGCCCGTTGCCGGATCGGCGAGCTTTAACGTCGCACCCTATGCCGCGGGCGGGTTTTTCACCAAGATCGATTGCTTTTGCTTTGAAGAGCAGGTGCTTCAGCCTGGGGAAACCGTTCTGATGCCGGTGAGTTTCTTCGTCGATCCGGCCATCGTGGAAGACAGCGACGCCAAACACATTCCCACCATCACCCTATCTTACACGTTCCACGTCATAGACTTGCCCGAAGAGCATGCCGCGCTTCCGAAGGCCAACGACCCATCAGAGCGCCAAAGGTAACGCCCATGGCCCATGAAAAGAACCACGACTACCATGTCATCCCGCCATCGATTTGGCCGCTTGCGGCGGCTCTCGGCGCCTTCGTCATGCTCTTCGGGGCGGTGCTTTGGATGGCCAACGGCATGCCTTGGATGTTCTGGGTCGGGTTCGTCGGCGTTTGTTATGTGATGTATGCCTGGTGGGCGGAAGTGGTCGTCGAGAGCCATGCCGGCGATCACACACCGGTGGTGCGGATCGGGCTTCGCTACGGGTTTATCATGTTCATCATGTCCGAAGTGATGTTCTTCGCGGCCTGGTTTTGGAGCTTTTTTAAGAATGCGATCTTTCCGATGGATCCCGAAGGCCAGTCACCGGCCATCGACGGCATCTGGCCGCCGGCAGGTATTGAGACGTTTGACCCTTGGCATTTGCCGCTCATCAACACGCTAATCCTCCTTTGCTCGGGCTGCGCGGCTACTTGGGCGCACCACGCTTTGGTCCACGAAGACAACCGGCAGGACATGAAAACCGGCCTTATTCTCGCGGTGGGCCTCGGGGTCTTTTTCACCGCATTGCAGGCATACGAATATTCCCACGCGACGTTTGGTTTCGGGAAGGGCTGCGAGGTTTACTGTTCGAACTTCATCTTGCCGACGCTCTTTCACGGGGCCCATGTGGTGATTGGGACGATCTTCTTGGCAGTGTGCTATATCCGGCTCCGCGCCGGGCATTTCACGGCCGAAAAGCATATCGGCTTCGAAGCGGCGGCTTGGTATTGGCACTTCGTCGATGTGGTTTGGCTCTTTCTCTTTGCAGCGATTTATATCTGGGGCAGCTGACGGGCGTTTTGGCCCCCGAGCCGCGGGCGCCATCGCCGGCAGCGCGTTTACTTTTGGAGATATGAAGCCGCCCAATGGCCCGGGGGTATGCCCGGCATGAAACAGTATCTCTTTCCGGTTTTCCTAGGAGTTTTAGGCGCGGGTATCTTGATCTCCCTTGGGGTCTGGCAGCTTCAGCGGCTCGAATGGAAAGAACGAGTCCTCGCTGAGATTGATGCCAAGATCGCCGCCGCGCCGGGGCCAGTCCCCCTAGCACCCGCGCCAGAGACCCACCGATATGCACCGGTCCAAGGGGCCGGTGCTTTCGACGGCGAAGAAGTCCACGTCCTCATCTCTGTCAAAGGCGTTGGGCCGGGTTACCGCGTGATCCAGGCCTTCGAGACCGGGCAGCGGCGGATTTTGGTCGACCGGGGCTTTATCCCGACAACGGAGAAAGGGGCCGGTGGCGCCCTAGGCCCCGCACGGGTCATTGGCAATCTGCATTGGCCCGATGAGATCGACCGGTTCACACCTGATCCCGATATTGCCGCGAATATTTGGTTTGCCCGGGACGTTCCGGCCCTTTCAGCTGCGCTCGATACCGAACCGGTCTTGGTTGTGGCGCGCCAGATCGAAGGCGCGGAACGGGCGACACCCTTGCCGGTGACCACGGCCGGGATCCCGAACGATCATCTTGAATACGCGGTGACATGGTTTGGCCTCGCAGCGGTCTGGCTGGGGATGACAGCGTTTCTCCTCTGGCGTATCTACGGCCGAACGAACGAAGGCGACGGGTGATGCGCTATATTTCCACGCGGGGGGAAGCCCCCGAACTCGGTTTCGAGGAAGCGATGCTCACCGGTCTGGCGGTGGATGGCGGGCTCTATGTGCCTGCGGAAATACCAGCCATGGATAAGGCCGAGATCGCTGCTTTGGCAGGGCAGAGCTACGAGGAGGTGGCCTACCGCGTGATGCGGCCCTTCGTGGGTGAGGCTTTCTCGGACGAGGAGTTTCGCGAGATCATCGCCCGCGCTTATGGTGCGTTCGGCCATGCGGCTCGAGCGCCTTTGGTTCAACTGGGGCCAAACCACCATCTTTTGGAACTGTTCCACGGCCCGACCCTGGCGTTCAAAGACTTTGCCATGCAGCTGATCGGCCAGATGTTCGAGCATACGCTGGACCGGCGGGGCGACCGGGTAACAATCGTTGGCGCAACATCCGGCGACACCGGCTCAGCAGCCATCGAAGCCTTCCGGGGTCTTCCGGCAGCGGATGTCTTCATCCTTTTCCCCGATGGGCGTGTGTCAGACGTCCAGCGGCGGCAGATGACGACGCCGGTGGAGGCCAATGTCCACGCCATGGCCATCGACGGGGATTTTGACGCGGCCCAGGCTGCCGTGAAGGCCATGTTCGCCGATATCCCGTTTCGCGATGAGGTGGCGCTGGCGGCTGTGAACTCGATCAATTGGGCCCGGGTGATGGCGCAGGTGGTCTATTATTTCTTCGCCGCCGTCGCGGTCGGCGCGCCCGGGCGCGCAGTCAGCTTTACAGTGCCCACTGGGAATTTCGGAGATATTTTCGCAGGCTGGATTGCCAAAAAGATGGGGCTCCCGATCTCGCGCCTGGTGATCGCCACCAACCGCAACGATATTCTCCATCGCTGCCTTGAGACCGGGCTTTACGCCAAAGAAGGCGTGGCGCCGACGATCTCGCCGTCGATGGACATCGAAGTGTCGTCAAATTTCGAGCGGGCGCTTTTTTTTGCCCACGGGGAGGATGCGGCGGCCATTCGGGGGCTCATGGGCGATCTTTCGGGTGACGGGGCGTTTCGGGTGTCCGAGAACGCCATGGCAGCCCTCCGGGTCGATTACGACAGCGGGCGGACGGACGAAAAAGACACCGCAGCGACGATCGAGAGGATCTTGCGGGACACCGGCGAGCTTCTTTGCCCCCATTCGGCCGTAGGTGTCCATGTGGCCGAAGCCCAACTGGCGTCCGCGCCCGACATTCCCATGGTCACCCTCGCCACCGCTCACCCGGCGAAATTCCCTGACGCAGTCGAAGCCGCCACCGGCCACCGCCCGCCTTTGCCGACACGTATGGCAGATCTTTTTGAACGGGCCGAACGGGTCACGCCGGTGCCGGACAATCTCAAGGCCATAGAAGCCGCAATAAGGGAAAGGCGGGCAGCATGAGCGTTTCCCTTACTCGATTGGACAACGGCGTCCGGGTTGTGACCGAGGCCATGCCGGGGCTCCATTCGGCGTCTGTCGGGGTCTGGATCGCCGCCGGAGGGCGCCACGAAAAGCCTGAACAAAACGGCATCGCTCATTTTCTCGAACATATGGCCTTCAAAGGCACCGAGCGGCGCTCGGCCCTTGATATCGCCGAGGCCATTGAAGATGTGGGGGGCTATATCAACGCCTATACGTCGCGGGAGATGACGGCCTATTACGCGCGTATCCTCGAAGGGGACGTGCCCCTTGCCCTCGATGTCTTGTCTGACATCGTGCTCAACCCAGTGTTCGATCCAAAGGAGATCGAGGTCGAACGCCACGTGATCCTCCAGGAGATTGGCCAAGCGCTCGACACGCCGGACGATATCATTTTCGACTGGTTGCAAGAGGCGGCCTATCCCGACCAGGCCATGGGCCGGACGATCTTGGGCCCGGCCGAGCGTGTGGGCGCCTTTGGCCGGGGCGATCTTGCGGGATTTGTCGCCGATCATTACCGCGCCGACAAAATCGTCGTTGCGGCCGCGGGTGCGATCGATCCCGACAAAGTGGTGCGGGCTGCAGAAGAGGCTTTCGGCGGGCTCAAGGCAGGTAATCGCCTCGCACCGGAACCGGCTGCCTTTGCGGGGGGAGAACGGCGGGTCGAGAAAGACCTTGAACAGGCCCATATCGCCCTGGCGTTTGAAATGCCGAGCTATTCTGACCCTGAGATCTATGCCGCCCAAATCTATGCCACTGCCTTGGGCGGTGGGATGTCGTCGCGGCTCTTCCAGGAGATCCGGGAAAAGCGGGGCCTTTGCTACACGATCTACGCCCAGGCGGGCGCCTATGCCGATAGCGGGCTGATGACGATCTATGCCGGGACCAGCGGCGAGGAAGTGCGCGATTTGGCGGAACTTACGGTCGACGAGTTGCGGCGGGCGGGCGATGGCATGTCGCCCGAAGAGGTTGAGCGCGCGCGGGCGCAGATCAAGGCGGGGCTTTTGATGGGGCTCGAGAGCCCGTCGAACCGGGCCGAGCGACTGGCGCGGATGGTCGCGATCTGGGACCGGGTGCCGCCGATCAGTGAGACGATCGAGAAGATCGAAGCGGTGACGGGCGAAGATATCCGGGCCCTCGGCGCACGGGTTGCTTCAGGGGCCGGCGGGGCGATGGCGCTTTATGGTCAGGTGGGGCAGGCGCCGGCCCTTCCTGAGCTGGCCGCCCGTCTCGCGGCCTGATGCTGACGCTCCGCCGGCGCGTCCGGCTTGAAACCGAGCGATTGAGCCTGCGGCCGCCGGCCCATACCGATCACCGGGCATGGTCGAGCCTCAGGCGGGAAAGCGAGGCTTTTCTCGTGCCCTGGGAGCCGACCTGGGCGCGGGATCACCTGACGCGAAAAGCCTTCACCAACCGGGTCTATTGGGCAAACAGAGCCATTGCGGCCGGGTCGGCATTGCCGCTCTTTTTGGTGCGGCGGGATAATGAGGCGATGGTCGGGGCGATCACGCTCGACAATATCCGGCGGGGCCCGGCCCAGTCGGGCACGCTCGGCTATTGGATTGGGGCGGGATATGCCCGCCAGGGCTATATGGCCGAAGCCATTGAGTCGGTCGTGCACCACGCCTTTCACCAGTTGGATCTCTCCCGGGTCGAGGCGGCGTGCCTCCCTGAGAACACCGCCTCGCGTGGCCTCTTGGAAAAGTCGGGCTTCAAATATGAAGGCGTGGCGCAAAGCTTTCTTCAGATCAACGGCCGATGGCGGAACCACGTTCTCTACGCCAACCTTCGCAACGACCGGCGTGGCAAAGCGGAAACGGACTAAAGCGATTTCTGCTCGCAGAAATCGGCCCGAAAACCGCACGCGGTTTTCGCCCCCCGCCTAAAACACGGCATGGGCGCCGAGCCCGGCAGTGGTATCTCCAGCCAAGAGCGCGCGGTAATGGTCCTTCAGGGTGTCGGTCCCGAATTCCGGGGTCGTGTCCGCATCGTAGCGACCGGTCTCGGGGTTCAAAGCCAACATAGATTCCGTGCCGTAATAGCGACCGATCCGGGCGAAATCGGCCTTGGCGCGGAGCGAGGGGCTCACGCTGCCAGCCAGTGAAAGCCCCGCGATCACCGCGTCCATGACTGCGACCGGCACCCGGCGGATGGGCACGGTTCGGCCGAGGAGTTCTTCCAAAATCCGCACTTGGTCGAGGGGGGTGATCGCCGGACCCGGGCCCCCAATCGGGAGTATTTTCCCCTGGCGTCTTGGATCGGTGAGGCAGGAGGCGAGAAACGCGCCGAGATCGCGGTCCGATATGGGCTTTGCAGCGGTGAGATCGCCACGGCCGAACACGAGGAAAGGCTTTCCGTCGGCGACACGCGACACCTGGCCCGAGAGCGACTTGAAAAACGCCGTTGGTCGGACAATCGACCAGGTCAACGGTGCGGCTTGAAGCTCGGCCTCGAAGGCGAGCTTCGCGTGTTGGAACGGAAGCTTCGGCTTTTGGACGCAGAGGGCCGACAGCAGAACGAAATGGGACGCCCCAGCCTCCAATGCCGCGGCGAGGGCTGTCGAGTGGGCGCGGTGATCGATCTCGGCGGCCTCGGCCGGCGCGCCGGTCCGAGATGCAAGACAGGAGACGATAGCTTCCGGACGGGACGCAATGATCGCCGCGCTGAAAGGCTCGGGCATGGTCGCTTCTGCCCGGTGGGTCTCGGTGCCGGGCAGGGGATCCGCGCCGGGTCGGATCACCGTTGCGCCCTCATTGCCCGCCGCCAAGAGGCTCGCCGCTGCGGCCCGACCCGCGGTCCCCGTCGCCCCCAAAAGGGTGACGCGCATTAGGCGGTGTCCCGGGCCAACACTGCGCCGGGGTTCATGATACCCAAAGGATCGAGGGCGGCTTTGATGGCGCGCATCGCCCCCAGTCGCGCGGGGTCGCCGTAGCGTTCGAGATCACCCACTTTGAGCCGTCCGATCCCGTGCTCGGCGCTGAACGTGCCGCCTTTGGCGACCGCTTGATCATGGACGATCCGGGTGAGCGCATGCCGCTGAGCGTCATATTCCTCGCGCCGCTCGCCCACACGCGGAAAGAGATTGTAGTGGAGATTGCCGTCGCCCAGATGGCCGAAAGCGTTGATCCTGACCGGAGCCACCTCCGAGAGCAGGCGCCCCGTCTCCGCAAGAAAGGCGGGGATCTCTGAAAGTGGGAGGGCGATGTCATGGGAGGCCACGGCGCCAATGGCGCGGTTCGCTTCGGGGATGCTCTCACGCATATGCCAGAGGGCTTGGCGCTGGGCTTCTGAAACCGCAATCACCCCGTCCGAGGTAAGCCCGGCCTCTGCGGCTTCGGCGAAAAGGTCTTCGAGCATGGCGGCGGCCGTTTGGCCGGGCGATGTGCCCAATTCGACCAAGACCGACCAATTGGGTGCCGGGTCGAACGGTGCTTTCGCGGGAAGCCCCGCCTCGGCTAGAAAACCCAAGCCCACGCCCGAGATCAGTTCAAAGGCCGAGATGGTGCCGCCGAGTGTCGCTGTGGCCCGCTCAAAGAGCGCCAGCGCGGCCTCGGGCGTGTCGACCACCAACATTGCCGTGGCGATCTCCGCAGGCGGGGTGACGAGACGGAGGCTCGCCGCGGTGATGAGCCCCAGCGTACCTTCGGCTCCGATCAAAAGATGGCGGAGGTCGTAGCCGGTATTGTCCTTTCTAAGGCGCTTCAGCCCATGGAGGATCTCGCCGTTTGGCAAGACAGCTTCAATGCCAAGTGCGAGCTCCCTTGCATTGCCGTAGCGGACCACATTGAGGCCACCGGAATTGACCGCTAGGGCCCCGCCGATCCGGGCCGATCCTTCGGAGGCGTAGCTGAGAGGAAAGAGACGCCCGGCTTCGGTGGCGGCTTCTTGGATGCGCGCCAGCGTTGCTCCGGCCTCGACCACGATCACGCCTTCTTCCGGATAGACGCCCCGGATCCTTTCCATCCGCTCAAAAGAGATCACCAAAGGGAGGGGGCCGTCTGCCATCACCTGGCCGGCCACGAGGCCAGTACCGCCGCCATAGGGCACCACGCCGACCCGCGCATCCGCGGCCAATGCAACGGTCTTTGCGACCTCCTCTGTGGATGTCGGCGCGATCACGGCCCCGGCGTGACCTCTCCAACGGCCACGCGGTTCTTCCAGATATTTCGGCGCGATCTCACGAAACGCCGCGACCCCGATCTCCGTGCGGAGACGGTTGAGAAAGGCGTCGGTCACCGGATTGAGCATAGGGGCTTCAACCATGCCCGTCCGGGGCGGACAAGTCACTCCGGTGCGCTGAGCCATTCCGGTTCGAGCACCATGACCGTCGGGCGGCTGGGCAAGGATCGGAGCGAGAGCTCAATGCTTGGCCCGCCCACACGTTCAACGGCGAATTCATCGCTCACGTTGCTGAGAAACGTCTCAAGCCCGGCCCGCTCGAACCAATGCATCGGGATGACGACCGACGACTTGAGGCGCCGGACGATCTCGCTGACCGTCGGTGTGTCGATGGTAAGACCCCCATCGACGGGCACCATCACCACATCAAGCCGGCCAATGGCCGTATAATGGGCATCTGTGAGCGCATGGTGGAGATGGCCAAGATGCCCGACGCAGAGCCCGGCCACTTCGAAAATGAACACGGAATTGTTGTCATCGGCCGGGGCCGCCCAGGCGCGCACGTCCGTTGTGACATTGCGGATCAGCATGTCACCGACTTCGAGGTGATGGTCGGCCGGCACCCCATCGGCATCTTTCCAGCCTTGCAGCACATGGGGGATGCGGGGATCGGGACTGGCGGTCCAATGGGTATTGTGGGCGTTGTTCATCGTGGCCGCGTCCGGTGCGAAATCGACCGCACCGAGAAAGCCCGAATAATCGGTGACCGCCGAACGGCCTTCGGGGCTTTGGATCAAAAACATCGAATGGGAGACGTAGCTGATCCGCGCGGTGAATTCTTCGAGTGGGTCGGACCAGCTTGCCTTTTGGAGATATTCCAGCCCCGGAGCCCGTTCGGCGATCGCAAAGCAATGGCTCGGACGGCGCTCTCGGTCTTGTGCGGTGCTACCGGTCGCGACCGCCAGCAAGAATGTGACAAGAATGGTGAGCCGCATTGTCATCCCTCAATCAACAATAGGACGAGTTTAGAGCCGATCGGCGCGACGTCAGCGGCGAATGTGCGGCAAGACGCTTTTCTTTGGCAAAATTGAGCATTTTGCCGGGCGGAAGCGCCCCCATTGCCCAGATTTGACCACAATTGCGCGCCATAGGTGTTCGTCAAGACGGGGGCGCGATCCCACAGGGGATGGTGACATGCAAAGAAAAGCCTTCTGGGGCGTGACAGGGATCTCGGCGGCGACGGCATTTGTCGCGGGCGGCGGCGGTCCCGTGGATACCCTCAATTGGTTGGCCGATCTTTGCCTGACGGGGACGGCCGACGGTGCCATGGACGGCGAAATGCCGATGATTGCCATGGAGATGGAAAACCACCGAGCGCATATCCTCGAACGCCTCGCCCCTGGGCTTAGTATAATTGGAGGTGCAATGGTGGTCGCTGGATTTTTGCCTGAGGAAGGGGATATCGGCGGTCTGGCCGCGGATCCGGATAAGATACTCGCCGCTATGACTTACGTGGCCAATGCAACCGGTGGCGTAGACGCCAACGACTTACGGGCCACGGTCGAGGCTACGACCGGAATGGAATTGAGCGAAGAAGACGCTTTGCTGGCCATGGACGTCTATAGCGGCGCGGCCAGACCCGAGCACCTGGCTTGGATTGCCGAAGGCGAGACGGGCCTTGCGCGCGACGTCATTATGCGCGCCGCACTGAAGGTCGGCTGGATCCACGGCGAATTCAGCGAAAGCGGTCTCGCGATGATTGCCCAAATGGCTGAGGTCATGGAGCTTGGTGGCGACGATCTGGCTTTGCTCTTTTGGGAGGCGACCGCCCCGCCGGATGCGGCCACCGAGCCTGCGCCCGCCGACGCGGCCCAAGCGCAACTTGCGGCCGAGCCCGAACCACGTCCCGCAGCCGTCGCTGCGGCTCAACCTGACCCACAACCCCGTCCGGATCCCTTCGATCGGCTCCGGGCCCGGCGCGAAGCCGGACAATTGGCTTGCGCTTAAAGACAACCCAAATCCGAAACCAAAAAGAGCAGTTCTCGATGCGTACTATTCTAGCCCTCTCTTTGGCCTTGGCCGCCCTGCCGGCCTCGGCCCATGAGTTTAAGATCGCCGATCTCGTGATCGGCCATCCCTTCGCCACGCCCACAACAGCCAGCGCCAAAGCTGGAGCGGGCTACATGGAGATTACCAATCGTGGCGATACGCCGGATCGCCTGGTTGCCGTCGAGGCGGCCTTTCCCCAGGTGATGCTCCATGCGTCCGTCGAAAAGGACGGTGTGGCGCGGATGGTGCATCTCCATGAAGGCGTTGAGCTTTTGCCGGGCGAGACAGTGCGCTTCGCACCGGGCGGGCTCCACGTGATGTTTATGGGGCTGAAGGGCGATCCCTTCGAGGACGGGGAGAAAGTGCCGGCCACGCTGGTTTTTGAAAAAGCCGGTCGGCTCGATGTGACGTTCAATGTCGAGAAGGTGGCCATGAAGGAAATGGACCACTCCATGCACGGTATGGCCTCGGGAAGTTAAACGCATGCCAAAGCCAATTATGATTGCGGGCGGCGGTGTTGCAGCCTTGGGAGGCCTCGCCTTTGCCGTGAGCGCGGTGATCGCGCCGGCCGATCGGTTCGCCGATTGCCGGACGGTTACTGTTACAGAGCCCCTCGGCACCTCGTTTACGCTCACCGACACCACAGGACGCCGGGTGACCGACCAAGAAGTGTTCGCAAAGCCGACGCTTCTCTATTTCGGCTACACGTTCTGCCCCGATGTCTGCCCGATCGACAATGGGCGCAATGCGGCTGCGGTGGATCTGATGGCAGAGGACGGGGTCGAAGCGCAGCCGGTTTTTGTCACCATCGATCCTGAACGCGACGATGTGGAATTGCTGGCCGAATACACGGCCGCCTTCCATGACGACATGATCGGGTTGACCGGGTCCGTGGAAGAGATCCGTGAGGTGCAAGCCGCGTACAAGTCGTTCTCATCGCGCCAGGGGGACGACCCCGAATACTACCTCGTCGACCACTCGACCTTCACCTATCTGGTGCTGCCCGGACACGGGTTCGTCGATCTTGTCAGCCGTAGCGAGGATGCCCAACAGGTGGCCGACCGCGCATCCTGTTTTGTGCGGAACGCGTAACGGTCAAAGGCCGTTTGCAGGGAAATCCAAGCGAAGATGGCAGGCTGCCATGTGCGAAGCTTTGACTGGACTGGCCTACCCTGAAGGCCGTTCCGCCAGGGTCACAGCATTGACGGCACGACCAGATCCGGCGGCCGGTGGCCGTCATCGAAGGTTTTGATATTGATCAGAACCTTCTCTCCCATCTCGACCCGCGCCTCTTGGGTGGCCGAGCCCATATGGGGCAAAAGGACGACATTGGGGAGCGCCCGGAGCCGCGGGTTCACGTCCACACCGTGCTCATAGACATCCAGGCCCGCCCCGGCCAATTCCCCCGCGCGAAGAAGGCGAGTTAGCGCGTTTTCGTCGATCACTTCGCCTCGTGACGTGTTCACCACCACGGCGGACGGTTTCATCAGTTTGAGACGCCGCGCATTCATCAGATGGAAAGTTGCCGGCGTATGGGGGCAATTGACCGACAGGATGTCGATCCGCGCGACCATCTGATCGAGGCTTTCCCAATAGGTCGCCCCAAGCTCCTGCTCGGTATCGGCATGGAGGCGGCGGCGGTTGTGATAGTGGATTTCAAGGCCGAAAGGCCGGGCCCGTTCCGCCACGGCGCGCCCGATCCGGCCCATGCCGAGAATGCCAAGCCTCTTCCCGCCGATCCGACCGCCGAGAAACGCCGTCGGTGCCCAGCCTTGCCATTCACCCTTTTGCATCGCGCCCATCCCTTCCGGGAGCCGGCGGATCGCAGCGAGCATCAGCGCCATAGTCATATCGGCCGTGTCTTCGGTCAGAACGCCGGGCGTGTTTGACACCAGGATCCCCCGCTGGCGGGCCGTGGCCACATCGATATGGTCAATGCCAGCACCGTAATTGGCGATGAGCTTCAGCCGTTCCCCGGCACCGGCGAGAAGACCCGCATCGATCTCGTCGGTCAGGCTCGGGACCAACACATCCGCTTGGGCGAGTGCGGCGGCCAGGGCATCGCGCGACATCGGCCGGTCGGTTTGGTTCAGCTCCACGTCGAAAAGCTCGCCCATGCGGGCTTCAACAGCGCTCGGTAAGCGTCGCGTGACAACCACGCTCAACCGTTTCTTAGCCACGCCGTGCCTCCCCTGGGACTATCATTGCCGCCCGTTATCGGGCATGTTCGCAAGAGAAACGGCGCGGCACAAGCGCACGAACGGGCAGTGGCACAATGAAATTCATCTCGTTTTGGGGTCTTTTGGGACTTTTGATCTTGGCACTTCAAGGCCCCGGGCAGGCGGCGGAGAGGGGCAAGGTGACGAACCTTCCTTTACCGCGCTACGTGTCTTTGAAGGCGGCGGAAGGCAATGTGCGGCGGGGCCCGTCCCTGTCTCATCGGATCGATTGGGTTTATAAACGCCGCGACATGCCGCTCCGGGTAACTGCCGAGTACGGCCATTGGCGCCGGGTCGAAGACCGGGACGGGCAAGGCGGCTGGGTGCATTACTCGCTTCTCTCCGGCGTGCGCACCGTCATCATCGCCAATGATCTAACGCCAATGCGGATGAAACCGGAAACAGGGGCGACGGTATCGGCCTATGCCGAGGCCGGTGTCGTGGCGCGGCTCGGACAGTGCCAGCCTGGCTGGTGCCGGATCAGTGCGGATGGGCGCCGGGGCTGGGCCCCGAAATCGGCCCTTTGGGGTGTCGAAGCCGGAGAAGTCCGAGACTGAGGCTGCCCCTAATCGGCGAGATATCGGGCAGATAAATATTTTTAAATCATTTATTTATGCGGCGTAGTTGATGTTACCAAGCGGGCGGTCTTGCGCCGTTTAGGCAGATACTGATCGGGACTTGGTGCCACATACCGGGCAATCTGTCGTGCGGGTCAGTGCGACGGTTCGGGTCTCGCCTGTGAGCCCGTCGTAAAGCGCCATTTTGCCCCAGAGCGCCTCGCCCGCACCGGAAAGGATCTTAATCGCTTCGAGGGCCATCATCGTCCCGATCACCCCAGGCAATGGTGCGGCCACACCCGCTTCGGCGCAGGTGGCGGACCGTTCGGGATCGGCCTCGACGGGAAAGAGGCAAGCATAGCAGGCCGTCCCCCGTGCCGGGTCATGCACGCTCACTTGCCCGTCCCATTGGCTGATCGCCCCGGTGATGAGAGGGATGGATTTCTCCACGGCCGTTCGGTTGATGAGATAGCGCGTTGCAGTGTCGTCGGTCGCATCGAGAATGAGGTCATAATCTTCGAAAAGATCGTGCGCGATGTCTTCGGTGAGACGTCTGTTGTAGGGCCGGGTCACGACAAAAGGGTTTTGCTCGTGGATCGCGGCTTCTGCCGAAAAGACCTTGGGCATCCCGATCCGGTGGTCTGTGTGGATGGTCTGGCGCTGAAGGTTTGAAAGCTCCACCGTGTCGCCGTCGATCAGACCCAATGTGCCGACGCCTGACGCGGCGAGGTATTGAAGGGCCGGAGAGCCGAGCCCGCCGGCGCCTACGACCAATACCCGCGCCGTTTCAATCCGCGCCTGGCCCGCCCCGCCGATCTCGCGGAGCGCGATATGGCGGGCCGCCCGTTCAAGCCGGGTGGGGGCCGAGCGTTCTTCTTCAGATTTCGGGCGGTTTTCGGGGCGGACAAAGGCCCGAAGCTGATGGAGCCCCATCCAATAGGCCCAAACCGCGAGTGAAAGCGCGCCCATGATCAGCCAATTCGCGGCTGATCCTCCGAGGACGCCGTGGAGCGGGTGGCCGTCGGGGAGGGCGATATGGGCGGCCAATACCGCCACGTATAATAGCCCGAGCATCAAAGCCCGGGCATTGAAGGGCGCTCCGATCGCCCGGCCGAAAAACCAAAGGCCCGCCGCCATGCCGAACACCACGACCATCAGGAGGTCCCCGTTGAGCCAAACCCGCCGCTTCCGCGGTTGCTCGGGGCCAGATCATCGGCCAGCGCAAAGGCGGCCTGTATCACCGGGGCCACAACCATCTGGGCGATCCGGCTTCCATGTTCGATCGCGATGGGCGCATCACCCGCATTATAAAGAAGGACGCGGACTTCGCCCCGGTAGTCGCTGTCGATCGTGGCAGGCGCGTTGAGCATGCTCAGTTTTTTCTTCAACGCGAGGCCCGAGCGGGGCCGGAGCTGGACCTCGAAACCGGCCGGGATTTCCATCCGGAGCCCGGTTGGCACGGCCTCCTGCTGACCAGGGCCGAGGGTCAGGCCATCTACCCGGTCAGGCCCCGAGAAATTGGCGCGGATATCGGCGCCGGCGGCCCCTTCGGTTTCGTAGGACGGGAGCGGCACGGCGCGGTCAGCCTCCTCTGTCCAAGAAAGACGAAGCGCGGTCATGTCAGCGCCCCTGCCATCCGATCGGCGAGCCGGCGCGCGACGATGTCTTTCGAGAGGCGGGGCCATTCTTCGGCGCCCTTCTCGTCAATGATGGTCACTGCGTTTTCGGTCCCGCCCATGATGCCAGTGCCCGGCGAGACGTCATTGGCCACTATCCAGTCGCAGCGCTTTCGTTCGCGCTTGGCGGTGGCGGCGGCGATGACGTCGTCGGTCTCGGCGGCAAAGCCCACGACAAGACGCGGGCGCATATTGTGGGTTGAGACGGTGGCCAGGATGTCAGGATTCTCGACGAAATCGAGCCGCGGAGCGCCCGAACCGTCTTTCTTGAGTTTTGAGGTCGCGGCGTCTTCCACCCGCCAATCGGCTACTGCGGCGGCAAACACGGCGGCGTCGGCCGGGAGGGCGGCGAGGCTCGCATCGAGCATCTCAGAAGCGGTTTTGACGGCCACCACCGATACGCCGCCGGGCGGTGGCACCTCCGCGGGGCCGGTCACAAAGGTCACTTCGGCGCCGAGCCCGGCCAAGGCGGCGGCAATGGCCGTGCCCTGGGCGCCCGAAGAGCGGTTGGCAATGTAGCGGACCGGATCAATGGGCTCTTGGGTGGGACCCGAGGTCACGAGGATCTTCTTGCCGTTGAGCGGGCCCGATTTGAGCGCCTCTTCCACCGCAAGGACGATCTCCATCGGATCGGCCAGCCGCCCTGGTCCAAACTCGCCGCAAGCCATGGGGCCTTCGCCGGGTCCGACGCTGAGGATCCCGTCCGCGGCCAGCGTCGCACGGTTCCGCGCGGTCGCGGGATGCTCCCACATACGGACATTCATGGCCGGGGCAATGAGGACACGGGTATCGGTGGCCAAAAGCAAGGTTGAGGCCAGATCATCGGCGAGCCCAGCCGCCATCTTGGCCATGAGATCTGCGGTCGCCGGGGCCACAACGATGAGATCGGCAGAACGTGAAAGTTCAATGTGGCCCATCTCCGCCTCATCGGTCAGGTCAAAGAGGTGGCTATAGGCTTTGTTGCCGGAAAGCGCGGCCGCCGAAAGCGGAGTAATGAACTCCCCGGCCGCCCGGGTCAGCACCGGCGTAACCTCTGCACCCCGCTCTTTCAGCCGTCGGATGAGATCGAGCGCTTTGTAGGCGGCAATGCCGCCGCCGATGATGAGTAGGATGCGTTTCCCGGCGAGCATGTCGCGCCTCGTAAAACCTGACCATATTGGTAGGACGCGTGCGGCCATGCCGCAAGCCGGAGACCCTGGGGCGGATTGCCCCGGCGACCGTCAAAATCAGACGAAGAACTCGTGGACTTCGCGGGATTGGGATTCGAGGGACTTGCGCATTTTGCCAAACGCGGCCGCTTCCAGTTGGCGAACCCGCTCTTTCGAAAGGCCAAGCTCGTTGCCAAGGCTTTCGAGCGTCCGCGGCTCATCGCGCAGTTTCCGTTCGCGGACAATGAATTGCTCGCGGTCGTTCAACGAGGTCAATGCGGTGACGAGCCAGTCGCGCAGCGTGTCGACGTCCTTGTCGGCCTCAACTTGCGCTGCCTGCTGGGCGCCTTCGTCCTCTAGCGTTTCAATCCACTCGCGGCCTTCCTCGTCGGAAGATTGGGTCGCGTTCAGCGAGAAGTCGGATCCAGCGAGGCGCCCTTCCATCATTTCCACGTCGTGGAGCGGAACGCCCACTTCTGTGGCGATCAACTGGCGCATCTGGTGCCGGTCAAGGTCTTCGCCCCGCGCCAGCGCTTCGCGCTCAAGACGAGCCTGGACCCGACGCATATTGAAAAAGAGCGACTTTTGCGACGATGTGGATCCGGTCCGCACCATCGACCAATTGCGCATTACATAGTCTTGGATCGACGCTTTGATCCACCAGACCGCGTAGGTCGAAAACCGAACGCCCCGGTCGGGGTCGAACTTGTCGGCCGCCTTCATGAGCCCGAGGGACGCCTCCTGGATCAGGTCATTCATCGGGGCGCCGTAGCGGCGGAACTTCGCGGCCATCGAAATTGCTAGCCGCATGTAAGCGGTTACCAGACGGTGAAGGGCTTTCTCGTCCCGTTCATCGCGCCAGGCAAACGCCAACTGCAGTTCGGTTTCAGCATCAAGAAGTTCGGCCTGCATGGCCTTCCGCGAGAGGGTTTGGTCAGAAAATCCGTCCAGTGCCATAACGCTTTCTCCTGATCTGGCGACCGAGTGCGCAGTCGCTTCAAGCGAATTTGTAAGTGTTACGGATACAATCCCGGGGTGGATCACTGGCGGGCGCAGTTTTTTGCAACTTTTTCTTGACCCTTCGAATTACCAGCTACGTTCAAGGCGTTTTTTAGCGCTCTGAGCCCTCGGCGATCCCCCTTAACCCTTCGTAAACCATGCTGCTTTTAAGCGATGCACGGTTAGGAGGCCGGATGGTTGCTCGGGCATACACGGTGGCGTTCGAAGGGCTGACGGCGCGGGCGGTCGAGGTCCAATGCGCGATTTCGCCCGGAATGCCTGGCTTTGCCATTGTAGGATTGCCGAACAAAGCGGTGAGCGAAGCCAAAGAGCGGGTGCGCGCCGCCCTCGGGGCGATGTCGATTGCCCTGCCAGCCCGTCGCGTCACGATCAACATGAGCCCGGCCGATCTTCCAAAGGATGGGTCGCATTTCGATCTCCCAATCGCGCTGGCGGTTCTCGCGGCCATGGAGGTGGTGCCCCAAGACGAGATCGACGGGTTGATCGGTTTTGCAGAGCTTTCGCTCGACGGAACGCTCATCGCCGTGAACGGGGCGCTTCCGGCGGCGGTGGCGGCGGCCGAGCAGGGGCGTGGGCTTCTTTGTGCCGGCCTATCTGGGCCGGAAGCGGCCTGGGTCGATGAAGCTCCGGTAATTGCGTCCAATACGCTCGGTGATGTGGTCGCCCACCTGACGGGTCAGGCCCCGGTCGCCCCGGCCGCCCCGGGCGAGGTTGTGACCCAGAGCCGTGCCAGCGATCTCAACGAGGTCAAAGGCCAGGAGCGGGCCAAGCGGGCCCTCGAGATTGCTGCGGCCGGACGGCACCATGTTCTGATGATCGGCACCCCGGGTTCGGGAAAGTCGATGCTGGCGAAATGCATGCCGGGGATCCTGCCGCCCCTTACCCCGAGCGAGGCCCTGGAGACGTCCATGGTCCAGTCGCTTTCGGGCCTCATCGCCGACGGCGGGATCTCGAGAACCCGTCCGTTCCGCGACCCCCATCACACGGCTTCTATGGCCGCCCTTGTGGGCGGAGGCGCGGGCGCCAAGCCCGGCGAAATCAGCCTTGCCCATAACGGCGTCCTTTTCATGGACGAATTGCCGGAGTTTTCGCGCCAGGTCCTCGACACGCTCCGCCAGCCCATCGAGACGGGCGACGTGACCGTCGCGCGGGCCAATGCCCATGTGCGTTATCCTTGCCGCTTTCTCCTGGTGGCGGCGGCCAATCCTTGCCGGTGCGGGAACCTTTTGGATCCGTCCCGGGCCTGCACCCGGATGCCCCAATGCGGGGAGGATTATCTCGGCCGGATCTCTGGGCCGATGATGGACCGGTTTGACCTCAGAATAAACGTCCCGCCGGTGAGGGTGAGCGATATGGGTCTCCCTGCGGCCGCGGAAGGGTCGTTGGACGTCGCTGCGCGGGTGGCGGCGGCGCGAGAACGCCAGGCCGAACGCTACGCGCCTTTAGACGGCGTGCGGGTGAATGCGGATGCGGAAGGCAAGGTCCTCGAGGACGCCACACCACTGTCGGAGGAGGGAAAGACCTTTCTACTCCGGGCGGCGGAAAAGTTTGGGCTCTCGGCGCGGGGGTATCACCGGGTGCTCCGCGTGGCCCGGACAATTGCCGATCTCGCCGAAAGCGATCCGATCCTGCCTGCACATGTCGCCGAAGCAGTGGGTTTTCGGATGATGGTGGGCGAGCGCGCGTAGCTCGACCGTCGCAATCTGGCTCAAAAGACAGTCCCGGCCTTAGGTGAGCCTCGCCCTAAGCGCCACCGCCCACATCAAGGCGAATGAGATGATTGTCGAAAGCGAGCCTATGCTGGGCGAGCTTTTCGAGCCCCGTCTCATCCTGGCCGGAGAGACGATGGACCGCGCCCATACCGTCCGTCGTGAGGGCCCCGCCCCGCCCGGCGGCAACTCCGCTGATATCGGGCCGCGCCGCCGCACTCCGGTAGCCACCGTCCACATCGACCGACACAACAACTCCGCCTCGGGGCGAGGTGATCGCAACGCGTCGTCCCCCATCGTGGAGCGCCACTGAGCCCGCATAACCTTTCATCCGCCGATGGGCAGGGCCAGGGATCTCGACGAAATCGAGCTTACTTTCCCGGTAAAGCGCCAAGAGTGGCGGCGCATCGAAGGCGTCGCCTTGCCATTGGCAGGCGCAGGCCACGAGCCCGTCTTCCCTTGCGGCGATGTGGCGAAGTGAGTTCCGATGGATCTCCGCGGGCACCTCCACCCGGTCAAGCAGCGCGCCCTCCTCGGTGAAAAGAGCGAGGCCCGGGCGCATCGTGTCGAGATTGAGTTTGTCGCGGCCGCGCTCGGGATGGGTGCGGATCCCGCCTATAGCCACGGCCAAGGTCGACCGACCCGGGATCCGGAGCATTTCATGGGGCCCGATCCCGCCGATCCTGAATTCCCCGACCCGTCGGTAGTTCTCGGTCCGGTCCCAGATCCCGACCAAGCCTTCGCCGGTCTCAATTTCGTTCTCGGTCGTAAAAAGCCGCGTGCCGTCCTCGGAAAATGCGCCGTGCCCGTAAAAATGACGCCCTTCCGCGGCGTCGAGACGATGGCAAACTGCGCCGTCGGTGCAATCGAGGACGAGGGCAAACGTGCCGGGCCGCCGGGCGAAGGCCACCGCTTCCGGCGCCGTCGGATGGGCGGCGGCGGCGTGGCCGCGGGACGGAAGGGCCACGCGGAAGGCAAGATCGCCGGTTTCCCGAAGGCCGTAGAGCGCGTAGGCCCCATCGGCATCCCGGGCGGCGGTGATGTGGCTCGGATGGCCCGCATCGGCCCAAGACGGAGCGGGCAGGGCCGTCGCCGCCGCGAGACCACCGAGAAAGGCCCGCCGCGAGGTCATCTTAATCCCCGTCGAGCGCGTTGAACCCAGCAGAGAGCCCCATCGGCGCGCCGATCTCTTCGATCGTCTCGATCTGGACTTCTTTGACATCCACTTGCAGCGCCTCGATCCTGAGCCGCTGACCCGGATTGGACACACCCGAAAAATCTGGCGTGTCGATGGCCGCGACCCTTTCAAAGGCCTTTGCATAGGCCGCGTCGAGCCGGGGCGTTGGGGCGTCGGAGAATTTTGATGCGAGGTCTTTGAGCGCGAGGAGGCTCACTTCAACATTCCGAAGGCTCCGGCCGGACCGGCGGGCCTCGGCCCGGGTGGGCCGCGGCCGGTCGAACGTGCCGAGGGGCCGCGCGAGGCGCTGGTCGTGGATGAACTCAAGCCCCGTCGAAAGCGAGGTATAGAGCGCGCGCTGGGCCTCCGCTTCGGACTTAAAGCGCGGATTGTCGGGGCCCGGCTCGGTGACGACGAATGCAAAATCTTGCCAGCCCGCATTCACCAATTGCGCATTATTCGCGAGGTTTCCGGCGATCGCCGCGACAAGGGCGCAAGCATAGGCCCCGGTGCCCGGTGGGTCGTAGATCATCCGCTCGAGCGCAAAGAAGCCCTGGGCGGCGACCGAGACTTGGGCGTATTCGATTGGAAACTCTATCACCGGGTCTTCGGCGCTGATGAGACGTCCGAGCGCTTTCCCGGTCTGATTTTTCGGGTCGGGCCAAAAGGCAAAGCTCAAGGTGAGGTCGAGGTCTTCCACGGGGCCGAACACGAGGTGCGAGACGCCGAGCCAGGCATCGAACGCTTCGTTATAGGCCGCTTCGAGTGCTGGGCCTTCGCAGGCCTCGGACGCCACGGCACCAAGGCTTTGGGCTTTGTCTGAAAACTCCGCGACCCCTGGCAAGATATGGCCTTCGACAGCCTCTTTTACCCCGGCTTCCGCTCCAACCGGCAGGGCGAGACAGGCGAGGAGGGTCAGGTGTTTAAGGCGCATCAAAGGCTCTCCAAAAAGCGGATCAGGGCGTCGCGGTCGGATTTCGGCATCTCGACGACGCGTTGTTTGTGGGGCGCGGCCTCCCCGCCATGCCAGAGGATGGCTTCGAGAAGTGACCGGGCGCGGCCGTCATGGAGGAAATGAGTGTGGCCCGACACGGTCTCGGTGAGCCCGATGCCCCAGAGGGGCGGGGTGCGCCATTCCTGACCATTGGCCATGCCTACGGGGCGATTGTCGGCGAGATCGGGGCCCATATCGTGGAGAAGCATATCTGAATAGGGCCAGATCAATTGGATGGAATGCTCCGGCCGGTCCTCAAGCCGTGCGGTGACGAATTTCGGCACATGGCATCCCGTGCAACCGGCTGTATAAAAGATCTCTTTGCCGCGGAGGACCTCCGGGTCGTCGGCACCGCGCCGGGTCGGCACGGCGAGGTTGCCGGCAAAAAAGACGGTCAGATCGAGGGCGTTTTGCGGGATCTCCACGTTCCCGTGGACCTCTGTGTTGCCATCGGGCGCGTCCCGGCAGTCGGTCTGGCGCGCGGTGCATTCGCCGTAACCCTCTGGCAGCATCCAGGTGGAGATGCCGATATCGCCGTGGAATGCCGCGGCGGTTTGCTCATAGAGCGACGGTTCGGTGGCTTTGTGCCCGAACCGGCCGAGCATGGGGACGCCAAACTCTTTTGACGGAACGATCTGGGGTCGGCCGGAAATGCCGTCACCGTCTAGATCCTCGGGATCGGCATGGGCGAGAATGTCAGCCGCGGGGATCGCGTCGAGTAGGCCGAGGCCGATCATCTGTTGCGCGATCCGGGGGCTGACCATCGTGTCTTCGTCCATCGGCCCGTAATTTAATTCTGTAAAACTGTAGGTTGGGCGGCGAAGATAAACCACTTCACCGTCCGAAAGCCGCACCGGTTCTTCCGCGTAGCTCACCTCAAACCGGCCTTCGGGTTCCATACCGGGGACGCTCCGGTCTTGGAATTGGGTGCCGTAAGTGGGTTCGGGCAAGGTTGAGAGGAAGCCTTCGATCTCGTCCGAAACGCTGGCCAGTTGGGCCGGCACCGAGAGCCGGAGGAGGAGCGAAATGTTGCTGTTCTCGGACAAGGCGAGGCTGCCGCGCCCATCGGCCATGTGGCAGGCCCGGCAGGAGCGAGCATTGAAAATCGGCCCCAGACCGTCGGAAGCTAGGTTGGAGGAGGGCGACCCGACCCAGAGCTTTTCAAACATCGCCTTGCCCAGCTCGAAATCGAGCTTGCGGTCGAATTCCATACTCGCCGAGGGCTGGCTGAAAGAGGTCCGCCCGGGTTTCGACCAAAGCGTGGCCTTGCCCGCCGGGTTCGTCTCGAATTGCTCCAGCGCGTCAAATTCGCGCGCCGGTGCGACCACGGCGCCAATGCGAGCGGCTTCTTCTGCCGTGCGCGGCACCACACCTAGGTGGTGATCCTCCAAAACCACGCCATCGGGCAGGCCGGCAAGCGTGGTGAGGATGGTGATGAGCAACACGTTCATAGCAGCGGGCACAGCAGCGGGGTTTGTTGTATTTTCTTTGGTTACCCAATAAGTATAGTCAGGAATTTGCAAGGGCCATCCGTCATGCTGGTGCGGCGGCCCATAGGACGATTGCGATGGCATTAGCAGCGGTACTCACCTTGGCGGTCGCCGCCGAGGATCCCGAGCGGGCGAAATCCCCGGAATTCGGCGAAGCAGCGCTGCCCTTCCTCAATCGGCTCCGCCTGAAATCCCTCGATTGTCGCGCTGCGGCGCGGGTCGATTTGTTTCAAGCCTGCGCGCTCTTGGCGACGGATCGGGAGACCGCTTGGGCGGCCCACGCGGAAGCCTTGATCAAGTGCCTGCCCGAAGCCCTAGGCGCCCGGCCAATTTTTTACCGCCCCGGTGTCCGCGACATCTCGTTCGACGAAGCATGGCTTCTGCGGATGGCCACGGCGGCGTCCGAGGATGATGATAACAGCTTTGAGTTCCTTCTCAGGTCGCGCGTGGCCGCGCCACACCGTCGGAATATGGGCTTTCTGATTAAGACGGTGTCCGAGCAAATTACTCGGATTTAAAATAATTCTAAAAACTCTTGGCAAGGCGTTTGGGGCTGTTATGTACATGTGCATAGCCTGCCAGCTCGCATTCGCCAGCCAGCAGCCAAAGATGCGAAATCGGTGCCTCGAACCGCTGTTGGTCGAGGCACCGGCCTTTTAAAAAGCCACCTTTTTGGGGGATCGTCCAAATGAACCTCACAGCCACGACCCTCGCGACCGACGCGCGCGCCGAGATCGTCGAGGCCCTCAACCAATCGATCGCCGAGACCGTCGTGACGACGATGATGGCGCAGAATTTTCACTGGAATGTGACCGGAATGGCGTTTGGCCCGCTCCACGACTTGTTCCAGGAGATCTACGAAGACCATTTCGAAGCCCAGGATGATCTGGCCGAGCGCATCAAGGCGCTGGGCGGTCATGCTGACGGTGTTTTGGCCGACATGGTCGCGCGGTCGAAAGTGAGCGAGCATCACGGCCGCGCCAATGCGCGCCAGATGATCGAAACTCTGTTGACCGCCCAGGACACGCTTGCCACGACCCTTGCCGGTGCTGGCGATCTGGCCGCGAGTCACGGCGACAAGCTGACCGAAGATCTCATGATCTCGCGCGGTCAGGCCCATGAAAAGCTCGCCTGGAAGCTCCGGGCCCATCTCGACTAGAAAGATTGGCGTCCTCTGGGCGCGGCACTAATCGGCGGGCGCCGCTCCCTGAGGGAGCGGCGCTTTATTATTTGGGCCTAAGTGCTTCGGTGGCGCGCGATCGCGGCGAAAGCATAGAGGCTGACAATCGTCATGACCCCGGCCGCCAAAAGATACGGCAAGACCGGCAAGAGCGCGTAGAGCGCTGTCCCCGCCAGGGGGCCCACCGCATATCCCCCTGCCATCCCGGCTGCCACGATCCCCCCGACCGAGCCTTGCTCATCGGCTTCGACGGCGAGAGAGCCTTGGCCTTGGAGACCGGGGATGACTGTACCGAAGCCCAAACCAAAAAGCGCATGGGACAGATAGAGACCCATGGAGCTTGGCCAGGCGGCGAGAACGACGCAGCCTACCGTGCCGACAAGGGCGCCGATGGCAATGAGTGTACTCGGCATCGGCTTCAGCCCAGCAATCACGGCTTGGCTGAGAAACATCATGAGTGCGAGAAGCGCCATGGCCTTTCCGACTTCTGCTGCCGTGCCCGCCGTATCGAGCCCCGACGTGTCTTGGACATAGAACGCGACTGTCTGTTGGACCGCGGCCACAACGGCAAAGACCGACACTGCGAGGATGACGGTCGCGCGCACGCGCCGGTCGCTGGCGCGGAGCTTTGCGCGGGTCGGAGCGCGGCCGGGATTGGTCTCGGGCACCGTGAATGCAACAAGGCAAGCCGCGCCAAGGCCGAACGCGGCGATGAGATAGAGCGGCGCCAGCAAGGAATATCCCGACAGGATCCAAGCAAGCGTTGGTCCGAGAATGGATCCGAGCCCATAGGCCGCGCCGATGATCGCCATGCCACCGGTCCGTTTTTCTGCGCTGGTTGTGTCGGCGATCCAGCCCGCTGCGGAAGGCTGGGCGCCCGTGACAGCGAACCCATATAGCATCCGAGTTGCCGCAAGAACACCGAAGGCCAGCCAACCCGACCAATAGCCCCGGAGACCCGCTTCTAGGGCGAGGGTAAAGAGAAGGACTGTGATGGCCAATCCGACCATCGAAGTGAGAAAGACCGGTCGCCGCCCGATCTCATCAACCCGTCGGCCCCACCACGGCGAGGCAAGAACGACCGTCGCGGCGGCGAGGGAGATGATCCCGCCCACCATGATCTCCGTGAGACCCAGCTCTCGCCCGATCGGTCCGAGAAGGGCAAAAAGCACCGTCTGGCCCATCGCCATGAGCGCAAGTCCCATCCCGAGAACGATCTGGGCCCTCACTTGGGCGCCGGGGTTCAGCAACGGTCGAGCGGTGTCAGTCATGGCGCGTCCTGCGGCGTATTGCGCGCGGCTGGGCAGCGGACGGGCGGCGCGATGTCAAGGTTCCGGCCAGCGTCAACCTGGCAGGCTGATATAGACCCTATCACGCGCATTCTATTGCGCAAATCCCGCTCCGCGGCGACGTGACCCGTCTCCGGTTTGACGCCTGCCATTGACTATCCTGACTATTATCGTCAATTTTTGCCCGCGATGCGCTGCCGGGGGCTGCGCTGCCCAAAATATTCACCCAAGGGAGAGGATCGCTCCGATGGAAGCCATTGCCATGGCGGGACTGCTGGGCCGCGCCATAAAGGTCACCAAACAGAGAATTATTGGGAGCGCGTACCTGTGAGCGATCCACGTTCCGTGGTGCCGTCGACTTCCGATCTGCCGGAAGATCAAGTCCCCACCTATGATGCGCGCGACATCGTCCAAGGTGGTGTCCAAGCACGGATCGTCCTTGATGGGACATCCTACTGGCTCCGGATCACCCGGGCCGGAAAACTGATCCTAACCAAATGACTCCGAGGGCTTCGAAAACGCCTTTGCGACGGATCGTCCGCGGCGAAACCGGGCCCTTGGCAAAAACAAAACGCAGCTAACCCAGATCACACCAACAGTGGAAGGAAGACACCCTATGAAACTGAAGATTGCCCTCACTCTCGGCGTCTCGGCCCTGGCCGCGGCGCCGGCCTTTGCCGACAAGTCTGCGGTTCTTACCAACTATGCCGATATTGCGCTGGCCAAATACGAAGATAGCCTCAGCGCGGCCCAAACCCTCCAAGCGGCTGTCGATACCCTCATCGCCGACCCGTCGGCCGAGGCGCTCGAAGCGGCTAAATCCGCTTGGCTCGCGAGCCGTCCGGCATACCAGCAAACGGAAGTCTACCGGTTCGGCAATGCCATCGTTGACGATTGGGAAGGCAAAGTGAACGCTTGGCCGCTGGATGAAGGCCTCATCGATTATGTCGATGCTTCCTATGGCGGGCCGACCGACGAGAACGAATATGCCGCTCTCAATGTCGTCGCTAACCCGATGTTCAACCTTTCGGGCAGCGACATTGACGCGTCGACCATCACGCCCGCGCTCCTTGAAGAAGCGCTTCACGAGGCCGACGGGGTCGAATCGAACGTGGCCACCGGCTACCACGCGGTTGAATTCCTCCTCTGGGGACAAGACCTTAACGGGTTCGGCCCGGGCGCAGGTGCGCGGCCATGGACCGACTATGCCCAGGGCGATGCCTGCACCGGCGGCAATTGCGACCGGCGCGGACAGTACCTCAAGGCCGCCACCGATCTTCTGGTTTCCGACCTTGAGTGGATGGTGAGCCAGTGGACGGCCGACGGCGCGGCGCGGGCCGAAGTTCTAGCCGATGAAGCAGCCGGGATCACCACGATCCTCACTGGCATGGGCTCCTTGTCTTATGGCGAACAGGCCGGCGAGCGGATGAAGCTCGGCGTCCTCCTAAACGACCCGGAAGAGGAGCACGATTGCTTCGCCGATAATACACATAACAGCCACTTCTATGACGCGCTGGGCATCCGAAACGTCTATCTCGGGTCTTACACCCGGGCCGACGGGACGGTCGTGTCGGGTCCCTCGCTTTCGGAACTCGTTGCGGACGCCGATCCCGCGCTTGACGCCGAAATGCGCGGCAAGCTCGACGCGACCATGTTCGAAATGCTCGAACTGAAAGTCGCCGCCGAAAAGGGCATGGCCTATGACATGATGCTCGAACGCGGCAACGAAGCCGGTGCGGCGCTGATCAATGGCGCGGTCGACGCACTGGTTGACCAGACCCGGTCGATCGAGCGTGTCGTGGCGGCCCTCGGTGTCGATGCGATCGAGTTCGAAGGCTCCGACAGCCTCGACAACCCGAACGCGGTTTTCGAGTAATCAAAACTGACATTCGGGGCGGCTCCTTCGGGGGCCGCCCCCTCCAACCGAGGCAGCCATGGGCAAATCCGCCAAGCTACCCTCGCCTTGTATCGACGTCTGTAAGTTCCGCCGTGACGGCCATTGCGCCGGGTGTTCGATGACAAAGGCGCAGAAGAAAATTTCGAAGCGGCTCCGCAGCTCGGGCGAGCGCGCCGCGTTTATCGAAATGCTCCTCCACCAGCAAAACGGGCTCGGGCGCTATTCCCATTGGCGCCGAACCTACGCGAAGAAATGCGCGAAGCGGGGTGTTGAAATGCCTGGGTCAATGACGGCCATCTGAACCGGCTCTGGCCAATCGCAGCGGCCCCTACCGAACCGCCGTCAGCCGGAGCACCACGTCAACGGCAAAGCCCACCGTACTTTCGTCATCATAGCCGACGCCAATCCCGAAATCGCGCCGATCCAGCGTTGCCAGACCCTCGGCCTCGGCCCGGTCGCCGTCGATGACGAGTTCA
Source organism: Pseudomonadota bacterium (assembly GCA_039198225.1). Taxonomy (GTDB): domain Bacteria; phylum Pseudomonadota; class Alphaproteobacteria; order Rhodobacterales; family Rhodobacteraceae; genus JASJAR01. The sequence goes on from JBCCTQ010000006.1 coordinate 107,068, forward strand.
AAAGCAAGGGGCACAGCCGCCTCGGCCCCTTTGAGCGCGAGGACGCCATCAACAATAAGCCCTTCTCCCGCCGCGACGATATCCCCGACATAGGTGGCCTTCGGGAAATTGGCCGCGTCAAAAAACTCAGGCGCGAGCGCATTGTCGGTCACCGAACCCAAGGTCAGTGACGCGATATCGATCTCTGCCTCCACCCGGCCTTTGATCGGGCCCTCGGCCGCGTCGTCATAGCTGATCGTCGCGTCCCACTCGGCGAACTGACCGGACACAACCGAGCCGAATTGGACGACTTCGATGCCAAGATCGCCGGTCTCGACGCTCCAGCTCCCCGTTTCGGGCGCGGGCTTGGCGGGAACGGCCTGCCCGCCACGAAGTGCGACAAGTTCGAGCGCCACGCCCACGTCAAAGCCCACGGTGCTCTCGTCGTCATAACCCACACCGATCCCGAAATCGCGCCGGTCGAGCACGCCGCTGCCGGACACATTCGCCCTGTCGCCTTCGATCTTGAGGGTGAATGCCAGAGGCACTGCGATCTCTGCACCTTTGAGCGCCAGCGTGCCGTCGACCAGCAAGCCGTTTTCACCCTCAACAATGTCACCACCATAGGTCGCGGTTGGAAAATTGACCGCGTCGAAGAATTCAGGCCCAAGCGCATTGTCGGTGACCGAGCCCAAGGTCAGGGAGGCGATGTCGATCTCGGCCTCGACGCGTCCTTTGATCGGCCCTTCGGCCGCCTTGTCATAGGTGATCTCGGCGGTCCAAGCTCCGAATGTTCCGGTCACCGCTGAGCCGAATTGTTGGACTTCGATCGAGATTGTGCCGCTCTCGACCTGCCAAGTTCCGGGCGCTTGATCTTCGACTGGTGCGGCCGCCTCTGCCACCACCGCCTCCGCCACGATGTCTTCCTCGTGGGGCGGGGCCGATAATGCGAGTGCGGAAGCAAGGCCCACCGCGGCCAGATAGATCGCCGACGCCGCAAAGATCGGGCTCCGGGTGGCCATGTGCGGTGCCAATTTCGGCAGGTGCACCGGCCCAAACCACATCCGCCGGAGGGTGGCGTCTTTGTCGATCACATGGTGTTTGAGCGCCCCGCCAATATGGGCAGCCAAAGTCAGACCCATCAGATAGGCAAATACCTTGTGGGTAATCGCGAAGATTTCCGCGACGAGTTCCGATTTCGGAACCAAGGGCAGGCTCTGGCCGAGGGGCCAAAGAATGGGCGCAAATCCGGACGTGGCGGCATGGTGGATCCAGCCCGATAGGGGCACGACGACGAGCGAGGCATAGAGCAACCAATGGGCCGTTTCCGCGCAAAACGCCTCGAACTCTTTCTCGGCGTTCAGGAGCCCCGGTTTCTTTTGGCCGAGGGCCCATAGGATCCGAAACAGGGCGACGAAAAAGGCCATCACACCGAGGGTTTTATGGATCGAAAAGAGTTGCGCTTTGAGGGCCAGGGTTTCTGGCGCGACGGCGAGGTTTTCGGCCACGATGACCACCGGTACGGCGGTCAGAATCAAAAGCGCGGTGAGCCAATGGAATATCTTGGCGATGCCACCATAGGTGTCCTGGGTGTTCGAGAGGGCCATGGGGCGCGTCTCCATTCCTCGGTTGGTGCAAAGGTAAGGCGCCCCCTGCTCCGCGGCAAACCGCGGGGCCTGTGCAAAAACGCAAAGCTCCTTCATCTCTTAACAAATACGCAAAAACCTACATTTTCCGGCGCGCAACTTTTAGCCGGTGTGCCGTTCTTGCCGTGGGTCTGGGCCAGACCGGGGCGAATCCGTTAGGCTCGCTTCATTATTTCAGCCTGGAGGTCCCCCATGACAAAAACCGCACTCGTTACTGGCGCATCGGTCGGCATCGGCGCCGAACTCGCGCGCTATCACGCCAAGCGCGGGGGTAACCTCATTTTGACAGCCCGCCGCGAAGAGGCTTTGAACGCGTTAAAAACGGAGGTCGAAAGCACCTACAGCATCACCGCCCATATCATCGCCCTCGACCTGGCGGCCCCCGGCGGGGCGGATGCGCTTTACGAAAAGGTCAAGGAGGGCGGCCACCGGGTCGATATCCTCATCAACAATGCCGGGTTCGGCGGCCAGGGCGCCCATATCGAGCGGAAGCTCGAAGACGAAATGGCGATGATCGACCTCAACATCAAAGCGCTCGTCACGCTCACCCACCGTTTCGCCGCCGATATGGTTGCCCAAGGGGGCGGCAAGATCCTCAATGTGGGCTCGACAGCGGGCTTTGCACCAGGGCCCAACCAGGCGGTCTATTTCGCGACCAAAGCGTTCGTGAATTCCTTCGGCCAGGCCGTCGATCAGGAACTGCGAAAGAAAGGCGTGACCTCAACGGTCCTCGCGCCAGGCTATGTCGAAACCGAGTTTGCCAAAACCGCAGGCCTCGAAGGGACCGATCTGGTGGGGCAAAAGGGGGCGACGCCCGCCTCGGTCGCCAGGGTCGGCTATGACGCGATGCGGCGGGGCGAACTGGTGGCGATCAATGAAAAGCGCCTCGATATCATGATGAACTGGGTCGTCCCGTTCCTGCCACGGCGGGCGGTGTTGTCGATGATCGAACGCGCCCAGACCAAAGCCTGAAGCGCTACAAGCTTATTCTGCCGGAAGCGCGCCCTTGGCAAAGGGGGCGCGTTTCGGGAACGGCACCAGGCGCTCAGCTTCCGCGTCCCAGAGCTTGAGCCGGAACGACCTGATCGCTTCGGGCCATTCGATGGTCTGAATGTCGGCCACTTCGCGGAGGTTTTGGTGGCATTCCCGGAGCCGATAGAGCGGGATCCGCGGATTGAAATGGTGGATGTCGTGGTAGGCAATGTTGCCGGTGCCGATATCCCACCACCAACCAAGATCGAGCGCCGAGGAGCCCTGAAGAGTGGCTCGGTGATAGTCGAGATCGGGTTTCTGGTCCCAGTAGGTGTCTTCGAAATTGTGCTGCAGATAGACCAGGAACACTCCGATGCAGCCTGAAACGAGGGCCGTCAGCATATAGAGCCCGATGCCGTTCCAGCCATAAGCGAGCCCAATGAGCCCCCACCAGGCGGCCACGGCAAGGTTGTGGATCAAAACGCCTTTGATGCCGATTTTGGCGGCGTTTTTTGGCCAGCGGTAAAAGAGGACGAAGGTTAGAAATCCGCCGATCGGCAACATGAACAGGGGATTGCGGTAGATCCGGTACCCAAGCCGCCTCCAAAACCCCGCTTCCTCCCATTCGGCCACTGTCATCGTGAAGACCTCGGTCGAATCCCGGTGGTCGAGGTCGCCGAGGTAAGCGTGGTGAATATTGTGGTTCCGCTGCATCGCTCGGTAAGGCGTCAGCGTGAAGGTCGAGAGCCCGTAGCCCGCCAGGTCGTTCTGGCGCCGGGTCTCGAAATGGGACCAATGCCCGCAATCGTGCTGGATCACATAAAGCCGCACGGCGGCGAAGGAATTTACGATGACCAGGGGCAGGACGGCCCACCAGGTCCACATCGCTTCGAGGGCGAGCCAGAGCGTGAGAAAATAGACCGCGCCGGTCAGCCCGAGGCTCAGCCCCGCAATGCGATTGTCCTTCTCGATATATCGATTGGTAAATTTACGGATGACGTCCGACATTTTGGTCCCTCACCGCCTTAAAAGTCTCTTTCTACGTAATCTGAGTCACTCCGCCCCTTCTGACAAGATGTGTCAAAGCGCGCGGTCGATAAAGATCGTCGCAAAAACCCCCAAGAGCGCGAAAAGAATGGCAAAACCGGCAGCATATTGCACCATATCGGCGGTTTTCCCCCCATGGCGGCGGGCGGTGAGCGCACCGACGACCGCCCCACCGAGGGCGCCGGCGATGACGATCATTGCGTCGTGCCTTGGCTCGGCTCTTCTCTGCGGGGCACCAGGCCGGAGATTTCGCGGGCCCGGTCGCGGACCTCGGCATCCGAGCCGAACCCGTAGCGCGCCCAGCCGAGGCTATCGAGGCGCACCGCATCGGCCTCTTCGGACCGGCCCAAAAGGGCCAAACCTTCCGCTTTGACCATCAAGAGTGTTGCCAAGAGTGCCGCGTTTTCCGCATCGGCAACCGTCCGGAGATTGTCGTCGACAATTTCTATCGCAGCCCGGGCTTGGCCAGCCGACAATGCGTAGGCTGAAAGCTGCATCGCCACATGGGCCGCCTGGAGGCGGGTGCCCGGTTGGGAGCGGTAAAGCGTGCCCGCCTGGAGGAATGACGCCAGCGCGAGTTCTGGCTCCGAGCCGAGGCTCAACCGGCCCAAGGCATAGAGCGAAAACGCGAGCCTTGTGTCGGTCCATCTGGCGCGGGTCGCAATCGCCACGGCGCGCTCAGCGGCGGCCTGGCGCGCCCGGGGCGACGTTCGGGGGCCAAGCGCAGTCTCAATGGCGTTGATCCATTCGCGGGGTGTAGGGCTTGCCGGACCAGCACCCCCTCCGCGCCCTTGGGGGTTCAACCGGTCGAGGATGGCCGGAAGACGGGCCGCGACCGCTTCGGGCGACATGCCCGAGCGCAGTTCTGGCGCATAGGTCGCGGCCAGCATCAACATGTCAAAGCCCGTAAGCACCGTGTGGAAGTTGTCGTCGTTGAACACACTGTCGGAGAGCCGATAGAGGTCGTTCAAGGGCCCCAAGGCCTGGGCCAATTCCTCATGGAGGCAATCGCGCACTTCCTGGGGCGCAACGTCCCCTGGCAAAAAGATTGCCATGGTCTCGCGCACGGCAAGCGTCGTCCAATCGAGGCGGGGCGAACTTCGGAACCGCCGAAACTTCGACCAGCTTGAAATTCGGGGCACGACGAAACAGGCCGCCTGGGGCACGGTGCGCCGAAGCTCGGCGCGGGAAACGACTTCGATTGTGATCGAGGCCGCCTGGTCTCTCGGGACCCGCGATATGTCGATGCCGGCTTCGCGTCGAAGACGGCCGATAAGCCGGTCGAGGTCTCCGCGGAGCGAAGGGGCCTCGCGCCCGGTGACCCGGACGGTCACTGGGCCTTCAAACCGAGTGAAAACCGGCAGGCGCCTGCCGGATTCAAGGGCAAAGGACAGTTCCAGAAAGTCGCGCGTCAGGTCCACGTTTGAGCGAGACGGCAAAGTCACCTGGGGCCGGGAGAAGGTCTTCATGGGAGGAAGATCGATCTCGGCCGCACGGCGGTCGGTCTCGGGCGTGGTCTCAGGGACGCCGCAGGCCGCGAGCATCGCGACAGCTGCGAACAAGGTAAGCAGTCTCATACTGATCGGGGGCCTTTTTACTCTTGCCTGTAACGGGACGCCTGTCGGCGCATCATAGCAGTCCGAACGGTCCGGTGAAGTCCCCTTGCAACGGGATGCAACGGAGCGCGCTCTTCCCCGTAGTCTAAGCACCAAAACTTGCGCAATCCGGAACGGGCTCATGCCGCCTGGGCGCGTCCAATGGCTGCCACCAGGGTTGGGATTTTAGCTTTGAACTTGAAAAAGCCTGCGGTTGCGAAAGGCCAGGCGGCTTGGTCGTAGTCTCGAATGATCTCGGTGATGCGATCTTCTGCAAGAAGTGCGGCAAGCCCGTCGCGGGCCGGGCCCCTGGGCGCGTAGGCCATGACCACCTGATCAAGATCGTGCTGCGCGACCCAATCGTCGAAACCGCCTTGGGCCTCGGCCGCGGTTACCGGACCGGTGACCTCGCCCAAAAGCTCCCCGTGCCGTGCAACGCAATCCGCCAATGCACCTTCGATGAAGGTGCGCACGTTCTCTGAGATCGGTTTGGGGCTCCGGCCAGTTGCACCATTGACCACCAAAGTGGCGTCTACGGGTGCGCCTTTCAAAAGAAAGCCCGGCGCAAGGTCCTCTTCGGTCAGGACAAGTCCGATCCGACCGGTGCGGGCTCGATAACCGGTTAGGGGTGGGCCCTGCCGCTCAGGGGCGGGCGGGCCGTCCAAAGGCATGGCTTGGGTGTTGAGCCGGTAGCCCGGATTGAACCGACCTTCGGTATATTTCGAGATATTTGAAGATCTTGCGACGTAATGCTTGCCCCGGGTTTGAAGCCCCGCGACCCAACGCCAGGAGAGCGTGTTCGACGCCGGATCTCCATCGAGAAGGTGACGAAGGAAGAAATCCGCACCGAGTTCCCAGGGAAGATCGAGCGTGAAAACCCAAATCGAGGCGAACCACATGCGGGCGTGATTGTGCATATAGCCGGTCTCGACCAGTTCCTTGGCCCAATGGTCAAATGCGTCGATCCCGGTCTCGCCGCCGCAGGCGGCCTCCCAGTCCGAGAGGAGGCCCGGATCGTCGGTCATTCGTGCAAATGAAAGGTCAAGGTCTGATTTGTAGTCGTCCCAAACGCCAGGGCGGAGCTCAAGCCAGCCTTTCCAGTAGGTCCGCCAAAAGACCTCTTGGACGAACTTCTCCGCCGAGGAGAGCGAGAAGCGCCCGAGCACAGCCGACAGCACTTCTTCTTCAGTCAGAAGCCGGTGGCGGATGTAGGGTGACAGAACCGACACATGGGGATGGCCCGGAAGGTCGTAGTTTCGCTTCGATGTGTAGTCTCTGCCGGCATGGGGCAGAAAATCGTTTAGGCGGCGGAGGGCTGCCTCGCGCGGCGGGGGGTGGGATGCGTTCATGGCCGGGACCTAGGCCCCGGCAGGGGGCGTTCAAGCCAGGCTTGCCTTCAAGCGACCACCTCCAAATGAGAGGCGAGGCGGCCCATGACGGGGTCCCAGCCGCTGTTGTAATTGTCGCGCAATTTCTGTGCCCTGGCGCCGTGGACCTCGAACCCGTCATGGACAAGATCGATCCGGGTCCCGTCGTCTTCGGGGCTGAAGCGGACGTCCACCCGGGTCGTCACATCCGGACCGTCACTGGGATACCACGCGAGTTCAAACCGGCTTGGCCGTTCCCACCGCGTCACATGGGCCCAGACACTGTCACTCCCGTCGGCAAGGGTTTCCACGATGCGGCCCGCACTGCCCGGTTCAAACCGGATGGATTGGGCCGGGTCGAGTTCGGCGCTGTTGCCCGACACGGAATGGGTCTCCAGCGGCCACCAATCGCCAATCCGGAGGGTGAAAAGGTCGAAGGCCTTTTCTGGGTTGAGCGGCACTTTGAGGGATTTTTTGACCGAAAGCGTCATCGCGCGGCCTCCTGTTCGGCAAGGGTCTGAAAGGATGAAAGGGCGTCGTCCCACATGGCGTCGAGCCAGGCCAAAAGGGGGGCCGCACCTTCGGGGGCAAGCCTGTAATAGCGCCTAGCGCCTTTTGCTTCGGCCACAACGAGGCCCGCATCGTTCAACACTTTGAGATGTTGCGACACGGCAGGCCGCGAGATCGGAAGCCCTGCCGCCAATGCCGCAACCGGGGCCGGTCCGCTCCTGAGTTGTTCAATGAGCCCCCGGCGCGTGGGATCGGCCAAGGCAGAAAGGGCCGCGTCGGGGCCTGCGCGAGTTTCGTAAGCCATGACTTACCGTAAGTATTGACTTACCATTCTGTCAAGCCATCTTTGGCCATGCGACGGCCGTTGCCGGTGCCCTTGCAGGCCCCGGTACGCGGAACTAAGACTCTGGCAACTCCTTAGAGGTATTCACCCCAAAAATGAGGCGGGCGGCGATGCAGGACCCTATCAACCAATACATGAACCTCGTGCCGATGGTGGTCGAACAGACCAGCAGGGGCGAACGGGCCTACGATATTTTCTCACGGCTCCTCAAAGAGCGGATCATATTCGTCAACGGACCAGTCCATGACGGGATGAGCCAGCTTATTGTGGCGCAACTTTTGCATCTCGAGGCGGAAAACCCGTCAAAAGAAATCTCGATGTACATCAACAGCCCGGGGGGCGTGGTGACGTCTGGCCTCTCGATTTACGACACGATGCAGTACATTCGGCCCAAAGTGTCCACGCTCGTCGTGGGCCAGGCGGCCTCCATGGGGTCGATCCTTTCGGCCGGTGGTGAGACGGGGATGCGGTTTGCCCTGCCCAACAGCCGGATCATGGTCCACCAGCCCTCGGGCGGCTACCAGGGCCAAGCCACCGACATTATGATCCATGCGGCCGAGACCCAGAAAATTAAGGACAAAATCATCGAGATTTACGTCAAGCACACGGGCAAATCGGCCAAGGATGTGGCCTCTGCGATCGAGCGCGATAATTTCATGTCGCCCGAGGAAGCCAAGGAATGGGGCCATATCGATGAGATCGTCGAAAACCGAGGGAAACCGGACGACGAGGAGGCGTGATAACCACGCCACCACTTTGGCGTTGTGCTGCTTTTTGGTCTAGCCTAGGCTTCACTGATGGGCTTATTCCGGTCACAATCTTGGTGTCTATGACGCCAGACCAGACGCCGCAGGGGATTAGCGATGGCGAATAATTCGGGCGACAGTAAAAACACCTTGTATTGCTCGTTCTGCGGCAAGTCGCAGCACGAGGTGCGCAAGCTCATTGCGGGCCCTACGGTGTTTATCTGTGACGAATGCGTCGAACTCTGCATGGACATCATCCGGGAGGAGACGAAATCCTCCGGTTTGAAAGCGTCCGACGGGGTGCCGAGCCCGAAAGAAATCTGCGACGTTCTCGATGATTACGTGATCGGCCAGGCCCATGCGAAGCGGGTGCTGTCGGTGGCGGTACACAATCACTACAAGCGGCTGAACCACGCCTCGAAATCTGGCGATATCGAGCTGGCGAAATCCAATATTTTGCTGATCGGGCCCACGGGCTGCGGCAAGACGCTTTTAGCCCAGACCCTGGCGCGGATCCTCGATGTGCCATTTACGATGGCCGATGCGACGACGCTGACCGAAGCGGGCTATGTGGGCGAGGATGTCGAAAATATCATCCTCAAGCTCCTCCAGGCTTCTGAGTACAACGTTGAGCGCGCCCAGCGCGGCATCGTCTATATCGATGAAGTCGATAAGATCACCCGGAAGTCCGATAATCCGTCGATCACCCGCGACGTGTCGGGCGAAGGCGTCCAGCAGGCGCTTTTGAAGATCATGGAAGGGACAGTGGCGAGCGTACCGCCCCAAGGCGGGCGGAAGCATCCCCAACAGGAATTCCTCCAGGTCGACACGACGAACATTCTTTTCATCTGCGGCGGCGCCTTTGCCGGGCTCGAAAAGATCATTGCCCAGCGGGGCAAGGGCTCGGCCATGGGCTTTGGAGCCGATGTGAAAGACCCCGACGCGCGCGGCGTGGGCGAACTCTTCACCGATCTCGAGCCCGAAGATCTCCTGAAATTCGGGCTGATCCCAGAATTTGTGGGCCGTTTGCCGGTCATCGCGACGCTCCAGGACCTCGACGAGGACGCGCTTGTCACGATCCTGACCCAGCCAAAGAACGCGCTGGTCAAGCAATACCAGCGCCTCTTTGAATTGGAAGACGCCCAACTGACCTTCACCGATGATGCGCTGTCGGCGATCGCGAAACGCGCCATTGACCGAAAAACCGGAGCACGGGGCCTCCGGTCTATCATGGAAGACATCCTTCTCAACACGATGTTCGACTTGCCTGGCATGGACAATGTCGAAGAGGTGGTTGTCAACGAAGAGAGCGTGACCGCGGGCACTGCACCCTTGATGGCCTTTTCGGACGCTAAGAAAGACACCGCCTCGGCAAGCTGAGGCGTTCCCATCCCGACACAATGCATGCCGCCGCTCAGTTCTGAGCGGCGGTTTTCTTTTCTGAGGTCTGTGATTTGACTTGTGCCCGGCCCAGCGCATTGGTCTTTTTCGACCATGGCCTATCGCATTTCCTCAGGATCTCCGTTCGAGCGTGATATCGGCTATTCGCGTGCGGTCGTGGCCGACGGCTGGGTCTTTGTCGCCGGGACCACGGGCTATGATTATGCCACCATGACCATGCCCGATCGAGTGGCCGACCAGTGCCGGAACGCGCTCGCCACGATCGCGGGAGCCCTTAAAGAGGCCGGGGCATCGATGGCTGACGTAGTACGGGTCCGCTACATCCTTCCAGATGCTGCGATCTGGCCGGAATGTTGGCCGGTGACGCGGGAAGTTTTCGGCGAGATCCGCCCGGCGGCGACAATGATCGTCGCCGGCCTCCAAGAACCCGAGATGAAGATCGAGATCGAAGTCACAGCGCGGCTAGGCGTCGGCGAAGGGTGAGTGCCCGGGGCCGCCCTAGCCAGGGCCAAGATGGGGCCGGAGGTCTTGACCGGCAGCCGCATAGATATCGAGAAGCCCATCGAAGCTAATTCCGGAGACTTGGTATTCTGCCAAATCTGAACCCGGCCGCATCCGGATGCTGGGCCGATCTGACGGGTCCGGCGCCGCTTGGAGATCGCAAGGCAGAAAACCCTCCATGCCCACACCGGGCAGGCGGTTCATCACCCAACCTTCACAGCCTTCAAACATCTCCTCCGCCCCGGCAAGGGATTGGGCATAGGCGATGAAGTCCGCTTCTTCGACGAGGCACCACGGACCGAACGCGAATTCCTCGTCGGCACCTATCACTCGGATCGGCAGCACGGCACGCAAGAACCGATGTTCGCCAAGGAGGCATATGTCGGAAGACAGGCGATCCTCTCCAACTTCCAAAACGGTTTTGCCCGCCGCCGCCCGGTTGCCATGGGGCCAGGGGTCGGGATGGTCGAAACCAATATCGAAGATCCCGCTAAATTGCCGTCCGCAGCACGCGCAGGGGGTTTCGGGATCGTTGAAGCGCTGCCAGCGGGGGTCGTCGGCAAGCGCTTCGGCTGAATTCACTCGGCGGCCCGGGGCAAAAGGAAGCCCTGGGCGATCATGTCTTCAGGTTCGATCGGATAATCGCCGGTAAAGACGGCGTCGTAATAGGCCGGGGCGGCCGGATTGCGGCCGTTTTTCTCGCCGACGGCGCGGTAGAGCCCATCGATTGAGATGAATTTGAGCGAGGTCACCCCGAGATAGTCGCGCATCTCGTCTTCGGACATGGTGGCGGCCAAAAGCTCGCCCCGCTGGGGCGTGTCGACGCCGAAAAAGCAGGGCCAGGCGGTCGGCGGCGAGGCGACGCGGAAATGCACCTCCGCCGCGCCCGCATCAAGGACCATGTCCTTGATCTTCCGGCTGGTCGTGCCGCGGACCACGCTGTCATCGACCAAAATCACCCGTTTGCCGCGGACCAGCGAGCGGTTGATATTGAGCTTGAGCCTCACACCCATATTGCGGATCTCGGTGGTCGGCTCGATGAAGGTCCGGCCCACATATTGGTTGCGGATAATCCCCATTTCGAAGGGAATGCCAGACTCCTGGCTGTAGCCGATGGCTGCTGGCGTGCCGCTATCGGGCACCGGGCAGACCATGTCGGCCTCGACAGGTGCTTCGCGGGCAAGTTCGGCGCCGATGTCGCGGCGGACTTCATAGACCGAGCGGCCGCCGATGATCGAATCCGGGCGGCTGAAATAGACATATTCGAAGATGCAGGGCTGGGGCCGGGTCTGGGCGAAGGGGCGGAAGCTGTCGACGCCCTTTTCAGTGATCACAACCATCTCGCCCGGGTCGATCTCGCGCACGAACTCGGCCCCGATAATATCAAGGGCGCAGGTCTCGGAGGCCAAGACCGTGCCTTTGCCGATCTGGCCCATGACGAGGGGACGAATGCCCAGGGGATCGCGCACGCCGATCAGTTTTGTCCGGGTCATGGCGACGATCGCAAACGCACCTTCGACCTGGCGGAGCGCGTCTTTCATACGGTCGGGGATCGTCTCGCCCAACCCCCTCGCCATCAGATGGATGATGCACTCCGTGTCGGACGAGGATTGGAAGATCGAGCCTTTGGCGATGAGCTCGCGCCGGAGGCGGAGGGCGTTGACGAGATTGCCGTTATGGGCGATCGCCGCGCCGCCCATGGCGAACTCACCGAAAAACGGTTGGACATCGCGGATCGCGGTCGCGCCTTTGGAACCGGCGGTCGAGTAGCGCACATGGCCGATCCCGAGGGTGCCTGAGAGGTTCGCCATCGTGTCGGGTTTGGTGAAATTGTCGCGCACGTAGCCGAAGCGGCGGACCGAGTTGAACCCTTTCTCAGCATCGTAGGTCACGATGCCACCCGCCTCTTGGCCCCGGTGCTGGAGCGCGTGGAGGCCGAGGGCCACGAAGTTGGCCGCGTCTTTAACGCCGATCACACCGAAGACGCCACATTCTTCGTGGAGTTTATCGTCGTCGAGCGGGTCGGATTGGGACGGACTTTCAGCGGGAGTGGGAGACTGCTCGGGTGCCACGCGCCTTACGCTCCGAATCTAGGAATGCCTGTAACCCCCGACATAGTTCGGGTGGGGCGCGGAGTCACGGGGCTGATGTGCGTCGGGCGGCGCGTTAGAGGATTTGGTGGTTTCGGGAGCAGTTTGCGCTTTGAACCGACGCTTCTCTAAAGGCGCGTCATCGTCCGGGGCGCCCCCTGTCTTGACCTCGATGGGTCTCTCGGCCACTTCCCGAACCGTGACCGAGACAGCAGCCAAGATCGCCCTCGTGACCGGCGCGTCCCGCGGGCTCGGAGCGGCCGTGGCCGAAGAACTCGCGCCGGACCATCACGTCGTCGCCATCGCTAGGACCGTGGGCGGGCTTGAGGAACTTGACGATCGGATCCAGGCCAAGGGCGGATCGGCGACGCTCGCGCCCATCGATGTGACCGATGAAGGGGCGGTCGCCCATATTTGCCGGTCGGTCCACGACCGGTGGGGGCCGGCGACCCTTTGGGTCCACACGGCCATTCACGCCCCGCCCTTGTCTCCGGCGACCCATGCCGATGCCAAGGATCTGGCGAAATCCGTCGAGGTGAATGTCACTGCAACCCAGCGGTTGATCCGGATGGTGGGCGCGCTTTTGGCGCCTGGGGGACGGGCCGTGTTTTTTGACGACCCGCGTGCGGGCGAGAAGTTTTTCTCGCTCTACGGTGCGACAAAGGCTGCCCAAATCGCCCTGGCCCGTTCGTGGGCCGCTGAGACCGCGCGGACCGGGCCGAGCGTGACGGTCCTCACACCGAAACCGATGCCGACGGCGGTGCGGGCGCGGTTTTTTCCGGGCGAAGACCGACGGCCCCTCGCGTCACCAAAGTCGGAAGCCCAGCGGCTTCTCGGCGACATTCTGGGGCCGCGTCCGAATTGATGTTTCGGCCCGGCCGCAAGGGTCGGATTTGCGTATTTATGAAGAGGTGAAAGCGCCGTAAGCAAAGAGCTATGGAGCTTCCCGCCGCGATCACCGGTTGGTTTGACCGGCGCGGTTGGACCATTCATCCCCATCAGCAAGCCATGCTCGACCGGTCAGGCGATCCGGCGCTCTTGCTGATCGCGCCCACCGGAGGCGGGAAGACCATGGCGGGGTTTCTTCCCACTTTGGCGGAGCTGGCCGACGAGCCCCGGCCCGGGCTCCATACGCTTTACGTATCGCCCCTGAAGGCGCTTGCGGCCGATATCAGGCGCAATCTCTCCTCGCCCATCGAAGAGGCGGGGCTGCCGATCCGGGTCGAGGACCGGACGGGCGACACGTCGCAAACCCAGAAGAAGCGCCAACGCGCGGACCCGCCGCATATTCTTCTGACAACACCCGAGAGCCTTGCCCTGCTTCTTTCCTATGAGGACGCGCATCTGACTTTTGCCGGGCTCCAACGGGTGGTGGTGGACGAGATCCATGCATTGGCGGAATCAAAGCGGGGCGATCAACTCATGCTCGCCTTGGCGCGGCTTCAAAGCGTGGTGCCGGGGCTCCGGCGCGTTGGGCTGTCGGCGACGGTGGAAGATCCGGGCGCCATCGCCCAATTTCTCGCGCGCCATCCCGACCCTTGCGAGATCCTTCACGCCGATCCTGGCCCCGAACCCGATATTGCCATGTTGCCCACGAAGGCCGCGCCTCCTTGGGGCGGCGGTGGCGGGGTCTATGCGATCCCTGAAGTGCTAGCGGAGGTGAAACGGCACAAGACGACGCTCATTTTTCACAACACGCGCGCCCAGGCGGAGATCTATTTTCATAATCTTTGGCTCCAGAATGACGAAAGCTTGCCCATCGGGATCCACCACGGGAGCCTCGCGCGGGAGCAGCGCGCCCGGGTCGAAGGGGCGATGGTGGCGGGCGAGTTGAAGGCGATCGTTTGCACGGGCTCGCTCGATCTTGGGATCGATTGGGGCGACGTGGATCTTGTGATCCAGGTGGGGGCGCCGAAAAACGTCAAACGGTTGGTCCAGCGGATCGGCCGGGCGAACCACCGCTATAATGCGCCGTCAAAGGCGCTCCTGGTGCCCGCGAACCGGTTTGAGATTGTCGAATGCGTGGCGGCCCTGGAGGCGGTTAAGGCGCGGAGCCTTGACGGCGATCCTCGGCCCCAAGGCCCTAAGGATGTGCTCTGCCAACATATCCTGATCGCGGCCTCAGCAGGCCCCGTGGAACCGGATGCGCTTTATGCCGAGATGACGTCCGCGGGGGCCTATGCGAGGCTCGAGCGCGCGGATTTCGACGCCTGCCTCGATATGGTGGCCACGGGCGGTTATGCGCTCCGGGCGTACGACCGCTGGCAGCGGTTGAAAGAGCAAGGCGATGGCACTTGGGCGCTCCGCGATCCGAGGGCCGCGCAGAAGATCCGGATGAATATCGGGACGATCCAAGACACCGATACGCTAAAAGTGCGGCTTAAGAACCGCATGGGCGGCCGGCCTCTGGGCGAGGTAGAAGAGGCTTTCGCAGCAACGTTGACCAAGGGAGACACGTTTCTCATCGGGGGGCAGGTGGTCCGCTACGAAGGGTTGCGCGAGATGACCGTGGAGGTGACCCGGAACGCTGACAAACCGCCTAAGATCGCGACGTTTATGGGCACGAAGTTTGCCACGTCGACCCAGTTGACGGGACGGATCCTCGACATGTTCCGCGACCGCGATTGGGCGGGGTTGCCGGCCCATACGGCCTCTTGGCTCGATCTCCAGGCGCGGGTGTCGAAACTGCCCGTCCGCGACAGGCTGCTGATTGAGAGCTTTCCCGATATGGGGCGGGAATATACCTGCGTTTACGGTTTTGCGGGACGGAACGCGATGCAGACCCTCGGGCTTTTGGTGACCCAGAGGATGGACCGGATGGATCTGGCACCGATCGGTTTTGTCTCGACCGATTATGCGGTCCTCATCTGGTCGCTTGAACGGCTCAAAGACCCAGCGCCCCTTTTTGCCGAGGAGAACCTACGGGAGGATTTCGAGACCTGGCTGACCGGCAATGCGGTGATGAAACGGACCTTCAAGGCGGTGGCCAACGTGGCCGGCATGCTCGACCGGCGGACGATGGGGCAGACGAAGTCCGGTCGTCAGGCAACGTTTTCGTCCGACATTCTTTACGACACGCTTTTGAAATACGACCCCGATCATCTTTTGATGAAAATCACCCGGGAAGAGGCGCTGAGGGGTCTTGTTGATTTTGGTCGGATCGAAGAAATGCTCGACCGGACGAAGGGCCGGGTGGATCACATGGTGCTCGACCGGGTGACACCTTTGTCTGCGCCGCTTTTCCTTGAACCGGGCCGGGTGCCGGTCCAAGGCGGTGCGGCCGAAAGGATCCTGGCCGAAGAGACCGCGCGGCTTTTGGCGGAAGCTGGGCTTTCTTGATTAGCGTGGCCATGGGTGGCGATGTGGGGACGCCTCCGGCGGGAGTATTTCTCCCAGGATGAAGGGCCGGTTTCCGAAGAGACAAAGACCGGCGCGGCGATGCGGCGCTCGGTCTCTCCCCAGGGCCTTGCATCCCGGCCAGGGCCGCGCCTAGAACGAAGAATGAACATCTACCGGTTTGATTTCCAGGGTGCGGCCCTTGAGGCGCTGCCGTCAGGCGCGCTCCACTGGGCCGAAGCGGGGCTTTTGTGCGTCTCAGATCTTCATCTTTGCAAATCCGAGCGCATGGCGCGGCGGGGGGGCGAGCTTCTTCCGCCCTATGACACACGCGATACATTGGCCCGGCTTGACCAAGATATAGCCCAGACCGGTGCGAAGATTGTGGTCTGCCTCGGTGACAGTTTCGACGATCCTTGGGCGGCGGCATCGCTCGATGAAGGCGATAGACTTTGGTTGGCCCGGCTCCAGGCCGGGCGGCGTTGGGTTTGGATCGAAGGCAACCACGATCCCGGAGCATTGGGGCTCGGGGGCGAATACCGGGCGAGCCTCTCTGAAGGTCCGCTCATTTTTCGCCATATCGCCTGCGAGCGCGGAGATCCGGGCGAAGTGTCGGGGCATTACCACCCCAAAGCGCGGATTTCGGCGCGCGGAAAGACCATGACCCGGGCCTGCTTTCTCACCGATGGGGTGCGGCTCATGCTGCCGGCCTACGGGACCTATACGGGCGGTCTTTCATGGACCGATCCGGCCCTTCGAAAACTTTTTGGGCCTGCGGCGCAGGCTTTCCTGACTGGTCCGAAAATCTATGCCGTCCCGGTGCCCGCGGGCTAGGTTGAGACCGGCGTTGCGGCGCCCGGCCGCTTCGCCTTAGGGTCGCGCGCAGATTGGGAGGGCCCATGGGCGAGATCTGGGAGGGAGTGGCGGCGGCGATCGCCCTGGTGGCGAGCCTCGATCCAGCCCTTATTGAGATCACACTCCGGTCGCTCCAGGTCACGCTGAGCGCGGTCGCGGTCGCGGGGCTGATCGGGATCCCCCTCGGTGCGTTCCTCGCCGTGGCCCGGTTTCCCGGCCGGGGCGTTATCGTGGCCACGCTCACCGCGTTGATGGGATTGCCGCCGGTGGTGGTGGGGCTTTTGGTGTATCTCTTTTTGTCCCAGGCGGGCCCTTTCGGGGTGTTGAACCTCCTTTTCACGCCTTGGGCCATGGTGATTGCCCAGATCATCATCGTGACACCTTTGGTGGCGTCCATTTCACTTCAGGCGATTGCTGGGCTCTGGGAGGAATACCGGGATCTTCTTCGCTCCTTGGGCGCAACGTCGGGCCAGCGAATGAGAACGCTCATTTGGGACGGGCGCGGGGCGCTGGTAACGGCCATGCTCGCCGGGTTCGGCCGGGCCATCGGTGAGGTCGGCGCGGTCATGATCGTCGGCGGCAATATCGACAACGCCACCCGGGTTTTGACCACGGCCATCGCGCTTGAGACGTCAAAAGGGAATTTTGCGCTAGCACTCGGCCTTGGGATCGTCCTTTTGGCCTTGGCGTTGTTGGTCAATCTCTTGAGCCACGGGGTCGGGCGCACGGAGGCGCGCGCGTTGCCGTGACCGGAACGATATCGCTTTCAGGGATTGAGGTGGTGCAAAACGGGGCGAGGGTATTGGGCCCGCTCGCGCTCGATCTGCCGGTGGACGGCATAACCGTGCTGTTGGGACCAAACGGGGCCGGGAAAACGACGCTTCTTCGGGTGATCCATGGGCTGGAGCGGGCGACAATAGGCACGCTCGATATGCCGGACCTGGCCCAGGGCTTTGTCTTTCAGAAGCCAGTGCTTCTGAGGCGGACGGCCTTGGCCAATGTGGCCTATCCCTTGCGTCTGCGAGGCGCGATGCCGGAGGCGGCCGCAAAGAAAGCCCAGGCCGCGCTCGACGAGGTGGGGCTGGGCGGAGCGGCGCGCCAGAGGGCGGCGTCCCTCTCGGGCGGAGAGCAACAACGCCTTGCCTTGGCCCGGGCATTGGTCACTCGGCCCGACCTGCTTTTGCTGGACGAGCCGACTGCGAGCCTCGACGGGCAGGCCACCGAAAGCATCGAAGGAAGCCTCGGTGCTGCCCGCGCGCGTGGGACGGGAATTTTGCTCGCAACCCATGACCTCGGGCAAGCGAGGCGGCTGGCCGACCGGGTGGTTTTTCTTCTCCATGGGAGGGCCCTGGAAACCGGGACGGCCGACGGGTTTTTTGGAGATCCGAGGAGTTCAGAGGCGCGCGCCTTTCTGGCAGGAAAGATTGTGCCGTGAGGATCCTCTGCTGCTTCCTTGTGTTTTTAGCCTCGGCCATGCCCGCCTTGGCCGACGGCGTGTTTCGCCTGGCGGTCACGACCTCCGTGCAGAATTCCGGCCTAGCCGATCATCTTTTGCCCTTGGCCGAAGAGGCGCTCGATTTCGACATCCAGGCGATCGTGGTGGGAACAGGTCAAGCGCTCCGGCTCGGGGCAGCGGGCGATGTGGATGCGGTCTTGGTCCATTCCGAAGCCGCCGAGCGGGACTTCGTGGCCGCCGGGTTCGGAAGCCACCGGAGAGAAATCATGTACAACGACTTTGTACTGCTCGGTCCGGCGGAGGATCCGGCCGGCATTGCCAAAGCGGGGTCTCCTCCGGAGGCCATGGCGGCCATCGCGGCGGCCGAGGCGCCCTTTGTGAGCCGGGGCGATGACAGTGGGACCCATCGCCGAGAGCTCGCGCTTTGGGCCGAAGCCGGTATCGCGCCGGAGGGCCGTTGGTACCGGGAGGGCGGTTCGGGGATGGGGGCGACGCTCAATATCGCAGCCGCGATGGGGGCTTACGTTTTAAGTGACCGGGCAAGTTGGCTCGCCTCTGGTAACCGGGCGTCTCTTGCGCTCCTCGTTGAAGATCCGGACGCTCTCTTCAATCAGTATTCCTTTATTCCCGTGACCCCGCCGCGCCGGGCCGGAGCGAAAGGGGCGGCGGGCCTCTTTGAGACCTGGCTGACGGGGTCGGACACGCAGGCCCTGATCGGGGAATTTAGAATCGACGGCATGCCCCTCTTTCTTCCAAATGCCCGGCCGCAATAAACGCTTGTTGGGGTCTCGACGCCCTTTCTTGACCGAGAAACGCTCTGTTTCCGATCTGGAAATCGGGAAAAGAAGGCGCTTCAGCCACATTCGGAGGTCTAGTTTTGGAGCCGATTGGCTGGGAAGCCCGGAACAATCAAAAGCCGAATTTTGGAGAAATCAGAATTTTTCGGATCCAAAGCGAACAATTGTCATGGCGATGGAAATAATGCCGTCAGTCAAAAAATTAGCAATCGGGCAGGCCTCCTTGTTCTGGTCACGATCTCCCTTTACTCGCCCCAAAGCCGCCAAAGGTCCTTGAAAATATAGGGTATCGGAGCTCAGCGCGGTCCACTCGAAGGGCTGGCTTTGAGTCAAGAGTTCGAAGAGATCCGGGCGGTTCCGGAGACCTTCAGTGTCCAGGGCGTGCCGGCGGAGTGGATAATCCGGCACGTCTTTCTTAAACTAAATCTCGGTGGGCGCTGAGTTGGTGATCGGTAGAGAGAGTGAACGATGGATATCGATGGGATCCTGCGCCAGGTAAATGAGGCCGCGCCCGCGCCGGCCGAAATGGAGCCGTCCCCGCGTGCCCTGACCGAGGGCAAGCCCATGCGGCGCACCACGGGTTCGGGCCCGCGGCAGTGGCTGCTTCCAGGCTTTGGCCCTCTGACGCGCATCACAACCGCTTTGGGCGAAGTCCCGGCCCAAGCCCTGCGCGAGCGCGACATGGTGCGGACGCGCGAAGGCAATTTTAAACCTATTGTGTGGATCGACCGGATCGTCGTCGACGAGGAATTCCTGTCGCTTCACCCGGATGCTTTGCCGGTGATGATTAAGCCGAACGCATTGGGCCGCGGTCTGCCGAACCAGCCGATCTTTCTCGCGCCGCGCCAGGAGTTGATGCCAAGATCCGATTGGGCTGGTGGGGAACGTGTCAACGCGGTGGATTTGATGGGCAAGCCCGGCATCTACCGTAAAGCGGAATCGTCTTACACGTACACGCTGTTCCACCTCGGCGAACCCGCGATTGTCCAGGCCGGAAAGGTCTTCGTTCCCGTCGATCCATGAGCGCGCCAACGCTGCTCTGATCTCCTAACGCGATCTTCATTTCTTTGCCCGATAGCTGCCGGCCAAGCGGCAAGGGAAGGATTTGCGGATGCAATTGCGTGCGGTGCGAGGACCTTCTCCGCGGTGGCTTGAATTGCACTATCTCGGGGCGGTTCGATGAGGGCGGCCCAAATTGACCGGCCCGTGAAGGTTCTCATCGTCGATGACACGCGGACCATTCGGGCCATGATCCGCTCGGTTTTGGACGGGGATCCTCGCTTCGACGTGGTCGGCGAAGCTGAGGATCCTTACGTCGCCCGAGATATGATCAAATCGCTCAATCCGGATGTGTTGACCCTCGACGTTGAGATGCCGCGCATGAACGGCCTCGTGTTTCTTCGCAACCTTATGCGGCTCAGGCCGATGCCGGTGCTCATGGTTTCCACGCGGACCTCGGAGCAAAGCGAAGAGGCTGTGACGGCGCTATCGCTCGGCGCGGTGGATTGCATTGATCTCAAACGGGTCCACGGTGCGCCCGATATCCGCGTCAAATTAACCGAAACGCTTATGGCCGCAGCCCGGGCTCAGCTTCGGAAATCCGGTGAGGAGGTGCGGCCCCAAGCGCAGTCGCGGGGTCCGAGCTTCCAATGGACGGGGCAAAAAATCGTCATCGGCAGCTCAACCGGTGGCGTGGACGCTTTGGAGCGCTTGTTTCGGCATTTCCCGGCCAATTGCCCCCCTACCTTCGTTGCCCAGCATATGCCGGAGAGCTTTCTCGCGAGTTTCGTGCGACGCCTGGACGGGTCGGTCGCCCCCGATGTCCGGCTGGCGACGGCTGGAGCGGAAGCAAAACAAGGGACCATCTATTTTGCACCGGGCGGGTCGCATCATCTTGAAGTCACCAGCGGAGCGCGAACGATGTGCCGGCTCCGGGAAGACGAAGGCGATCAGCTCTACGTCCCGTCAGTCGATCTTTTGTTCCGTTCGGCCGTTCCGACCGCCAAGGAAACCGTTGCAATCATGCTGACCGGCATGGGCCGTGACGGGGCAGAGGCCATGCTCGAACTGCGCAATGGTGGTGCGCGCACTGTGGTCCAAGATGCCGAAAGTGCCGTAATCGATGGGATGCCGGGGGCTGCGCGGGCGGTGGGGGCTGCCGAAATTGTCGCCCATCTCGACCGGATTGCCGAGAAAGCCCTGGCGCTTTGCGGCAAAATGGAAGGAGCGGCGGCTTGAGTACCGGATTCCGGAGCAACTCCACCTACATCGCGCAAGGCGAACACGCGGTGGGGAGCGAGCCAGACCACGTCATCGCAACGACGCTTGGGTCTTGCGTGGCGGTCTGTCTATGGGACCCCGATCACAAGCTTGGTGGCATGAACCACATCCTTCTCCCCGACGATGGCGACTGGTCTAGTCTGAATAATTTCGGCGGCACGGCCATGGACCAATTGGTCAACGCGCTTCTCAAAGCCGGCGCGATGAAAAGCACGCTACGGGCAAAAGTATTCGGCGGCGCAGCGATGATCGCCGGCCTTTCAGATATTGGCGCGCGAAATGCCAAATTCGTTCTTGAGTATCTGACCAGCGAAAAGATCCCGTGCGACGCCCAAAGCACCGGTGGCACTGCGGCGCGCCAGGTGAGGTTTTGGCCCCATGACGGCAAGGCCCGCCAACGCTTTGTCTCGAGTTACGACGAGCCGGTCGCGCCCAAGACAAAAGCGAACGACGTCGAATTGTTTTGATCGGCCTCGCTCCAAGGGAGCTGCCCCAGAAGAACCGGCAGGGGTTTCGAAATGGTTTCTTGGAATGAGGCCGGCAAACCTATGCTGCCCTGGACGCCGGAGCCGCGCGATGTCCTGGGCATGCCTTGTGAGAAAAGCGAATTCGACGTCGGCGCATTCTTAGACGAGCCCACGGTCTTTTTCTTAGCAAAAGCTCTCCGGGCGGCGCGCTTCCTCTTTAATGATCTGTTCAAGGACCCGTTCGCTGAATTGGCCTTGAATGAGGGTCTGGCCGATCACCGCTGTGGGCGTTCCGACGACACCGAGAGATCTGGCCAATGCTTCGGACCGGGCGAGTTCTGCGTCGATCTTAGGCGACATGAGATCATCTGCGAAGGTCTCGGGATCAAGTCCGAGTTGTCCGCCGATTTCGACAATTCGCGTTTTATCGATGACCGCCAAGCTCCGTTCAAACCGCGCGCGAAATGCGTCCGCCCGATCTGGCGCGGCGAGAATTGCGCGGGCAGCCCAAACCGAGGCGGGGCCCAAGCGCGGCAGGTGGTGGATCTGAACCGCGAGGGTGGTCCCGGATCGTGCCATCAGCATCCTGTCGACGGGGACGCAATGGGGGCAAAAGGCATCCGTAAACACCGCCGCGGGCACGGTCCCAGCCTGGCTCGGGCCGTAAAGGCCAGCGCAAAGATCTGTTGCCCCGGCAGGGTCGATGGGGGTCTCGACACCGATCAGAACCGGGTTGGCACCACTCATCGGTCCAGCGGCGAGCCGACGATAGCCCGGATGGCCCGGGACAGGCTCAAAGGCCATTCTGTCGCGACGAATACGGGCGATAAGGTGGGGCGAGGCGAGGGCGATCGCCGCGATGCTGCCGGCGACGATCAGCCGAAGAAATCGTCTCCGGCTCGCCGTCATCGCGTAGTCGGTTTAGGGGGGCTCAGCGGCCCCAGAGCCGGATCGGACCGCAATCGACATGGACGAAATTTGACCGGGAATACCGGCCCACCCCGCCCGCATGGCACGAGGCCGCCGCCGATGAAAGCTGCTTAACGCTGCGGTTTTGGATCCGAAGATCAGCCGCTTGGCCTTTCATATGGAGTGAATTCCGAGCAACGCCGCGCGACCGGGAGCGGAGCATGGCGTTGGTTTTGGGGCTCCGGTAGCCCGAGAGCATCATGAAAGGCTCGTCGGTTTCAAGGAGCCGGTGACTTGCGGCCCAAATATCTATCGCGCGCGTGTCGATCTCGATCGTGCCATCTGTGCGCCAATCGCGCATGAAATTCGACACTTCTCGAAGCGCGTCAGGGATATATTGACCTTCGATCCAATAGATCGTGTCCAATGTCTCGCCCGTTCTGGTCGAGTACATGCGGAGACGCCTGATGTCTCCGCTGCCACGCAAAAACGCGAATGCGTTCGCGTAAGTGGGTGCTGCCGCCACGGTCGTTGCCGCAAAAGCACGCAGCACGTTGCGACGGGTTACGCCGCAGCTGCCGATTGTCGTCATGAGAACGTTGTCCCGCGTCCCTCTAGTGCCGCTTATGCGGCGTTGTTGCCCATCCCCTAGGCGTGGCGAGGTTATGGCATGAGGGGGCCATTCTCCCAACCACATCGGAAGAATTGCACATTTTCCGCGCGGGTTTCGGCGAATTATTGCCCAAACTTCGACCTTGATGGCGTAATATGATCGAAAACCCGGCATCTGTTGCGCCCGGGTGACAAGGCCCCTGCGCCAAACATTGTGAATGGACAAGGATCTTTAATTTCAACAGGCTATCGCAGCCGAAGCGCGCCAAATGAGGGATGTTGAATGCTTGGTTTTGGAAAGCGAGTGTCGCTGTCTGCCGTTTTACTCTTTGGGTTGAGCCTTGGGCTCGGCACACCCGCGTCAGCAGAAGTGACGGCGTTCAAACAGGCGGTCGCTGAAGCGGCGTCGTCCGACCCGGCTTTGGCGGACTTCTACCGCACGACGTCCTACACGCCGATTTGGACCGGGAACGACGCCGATGACCGGGCGCGCCGTGCCGCATTCGTCAACGCCCTTGCCGGTGTCAAAGCCCACGGCTTGCCGCAATCGGCCTATGCGCCCGAAAGTGTCGTGGCCCTTCTCGGGAGCGTCGAAAACGCGCGAGATCTCGGGCGTGCTGAGGTCGCGTTGTCGCGGATCTTCCTCGACTATGCCGCGGATATCCAAACCGGCATCCTCACACCATCCCGGATCGATGAGGGTCTCGTCAGAAAGGTCCCGCTGCGTGATCCCTTAGAGACTTTGCGGTCCTTTGCCGGAGCGGAGCCCGCGGAGTTTATGGCAGCACTTCCCCCGTCGACGGCCGAATACGCCCGGCTGATGCGCGAAAAGATGCGCCTCGAGCGTGCGCTGGCCCAGGGTGGTTGGGGCGCAGAAGTGCGAGCGCGGAAGATCCAGCCCGGGGACCGTGGTGATGAGGTGATTGCGCTGCGCAACCGTCTGATCGCCATGGGATATTTGCAGAGGACCGCTATGGTCGCCTTCGACGGTGCCATGGTGGCAGCGCTGCGGGACTTCCAATCTGATCACGGTCTGTCGCCCGATGGAGTGGCCGGGGCGGGAACGCTGGCGGAACTCAACCGGGGCGTCGAGACCCGGCTGTCTCAGGTCATGGTGGCGATGGAGCGTGAGCGCTGGCTTAATCGGGATCTGGGCGACCGGCATATTTGGGTGAACCTCACCGATTTCCACGTGCGTATCGTGGATGACGGCAAGACGTCTTTCACCACCCGCTCGGTCATCGGCATGGACGACACAGACCGTCGCAGCCCCGAGTTTTCCGACAAGATGGACCACATGGTCATCAACCCGACCTGGCACGTGCCGAAATCCATCGCGACGAAGGAGTATCTGCCAATGCTCCAACAAGATCCGTTCGCCGTATCCCATCTCCGGATCACCGACGTCAGGGGTCAGCTTGTCCCCCGCGAGGCGGTCGACTTTTCGATGTTTGATGAAGAATACTTCCCGTTCGATATGAAAGAGCCGCCGAGCCGGGGCAACGCGTTGGGGTTGGTGAAGTTTATGTTCCCCAACCGTTACAATATCTATCTCCATGATACGCCTGCGAAATCACTTTTCGGGCGGGAGAAAAGGGACTTTAGCCATGGCTGCATCCGGCTCCAGGATCCGTTCGATTTCGCCTACAAGCTCTTGGAGGTGCAGACGGGCGATCCGGTTGGGTTTTTCCAAGCCACGCTTCGGACTGGCCGCGAGACCCAGGTCGATCTGGTCGAACCGGTTCCGGTCCACATCGTTTACCGGACCGCATTCACCCAAGCGAAAGGGCGGATGCAGTATCGGCGCGACGTCTATGGCCGGGACGCCAAGATTTTCCGCGCCCTTGAGGCCGAAGGTGTGACCATCGGCGGCGTCCGGGGCTAGGTCAGCTCGCCCATTGGCGGGCCCCGCCTAAGGGCCCGCACCACTTGGCGGACGCGAATCGTGCGACCGCGGCGCACCCCGTGACCTTTACGAATTCGGTTTCCCCGCCCCCGAAAGGCGACTACACAGCGCGCCAAAACGGGGCAACGCCAGATGAGCAATCGGGTCGGGGAAAAGGTGGTGGAGATCATCGCGGGGCTGGCGGTGATAGAGCCGACAGACGTGAAGGTTGACCACACGCTCGACGATCTCGGCGTTGACAGTCTCGGCATCGTCGAAGCGATTTTTGCCATCGAAGAGGCCTTTGAGGTCGATGTACCGTTTAACGCCAATGAGCCGGACGCGTCGGATTTCGACATTTCTTCGGTGGGGGCCATCATTGCGGCGGTCGAGCGGCTGATCGCAGAGAAAAGGGCGTGACCCTTTGGCGCTGAAACGGGTTGCGATCACCGGCGCGGGCACGATCAATGCACTGGGCCACGACGTGGCGACCACATATGAGGCGTTGCGCGAAGCGCGGCCGGGGATTGGGACGCTTGAGCTTCCCGACATTGATCGTCTGTCGATCCGGATTGGCGGCCAGATCAAAGGCTATGATCCCGTCTCGATATACAGCCGCCAGGAATTGTCGCTTTATGACAGTTTCACCCAATACGCCCTCCATGCCGCCAAAGAGGCCATCGGTCAGGCCGGGCTCGATTTTGACGGAGCCCTTGGCGCGGCGACGGGCGTGGTTCTCGGGACCGGCGTCGGGGGCGCCGAAACGCTCGACGAGAATTACGCCACGATCTACCGCGACGGAAAAAACCGGGTGCACCCCCTGGTCATTCCTCGGCTGATGAACAACGCCGCCGGGAGCCATATCAGCATGGCCTACGACCTCCGGGGCCCGAATTTCACCGTTTCCACGGCGTGCGCGTCGTCGAACCACGCCATGGGGATTGCCGCGCAGCTGATCCGGTCCGGGGCCGCAACGGCCATGGTGACGGGCGGGGCGGAATCGCCGTTTTGCTTTGGCGGGATCAAAGCCTGGGAAGGACTTCGGGTGATGTCAAAGGATGCGTGCCGTCCGTTCAGCAAGAACCGGAACGGCATGGTCCAGGGCGAGGGAGCGGGGATATTCGTCTTCGAAGAATGGGACCATGCTCAAGCCCGGGGCGCCGATATTCTGGCCGAAGTGATCGGCTTTCAAATGACATCCGACGCTTCCGACATTGTGATGCCCTCCCAAGACGGCGCGGCCCGGGCGATTTCGGGTGCGCTTGAGGATGCGGGGCTGGCGCCTGAGGAGGTCGGTTATATTAACGCCCATGGCACTGGGACGGCCGCCAATGACCGGACCGAATGCGCCGCTGTCCGCCAGGTTTTCGGGCCGGCGGCCGACAACGTGATGATTTCTTCGAGCAAATCCATGCATGGGCATCTTTTAGGCGGGACCGGCGCGGTCGAGATCTTGGCCTGTCTCTTGGCACTCCGGGAAGGTGTTGTGGCCCCGACCATCGGGTACGAAGAGCCCGACCCTGAATGCGACCTCGACGTCGTCCCGAACGTGGCGCGGGAGGCCCAGGTGGATGTGGCGATCTCGAATGCCTTTGCCTTCGGAGGGCTCAACGCAGTCTTGGCACTCCGCCGGGTCTGAGCCTATTGGCCACCTTGGGAAAGGGTTGCCACCCGGTCAAACCCCGCGGTGAACCCCCGAAGCGAGAGGTTGAGCTCCACCGGTTGGCCCGGCGCATCGACCGACCAGATCGTTATTTTTGCCAGCGAGCCCCGCTTGAACGCGTCCACCAGGTCTTGCTCCATACCGATCTCGGCGACGCAACCGCCCGAATTGCAGAACGTGAATTGAAAGACACGGAGTTCGCCGTCATCGACCTGGATGCGGAGCCCGCCCGGTTGGTTGAGATCGGCTTCGTTCGTTGGCACCCGGAGAAGCGTGCCGAGTGGGGTCTCAATGATCGCGGCCGCGGCAACGGGCTGGTCCGGCGGGAGGGGGACAACGCTGACCTGTGCAACACGGCCCCCTTCGCCGTTTTCGAGCACCTGAATGAACCGGCAAGGGTCGTTGCCATCGTTGGTGCGGATGCAGGTCAAGGACCAGTCGACGAAGGTTTCAGCGACATAAGCGCTGCCTTCGGCGGGTCCTTCGGGGACCTCTGGCGCTGGCGCTGCGGCTTCGCTGTCGGGTGCGGCGGCCTCGCTCGCGCCGTTGTCTTGGGCGGTGCTGTCTTCGGATGGAGCCTCGCCCGTGTCTGCGGTTTGGGCCAGGCCCGGCGACGGGGCGCCGGCGGCAAGACAGACCGCCAAACAGATGTAAAACAAGCGTCCCATGGGGACCCCTTTCCTGCCTCATGTTTTGCGAGGCCCCTAGCATGGGGCGGGCGTGCTGTCAGGACCCTTGGATTTGGTTTCGGCGCCGTTTGGCCCATGGCGGGGCCTGCTGGCGTCAAAAAAAGAAAAAGGGACCAGAGGTCCCTTTTCCTTCATTCTCTCCCTGCCGGACGGGCCGACTTAGTCATTGGCGCAGAAGCTAAGGCTAAGATTTCGCAGCGTCAATACTGAAAAGCGCGGCAAGGTTACACGCACAAGCTGCATTGGCGTAGGCCAAAGAAAAAGACCGCGTCCAATGTCATGGACGCGGCCAGTCAGACAGGGAGGAAGTCACCCACAATCGCCAAAAGCACTTGCGGGTCATGGGGATACTGGCCGAAATAGGTTAATAAGTTATGGCCATCACAGTGCGGGCCGGAAATTTGCCTGGAAGATGTCGGGGGGCGCGCATGGCAGATCACATTTTCATTGGTGGCGGCGGTCCAGACTACGGATCGCCCCAGGGGCTGAAACTCAAATATGCCAATCGCCACGGCTTGATCGCCGGCGCCACGGGCACCGGGAAGACGGTGACGCTCCAGATCCTGGCCGAGAGCTTTTCGGCCAATGGCGTGCCAGTGATCCTCTCGGACGTTAAAGGCGATCTCTCGGGACTTGCGGCGGCCGGATCGGAGAGCTTCAAGCTCCATGATGCCTTCATGGGTCGGGCCGCCAAGATCGGGTTTGACGACTACGCTTATGCGGACTTTCCGGTTATTTTTTGGGACATTTTCGGAGCGGCGGGCCACCCGATCCGCACTACGGTCGCCGAGATGGGACCGCTCCTGATCGCGCGGCTCTTAGAATTGACCGAGGCCCAGGAGGGCATCCTCAACATCGCGTTCCGCGTGGCCGACGAAAAGGGCTGGCCGCTTCTCGACCTCAAGGACCTCCAGGCGCTGCTCGTCTGGGTCGGGGAAAACCGGGGCGAGCTGTCTTTACGTTACGGCAATGTCTCGACCGCTTCGATCGGGGCGATCCAGCGCCGCTTATTGGTTCTCGAAGGGCAGGGCGCGGCGTCCTTTTTCGGCGAACCCGCCCTTGAGCTTGGCGACTTGATGCGGACCGATACCGACGGGCGGGGGGTGATCTCGATCATCGCGGCCGACAAGCTGATGGCTGCGCCTAAGCTCTATGCGACGACGCTTCTTTGGCTTCTGTCGGAGCTTTTTGAGGAACTCCCGGAAGTGGGCGACCCGGACAAACCGCGGCTCGTCTTTTTCTTCGACGAGGCGCATTTGCTGTTTGAGGACGCGCCGAAAGCCCTGGTCGACAAGGTCGAGCAGGTCGCAAGGCTCATCCGGTCGAAAGGGGTGGGGGTCTATTTTGTCACCCAAAACCCGGCAGATGTGCCCGAAGACATTCTCGGCCAGCTCGGCAACCGGATCCAGCACGCGCTCAGGGCTTTTACGGCAAAGGACCGCAAAAACCTCCGCCAGGCTGCCGAGACCTACCGCGACAATCCGAGGTTTTCGACCGAAGACGCAATCCGCGAAGTGGGCGTAGGCGAGGCGGTGACGTCGATGCTCGAAGAGAAGGGTGCGCCGGGGGTCGTGGAGCGAACCCTCATCCGGCCGCCCTCGTCGCGGCTTGGGCCGATCTCCGAGGCCGAGCGGGCCGCGGCGATGGCCGCGTCGCCGGTCTCGGGGCGCTATGACACGGCTGTCGACCGGGAAAGTGCCTACGAGGTTTTGTCCGCCAGGGCCGCAAAAGCGGCCGAGGAGGCCGAAGCAGCCGAGCGCGCCGAGGAAGAGGCCGATGCAATGCTCCGGGAATATAAAACCGCCCGGCGCTATAGCGGCACACGCGTTGGCCGCTCGACCTCAAAGCGCACGCGGAAGACCGAGAGCTTCGGCGAAGCGGTGGCCGGCGTGGTGATCAAAGAGCTGAAAGGCACCACCGGTAAAAGGATCGTCCGGGGGATTTTGGGTGGGCTCTTTAAGGGGCGGTGAGCCATCGGGTGCCTATCCTTGACATGGAAGCAAGCCGAAGGCGCCATGCCGTCGCTGTCCCGCCCTCTCGGGGCTGCGATTTTGGGTGCCGTTGGTGCGAAAGTCTGAATTCGCAATAACCTGGCTGCCATAAAGCGCCTTTGATCCAAGGGCGTACGCCTCCCCGACGGGACGGCGATGGCACGGCTTGAGCTCTAAGGACGGGGTCGGGTTTTCTAGGCCACCACCGGCAACGGCCGGATCTTAAGCCGTGTAATGCGGTTGTCCTTCCGTTGCATGATCTCGAACCGCGAGCCGTGGAAGGAAAAGACCTGGCCTTCGGTGGGGATGGTCTGGGCCTCATGGATCACGAGCCCGGCGATCGTGTTGGCTTCTTCATCGGGCAATGACCAATCCATCGCCCGATTGAGATCTCGGATCGTCATCGCCCCGTCGACCATGATGTCGCCGGCATCGGTGCGGAGGACTTCGAATTCGTCGGAAGAATCAAATTCGTCCGTTATCTCGCCGACGATCTCTTCGAGGATGTCTTCCAGGGTCAATAGCCCTTCAAGCGATCCGTATTCGTCGACGACCAAGGCAAAATGGGTATGGCGGCGGAGAAACTGGCGCATCTGCTCGTCGAGCGTCGTCGTTTCCGGCACGAAATAGGGTTTCATCGCCACATCCATGATGTTGAACCCTTCGAAGGCATCGCCGTTCGCCCCAGCCTCGCCCCTGGCATAGAGCGCGCGCAAAAGGTCCTTTGCGTGGATCAGGCCGACGATGTTCTCCTTTTCATCGCGGTAGAGTGGCAGGCGCGTGTGGCGCGACTGGAGGCATTGTTCGAGGATCTCCTGGGGCGGATCGTCCGCGTCGATCATTTCGATCTGGCTCCGGTGGAGCATGATCTCCTCCACGGTCCGCTCGCCGAGGTCGAGGGCACCGAGGATCCGGTCGCGGTCTTCTTTCTCGACGACGCCTTCGGCATGGCCAAGCTGCAGGGCACCTTGGATTTCGTCCCGCACGGCCAAAACCTGACTGTCGGGGTCTGTCCGGACACCAAAAAGGGCAAGGGTGGCGCGCACCAGGGCCGTGACGGCATTGACCAGGGGCGAGAGCACCCGGATGAGGAACGCGATGACCGGCGAGACGCGGGACGAGATCTTTTCGGGGTTCGAA
Source organism: Pseudomonadota bacterium (assembly GCA_039198225.1). Classification (GTDB taxonomy): domain Bacteria; phylum Pseudomonadota; class Alphaproteobacteria; order Rhodobacterales; family Rhodobacteraceae; genus JASJAR01. The sequence continues at coordinate 137,345 of JBCCTQ010000006.1, forward strand.
ATCGCGTAGGTTTTCGGAAGGACCTCTGCAAATATCAGGATCACCACGGTCATCACGAGGGAGGCCAAAGCGACGCCATTGGCGCCGAAGACTTTCGTCAAGGCCGCGGTTGCGAGCGACGTGGCGATCACGTTGGCCACGTTATTGCCGAGGAGGATCGCTCCGATGAGCCGCTCGTTGTCTTCCTTAACATCGAGCGCCTTTTTCGCCCCCTGTTCGCCCTTATCGGCCCGCGCACGGAGTTTGCCGCGGGACGCCGCAGTCAACGCGGTTTCCGAGCCCGAGAAAAAGCCCGACAGGATCAGGAGGAGGAAGATGACGGCCACCGAGGTCCAAAAGGCGGCGTCGAGGATAGGTGTGGCGATTTCCATGACCTGGATGAGTTAAGTCGCTCGGAATATGGGGGGAAGGGCGAAGTGTGGCAAGTCAGCCTGCCCGATCTTGGGGCTGGTCTTGGACCAGGGGATGATGGTCTTGGACAAGTTCGGCCAATTGGGCATCGAGGATATGGGTATAAATCTCGGTCGTGGCCACGTCGGCATGGCCAAGGAGCGTTTGGATCGATCGAAGATCGGCGCCACGGGCCAAGAGGTGCGTGGCGAAGGCGTGGCGGATCGTGTGGGGCGTCACCTCAGACGGATCGATCCCGGCCGCCACCGCAAGTTCCTTGATGAGCGCATAAAACCGGTGCCGGGTGAGATGACCCGATCCGCTGCGCGTGGGAAAAAGGGCTGCTGCTTGCGGGCCGCTGAGGGTTTTAACCACTTCCGAGCTGTCACGGTGACCGAGCCAGTCCGCCAAGGCCTCCCGCGCCGGGGGCGACAGGGGGACCAACCGTTCTTTCCCACCCTTGCCCCGGATCAAAAGGACCCGTGGATCGCCCCGAACAGAGGCCAGCGGGAGGGAGACCAACTCGCTGACCCGGAGGCCTGTGGCATAAAGGATCTCCATGAGACAGGTGTTGCGGAGCCGGTCGATTTTCTTCCCGGTGCACCGCGCTGCGGCCAAGAGCGCATCCACATCCGCCTCGGATAGGGTTTTGGGCAAGCGCGCCGCCCGGCCCGGGCCCTTGATCTGGAGGGCGGGATTGTCAGCCCGCCAGCCCTCTTCGAAGGCGAAGCGATAGAACTGCTTGAGTGCCGAAAGCCGCCGGGCTCGGGTGGCCCGCGACATGCCTTGGTCATCGAGATGACCGAGATAGGATTCGATCGTCGCGCGGGCGCCTTCGAGAAGACCCGGGCCGTTCACCGACATCCACTGGGCGGCATCCTTCAGATCGCGGCCATAGGCGAGGCGGGTGTTTTCCGAGGCGCCAAGCTCGGCGGCTTGGGCTTCGAGGAACGCGGCGATCTTTTGCGCGGCGTCGAGGGGCAAATCGTCTGTCATGTGGTCTGGGCGCCGAGGAGAAGGTCGAGGGCAATCCGCCGCGCCGTTTCCTCAAGGCCAAGGCTGCGGAGATACCAGATCGCTTCGCCCAAACGGTCAGGATCCCCAGACCGGGCCTCGGCGATCCATTGGAGCGCGAGAAGGAGTGCCCGGCCCTGTCGGTCGACAGCGGCGAGATCGGACAGGGTGCCGTCGAATTCGGCGCGCCGGAACCCGTCCGCGACCGCACGCCCGAGGGCGGACGGGGCGGGCGCGGTGCTGGGGTCGCCGAGGGCGACGGCAGCCAGGAAGAGATCGTCACGGTTGCCGGGTCGAAGGTATCGCCCGGGGATGATCCGACGGCCTTGGGCGGCCGAGATCCGCAAAAGATCCCGGCGTTCGGCATCGGTTTCGGGCGCTTCGGGTAGGGCACGGTAGGCTTGCGCAAATACCGCGCCGAGCCCGGCGGCCTCCATCCGGCGATAGGCCTTGCTGTAATCGGCCGCGCGCGCACTGCCGTTGGAAAGTCGGGTGTTGAGCCGCGCCACGTCGCTGACCCGGTCCCAGACCCCACCCGATGCGGCCGACTTTCGTTCTGCGTAGACCTCAAAAAGCGCGCCCGGGCTCAAGACACCGGCACGCGCCAGCCGCTCACTGGCTTCAAGGCGGGTTTTCCACCCGAGGATCGGGGCCAGATCCGCATGGGCAAAGGCCAGCGGCAAGGTTGCCGTGGGCAGGCGCTCGCCCGCGGCCTCGAAGAGGCGGTAGATCAGCGGCGTCATCTGCCGGGGCCGCGGTGGTACGGTCTCAAATAGCTCTGGGTCAAGGAAGCGGGCGAGGAGCGCGTCTTCGTCCGGGGTGAGAATTCCGAGGCTCTCGGCGGTCCCAAGCGTAAGGGCGGCGACTTGCCAATCGCCGTTTCGAGCCAGGCAAAAGATCCGAGCGGGATAGGTGGGCGAGAGATCTGGGAGCTCGGCGAGATAGCGGCAGGCCTCGGTCTCCGCGCCGGTCAGAAGGGCGATGTCGAACCAGCGGCGGAAGAGCGCTGGATTGTCCGGCGGCCGCGTGCCGAGGAGAAGCCGCGCTTCGTCAAGGGCGCCGAACCGGAGCAACGTGTCGATCCGCGCCTGAAGGAGGAGGTCGCCCATGTCACCCTGGGCGGGGCTTGCCTGGCGCGAGATCACCACCCGCCGGAGGAGATCGCGGGCCGACCAGGGAAGATCGGCGGGAATCTGGCCCATTCCGGCAGCAATCTCTTCGGCCGTCGACACGCCCCAAAGATCGGCCGGAAGTCCGAGATCGGCCGCTGCCACAAGACCCGTTGTTTCTGGCTCCGGAGGCCTTAGGGGCCGGGTCGTCACCTCGGTGGGGAGCCGAGAGATCGGGGCCGGGCGCGCGCCTCGGGGGGCGGGCGACACCGGCAAAGCGGCACTTTCCTCGATAGACCGCGATAGCCAATCGATGGCCGAAAGCGGTCTGCCATCGGCCAAGGCCGGGCTCGCGAAGAGGCCGAACACACAGATCAGGAGACTATTCCGCATCGAGTTCCACTGGTTCCGTCACGGTATCTTGGGTCGGGCTCAGATCTCCGAAATAGGCGTAACCGACCACGCCGAGCCCCCCAATCACAATGAGAAAGAGGATGAATTTGAACAGACGTCCCATGGTTCAAGCCCTGTCTACTGCCCCAAGTCTTGCCTTTTTAGAACCGCTCTCCGGCGGCCTCTTGGGTAAACTATAGCTGGTAATCGCCCCATAATCACGCCATTCAAGGCATTGGTAAGAAAGATATGCTGCCCGGTGCGACTTTGCGATATCTCCTGAAAAAGACCGTCGCGATGGTGGGCATGATGGGGGCGGGGAAAACGGCGGTGGGTCAGGCGGTGGCCGAACGGCTGAAGGTGGCGTTCCGCGACAGCGACGAAGAGATCGTGGCGGCGTCAAACATGGCCATCGCAGAGATATTCGCGCGGGACGGCGAGGCTTTCTTTCGCGAAAAGGAAACTCAGATCATCGAGCGTCTGCTTGAGAGCCCGCCCGGGATCCTTTCAACCGGGGGTGGGGCCTACCTTTCCGAGACCAACCGGGCGCTGATCACCGAAAAGGGCGTCGCGGTTTGGCTAAAAGCCGATCTGGACCTTCTCTGGCAACGGGTGCGCCACAAAAACACGCGACCGCTCCTTCAAACAGATGATCCCAAAGCGACGCTGAAAGACCTCTCGATCCGCCGGGAGCCGAGCTACCAAGCGGCGGATCTAGCGGTCGAGACGCGGGCAGAATTCTCTATTCCTGAGACGGCCACGCTCGTCATCGAAGCCCTCCTGACCCGGGAAGATGTTCTGGAGGTGAAGCGGTGACGGAAAAGGTCGGGGTCGAGCTCGGCGCGCGGAGCTATGATGTTTTGATTGGGCCGGGCCTCATCGCCGAGGCGCCTGCCCATATCGAGCCCCTCTTGGCTCGGCCAAGGGTGGCGGTCCTGACCGACGCCCATGTGGCAGCGCTCCATCTCCCGGCCTTCGAGGCTGCTTGTGCGGCGAGTGGTCTCGCTTGCGCGTCCCATGTTTTGCCAGCCGGGGAGGCGACCAAGTCATGGGAGGGGCTCCAATCGGCTTTGGGCTGGCTTCTCGACCAGAAGATCGAACGGCGCGACGTCGTGGTGGCGCTGGGCGGCGGCGTGATCGGGGATCTCGCAGGTTTTGCGGCAGCGATCCTCCGCCGCGGCGTGCGCTTCGTGCAGATCCCGACGAGCCTTCTTGCCCAGGTCGATAGCTCGGTGGGCGGAAAAACCGGGATCAACGCGCCCCAAGGGAAAAACCTGATCGGCGCCTTCCATCAGCCAAGTCTGGTTTTGGCCGATATTGATGTGCTTAACACGTTGACCAAGCGCGATTTTCTGGCCGGGTACGGGGAGGTCGTTAAATATGGGCTCTTGGGTGACGGGGCCTTCTTTGACTGGCTCGAAGAGGCGGGAAAGTCGATTTTGGCCGGCGACGGGGCCGCGCGGCTCTGGGCAGTCCGCCGATCGGTGGAGATGAAGGCCGAGATCGTCGCGCGTGACGAGACCGAGACCGGCGATCGGGCGCTCCTCAATCTCGGCCACACCTTCGCCCATGCCCTCGAAGCCGCAACGGGCTATTCGGACCGGCTGCTCCACGGCGAAGCCGTGGCCATCGGTTGTGCCCTGGCCTTTGAGACCTCGGCACGGCAAGGACTTTTGGCCCAGGAGACCCCGAGCCGGGTCCGCGCGCACCTAAAAGCGATGGGGATGAAGACCGACCTTTCCGATATCGACGGCACGCTTCCGGGTGCCGAGGCTCTGATGGGCTTGATGGCCCAGGATAAGAAGGTGATCGACGGTCAGCTCCGTTTCATCCTGGCCCGCGATATCGGTGCGGCCTTTGTTGCCGATGACGTGGATCCCGCCATAGTGCGCGGGGTCCTCGAAGACGCCATGTCTGACCGTTGAGCGTTTGACATCAGTGCGGCAGCGCGGAAATCATCATAAATTCGCGATAACAGAAGGTTACAGTTGGAAGTTCGCGCAGAATGAGGCGCCCGCCCGCGTCACTTTATCCCCCTTTTGGGCGGTCTTCTCCGCTTGCCCGGTTATCCGGGGCCCCTTAGAGATATTCTAAACCAGGCATGCAGTTACTGCGACCAAGTTAGCAAGGACACTCACATGGCAGACGCCGCGGCCCACGGCCACGAGCACCAGGACGAGCGCGGGTTTTTTACCCGGTGGTTCATGTCAACGAACCACAAGGACATCGGCATTCTCTACCTCTTCACGTCCGGCTTTGTCGGGCTGATTGCCGTCGCCTTCACGGTCTACATGCGGATGGAGCTGATGCATCCGGGCGTGCAGTACATGTGCGCCGAGCATCTGGATAAGGGCTTTTTCGGCGGGTTTATCAGTTCGCTCTCGGCGTCGCTTCCTGGAGAATGTACGCCGAACGGGCATCTCTGGAACGTGATGATCACCGGCCACGGCATCTTGATGATGTTCTTCGTGGTGATCCCCGCCCTCTTCGGCGGGTTTGGGAACTACTTTATGCCGCTTCATATCGGCGCGCCGGACATGGCGTTCCCGCGGCTGAACAACCTGTCCTACTGGCTCTACGTGGCCGGCACCTCCTTGGCGGTGGCCTCGGTGGTGAGCCCAGGGGGCAACGGACAGTTGGGCTCTGGCGTGGGATGGGTGCTCTACCCGCCCCTCTCGACCAATGAGGGCGGCTATTCGATGGACCTCGCGATCTTCGCGGTCCACCTGTCCGGCGCTTCATCGATCCTGGGCGCGATCAACATGATCACGACCTTCCTCAATATGCGTGCGCCGGGCATGACGCTCTTCAAAGTGCCGCTCTTTGCATGGTCGATCTTCGTGACCGCCTGGTTGATCCTTTTGGCCCTTCCGGTGCTGGCGGGTGCCATCACAATGCTCTTGACCGACCGGAACTTTGGCACCGCGTTCTTCCAGCCCGACGGGGGCGGCGACCCGATCCTTTACCAGCACATCCTTTGGTTCTTCGGTCATCCGGAAGTCTACATCATCATTCTGCCGGGCTTTGGGATCATTTCCCACGTTGTGGCCACGTTCTCGCGGAAAGCGGTCTTTGGCTATTTGCCGATGGTTTGGGCGATGATCGCCATTGGCGGCCTCGGGTTCGTCGTTTGGGCGCACCACATGTACACGGTTGGGATGAGCCTCGAGCAACAGACCTATTTCATGGTAGCGACGATGGTCATCGCGGTGCCGACGGGCGTAAAAATCTTCTCTTGGATCGCCACCATGTGGGGGGGGTCCATCGAGTTTAAGGCACCGATGCTTTGGGCATTCGGGTTCCTGTTCCTCTTTACCGTGGGCGGGGTGACCGGGATCGTTTTGAGCCAGGCGGGCATCGACCGGGCTTACCATGACACCTACTACGTTGTGGCCCATTTCCACTACGTTATGTCTCTGGGCGCGGTCTTCGCTATCTTCGCCGGCGTCTATTACTGGATCGGCAAAATGTCGGGCCGGCAATACCCCGAATGGGCGGGGCAGCTCCATTTTTGGATGATGTTTATCGGCTCGAACATCACGTTCTTCCCGCAGCATTTCCTCGGCCGTCAGGGCATGCCCCGGCGCTATATCGACTATCCGGACGCCTATGCGCTGTGGAACTACGTCTCTTCGATCGGCGCGTTCATCTCTTTCGCGTCCTTTGTATTCTTCATCGGCATCGTGTTCTACACGCTCCGCTACGGCAAACGGATCGAAGAGAAGAATTACTGGAATGAACACGCCGACACCCTGGAATGGACCCTGCCAACACCGCCGCCGGAACATACGTTCGAGATCCTGCCCAAGCAGGAGGACTGGGACCGGGGCGGCCATGACCTACCGACCCTTGAGGAATGGGCCGACGGCACTCACCCTGACAATGCAGCGCCTCGAAAGACATAAAGACCCATGACGGATGCCCTATAGCTGGCAGAATTTCGCGACCACCGGGCCCGGTGGCGCCCTTGGGGCGCCCACGGTTGGCGAGGAGGCTCATTTAACGCTCTGGCCCCATCAGAGCCTCACGAGGTCCGGTTTTGTGGTGTTTATTGGGGTGACGACCGGGCTCTTGGCGGTGCCGATCCTGTCGCTCCTGGGCTCCCCCGCGGTCTGGGTTCTCTTGGGCTTTTTCGCGTTGGTCGTCGGTGCGCTCTGGTGGGCGATTATGGCCAATGTGGCCGCCCGGCATGGCCGGGAAGAATTGACCCTAAGCGAAACGAGCGTCCACATATCCCACATTCCTGCCCGCGGCCCTGCTCTCGAATGGGAGGCCAATCCCCATTGGGTGACCGTCCATCTCCGCGACGACGGCCCGGTGGAGAAATATCTCACGCTCCGGGGCAATGGCCGCGAGGTCGAGCTTGGCGCATTCCTCAGCCCCGATGAGCGGGAGGGGCTGTTTGAAGACTTGTCGCGACTGTTGCGTTAACGCGACATAAACACCACAATTAGCGGCAAGACTTATCCACAAAAGGCAGATCTAGTTGCGACTCGGTGCAGATACGAGATTATGCGACTGTTCGTGCCACCTGGGTACGAATTTTGGCAGTGTGCGAGTTAGAGAATTTAAGGGTCTTTTGCTGTCTGGCGGCCGGTCCGGGTGGGCCGGTCGCCTTTTTCGTGCCGGGTGTTTTTTCCTCGGATTGAGTCCGTGCGACGCAAAAAGTGCGCGAACTAGAAGTTGGTGTCGTCGCTGAGGCCTTCTTCTCCTAAAAATCGCTCGAACGCGTCGAGGTCGACCTCGTCGAACTGGCCGAAACCCCGCATCCAGGTGCTGGCCCCGCGGAGGGCATCGGGCTCAAGTTTGCACCATATCACTCGGCCGCGCTTTTCTTGGCTGATAAGACCCGCACGCGTGAGAACCCCCAAATGTTTGGAAATCGCAGCGAGCGATGTCTCAAATGGGTGGGCCACATCGGTGACGGCCATGTCGTCTTCAAGGAGCATGGTGAGGATCCGGCGCCGGGTCGGGTCGGCGAGGGCGGCAAAGATCGTATCGAGGCGGTCGGCCATGGGCGGCGAGCCTAGCCGCGCGACGCATATCCGCAAGATCCGGGTTGCGGACCAGGGCCTCTCAGACCGAGATAGGCGCCATGCGACGCATTGACTGGATATGGATTACGGTACTCGGCGTCGGCTGGGGTGCCGCATTTTTCTGCAACGAAATCCTCCTCCGCGAGCTTGGCCCCGTTAGCGTTTCGGCGGCCCGGATCGGCGTCGCAGCCCTCGCGGCCTGGGGGTTACTCATCGTGTTCCGCCGCCCCGTCTGGTTTCCGCCAAAACGGCTCCTGCAAATGGGGATCTTCGGGATGGCGATGTATGGGCTTCCTTTCGCGATCTTCCCCATCGGCCAGCAATGGATCACCGCCGGGGCCGCCGGGATCATAAACGCCCTCACCCCGATCATGGTGGTGATCGTCTCCCAGCTTTGGCCGGGCGGCGAGCGAGCCACGCCTCTGAAAGTGCTAGGCGTCTTGGCCGGCTTTGGCGGGATCGTGTTGCTCAGCGTGCCTGCCCTCCAGGCCGGAGGCCAATCCGAGCTTGGGGGGATTTTCCTCTCGATCTTCGCACCGCTCTGTTACGGCATCGCGTTAAACTATGTCCGCCGTCTGGCAGATGTGGACCGGCTGTCGCTTTTGGCCTGGTCGCTCAGCCTCTCTACTCTCGGCATCGGTACGGTTGCCTTAACCCTCGAAGGGGCACCGGCCTCTCTATCCGCCCAAGGTTGGGCGGCACTCCTGGTGGTGGGGGTCGCACTGACCGCGATCGCCTTCGCGATCTTTTACTGGCTTTTGCCACGGGTGGGCGCCACACGCCTTTCTACGGTGACCTTCATCGCCCCCGTTTCAGCAGTGATGCTGGGGATCCTCTTTTTGGGAGAGACGATGAATGCGTGGAAGGCAGGCGGCATGGCAGCGATCTTCCTCGGTATTCTTCTGATCGACGGGACATTTTTCCAGCGCTTGGGGCGGGGCCTCCAAAAGAGCCCGAAAGATCAACCATTGGGTTGAATATGGCGCGCGGTACGGCGCGCGCGGGACGTGGCAAGCCTCCTATAAAAAACATATATTTATGAGGGCTTTAGAGGCGGCCATGGGCGCTGGATAGCCGCTTGACTCGAACCCTTGCCGCCCATAGCGTCCCGCCAACTTTCGAGGGGGCGTCTCCGATGGCGGGTCCGGATGAAGGCGAGCGGCTGAAAGCCCTCGACGCACGGATCAAAGCGGCAAAAGCCGCATCGTCTGACGAAAAACCTCACCAGGAAGAGCATTATTCCATGGCCCAACAGGCCTGGCGAATGGTGATCGACTTGGTCGCTGGAATGGCGGTCGGCTTTATCATCGGTTACGGGCTCGATGTGCTCTTCGGCACGCTCCCGATTTTCCTGGTGATATTCACATTGCTGGGGTTTGCGGCCGGGGTGCGAGCAATGCTCGCCACCGCCAAAGACATCCAAACGAGCCAAACCGGGGGCGACCCCGAAGACGAAGGGCGCTAGATGGCGGACGAAACCGGAGAATTGGTCGACGAGATCGAAGGTTCGACCCTGGTCTTCAAGCCGATGGATCAATTCCTCCTCAAACCGCTATTCGGCGGCGACACGATCCAGTGGTGGACACCCACCAACGCGACGCTCTGGATGTTTCTCGCGATCCTGTGCATCGCAGCCCTGTTCGTCTTGGGCACGCGCGGCAGGGCCGTGGTGCCGACGCGGAGCCAATCGGTGGCCGAACTCATGTATGGGTTCATCTACAAGATGGTCGAAGACGTGGCCGGGAAGGACGCGATCAAGTTCTTCCCCTACATTTTCACCCTATTCCTGTTCATCCTTGTGGCGAACTTCCTTGCATTGATCCCGACCAGTTTCTCGACCACTTCGCATCTCGCCGTCACGGGTGTGATGGCGCTTGCGGTTTTCCTGACTGTCATCATCGTGGGCTTTGTCAAACACGGGGTCGGGTTTCTAAAGCTCTTCTGGCTTACATCGGCGCCGCCGGTGATGCGCCCGATCCTGGCCGTGCTTGAATTCATCCTCTTTTTCGCCCGCCCCGTCAGCCATTCCGTGCGTCTATTCGGGGCGATCATGGCGGGCCACGCGGTGGTCAAGGTCTTCGCGGGCTTTGCCCAGCTTACGGCCGCGGCCCCGCTGGCCATCATCGGGGTCACCGCGATCTACGGTCTCGAAATGCTCGTGGCCGGGATCCAGGCTTACGTTTTCACCATTCTGACCTGCGTCTACCTGAAAGACGCGTTGCATCCGCATCACTAGGTCAGCCCGCTCAACAGAACATACGCATTCCAATCGAGGAGACAGAATTATGGAAGGCGACATCGCGCAAATGGGTCAATTCATCGGTGCCGGCCTCGCCGCCATCGGGTCGGGTGCGGCCGCCATCGGGGTGGGCCACGTGGCTGGCAACTTCCTCGCCGGCGCGCTCCGGAACCCGTCGGCCGCCGGCGGCCAGACCGCGACCCTCTTTATCGGCATCGCCTTTGCCGAAGCCCTGGGGATTTTCGCGTTCCTCGTCGCCCTTCTCTTGATGTTCGCCGTCTGATCTGACGCGCTTGACGGCGGGGCCTTGGCCTCGCCGGACC
>JBCCTQ010000007.1:0-145160 GCA_039198225.1 Pseudomonadota bacterium
CCTGGTTTAAAGCGCTGCCCCAATAAATCGGCGTTATCAAGTAATCTTGCTCTGATCGGCCCGCTTCTTGGGGTTGGTCGTCTTTGGTGTGGCGCTCGCTTATATCGCGCGCCCCTTCCAAATTCAGTCGGGCTTTATCACCGATCCGGTGGGCTCAAAGACTTTCCCCATCCTGATCGGGGCCGTTGCTGTGATTTGCGGGCTCGTCATGATCTGGAAGCCGGACGACGAACCTGACTGGCCGGGCTTAGGGGCCTTCCTCAATATCGCCGTATCGATCCTCGTCATGGTGGGCTTCACCTACGCTTTGAAGCCGCTCGGCTTTTTGATCCCCGGCGCGATTTGCACGGCGATCCTCAGCTATCAGATCAGCCAAAAACCGGTCGCGGCGATCCTTTCGGGAATCGGTCTCTCGATCGGGCTCTTTCTTCTTTTCCGTTTCGCGCTTCGGCTCGAAACGCTCCAGGCCCTGCCGAAGGACTGGTTGGGATAAGACCAAATGCTTGAAAATCTCGCCCTCGGATTCTCCATCGCCCTGTCTTGGCAAACGCTGGGCCTGGCCGTCATCGGCTGCTTTCTCGGAACGATCATCGGCGCTTTGCCGGGGCTCGGGCCGTCAAACGGGGTGGCTATTCTCATCCCGATCACCTTCACGATCGGGCTCGACGCAACCTCGGCCCTCGTTTTGATGACCTCGGTTTATTACGGGGCGATGTATGGAGGGCGGATCTCGTCGATCCTTTTGAATATCCCCGGTGACGAACCGGCATTGATGACCACGCTCGACGGATATCCGATGGCCAAACAAGGGCGAGCGGGCGATGCGCTGGTCCTCTCCGGCGTCGCCTCTTTCGTCGGTGCGTTTTTGGCGACCATTGGGTTGATGCTCCTCGCTCCCCTTCTTTCGCGGATCGCCTTCCAGTTTGGCCCGGCGGAGTATTTCGCCCTCTATCTCCTGGCGTTTTCGACCCTTGGGGGCATTGCGTCGAACAACCAAGCTAAAGCCGCGCTTGCCTCGGCCATCGGTCTCGGCATCGCGATGATCGGGCTCGACAATTTCACCGGTATGCCGCGGCTGACGGGGGGCGAATTGCACCTCTATGACGGGGTCGATTTCCTCGTCGCCATCGTCGGGCTCTTCGCTGTCGCCGAAGTCTTCGTTTTCATCGAGAGCCACGGCAAAGGCTCCTCAATCGGGATCAAGCTCGAGAAGGTCACGATCCCGGTCCGCGATATCGCCAAATCGACGATGACCATGCTTCGGGCTTCGGTGGTGGGGTTCGTTGCCGGAGTTCTACCGGGCGCGGGGGCCTCACTGGGATCGTTCCTGGCCTATATGTCGGAAAAATCCATTGCGGGTCCGGGCGGCAAATTTGGCACTGGGGTGCCCCAGGGCGTGGCCGCGCCTGAGGCGGGCAACAACGCGGCCGCCGGTGGCGCGCTCGTCCCAATGCTGACCCTCGGCGTGCCGGGTTCCGGCACAACCGCGGTCCTCCTCGCGCTCTTGATGACGCTCAACATCACCCCGGGGCCCGCGCTCTTTACCGAGCGGCCCGACGTGGTCTGGGGCCTTATTGCCTCGCTCCTTATCGCCAATATCGTTCTTCTTTTGATGAACGTGCCGATGGTGAAGATCTTCGTGCGGGTTTTGACGGTGCCCGCTTGGGTTCTCTTGCCCGGCGTGATGATGATCTCATTCGTGGGAATTTTTTCGCTGACCGGGAGTTCGTTCGATCTTCTTTTGATGATCGGATTTGGCGTGATCGGCTGGGCGTTTCGGAAACTCGACGTGCCGACCGTGCCGATCATCCTCGGCATTCTCCTCGGCAATGAAATGGAAGACGCGCTCCGCCGGGCGATGGTGTTGTCGGACGGGGACCCGACGTTCCTTTTCTCCTCGCCCATCGCGATCGGCCTTTGGATCGCGGCGATAGCCGGTTTTGTCGCCCCATTCTTTTTGCGGAACCTCATCAAAAAACCCCAAGCGGTCAGCGATTGATGGTCAAAGTTCTGGTTCCTTCCGGCGCGCTCGGTCTCAATTACGACCAGGCCGCCCTTGAAAAAGGGATCGCCCTCGGACCGGATCTGATTGCCATCGACGGGGGGTCGACGGATTCGGGTCCCGCCTATCTCGGCCAGGGCATGTCAAAATATGCCCGTTCGTCGACCAAGATCGAATGGCAGGGGCTGATGGAGGCGCGAGCCAAGGCGGGCGTGCCATTGGTGATCGGCACGGCGGGCACCTGCGGGACCGACGCGACCGTCGATTGGATGCTTGGCATCACCCGCGAGATCGCGGCTGACCTCGGCCAGAACATCCGGATCGCGGTTTTGAAATCGTCCCAGGAACCGGCCGCGATTGCCGAGGCCTTTGACGGCGGACGGGTCGCACCGCTGAGCGTTGCACCCGATATCGACCGGGAGACGATCCTCGGCTGTTCGAATATCGTGGCCCTTGCCGGGGCCGAGCAGATCCAGGCCGCCCTCGATACCGGCGCGGATGTCGTCATTGCCGGGCGGACGACGGATACGGCGATCATCGCGGCCAAACCCCTCGCCGAAGGCTGCCATGGGGGCGGGGCCTGGCACGGGGCGAAGATCGGCGAATGCGGAGCGCTGTGTGCGACCAACCCCCAATCGGGTGTGATCCTCATTGAGTTCGATGCCGCTGGCTTTACGGTGACGCCCTTGGCCGAGGGCGCACGGGCCACGCCCCATACGGTCTCGGCCCATATGCTTTATGAGAACGCCGATCCGTTCATACTGACCGAACCTGGCGGCCATCTCGACGTGACCGAGGCCGAGTACGAGGCGCTCGACGCTCGCTCGGTCCGGGTGACAGGATCGCGCTGGGTGCCGAGCGATCGCTACACGGTCAAACTCGAAGGGGCCCGGACAGCGGGCTATCAGAGCGTTCTCTTGGCGCTTCTTCGCGACCCTCGCTATGTGGCGGCCGCCGAAGATTGGGCGGCTGATATCGAGACGAAATGCCGGGCCAAGGCCGAGGCGCGGCTCGGGCTCGCCCCGGAGGCATTCCGGATCGAGCTCCGGCTGATGGGGAAGAATGCCGGGTTTGGCGCCTTAGAAACCTTGCCGAGTGCCGCGGCCGAAATTGGCGTCCTCGGCATCGTCACCGGCCCCACGCCCGAGCTCACGACCGAGATTGCAAAGCTCCTCAACCCCTATCTCCTTCACCATCCTCTGACGGCGGAAGAAGAGCAGCCCACATTCGCCTTCCCGTTTTCGCCGGCCGATATCGACCGCGGCGCGATTTACGAGTTCGCGCTCAACCACATTCTCCAACTCGACGACCCGATGGATGCGTTCCGCCTCGAGGTGGTGGATGTCTAACCTCCGCGGCCTGGTCGAAAAGGTGCGCTCGAAGAATGCCGGACCGTTCTGGCTGACGATCGATATCTTCTGCGGCTCGGCGGAGGCCTATGCCCGGGTGCGTGACGGGCTGTCGACGGCTGCGGTGGCAGAGGTGCTCGGCGCCAATAGCCAAGACTTGCGCCGCTTCGATATCGAGAGCCTCAACGTGGTGAAGTTCTCGCTGCCCCGGCCCCAAATACAAGGGGCCCAGGAGGACCGTGACATGCACGGTGCGTCCTGGGCCAATTTAGTGGCCGAGCTCAAACTGCCTTGAACCCGGCCGGTGCCTATGACGGTGCCTGTAGTTAGGCGGCCTCCATCATATCTTCGTCGTCCTCTTCGGTGTCGGCCGGCATGTTTTCGTCCATTTCGCCGGTGGAGGGCACGAGGTTCGACAAAAGTTCTTCCGCTTCGTCGACCGCGTCGGACAATTCTTCGTCCGAGCCGCCGCCGCCAAGGAGGCCGAAGAGCGTGAAGATCATGTTGAAGAGCTGGGCGATGATACCCATCGCTTCTTCTTCGGTGACGGGCTCTTCTTCTTCCTCCTCCTCTTCCTCGGGCGCTTCCCCTTCTGCCGGTGTTTCTTCCTCGGGGGTTTCTTCTTCTTCCGGAGTCTCTTCCTCTTCCGGGGTTTCTTCTTCCTCGGGAGTTTCTTCTTCCGCTGGAGTTTCTTCCTCTTCGGGCGTTTCCTCCTCCGCGGGGGTCTCCTCTTCGGCGGGCGTTTCTTCCTCCGCCGGGGTCTCTTCGGTCGGAGTCTCCTCCTCTTCCGGAGCATCTTCCTCGTAGAGCGGGTAGAGCGATTCTACCGCACCGTCATTCGAGGCAAGGAACACGGCTTCGATGTCCTCGATGGGCCGGTCGAGCATCAGGACATTCTCGATGTCGCCGGTGAACTGCCACTGGAGGTTATCGTTGTCGCCGTTCCGGATCCGGGTCGAGGCGCCGATGGCAATGTCTTCTTCATTGCCGGTCATGCCGCCGTCATAGCCTTCGCCTTCATCGACGACTTCGCCGTTGAGGTAGAGTTTGGTGCCGTTCTCATCGAAGCTGAAGGCAACGTGGTAGTCTTCGCCCGCGGTGACCTTTTCGTCCGAGTTGAGGGTCACCTCGCTGTCTTCGTCCTGGTAGCGCACCTTCACCCGGCCCGCGCCGTCGAGCCAGATCGTGACATGGCCGCCGTCTTTGAAGCCCGAATGGTCCTTCGAGTAGAGCGCCTGGTTGTTGCCGTTGCCGGGAACCGTGGCGTTGAAGCTCATCGCGATGGTGCCTTCGGCGAGTTCCATGTCATCGCTATGGGCGATGCTGCCGGACGTGCCGCCGGAGTAGCTGCCGCCCGGTGAGTTCAGAACCAAGCCCGGTGCGACGAGCCCTGAAGGCACGTTCGATGCGAGATCGACGAGGCCTTGCTCCAGCCATGAATTCGACGAGTAATCCTGCGGGGATGACCCGATCGGATCGCCATCGATATCGCGGGTGTCGTAGCCGAAGACCTCTTCACCGTTGATCTCGGTGATCTTGGTCTCCCCATCGGGAGCAACCGCTTCCTGGATCTCGTGGATCGTGTCGACAATCCCGTAATGGGCACCGGCATCGGTTTCGACCATGTCCTCGGTGACCTTGTCGCCGTAGACGACGATGTAGCCGAGATAGTCTTCGTCATGGGCGCCGCCGCCGTTTCCTTGCTGGGAATAGGCGGTGATGATCGACACCATATCGTCATCCACGTCGTCTCCATCGGTGTCGATGGTGGCGTAGGACACGTCGATCTGGGTGGTGTGACCGATGACCGAGATCGTGTCGCCTTCTTCAACGCTGAAGTCGGCGATCACGTCGATGCCGAACGCATCGACCCAGTGGTCGTGGAGGAACTGGTTTTCCCCAGCGACGCCGTGCCAATGGATCATCCCGTTGGGCATAGTGTGCTCGACCAGGATGTCCTTTTTGCCGTTCAGAAGCGTCTCGAACTTGAACTGGTCAGCACCCGCGCCACCGACGAGCACGTCGTCAGACACGAGTTCCTGATCAACCCAGTCGAAGAGCTTAAGATAATCGTAGTTGACCGAATTGTCGTCAGGCCGGCTCTGCTGGTCGAGGATCAACTGGCCCATCCGCTGCTCGCCCGCATCCGAGCGTGAGTAGAGGATGTCGTTGCCGGCGCCGCCCTCGAGAAGGTCCGACCCGCGCCCACCGTCGAGGACGTCGTTGTTGGCGCCCCCTTTGAGGTGGTCGTCGCCGTACCCGCCTATCAGCGTGTCGTTTCCGGCACCGCCGTCGAGCATGTCGTCGCCCGCGCCGCCATCGATATTGTCGTTGCCGCCGAGGCCTTCGTACATGTCGTCACCGGCCTGCATCGGCTGGAGGCCGGAGCTGTTGGTGAGGGCCGCACCCGGTCCATTGTCCATCAGATCGTTGATCTGGGAGACGTTCAGCGCTTCTTCTGGTGTGAACCCGCCCCAGATTCCGAAATCGGCCAAGGCGCCTTCGAATTCGTTGACGAGGTTTTCCCGGTCGATGGCGAATTCCTGGGCCGTGTCGTTGAGATCGGCGTTCTTCGAATCTGCGCCGAGGATCCAAGGCTCTTCGTTCTGGAGCGGGAAGTACTCCTTGTAGCCGTTGGGGTTGGCCACATCGCCTTCGACCTTGTTCCACTGGTTGGCCCCAATCGGATCGCCGTCGATGGTCACGACTACCCCAGCCTGGGTGTAGGACACCGCGACATGGGACCATTCGCCTTCGGTGAAGACCGCGTCCTTGGTTTCCCAGGACTTGTTGCCGCCACCGTCGCCAGGGGCGAGACGAATGAAGAGCTGGCCGTCATTGGTGTGGCCGATGCGGATATGGCCCCCATCAACCGTGCCCTGGTGATCTTTGGAGGCGAAGGTGGAATCTTCGCCAAGATCGTCCGGGCGCGCCCAGAAGGCGATGGTGCCTTGGGTCACGGCCATGGCTGGGTCGTGATCGAGGAAGGCGAAATCGTCTTCACCGTTGAAGTAAAGCGCCTGGCCCGAGCCGTTCGGCGGACCGTCGACGGTGCCGTCGGTGCGGAGGATCGCTTGGTTTTCGTAGAGCGTGTAGGCTTTGATCTCGCCCAACTCGCCCCGTTCGTCGCCATAGGCGCCGTCCGTGCCAGAGCCGAAGCCCCAGAAGCCGAGCGCACCCGGAAGACCGGTCTCTGCCGCTTCGGACGGGCCCATCGTGTCAGCACCGTTGGTGCCGCTCTCGCTGACCCCAGCCACTTCGACCGAGCCCAGCTGATCGAAGGGAGCACGGGTCTCGTTATAGCCTTCGTCGTCGCCGCCACCGGCTTGCAGCATGTCCTCGCTGAAGTTCTCGTTGTCGAAGGCCGCCATCGGATTGCCGGTGACAGGGCCCGCCATCATCGTGCCGAGGCCATTGCCCATGGCCATCATCGCGGCCATGTCCATGTCGCCCGACATTTCCATCGGCATCCGCGTGTCGTAGCCGCGAACGGTCTCGCCGTTGATTTCGCTGACTTTGAGTTCACCCTGGGGGAAGATCGCTTCGGCGACGTCCGCATACCCTTCGACAATGCCGTATGTGACACCGTCATCGGTGGTGATGTCGTCCTTTTCGACCCGGTCACCGTGGACGATGATCTGGCCGATGAGATCCATGGCGTGGGCGCCGCCGCCGCCGTGCTGGTTGGAGACCACGGTGATGATGGATTCTTCAGCCTCATCGCCGATCACGTCTTCATAGGAGACATAAACGTTCGCGGTGTGACCGATGACCGCGATCTGGTCTTCCTGGGCGTTGTAGTCTGCGATGACGTTGATGCCGAAGCTGTCGACCCAATGGTCGTGGAGTTCGTCGTTTTCGCCGGCAACGCCGGCCCAGTTGATCGTCCCGTCCGAGCGGACATGCTCTTCGATGATGTCGAGCTTGCCGTTGAGAAGCGGGTTGATCATGAAGATGTCGTTGCCCGCGCCACCGATGAGCACGTCATCGGCATGGAGCGGCTGGTCCTCATAGCCTTTGAGCTTTTGCAGGTCGTTGTTGACCTCGCCGTCGGGGTCACCCCGGGTTGGCATGTCGATTGCAAGTTGGCCGATCCGCTGTTCGCCCGCATCTGACCGCGAGACCAGAACGTCGTTGCCTGCCCCGCCATCGAGAACGTCCGAGCCCCGACCGCCGTCGAGGACGTCGTCGCCTTCGCCGCCGTAGATCACGTCGTTGCCGTAGCCGCCCATGATATGGTCGTCGCCCGCACCGCCGTCGATCGTGTCATCCGAGCCCATGCCCGTGATCTTGTCGGCGCCGTCTGTGGCCGTGCCGTCCACCGGACCTTCGAGGCTTTCAACGCCCACGAAGTAGGACGGGTGGTAATCGTCCACCGGGATTGTCGCCACATCCGCGGGCGGGTTTTGGAAGTCGTCCACCGACTGGTAGAACGCGCTTTGATCGACCGGCATGCCGTCGATGAGAAGGTTCAGCGACTGCCCGCCGCCACCGTCAAAATAGAGAAGCTCGATTTCATAGAGCCCGCCTTCGAATTCTGCGACGCGAGCAGTCTCATCGGTGCCGCGTCCGCCAAGGAAGGAGGAAAAGTTCACGCCGCCAATGTCGAGAAGAAAGCCGTCATCGGACGACACGGAGATCTCATGGACGCCGGCGGGAATGTAAATGTATCCCTCAAAGGCGAGGCCAGTGGGCCCGAATTCGAGGTTTTCATCGCCGGTAAGCGATGCGGCGTCGTCGCCGAAGAACTCGGCCAAGGTCGTTTCAGAGTTTTTGCCCGAATAGGAAAGTTCGGTTGCGACCAGGCTCATATCCGGTGAGCTGGTGGCGATCAGTTCGAGGAGCTTTCCGATGCTCCAGAGGCTCTCCCCTTCTTCGGGAATATAGACCTGACCGACGAGGCCCGTGCCTTGCGACGGAATGCCTGCAGCGCTCGCCGCGCTCACCGACGTATTCATGCCTGCGGGCGTGTCGGGCGAGGACGGATCGAAAAACGGGGGGACGGCCATGACACTTCTCTCCTATTCACGCAATTGCAGAATTGCGCGCTTTGTCGTTCTTTGGATTGGCACTCAAACTGGCAGCAGGTGGGTTCTCAAAATGCTTGTTTCAGCATCACCCGCGATCGATACACTTGCACATTCCCGGCAGATGCTAGCCATGAATGTGGCGATAAGAAGAACCGCCAAACGCAATATGACCGGATAATTGCGCGCCCTGTGCAGTTTCGGCGACGTTTCGCCCAATCAAGTCTAAATACATGAATTTAAACTATAAAAAATGAATTCTGCCGCCTCATTAATGTTGCCTTTCGCGCGCCAAATCGTTGGGATTGTTTCATTGAACAATGCGGCGCGACGGTGGCCGCGACAAACGAAAGTCTGTAGGTGGAATAGAAACGACCTCCGCCGTAATTGCGCCACAAATGAAACAGTTGAATTACGCGTGCGTTTCAATCAAGGCGCGAATTTCGGTCATTTTCGAGTCGAGAAGCGCGGCGTCGCCCTTCGTTTCTAAATTGAGTCGCAGAAGTGGTTCCGTGTTCGAGGGCCGAATATTCATGCGCCATGTGCCGAAATCGAGCGACACACCGTCAAGGCGGTCGACCTCCGGTCCTTCAGCTTCGAGAGCTGCCACGACCCGTTCCATTGTTGCTTTGGTTTCCCTAACAGTGAAATTGATTTCGCCCGAAGACGGAAATTGCTGCCGGAGATCTGCCACCAATTCGGAAACGCGTCCGCCCCGCCTGGTGAGAATTCCGAGCATCTGGACCCAGGGGATCATGCCGCTGCCGCAGTAAAAGAAGTCGCGGTAATAATGGTGGGCAGACATCTCCCCACCATAGGCCGCTTCCGCGCCTCGCATGGCGCCTTTGACGAATGCGTGCCCCACGCGTGAGCGCGTCGGTCGGCCGCCCCCCGCGGCAATGGTGGCTTCCACCGCACCGGTGACGCGCGGGTCATAGACGATGGCAGCGCCGGCTTCGCGGCGGAGCGTGGCGTCGGCCAAAAGGGCGACGACCAATTCGCCTGGGATCAGCTCGCCGGTTTCGTCATAGAAAAAGCAGCGGTCGAAATCCCCATCCCAGGCAATGGCGAGGTCTGCGCCTTCGCCCCTAACGCGCTCGGCGGTGCGTACGCGGTTCTCGGAAAGCATCGGGTTGGGAATACCGTTTGGAAAACTTGGGTCCGGCGCGTGGTCCATCCGGATGATGTCGAGCTCCGCCCCCCGGGCGATCAACCTCTCGGCAACCGTATCGAACGCAGCGCCCGCCGTGCCGTTGCCCGCATTGACGAGGATCCGCATCGGGCCGATGGCGGAAGCGTCGGCAAACCCCGCCACATGGTCTGCGAAGGCGGCGCGGAGGCTCTTTGCCCGGACCTGGCCGGCGCTCGGTGCCGGATCGTATTGGTCGGCTTCGGCGCGGGCTTTTAGCGCGGCAAGTTCGGTGGCCGGATCAAGGGGCCGGCTGCCGGGTCCGACGATTTTCATCCCATTGTACTCAATCGGGTTGTGGGAGGCAGTCACCATGATGCCTCCCCCCGCCTCGAGGAAAGCAGTGGCGAAATAGACCTCTTCGGTGCCGCAGAGGCCGATATCGATCACGTCGCGCCCGCGCCAGATCAATCCCTGGGCCAAGGCAGCGGCAAGGGCGGGGCTGGTGGGCCGGGCATCATAGCCCACAACCACCGGACCGGGGCCGGCGGTATCGGCGAAGGCCCGGCCGATCCGTTCGGCAATCGCGGCATCGAGCGTTTCTCCTAAAACGCCGCGAATATCGTAGGCTTTGAAACAAGTCAGTTCCACAATAACCCCCTAGCTCACTTATCCTCTCGCAAGACGCGCGAAGCACTGCAAGACCGGAGGTTGAAATCCGCCGAGGTGAATAGGCCCTTGGGCGAGCCGGACACGGGGCGGCGCAAAAGCGCCAGTCCGGGAGCCATGCAGATCTCGGCTTTTTACACCGTTCGGGGCAGCGGGCGACGCTTTGGGCCAGCAAGGGCCACCGGCCTGTCCGGCCGGGTCAGGCCGCAGGCGCCACGGCCGGAGATAACGCAGGGCATGGTCATCGCGAGAACCTGAAGATCGAGCATCGCGCTGCGGTTCTGAATATAGGCCAGATCGTAGCGATAACTTTCTTCAAAACTAAGTGCGTTCCGACCATTGACCTGGGCCCAACCGGTGATCCCTGGCCGCGCGGCCTGGCGCGCCTTACGGATGCTTGGCAATTGCGGTTGATCTGCCTCGATCAAAGGGCGGGGGCCCACAACGGCCATATCGCCACGGAGGACGTTCCAAAATTCCGGCAATTCATCGAGGCTGAGGCGGCGGAGAATGCGCCCAAGCGCGGTTGGTCTTCCGTCCTCCCCAAAGCTCCGAAATTTCCAGATGGTGAACGGCGCACCGTTTGCACCGACCCGGAGCTGCCGGAAGAAGATTGGCCGACCCATGGCCAACAGCACCGATCCGGCGATCAACACGAGGAGCGGCGCCAAAATCAGTGACGCGAGCAATGTAAAAGCAATGTCGAACCAGCGCGGCACGTTCGCCCCCCTAAAGCAGCCTCGCGCTCATAAAACGGGCGCCGTTACCGACCTCTGAATGTTCGAATTTTAGCTTTCGGGCAGCGGAAGACCGCGCACGGTTTGAAGAAGGTCAACAAATCCTGCGGCCTGGTGCGTCGCGGTGGCCCGGCCTTTTTCGGCACTGGCCAAGGCCGCCTCGCCCACCGTGCCAGCCGGGTTGAGGTCTTTGGCAATCCACGCAAGGGCGATCGAGCCCACAGGCGGGATCGACGCCCCTTCGGCGGCGGAAACGAAATCCTCCGCCGCGTCCATGTCCACAAGTTCGGGCTGGAACGCCAGGACCATCGAGGTCTCCACATCGCCGCCATGGATCCCATAGGTTAGCTCGCGCTCGGAATAGAGACCTTCCGGATGGCCGAAACTGCCCCACTGGCATTTGACGGCTACCATGCCCGCCTGGACGCGGAGCTCCCGGGCGAGGATGGAGATGAGGTCGAGATTGCCCCCATGGGAATTGGCAATGACAATTTTGCGGATCCCGGCCCGGGCCACACTGAGGCCTATCTCGACCCAGGCTCTAAGCGCGGTTTCGGCCGACAGAGTGAGCGTGCCTTTCGCCCAAAGATGCTCGTTCGACTTCCCCACCGTTTGGATGGGGAGAATGCGGATATCGAGATCGGGTGGGCAGAGACGCGTGACTTCGGCGAGCATTCCCTCGGCGATGATCGTGTCCGTGCCGAGCGGGAGGTGAGGCCCGTGCTGTTCAATAGCGGCCGTGGGCAGCACCGCAATCGTCTCCATCGGATCAATCCGGTCGAACGCCGCGGCACGGTGGGCGGCCCAGTCGTGGGCGGGGCTCATGCGGTCCTCCGGAGCGGTATCCCGGTGGGGCGGCCGAGGAACGCATCCATGCGCTTGGCCACGCGGGCGAGGTGTTTTTCGCGCGTGGCAGGGCTTGAACTGTCCATGAGGTAGTGGGCGGCGAAGGCCTTCCGGCAATGGGGGGCACATAGGACACCCACGCCCCGGAGGAGGGTGCGTTTGCCCGGTGCGCCGACATAGCGCGTGAGCCAGAAACTCGCCCCGCAGGTGGTAAAGACCGCGAGCCGCCGGATATGGGAGAGCCCCGGACGGATCGTTGAGTTCTCCTGGTTCGGCATGAAAAAGGCCACGCCCGGCACGAGTACCCGGTCGAGCCAGCCTTTGAGGAGAGCCGGGAGCCCGTACCACCAGGTCGGGTAGACGAATATGAGTGTGTCGCACCAGCGGAGATGGGCGACGTCTTCGGCCACCGGCGCGGTATTGATCGCCTCGTTTTCATACGTCTCGAGTTCGGCGGCGGTGAGCACCGGGTCAAAGCCTCGCCTGTAAAGATCGAGGATCCGCACCTCTGCTCCGGCCGCGTCGAGCTTTTCGGCCACGAGGTCGCGGATCGCGGCTGTGAAGCTTTCGGGACGAGGATGGCAATAGATAAGGAGCGCACGCATGGTTCAGAAGGCTTTCATTTCGCGGCTAACGCGGGCGAGAAAGTGCCCGCGTTTGGCCGCATCGGCTCGGTTCATATCATAAAGCGCGAGATAACGGGTCTTGAGCGGGCGGCAGACATGCCAGATCGCCCGTGTGACGCATTTCCGAGGCGGATCGCCGACGAGCATGGCCCGGGTGCGCGTGCCTCCATAGGTCGTTACCGCCGCAAGGCGCCGGATCTGGCGGAGGTTGGGGCGGACTTTCCCGTCTTCGAGCCGAAACGAGACGCCGGGGAGGAAGACCCGGTCGAGATAGCCTTTGAGGATGGCCGGAAAACCGAAATTCCAGACAGGGTATACCAGGACGAGCGCCTCGGCCGCCCTAAGACGATCGACATACGGGGCGACCGGGGCGATGTTGGCGGGTTCCTCATGGTAGCCCCGGCGCTCAGCCTCGGTCAGAACCGGGTTGAAACCCTCCCCGTTGAGGTCGAGATCGTCGACCTCCCACCCTTTGGCCTCGAGGGCGTCAATAACCCCGGCATGGAGCGCGGCCGAGAAGCTTTCGGGACAAGGATGGGCAAAGATTACATGGGCGCGCTTGGTCATCCGCGGGCGCCTTCGGATTTCGGTGCCTCCGGCGGGAGTATTTTTCCCAGGATGAAGGCGCCGGCTTTTGCTTCATCCTGGAGGCAAATACTCGCGGGGGTGAATTGGGGCCGAGGGCCACAAGAGGGGGCGGCGAGCCCCCTCATTCCGCCGCCTGCAAACGAGGATAGGCGTACATTTCAGCGTAGTCCCAATCTGGGTTATCCCAGGCAATCATTTTGCCTGGATTAAGAAGACCCTTGGGATCGGCTTCCTTTTTAAACGCCAATTGCCGGTCATCCACGGTTTGGCGGCCGCCTTCCTCGAGCGTGTAACGATGGGGATTGAAGATCATGGCGCCTGCGGCCTCATGGGCGCGGACGATCTCGTCGAGACGGGCTTCGCTGGAGAATTTGACGAGGCTAAGCCCAGCAAACATCACGCGACCCCCTTCGCGCATAACCTCGAGATGTTGGAGGACTTCCGGCGAGAACTCGGCGCGGATCTTTTCGACAAGTTCGAGATGGGTCGGCGCGCCGTAGCGGACCTGAAGGTAAGTAATGTCGGGATCGATTTTGAGGGCGCGGAGCGTGGTGTGGTTCCAGCCGTATTCGAAAACCGGTCCGGGATCACGCCAGTCGGTGTCGTCCGAGCGGTAAAGGAGTTTGGCCGCTTGCCTCCGAGAAAGAAACGTTTCGAACCCGTCGAGTGAATGGGGCGCCACCATAATGCCGACGAGGTGGGTGGTGTCGTCGACATATTTGGCGACCCGCTGAAAGTAGCGCTTCGCGGTCGGCGCTTCGTAGACGCTGGCGAGTTTGATGAGGATCCCGTCTTCGGCGGCGAGATCGGAGGCGAAACGGGCGGCTTCGACGAAGTCATCGAAGGCCACGAACATGTCGACCCATTCATAGGCCGGCGCGAGGGGCATCTCGATCTCGGTGATGATGCCATTGGTCCCATAGGCGTGGGAGACCCGCGCGAGTTCCTCACCCCGGAATTCGAGGATCCGCGGGTTTTCTTCCATGGTCACGACCCGGAGGCGAATGATGTTGCCAAGATCGCGGAGGGCGCCCCAGGTGCAAGACCCGACCCCGCCTGAGCCGCCGGCAATGAACCCTCCGATGGTCGCCGTGGCCCAGGTTGAGGAATACATGCGGATCTCTTGCCCGGACGCCTCTTTGCAGGCCGCGTCGAGGTCTTTCAAAACCACGCCCGGTTCGCAGACGACCCGGCCGGGGCCGATCTCTTTAACATTGTCCATGTTCCGAAGGTGCATCACGCAGCCGCCTTCGAGGGGCATGGCTTGGCCGTAATTCCCGGTGCCGGAGCCCCGGGTCGTGACCGGCACGTTATGGGCGAAACAGACCTTCAAAACCTCGATCACCTCGGCTTCGGAGCGAGGGCTCACGACGAAATCTGCCGTCACATGGTCGAGGCGGGCCTTTAGGACCGGGGAATACCAGAAGAAATCCCGGCTTTTCCGGCGGATCTCCTCGGCATCGTCCTCTTGGTCGAGATGGGCGAGGGCGGCTTTGGCGGCGGCGACGTTGGGGGTCATGACACCTCCATTAGGTGATCGAGTTCGGCATAGGCGGGGAGGGTGCGGTCGATAGCCGCGCCGCCCCGGAGGACAACCCGGTCAGATTGGGGGCGGGCATAGAGCTCGGTCCAGTCCCTGGCGTTAAATATAACGAGATCGGCGGAAGCACCCGGTGCGAGGGTCTGGGGGCTGATCCCCATAGCCGCGGCCGGGGCGGCGGAAAAGGCCAAGGGCCAATCGGAGCGGGAATGGTCGAGATGGCCAATCCGGGTGGCCTGGCGCATGACTTCGAGCATATCGAGATCCCCGTATGCATAGAACGGGTCACGGGTATTGTCCGAGGCGAAGGATACCGGGATAGCGTTGTCGCGCATCTCATGGACCAATGTGATCCCCCGGAGCCGCGGCGTGCCCGGACCCCGATCTTGGAGATAAAGGTTGCACATCGGAAGGCTGACCACATGGATCCCGGTCGCGGCCACGAGCCCCAGCGTGTCTTCCGCCCGGCCGGGGTCTTGGGACGACAAAGAACAGCAATGGCCCACCGTCACGCGCCCTTCAAACCCTGTCTCATCGACGGCAAGGGCGATTGCACGGAGCGTCTCGCTGGCGGGGTCGAGGGTTTCGTCCACGTGAAAATCGGCGTCTCGCCCGTGGAGCGTGGCGATCTCGAAAAAGAGGCGGAGATCGTCATCGAGCCCCGGGGTCGGATAAGTCACGGCTCCGAGCACGCCCTGGGCGTGGGCTACCGTTTTGGCGATCTCTAGAAAGATCGGCTCGGCCACCATGTCGCAAGGGACAAGGTTGACCGCCTGGAGTTCGATCCGGCCGGCCCAGCTCTCGCGGAGCTCTTCGAAGACCGGGAAGCTGATCGAATGTTGGGGCGGGATGGAATCGAGATGGGTCCGGATCGCCCTCGTCCCGTGGGCATAGGCCGCGCGGAGGCCAAACTCCATCCGTGCGCGGACATCTTCTGCCGTCCAACGGGCGCTCCGGTCGGCCCCCACGGCGTTGAGCGCGCCCATGAAGGTGCCATCGGGATTGGCCGCGCGGGGCCAGATATGGCCTTTGTCGAGATGGGTGTGCATGTCGACGAAGGCCGGCAAAACGATGGCCCGGGCCATATCGACCTCGGGCCCGATGGGTGCTTCGGCGATGCGGCCGCCCGAGAGGGCCATATCGGTGGTGATAAGGTCGCCGTCCTGGCCGAGGAGCGCAGCCGGGAGCGTGACGTTCTTTAGCGTGAAATCCCCCGTCGGCAGGGTGATGAAGTCCATCAACCCTCCCGTCTGACGGCACTTTCGTGCCACTTCCGAAGGAGCATATGGGAGAGAAAACTCGTCAGGAGATAAATCGCGATTCCGGTCACGATGATCAAAAAGAGCGCAGCGAACATTTTCGGCACCTGGAGCCTGTAGGAGGCTTCGAGGATCCGGAAGGCAAGGCCCGAGCCGATGCCGCCGGTACCCGCAACGAACTCGGCGACCACCGCGCCGATGAGTGAGAGCCCACCTGCGATCCGCAGCCCTGAAAGAAAGTAGGGCAATGCCGACGGCCCTTCGAGAAAGCGCAGCTTTTGCCAGCGGGACGCGCCGTAGACCTGGAAGAGATCGCGGAGGTTATGGTCGGATGAGTTAAGCCCCATCACCGTGTTCGACAGGATCGGGAAGAAGGCCACGATCCAGGCGCAGATCAAGAGCCCGACGGTTCGGTCCGCATAGATAAAGATCAAGGGCGCGATGGCCACGATAGGTGTGACTTGCAGCACCACCGCATAAGGAAAGAATGACAGCTCGACCCATTTCGAGAGGTTGAAGAGCACGGCAAGGCCGACGCCCACCGAGATGGCGAGGCTTAGGGCGAGGAAGGTGATGGTGATGGTCACCCACCAACTGTCGATCAGCGACGCCCAATTTTCCACCAGCGCGCTAAACACCCGGTCAGGGCCAGGGAGGATGTAATGGGGGATCTCGTTGACGGTCACCAGAAGGTGCCAGCCGCCGAGGACAATTATCAGAACGACGACGGGCAATGCGTAGCGGGCGATGGCCTGGCGCTTTCGTGAGCGGGCCCGGGCCAGCTCTTCTTCATCG
Source organism: Pseudomonadota bacterium (assembly GCA_039198225.1). Taxonomy (GTDB): domain Bacteria; phylum Pseudomonadota; class Alphaproteobacteria; order Rhodobacterales; family Rhodobacteraceae; genus JASJAR01. The sequence continues at coordinate 16,568 of JBCCTQ010000007.1, forward strand.
ACGATCTCGACGACGCCCCCAAGGGTCATATCGCTCATTGCCCGGCTCCTATGGCATCCTTGAGGGCCCCGGACGCGCCCCGGCAATGGGCGGCGTATTCAGCCGATGTGCGGAATTCTTCTGTCCGAGGGTAGGGTTCGTCGACGCCTAGCTCACGGATGACCCGGCCCGGGCGCGCGGCCATGACCACGATCCGGTCCGACAGAAACACGCTTTCAAACACCGAATGGGTGACGAAGATCACCGTCGAGTTGATCCGGTCTTTGAGGGCCAAAAGGTCGTTGTTGAGTTTGAACCGGGTGATCTCGTCGAGGGCGGCGAAAGGCTCATCCATGAGGATGAGTCGCGGCCGGGTCACCATGGCGCGAGCGATCGAGACCCGCATTTTCATGCCGCCGGATAGCTCGCGGGGATAGGCGCCTTGGAACTCGTCGAGCCCCACCATGGCGAGCGCTTCGTCGATCCCATTTTGGACTGAGGCGCGGGATTTCCCCTGGAGCCGGAAGGGCAGCCAAACATTGTCGGCCACCGTTGCCCAAGGCATCAAGGTGGGCTCCTGGAGCACCACGGACAAATCGCCGGGCGCGCGGGGAATGTCCCAGCGGATCGACCCTTTCGTCGGGTGAATAAGATCGGCGATCAGCCGTAGCGCGGTGGATTTCCCGCAACCAGAGGGTCCGAGCAGGGAGATGAAATCGCCTTCGCGCACGTCGAGGTTCATGTCGCGAAGGGCAACGACGTCGCGGCCGAAGACCTTATCGACTCCTCCCATCGACAGAATGCGCTCCCGCGCGCTGTGGTCCTCGGCGACAGGCGCCGCCGAGGCCGGGCTTCCGTCCGCCATCACCCGTCGGTGAGGGCTTTTTTGACGTCGAGCGCCACGCCGGTATTGGAGAATTCCAGCGTGTAGCTTTCTTCGATCGGCACGCCGTCCGCGATCACGCCAGCGGCGACCATTTTTTCGTAGAAGTCCTTGTTTTGCGCGTCCGACATGGCACCGATGCCAAGTTCGAGCGCATCACCGGAATCGACGATGCCAAATTCCTTGAGCTTCTCGATGGAGAACGCAACCTGCTCATCGGACATGTCGGGGTTGTCGGCCTGGATCAGTTCGATGGCCGCGGAATTGTCGCCGTAAAGGAAGTTAGCCCAGCCAATTGAGGAGGCTTCGACGAAGCATTTCACCACGTCGGGGCTTTCGTCGATGGTGGCTTGCATCGCCTCAACGGTCGTCGAATAGGTCGAAAAGCCGAAATCGGCGAGAAGGTAGATGTCGGGCGCAAAGCCCCCTTCCTTTTCAATCGCGAAGGGTTCGGACGTGATGTAGCCCTGCTGGGCCGAGTTCTCGTTGGCGATGAAAGGCGCGGGGTTGAACGTGTAAGGCACGCGCTTAGCCGCATCGAACCCGTAATCGTTGATGAGCCACTGGTAGTAGCTCGCAAAGCCGCCATCGCCGATGATAAGTTCGTCCAGCCCGGCGAGATCTTCGAACGACCCCACCTTGCCCGGATGGGTCATCAGGACCTGGGGCTCTTTCTGGAAATGGGCGGCGACGACTTTGAGCGGGATGCCCTCGGCGATGGCGTTGAATGCCATCAACATGTTGCCGCCCATATGGAACTCGATATTGCCGGCGAGCATTTGGGCCCGGTTGTTCACCTGGGGCCCGCCGGGCACGATGGTGACCGAAAGTCCGCATTCCTCGTAGGTGCCGTCGGCGACGGCCTGATAATAGCCCCCGTGTTCGGCCTGGGCGACCCAGTTGGTGCCGAAGGAGACTTCGGTCAGGTGGCCGTCGGCTTGGGCTGTGCTGGCAATGGCGACGCAAGCGCCCGAAGCTAGCAATCTGGCAAGCGTAGTCGATGTCATGAACGTTAATCCTCCAGGTCGGTGTTTTTTGGTTGGACTCTACCAACGGTACGCCGCGGCCCGGTGGAAGGCGCGCGGCCTTGGTCCGTTGCCCCGTGCGGTGCTTTTCCCTCGCTTCGCCCAATCATTCATCGGAGCGTGCCGATTCGCATCCTTTTTCAGCATTGATGGCGGATCGGGGGGCGACTTGCCATCCGTAAAGCGCCTCTGCAGCATGGGACAAACTGTCGGAGTTCTCCCATGCGCGCCCTTCTTCCCCCGGCCATCTCACCGCCCTTTGCTGCCTATTCCCATGGGGTCGAGGTGCCGGCGGGTTACAGGCTGGTGGTGACGTCGGGCCAGTTGGGCCTTGCCGCCGACGGATCCGTGCCCGCAGACGCCGAAGCCCAAGCCAAGATCGCGTTTGGGAACCTCAGCGCGATCCTCGCAGAGGCGGGCGGGGGGCCAGGCCATGTGATCCGGATCAATGCCTTCGTGACCGACCGTTCCCATATGGCAGGCTATATGGCGGCCCGCGACGCCTGGGTGTCGGGCGTGGAGCACCTTCCGGCTTCGACCCTCGTCATTGTCTCAGGCTTCACCCGTCCGGAATTTGTGGTCGAGGTCGAAGTGACCGCGGCCGTGCCGGCCTGACGCCGTGCCGGGCCGTTTCTTCCTCGAGACCCCGATCGCCGACTTGGCCGCCGAGCTCGGCGCCGTGGCCGACCCGGCCGAAGAAGACGGGCCCCGTTTGAACGTCGCCCCCGGCGAAGAGATCCGTGCGCTGATCCCTGAGCGGCGGCTCGTTCGGATGCGTTGGGGGTTAATCCCCATGGGCCGGAAAAACGCCCGGGGTCGGCCGGTGATGGAAACCATCGTGAACGCGCGGTCCGAAACCGTCTTTGACAAATCGGCCTTCGAGCGGGTGGGCCGCGCGGTCGTCCCCGCCGATGGCTGGTACGAATGGACCGGCGAAAAGCGCCGGAAGACCCCCTGGCGGATCACGCCCAAATCCGGCGGGCGGCTCTTTTTCGCCGCCATAACGGACGTCTGGCAGGGCCCCGGCGGCATTTCCGTCCCCCAAGTTGCCACCGTGACCACCGAACCCAACGCCGATGTCAAAGATATCCACCACCGGATGGGGGCGCTCTTGTCCCTCGACGAAATTCCCGCTTGGCTCGACGGTGACGAGGCAGTGGCCCGGAAATTGCTCCGCCCGTTGGTCGACGGGTCGCTCCGCACCGAAGCGCTCGACATCTTCCCAGGCGATTGAGTTTCGCATCCCCCGGCGTTACCGTTCGGCCAACGCGTGGGGGCAGCGATGGCAGGTAAAGTAATTACGGTCGCCCAACAGAAGGGCGGGTCCGGCAAAACCACATTGGCGGCGAACCTTGCGGTGGCCTATGCCAAGCAAGGCAAATCCGTCGCTCTCCTCGACACCGACCCCCAAGGCTCCCTTGGCCGCTGGTTCATGGCCCGCCATGGCGCGGGCCTCGCCGAGGGTATGGAGTTTTCCACATCGAGCGCCTGGGGCGTGACCTATGAATGCGACAAGCTCCGAAGGTCGCATGACGTCATCCTTATTGACACGCCGCCGAAGATCGACAGCGACCTCAAGCCGGCCCTTCGCGAAAGCGATCTCATCCTCGTGCCCGTGGCCGCGAGCCAGGTCGATGTCTGGGCAACCGAAGGGGTGTTGGACTTGGCCAACCGGGAGGGTCGGCCGGTGATGGTGGTTCTCAACCGGGTCAAGGCGGGGACGAAGGTCTTGGAAGAGGTGGAGAATTCGGTGAAGTCCTTCCAGGCGAAGAAGGCCAAGACGACGCTCGGCCAGCGCGTCGCCTATGCCGAAACCTTGGGCCAGGGCAAAGGCGTCATGGAGCGCGCCAAAGGCGCCTGGACCGAGGAAATGACGGCGCTGGCCAAAGAGATCGCCCGGGCTGCGGGGGCCTGACGGTCGGCGTCCCTCCTCGAAAGCCCAATGCTGGCGGTATGGTACCGGGTGCCCAATCCCGCAATTCCATGCTTTGAAAGACGAATTGGGCCGGGGGATGTGACCCCTAAGTAAGGTATTTCCCCAGTGCAAATCTGGCGGAACTATGCTAAGGCAACACCAGAATTCGTTTGGTGTATTTTATGACGTTTATTGACTTTGTCGGCCTCTCCGCCGGGGCTTGTGTGCTGACTGCTTTCTACATGACTGACCAGGTTTGGCTGCGGCGGTTCGCCATTGCATCAAACGTGCTTTTTCTTGTCTACGCGGCCGGGCTCACCCTTTGGCCCGTTGCCATCCTCCACGCCGCCCTCCTTCCGCTGAACGTCATCCGGCTCGGCCAAATCCGCGACCCGCTCGGATCGGAGGAATTCCGATTGGGCGAGCTTCGCCGCGAGATGATCGAGCAGGACGTCCGGATGCAGATGAGGGGTTTGCGGCACCGGCGGTTCGATTGAGGGGCTGGCGGGATGGATCCCGCCCTACGGAAAGGGGAAGTGGGGATTTGGCAGCGGCGTTTTTGGGAGCACCACATTCGCGACGAGGCCGATTTTGACGGGCATATGCGGTATTGTTGGGGGAACCCGGTGAAACATGGATTGGTCGCCAGGGCGGAGGATTGGGAATATTCGTCGATCCACCGCGATATTCGCGCGGGGCGAGTGGAGCCGGAATGGAGTGGGGTTCCGCCGGAGGGAGATTTTGGAGAGTAGGGCGGGATTTATCCTGCCGTTTAGGGTAGGAGTGATTGGTTGTTTGGACGGCAGGGGTGAGCCGCGCACTACTTTCCAACTAGGCTTGGGATGAGGTCGGCTAGACGCTTGCATTGCAAAATCTGGCAGAAATCGGCGAACAAGAATTTTTTTGTTGACAAATAGTAATTTTACTAAAGAAGTAGCAATATTAACACCTTATAGTCTGATGAAGTGGGCACGGCTTATCGCTTGACGTAAAAAAGCTTGCTTGCGGACCTACGATTAACTCAATATCAAACTAGCTAGGTAGACGCTAACATATGTGAAATCAAACGAAGGTGGAGATATGGCCTCAAATATCCACGCGCGTGAGGGCTGGGACTAGCTCTCGAACGTCGGCATAGAACGGGCCTTTTAATAGGCTTCTGCGGCTACTTATAGATTGTAAGTAGCCGCAAATTTTTTGAGGATCAATTATATGCAAACCTATCTCGCCATTCTGTTGTCGGCAATATTAACTGCCGTCGTCGCAATCACTTCTCTGATAATTACAGTACGGACTAACCGTGCCAACACAAAGAAAGCGCAAACTATAACAATGCTGATGCAATTCCATTGGGACAAAGACTACATTGCCTCTCGAAAGATATTTCAAGAATGCCGGGATGGCGGCGGTATAATGTCTTGTGTTACGAATGCAACCCTGCGATCTCAAGTGGCTCAAATTATAAATCACTACGAAATTATGTCCATAGGCGTAAATAAAGGAATTCTATCCGATGATATTTTTCGAGCATATTTCAGATCTCGCCTTGTCAAAGACTTTCAGCAGAGCCGCTTGTATATCGAGCATGTTCGCGATGAAGTTGGAAATGTAAAGATTTATAGGGAATTCGAAATCCTGGCAGAGCGTTGGTCGAAAGCACCCTAAATCCGGAAAGTAGCTTTACCTAACAAACTTCTTGTACTTAATCCGCTTCGGCTCCACCGCATCCGGACCCAGCCGCTTCTTCTTGTCTTCCTCGTAATCCTCGAAATTCCCCTCGAACCATTCTATATGGGCCTCCCCCTCAAAGGCCAAGATGTGGGTGCAGATGCGGTCGAGGAAAAAGCGGTCGTGGCTGATCACCACGGCGCAACCGGCGAAATCGACCAAGGCGTCTTCCAAGGCGCGGAGGGTTTCGACGTCTAGGTCGTTGGTGGGCTCGTCGAGGAGCAAGACGTTGCCGCCCGCCTTCAGCAATTTCGCCATGTGGACGCGGTTTCTCTCGCCTCCCGAAAGAAGCCCGACTTTCTTTTGTTGGTCGCCGCCTTTGAAATTGAACGCCGAGCAATAGGCGCGGGAATTCATTTGAGCGTCACCCAATTCGATGATCTCCGCCCCGCCGGAGATTTCTTCCCAGACCGTGGCGTCCGGAGCGAGCGCATCGCGGGATTGGTCGACATAGGCCAGATCGACCGTGTCGCCCAAAGAGACCGTGCCCGTATCGGGCGCTTCCCCGCCGGTGAGCATGCGGAAGAGCGTGGATTTCCCGGCTCCGTTGGGGCCGATGACGCCGACGATGCCGCCAGGAGGCAGGGAGAAGGTGAGATCCTCAATAAGGAGTTTCTCGCCATAGGCTTTGGAGAGGTTTTCGACTTCGATCACTTTCGAGCCGAGGCGGGGCCCGGAGGGAATGACGATTTGGGCGCGGGTGATTTTCTCGCGCTCTGATTGGTCAGCGAGTTCATTGTAGCGGTCGATCCGGGCTTTTTGTTTGGACTGGCGCGCTTTGGCGCCTTGGCGGATCCATTCAAGCTCGCGTTCGAGGGTTTTTTGGCGCGACTTGTCCTCGCGGGCTTCTTGTTCGAGCCGTTTGGCCTTCTGTTCGAGCCAGGCCGAGTAATTGCCCTCGTAAGGAATGCCGCGGCCGCGGTCGAGTTCGAGGATCCAGCCGGTAATGTCGTCGAGGAAGTACCGGTCATGGGTGACGATGAGGCAGGTGCCTTTGTAATCGATCAGGTGTTGCTGGAGCCAGGCAATGGTCTCGGCGTCGAGATGGTTTGTGGGCTCGTCGAGGAGCAGCATGTCGGGGGCTTCGAGGAGGAGCTTGCAGAGGGCGACGCGGCGGCGTTCGCCGCCCGAGAGCGTGTCGACTTGGGCCTCGTCGGGCGGACAGCGGAGGGCTTCCATGGCGACGTCGATTTGGGAATCCAGGTCCCAGAGGTTGTTGGCGTCTATTTCGTCCTGGAGTGCGGCCATTTCATCGGCGGTCTCTTCGGAGTAATTCATCGCAAGTTCGTTGAACCGGTCGAGCTTGGCCTTTTTCTCGGCGACACCGAGCATGACGTTGCCGCGGACGTCGAGGCTTTCATCAAGGGCCGGTTCCTGGGGGAGATAGCCGACTTTCGCACCCTCCGCGGCCCAGGCTTCGCCGGTGAAATCCTTGTCGATCCCGGCCATGATACGCATCAGCGTCGACTTCCCCGCACCGTTGACGCCGACGACGCCGATCTTGACCCCAGGCAGGAAGCTCAGGCGGATGTTTTCAAAGCACTTTTTACCGCCGGGATAGGTCTTGGAGACCCCGTCCATATGGTAGACATATTGGTAAGCGGCCATGGTAAAGATCCCCGTTGAGCGTGCCGTATCGGGATAGCGGAGGCGCGGGGCGAGGGCAAACCGACTTGGGGTGATGGGGACGCTGCGCGGCCGACGATTGCCACACAAAAAGGAGCCGATGCAGTGCCGCGTTCAGCTTGCTTCCATGGCCGCATTTTGGCGCTGCCGGCGGGGGAGGGCGACGTGGTCGGGCCGGGTCAGGCGGATGATGAGATCGGCCCGCGACATCGGCCGGGCGATGCCGTAGCCCTGAAGGCTGTAGCACCCGTGGCTGACCATCAGATTGGCCTGTTCTACGGTCTCAATCCCTTCGGCGCAGGCATCGACCCCGAGTTCATGGCAAAGCTGGAGGATCGATGTGGCGATAATCCGCGCCGATTGATCGCCGACGACGTTTGCCACCAGGCTCCGGTCGATTTTGATCCCGGAGACGTCAAGCTGGCCGAGATGGGCGAGACCGGCATAGCCGACTCCGAAATCGTCAAGAACGACGCGCATTCCGATGGCGCGCAGCTCCGAAATCCGTGTCGCGGCGGGGGTGCCGGCCGCATCGGGGCCGAAAAAGGTGGTTTCGAGCACTTCAACGGTCAGGGCCTCGGGTGTCAGTCCGTGCAAATGCAGCTCGCCGTCTAAGCGGGGCAAAAAGTCGGAATGGGCAAGGGTTTCCGGAGAGACGTTGAAACTGCCGCGGATCTGGCGACCGCGCTTTTGAAACTCGGAGACGAGCGAGGCGGTGGCTCGAATGGCGGCAAAATCGATATCGGCCATCCGGTTGAGCCGTGCTGCATAGGCGAGGAACTGGTCGGGCCCGATGACGGTTCCGTCGGCCCGACGCCAGCGCGCGAGGGTCTCAAACCCATGCATCCGGCCTTCCTCTGCATTGAAGAGGGGCTGATAAACGAATTCCAGTTTCTCGTCGTCGAGGACGTCGACGAATTCCTCTACGAGCGAGCGCTCGCGCTGGCGACGACGGTGGAGCCCAGCATCGTAGCGCACGATCCGCGGGCCGCCTGGGGATTTGGCTTCGAGAAGTGCAAAATCGGCCATGCGGATCAGGTCTTCGGCGGTCTCGGAGGGGCCGGTTTTGAGAGAGAGGCCGACTGAGGCGGTCACTTTGAGTTCGCTCATTCGCCAAAGCAGCGGAATTTGGATCCGGTCGATCAGGGCGTCCGCGAAGTGCTCGAGTTCGGTGAAATCGCGGCTCTCAGCGGTCGCGATCAGGAATTCGTCTCCTCCTATCCGGCAGGCAATATCGCCTGGCCGCATGGACTTGCGCATGGCGTCGGCCACATGGATCAGTGCGGCATCCCCCGCCGGATGGCCGTGGATGTCATTCAGCGACTTAAATTTATCTAGGTCAAGATAGAGGAGCCCAACGGTCTTGCCGTGACCGGCCTGGCCCAAGAGGTCGGCGACCGCCGTTTGAAAGGCGGCGCGGTTCGGCAGGTCGGTTAGCGCGTCATGGTGGGCGGCATGGTGGAGGTCGGCCCGAGCGCATTCGAGTTCCTTTTGATGCTCGACCATCTTGGTCACGTCCCGGGTCACGACAATCACCCTTTGCTCTCCCCGGGCCGTTTCGATCACCGAGAGGCTGAACTCCTGCCAAAAGCGCTCGCCGTTTCTGCGAATATTGAGGCGACAGGTGAGGTTCTTGAATTCGCTCGAATCCGGATCGTAAACGAAGCGGTCAATCTCATCCTTTGGCGGGGTAAGCTCGGGAGGGAAGCAATATTCCTGCGGGCGGCGGCCGACGATCTCGTGGAGTTCGTAGCCCATGATCCGGCAATAGGCTTGGTTGGCCCAAATGATCCGGCCTTCCATGTCCTGGTAGACCAATCCGTCATTTGCGTGTTCGGCGACCGCATGGAGGATGCGCTGCGATTCGTCAGTGGTGCGGCGACGGTCAAAGAACGAGCGGCGCTCCGTAGAAGGGTTGGCCGAAGGGAGGTCTGTCCGTCGGGCACTGTCCCGCTTGGCGCGATCCGCTGGACGGCCGAAGAAGGCCGCCAACGGGGCAGCCGAAAACAGGGAATTAATAATCGTCCTCACGGATCTTCCACTCCTCCGCGTCAGCCTAATTCGATTTCCCCAAATGACAGTTAACATGGCCCGACCCGGGCTTTTCTACTAAAAAGAGAAAACAAACTAAAGATGCATCCTGAAAGCGAATTTCCGCCCACTTCATGCATCGTTTCGCGCGAGCGGTGAAACAATCTTTCCATATGAGCCAGCATGTTACGGTATATCCACCCTCTAGGTCGGGGGGGTGGGGTGTTGACAGGGTCGTCCGGCTTTCATAGATCGCCCGCGTTAGCACTCACCACAATGGAGTGCTAAGGGAGAGCAACCATACGAACGAAGGAGCGTTCTAAATGGCATTCAAACCGTTGCATGACCGTGTCCTTGTCCGTCGGGTAGAGAGTGATGAGAAAACCTCAGGTGGCCTCATCATCCCCGACAGCGCCAAGGAAAAGCCGATGGAAGGCGAAGTGGTCGCGGTGGGCGAAGGCGCCCGGAAAGATTCGGGCGAATTGATCGAAATGGCCGTTTCGGCCGGTGACCGGATCCTCTTCGGTAAGTGGTCGGGGACTGAGATCACCCTCGACGGCGAAGAGCTATTGATCATGAAGGAATCCGACATTTTGGGCATCGTCACCGATGCCAAGGCCGCCAAGGCGGCCTGAAATCAGGATTTCAAAGTCATAAACGGATCTAAGGAGTAGCAGAACATGGCTGCTAAGGACGTCAAATTCGAGACCGACGCCCGGAACAAGATGCTCAAAGGCGTCAACGTTCTGGCTGACGCGGTCAAGGTGACCCTCGGGCCCAAAGGCCGGAACGTGGTCATCGAAAAGAGCTTCGGCTCGCCCCGCATCACCAAGGACGGTGTGTCGGTCGCCAAAGAAATCGAACTCGAAGACAAGTTCGAAAACATGGGCGCGCAGATGGTCAAAGAAGTGGCCCAGCGCACCAATGACGAGGCCGGCGACGGCACCACGACCGCCACGGTGCTGGCCCAGGCCATCGTCAAAGAAGGCATGAAGTCGGTTGCGGCGGGCATGAACCCGATGGACCTCAAGCGCGGCATCGATCTGGCCACCGCCAAGGTTGTAGAAGCGATCAAATCCGCTTCCCGCGAAGTCAAAGACAGCGACGAAGTTGCCCAGGTCGGCACGATCTCAGCCAATGGTGAAGCCGATATTGGCGGCCAAATCGCTGATGCGATGCAAAAGGTCGGCAATGACGGCGTGATCACCGTTGAGGAAAACAAAGGCCTCGATACGGAAACAGAAGTCGTCGAAGGCATGCAGTTCGACCGGGGCTATCTCTCCCCGTACTTCGTGACGAATGCCGACAAGATGACGGCGGAACTCGAAGACGCGATGATCCTACTCCACGAGAAGAAGCTCTCGAGCCTCCAGCCGATGGTGCCGCTTCTCGAGAGCGTGATCCAAAGCCAAAAGCCGCTTTTGATCATCGCCGAAGACGTGGAAGGCGAAGCGCTTGCCACGCTCGTGGTCAACAAGCTCCGCGGGGGCCTGAAGATCGCTGCCGTCAAGGCACCGGGCTTCGGTGATCGCCGGAAAGCCATGCTCCAAGACATCGCGATCCTCACCGGCGGCCAAGTGATCTCCGAAGATCTCGGCATGAAGCTCGAGAACGTGACCGTCGACATGTTGGGCACTGCCAAGCGCGTCTCGATCACCAAAGACGAGACCACTGTCGTTGATGGAGCCGGTGAAAAGGCCGAGATCGAAGCCCGGGTCACCCAGATCCGTCAGCAGATCGAGGAAACCACCTCCGATTACGACCGTGAAAAGCTCCAGGAGCGGGTTGCGAAACTCGCCGGCGGTGTGGCCGTGATCCGCGTGGGCGGCATGACTGAGACGGAAGTGAAGGAGCGCAAGGACCGTGTGGACGATGCGCTCAACGCCACCCGGGCCGCTGTGCAAGAAGGTGTGGTCGTCGGCGGCGGTGTCGCGCTGGTCAAAGGGGCCCAGGCCCTCGAAGGCCTGAAGGGTGAGAACTCGGACCAGGAAGCTGGGATCTCGATCGTGCGCCGCGCGCTCGAATCGCCGCTTCGCCAGATCGCCGAGAACTCGGGCGTCGACGGGTCGGTTGTGGCCGGCAAGATCCGGGAAAGCTCGGATCCAGCCTTCGGCTTTAATGCCCAGACCGAGGAATACGGTGACCTTTTCAAGTTCGGCGTCCTCGACCCGGCCAAGGTCGTCCGGACCGCGCTTGAAGACGCAGCATCGATTGCCGGTCTCTTGATCACGACCGAGGCGATGGTCGCTGACCGTCCGGCCAAAGAGGGCGCAGCCCCCGGCGGCGGCATGCCCGACATGGGCGGCATGGGCGGCATGATGTAAAGTACTCTGTCCCGGGCTGTCCGGGGCTCCGTGAAGCAGAAGGGCGCGCCGCATCGGTGCGCCCTTTTCGTTGGCTGGCGTTATTGGGTGGCGGCGCTTCGCGCCACACCGTTTTAAGTTGGGGCGCTGCCCCCGGCCCGTCGGGCCTCCCCCGGAGTATTTTTTCCAGGATGAAGTCCCTTAGTCGCACGCCTCCTGCAGTGATGTTTGACAAGGGGGACCATGCGAGGCAATCGGAGCGGACTGCGCTCAGGGAGGGGGCATGGAGGGTTTTCCGCCGGCACGGCCTGGACGGGCGATTGGGCTTCTCGGTGGGTCGTTTGATCCGCCCCATGGGGGCCATGTGCACATTACCTTAGAAGCGCTGAAGCGGTTTGGTCTTGATGAGATCTGGTGGCTTGTCACCCCGGGTAACCCTCTGAAATCAAAAGGCCCCCAGCCCCTCGCGCGCCGCGTGGCAGCGGCGCGAGCCGTAATGCGGCACCCAAAGGTGCGGATCACCGATGTCGAGGCGCGCCTCGGAACGCGCTATACGGCCGCCACCGTCGACGGGCTTCGGGCCATATATCCGGGTACGGCTTTTGTTTGGCTTATGGGGGCCGACAACCTCGCCGCGTTCCACCATTGGGACCGGTGGCAGGATATTATGGAGAGCGTCCCGGTGGGTATATTGGCAAGGCCCGGCTACCGGATCGCGGCCCGAACCTCCCGTGCGGCGGCGATTTTTCGTCGTTCGCGGCTGAAACGGAGCCAAGCGCAATTGCTCGCCCAGCGTGCTGCCCCAGCTTGGTGCTTTTTGAATGTGCCAATGGTCGATATGTCCTCCACCGCGCTCCGGGACCGGGGTGCTTGGTGAGGCGCTCGGTATCGGTCGAGAAGGTTTGACTTGTTCTTGACATATTCCGCCCCATAGTGCCGCCCATGGCAAGAAACATCACGCGGCGTAGGGCCTTGGGCGGGCTTGTGGCGGGGATCGGGACGGCGGCGAGTTCTGGCGAGCTGCCCTCTTCGCCTTGGCCTCGGGCGCGGCCTGAACGGGCGGCGGAGCCGGAAAGGCAAGCCGCCGAAGGCGATAGGCGCGCGCTGGAGATGGTGGATGCGGCGGGGCTCTCAGGCACCGTCAGTTTCGCCGTCTACGACACGGAAACCAGAATCCCGGTGGCGCGCCATCTCGGCGCATTTCCAACGGCTCCGGCCAGCACCGCCAAAGCGGTCACGGCGATCTATGCCCTAGACCGCCTCGGAGGCGATTACCGCTTTGGAACCAGGCTCGTGGCAACGGGGCCGGTGGAGGCTGGCATTCTTCGGGGCGATCTCGTTTTGGCGGGCACCGGCGATCCGGTCTTTGACAGTGACGATCTCGCAGCGCTTGTCGAGGGGCTCAAACGCGCGGGCATCACCGGGATTGACGGGAAATTCCTCATTTGGGACGGGCATTTGCCCCGGGTGGACCGGATCGTCTACGGACAGCCCGATATAGCGAGCTACAACCCGACGATCAGTGGCATGAACCTCAATTTCAACCGAGTCCATTTCGAATGGAAACGGGAGAAGAGTGATTACAACATCACGCTCCAGGCCCGGGCACGGCAATTTCGCCCTGCGGTGCGGATCGCGACGATGGACATCGTCGAGGAGCGTTTGCCGGTTTTCACTTACACGGCCGAGAAGGGGCTCGACCGGTGGACGGTGGCGCGGAACGCTTTGGGCAAAGGCGGGGCGCGTTGGCTGCCGGTGCGGCGGCCGCTCGAATATGTGGGCGAGGCGTTCCAAGCGATCGCTCGGTTCGAAGGAATAGACGTACCGCGGGCGGCCCGGGCTGAGGCGGCGCCAGAGGGCCGGGTCCTTGCCGAGCATCTGTCACTCCCGCTTGAGCGCATGCTCTTCGGGATGCTCAAATTCTCCACCAATCTCACGGCGGAAGTGGTGGGCCTCCATGCGTCGGCGGCAGTGGGTGCGATGCCGGTGTCGCTCTTAGGATCGGCGGCGGCCATGAACCGCTGGGCGGCGGCGCGGTTTGGGGTCGACGGGGTGCGTTTTGTGGACCATTCGGGCCTTGGTTACGGGTCGCGGATCGGCGCCGACCATATGGCGGCGATCCTCGCGGGGGCGGCGGCCGAAGACAGACTTCGCCCACTCCTCAAACCCGTCGCATTGGGAGCTGATGCAGGAAAGGTCGAGGTGTTGGCCAAAACCGGGACCCATAATTTCGTGAGCGCTCTCGCGGGTTATCTTGATGCACCAGGCGGTCGTCGGTTGGCCTTCGGCGTATTTTGTGCCGATCCTGAGCGGCGGGACGCGGTGCCCATTGCCCGGCGCGAACGCCCGACGGGCGCGAGAACCTATGGCCGAGTGGCGCGGCGGCTCCAGAAGGATCTTCTCCGTCACTGGGCGCGGTCCTACGCGGTCTGATCCGGGCAAGACGGGCCATTTTGTGGACAATCGCCCGGATCACGGGGCGGTCGTGGCGAATTGAACGAAAAGCGAGGCCGCTGAATTTGCATAATATTAACCCTCTCCCCTAGTCTGGGACCGAGGAGGCATGGGTTCAGTGACGCTCATTCCTGAAAAACCCGCAGCCCATGCGGATTGATCGGGCATTTTTGCACTTTGCCCGCAGGCTTTGGCGTGCGGAGCGTTCGGCGCCTGTGGTCCGGCGGGGGGCGATGGACCATGTCATCGTGTTGGACGGGACCTTGTCGCGGCTCGATGCGGGGCGCGAGACCAATGCGGGCCTGGCCTATAAGCTTCTGTCTGAAATGGCCGCCCGCGGCGCCTTGACGCTTTATTACGAGGCCGGCGTCCAATGGCCCGATTGGCGGCGGACGATGGATGTGGTGGAGGGCAAGGGGATCAACCGGATGATCCGGCGGGCCTACGGGTTTTTGGCCACGCGCTACCGCCCCGGCGATCGGATATTTCTCATCGGTTATTCGCGGGGGGCCTACGCGGTGCGCTCACTCGCCGGGGTGATCGACCGGCTGGGGCTTCTGAGGCGCGATTTTGCGACCGAGCGGATGATCGCCCAGGCCTACCGGCACTATCAGCTTACTCCGGACAGCAAGGCGGCCCGGGCCTTTACCGAGACCTATTGCCACCGGAATGTGCCGATCGAAATGGTGGGGGTCTGGGATACGGTTAAAGCGCTGGGGCTGAGGCTCCCGGTGCTTTGGCAATTGACCGAACCAGAGCACGCATTCCACAACCATGCGCTGGGCCCGACGGTGCTCCACGGCTACCAAGCGCTCGCTCTCGATGAGCGGCGCGAGGCCTTCGCTCCGGTTCTTTGGGAGACCCCGGACGGGCATCAGGGCCGGATCGAGCAGGTGTGGTTTCGCGGCACCCACGGCGATATTGGCGGCCAACTCGCGGGCTTTGATCCGGCGCGGCCGGTCTCAAACCTCACGCTCCATTGGCTTTTGGGGAAGGCCGAGAGCCATGGGCTTGCATTGCCGGAGAACTGGCGATGCCGGTTTCCGGTCGATCCCAACGGGCCGCTTTCGGGGATGAACCGGGGCTGGGGAAAGCTCTTTTTGCTCCGAAGTCGGCGGCGGCCAGGCCAGGACCCAAGCGAGAGCGTTTATCCGACGGCCGCGGACCACCGGCTCGCGAAGGGTTTGCCGGTCTATGAAAGTGGCAATGGCGATGTCGAGGCCCCGCTCGAAGCCGAAGCGCAAATGGTGTGAGGCGGAGCCTCCGGCGGGAGTATTTTGGCCAGGATGAAGGCGCGGCGCGCATCAATGGGCAGATGCAGCGACGCTGGCCTTTCGGGACAGGGCCTCCCGTGGCAGTCTCGACACAGCCGAACCCGGAGGACGCCCCGATGGCCAAGCCTTTCGTTTCTCCCGATGTGATCCGTGCCGATTTCGCGCGGTCGATGTCGGAAATGTACCGGGCCGAAGTGCCCCTTTATGGGACGCTCATTGACCTCGTGGCAGCGATTAATGCCGAGCATCTCGCGCAGAGGCCGGGTCTTCGGGCCGCCCTTGAGGCGAGCGGTGATCTTGATCGTGTGAGCGAGGAACGGCACGGGGCGATCCGGGTGGGAACGGCGTCTGAGCTTTCCATGCTCCGGCGGCTCTTTGCGGTGATGGGGATGTATCCGGTGTCCTACTACGATCTTTCGGTGGCGGGGATCCCGGTCCATTCGACGGCGTTTCGCCCCGTGGATGAGGCCGCGCTCAAAGCCAATCCCTTTCGGGTGTTTACCTCGCTTTTGAGGCTTGAGCTGATAGAAGATGTCGCGCTCCGGACGGCGGCGGAAGAGGCGTTGGCGGCGCGTGATATTTTCACGCCCCGCGCGCGTGCGCTGGTGGCTGAAGCCGAGGCAAAGGGCGGGCTCGGCCCCAAAGAGGCCGAGCGTTTCGTGGCCGAGGCGGTCGAGACGTTTCGCTGGCACGCGACGGCGACGGTCCCGGTCGAAACCTACGGCGCACTCAGTGCCGAGCACCGGCTCATTGCCGATGTGGTCTCCTTCCGGGGGCCCCATATTAATCATCTCACACCCCGCACCCTCGATATCGACGCGGTCCAGGCGGCAATGCCGGATCGAGGGATCGACCCCAAGGAAACCATCGAAGGCCCGCCGGCCCGGGCCGTGCCGATCCTTCTCCGCCAGACCTCGTTTAAGGCCCTCGAAGAGGAGATCGGGTTTCCCGATGCCGAAGGGCGGGTGACGCCCGGCACCCACACGGCGCGGTTCGGCGAGATCGAAGCGCGGGGGATCGCGCTGACGCGGAAAGGCCGCGCGCTCTATGACCGGCTTTTGGTCCAGGCCATGGCAGCGCGGAAGGACCGCGGCGCAGTAGGGTTCAAGGCGGCCTTCGCGGATTTCCCCGACGATCCGACCACCCTTCGGGCAGAGGGTCTGGCTTATTTCGACTACCGCGCAACCGATAAGGGGCGGCGCGAGGGGCCTCCGGAGGAGGATTTAGAGGCCTTGATTGCAAAAGGGTGCGTTGCGGCGTACCCGATTGTCTATGAAGACTTTTTACCGGTCAGTGCGGCAGGAATATTTCAGTCGAACCTCGGAGACTCCGCAGCGGGCGAGGCTTATGCGGCGCCGAGTAAGGCACGCTTTGAGGCGGCACTCGGAGCGGAGGTCTATGACGAATTTGCGCTCTACGGGGCGGCCGAGGCGCGCTCGATCGAGCGGTGCAGGGCAGACCTTGGCCAGGCACTGGGGGTCGCCTAAGCGAGAAACCTCTTGTTCCATCCTCCTGAGAAACTTTGCGATGCGCGATGCCTGGCAATTCTTGCCGCTTGATCTGGACGCTCCCGAATGAGCCGATAGGGTCAGCCCATGACGGGGCAGCAAATTCTTCTCTTCGCGCTTTTCGGCGCCGTCTTTGCGCTCCTCCTCTGGGGTCGGTTTCGATACGATCTCGTGGCTTTCGGTGCGCTTCTTCTCGCCGTCATTCTGAACCTTGTCCCCCCAAGCGCCGCCTTTGAAGGGTTTGGACATCCGGCCACGGTGATTGTGGCCCTCGTCCTCGTGGTGTCGGCGGGGCTTGTCCGGTCAGGCGCGGTTTATCTCATCACGCGGACGCTTGTTTCGGCGGGGCGGGGGCTCGGTGCCCATATCGCGGTGATGGGTGGGGTGGGGGCGGTGCTGTCGGCCTTCATGAATAATGTTGCCGCCTTGGCCCTCCTCATGCCGGTGGACATCCAGACCGCGCGGAAGGCGGGTCGGTCACCGGGGCTCTCGCTGATGCCGCTGTCTTTTGCGACGATCCTCGGGGGCATGGTGACCCTCATCGGGACGCCGCCCAACATCATCATTGCCGGCATCCGGGAGGATACGTTCGGCACGCCGTTTGCGATGTTCGATTTCGCTCCCGTTGGCGCTGTGGCTGCCCTTGCGGGCTTGGCGTTCGTCGCCCTCATCGGCTGGCGGCTTATCCCGACGGTCGAGGCCGATAGCGGGTCCGATACGCTTTCGGAACTGGCCGAATATGTGGCCGAGCTCGTGGTCCCGGAAGGCTCCGACATTGTCGGCCAGCTTCTCGGCGATCTGTCAGAGAAGGCCGATGCGGCGGATGTCGCACTTTTGGGTCTCATGCGGGGCGGCAAGAGGATCTACGGGACCGGGCGCACATCGCGGCTGCGGGACGGCGACGTGATAGTCGTCGGCGCCAAGCCCGATGCGCTGGACGAATTTCGCGCTGCGACCAAGCTCGCTTTGGCGGATGCGGAGCGGGAGGAGCGCCTCCGGGCGGAGGGTGACGGGGTAACGGTGCTTGAGGTGGTGGTCCCTGACGGGGCGCGGATCGCGGGGAAGACGGCCGAGGCGATTGGGCTCTCATGGCGGCGGCGGACGGTGCTTCTGGGGATTGCGCGAAGCGGGCGGCGGATCACGTCGAGGGTGCGAAAAACGACGATCCTACCTGGCGACATCCTCCTTCTCCTCGCGCCGAAGGACCAGGCGGCGGACGTGATCGACTGGCTCGGATGCCTTGCCTTGGCCGACCGGGGCCTGGCGGTCACCGAAGACAAAAAGACCTGGCTGGCGGTGGCGCTTTTTGTGGGTGCCGTGGCATTGGCGGCGTTCGGGGTGCTCTACCTCCCGGTGGCGCTCGGGCTCGTGGTGGTGGGCTATATTCTCACGGGCATCCTCTCGGTCGAAGAGATTTATCGCCACATCGAATGGCCGGTGGTGGTGCTTTTGGGCTCGATGATCCCCCTCGGCGCGGCATTGGAAGCCTCCGGGGGAACGGAACTGATTGCAGGCTCGCTCGTCAGCCTCACCGAGGGCATGCCGGCTTGGGCGGTCTTGACCGTGCTGATGGTGGTGACGATGACCCTGTCGGATGTCTTGAATAACACTGCCACGACGATCGTGGCAGCCCCGGTTGCCATCGGCATGGCCTCGACCCTCGGCGTCAATCCAGATGCGTTTCTCATGGCGGTGGCAGTGGCCGCGTCTTGCGCGTTTCTCACGCCCATTGGGCACAAGAACAACACGTTGATCCTTGGCCCCGGGGGCTATGGGTTTGGCGATTATTGGCGGATGGGGCTCCCCTTAGAGATCCTTATTGCTGCTGTCTCGGTGCCGGCGATCCTTGTTTTCTGGCCCCTTTGAGCCCCGCTGCCCCTCAATCTCCCTGAAATCCGTCACTTCGCGGCCCATTCCGGCCCAACTTTAAGGCGACGTTAAGGTTAACGCCGCTCCGAGTAAGTGCGGATTTGTATGAGTGAAAGGACTTGTTATGGCCCGTTTCCTATTTTTGGTCGTCATCCTTGGCGCTGCGCTCCTGCCCCCGCCGGCGTCGGGCCAGTCCGCAAGCTGCGGATTTTTGGGCATGAGCGTCGCCTGCAATGACGTTGCCGACAGTCTGAAGAAGGCCGAAGAGCGCCGGGTTGAAAAGCGCAGATCCGAAGACAAGCCGGAGCCCAAGACAGAGGTCACCGTCTCCGATGAGAGCGCGGCCCCGGCCGACAAGAAGGCCGCCAAAGCGGCGGCTCGCGAAGAACGCAAAGCCGAGAGGGCGGCCCAGCGCGAAGCGAAAAAAGCTGCCAAAAAGGCTGCCAAGCAAGCGGAGCGCGCGGCAAAGAAAGCCGCTAAGAAGGCGGAAAAGGAAGCCCAAAAGGCCGCCAAGAAGGCAGCGCGTCAAGCCGAGAAAGAAGCTAAGAAAGCCGCCAAAAAGGCGGAGCGCGAAGCAGAGAAGGCCGCCAAGAAAGCGGCTAAAAAGGCCGCAAAAGAAAGCACCGAGCTCGTTGAAGTGGTGCCGGCCGACGGCTAGCGCCAGGCTCAGCCGTATTCGGCAACCGGTGTCCCCGCGAGAGCGGAGATGTTTAAAAGACCCCGGGCAGTGATGGCCGGGGTCACGATATGGGCGCGGTTGCCCATCCCCATAAGGATCGGGCCGACTTCGAGCCCGCTTGCCTTGGTCTTGAGAATGTTCCGGACCGCCGAGGCCGCATCCGCATTGGCAAAAACCAACACATTCGCAGCACCTTCAAAGCGGGCATGGGGGAAATCCCGGGACCGGAGGACCGGGTCGAGCGCGTTGTCGACGGTCATTTCGCCCTCGTAGGAAAAGGGTCGCGCTTCGGCGTCAAGGAGGGCGAGCGCATCGCGCATCTTGCGGCCAGAATTGGTGTTGAGACTGCCGAATTGGCTTTGACAGCAGACCGCGACCTTCGGCTCAATCCCGAACCGGCCCACATGGCGGGCGGCCGCGACGACTGTTTCGGCAACCTGGGCGGCACTCGGTTCGGGGTTCACATGGGTGTCGGCTATAAAAAGAGGCCCGTCCGGCAAAATCAAAAGCGACAAGGCCGCGACGGGCAAGAGCGTGTCGGTGCCGAGGATCTGGTTCACGTAGTTCAGATGCCAAAGATATTGGCCGAACGTGCCGCAGATCATGGAATCTGCGTCGCCCTGATGGACCATCACGGCGGCAATAGCGGTCGTGTTGGTGCGCATGATCGCGCGGGCAATGTCCGGGGTGACGCCGCGGCGCTCCATGATCCGGTGATAGGCGGTCCAGTAATCGCGGTAGCGGGGGTCGTTTTCGGGGTTCACCAAAGGAAAATCGCTGCCGGGTCGGATTTTGAGCCCTGCGCGTTCGGCCCGGGCTTCAATAACCTCGGGGCGGCCGATTAGGATCGGGACTTCCTCGGTTTCCTCCAACACCGCATGGGCAGCACGCAGAACGCGCTCGTCCTCGCCTTCCGCAAAAACAATCCGGCGTTTGGACGTGGCGGCGGTCTGGAAGACCGGGCGCATCAGGAGCGCTGAGCGGAAAACCGACCCGTCGAGCTGGCGTTTATATTCTGCCGGATCCTCTAGGGGCCGGGCGGCGACACCGGTTTCCATAGCGGCTTTCGCCACGGCCGTGGCGACGTCGCCCATCAGGCGGGGGTCAAAGGGTTTGGGGATGAGATAATCAGGGCCAAAGGCGAGCTGTTCGCCCTGATAGGCCGCGGCGGCCTCGGCACTTGTCGTTTCCCGGGCCAGGGCAGCAATACCTGCGACGCAGGCCACTTCCATCGCGTCGTTGATCTCGGACGCGCCGACATCGAGCGCACCCCGGAAAATGAACGGAAAGCAGAGAACGTTGTTCACTTGGTTCGGAAAGTCCGACCGGCCGGTGGCAATCAGCGCATCTGGCGCGGCTTCGCGCGCCGCATCGGGGTCGATCTCCGGGTTGGGATTGGCCAGAGCGAAAACGATCGGCTTTTCGGCCATCGCGCGCACCATGTCTTGGGTCAGGACCCCGGGGCCGGAGAGCCCCAAGAAAAGATCGGCCCCGCCGATCACATCGGCGAGGCTTCGCGGCCCTCCCGGCTGGGCATAGGCCGCCTTTTGGGGTGTCATGTCTTCGGTCCGGCCCCCATGGACGAGACCGTGAAGATCGCAGAGCCAGACATTCTCGCGCTTGACCCCGAGTTTGAGAAGCATGTCGAGGCAGGCGATTCCGGCCGCGCCGCCCCCGGTCGAGACGATCTTGATCTCGTCAAAGCGTTTCCCGGCCAAATGGAGCGCATTGGTGGCGGCCGCGCCCACGACGATGGCCGTGCCGTGTTGGTCGTCATGGAAGACCGGAATGTTCATCCGCTCGCGGCAGAGTTTTTCGACAACGAAGCAATCGGGCGCCTTGATATCTTCGAGGTTGATGGCGCCGAAGGTGGGTTCCAACGCGCAGACGATATCGGCCAAACGCTCGGGATCGGCTTCGTTCACTTCGATGTCGAAGCAGTCTATTCCGGCGAACTTTTTGAAGAGCACCGCCTTGCCTTCCATCACGGGTTTTGATGCCAAAGCGCCAATATTGCCGAGGCCGAGGACGGCGGTTCCGTTGGAGACAACGGCGACGAGGTTGCCTTTGGCGGTGACATCGCGGGAGGTGCCCGCATCGGCTTTGATCGCGAGGCAGGCCTCGGCCACGCCGGGTGAATAGGCCAGCGACAGGTCGCGGGCATTGGCCAGAGGTTTGGTCGCTTGAATCTCGAGTTTGCCGGGCTTGGGATTGCGGTGATAGCTGAGCGCGGCCTCGCCCAGATTGTCCTTCCGGCTCTCGACCACGGCGGATCCCCCCATGCCTTAAATGTCGCCCAGCGCGTCCGAATGGCGATACGGCATGGACGCCGAGGTCGCAAGCGGGCCAAGGCTTGCACTCGCCTGCGCCGGGGCCCAGGGTGGTGGGGTTGACAACCCAGACGTCCCTAGAGGCCCGATGTGTCTTCTCGATAAAGCCGCCGCCGTGCGCCTCAACGCCTACGTGCCCTATTCGCATTTCAAGGTGGGCGCGGCGATCCGCGGGGCGTCGGGCGGGGTTTTCGCGGGCTGCAACGTGGAAAACGTCGCCTATCCGGAAGGCACCTGCGCTGAGGCAGGTGCGATCGCGGCCATGGTCGCAGCCGGAGAAACCGAGATCGCCGAAATTGCCGTCATCGCCGACAGTCCGGTGCCGGTGACACCGTGCGGCGGATGCCGCCAGAAAATCGTCGAGTTTGCGGGCCCGGATGTGCCGGTGACACTGGCAACGACCGACGGTGTGGTTCGCAAAATCACGGTCCGCGATCTCTTGCCGTTTGCCTTTGACACCGAGCAGATGTCGAAGGCCTGAAGATGGATGCCCGGAGCGTCATCGCCAGTATCCGTGACGGCCAGATGGTGTCAGCGGACGACCTCTATTCGTTCGCCAAAGGTCTCGCCACAGGGGCGGTGAGCGACGCCCAGGCGGGGGCCTTTGCCATGGCTGTGCGGCTCAAGGGCCTCGACGGCGATGGGCGCGTCGCGCTCACCCGGGCCATGCGCGATAGCGGTGACCGGATGGAGTGGGACCTCCCGGGACCTGCCATCGACAAGCATTCGACCGGGGGGATCGGCGACACGGTCTCGCTCATCCTGGCACCGATGCTCGCCGCCGCGGGGGCTTACGTGCCGATGATCTCCGGCCGAGGTCTTGGCCATACGGGCGGCACACTCGACAAACTCGAAGCGATCCCTGGGCTTTCGACGGAGGTCACCCAAGACCGCTTCCGCAGCATGGTCCGCGACATCGGCTGCGCCATCGTCGCCGCAACCGGGGATCTCGCCCCGGCCGACCGGAAACTCTACGCTGTGCGCGACGTGACCGGCACAATCGATTGTATCGATCTCATCACCGCCTCGATCCTGTCAAAGAAACTTGCCGCCGGGCTCGATGCGCTGGTCCTCGACGTCAAAGTCGGATCCGGCGCGTTTTTGCCCGAGTTTGAAGCCGCCGACGCCCTTGCCCGGTCCATGGTCTCAACGGCGAACGGGGCAGGCTGTGAGACGGCCGCGCTTTTGACCGATATGGACCAGCCCTTGGCGTCCTCTGCGGGCAATGCGCTGGAGGTCCGGGCGGCGATGGAGGTCTTAACCGGCGCTGCGGAGCATCGCCGTCTGACCGACCTATCGGTGGCGTTGAGCACCCGGTTGGCCCATTTGGCAGGCCTCGATATCGGCGAAGATCACCTCCTTGCGGTGCTTGCTGAAGGGAAGGCGGCGGAGAGTTTTGGGAGAATGGTGGCGGCCCTCGGTGGGCCAAAGGATTTTCTTGCGCGCTGGGCCGCATACTTGCCGGAAGCCAAGGTGCGCCGGGCCGTTCCGGCCCCTCGGGCGGGCTATATCGCCGAGATCGATGTTCGTGCCGTAGGCGAGGCGGTGGTCCATCTCGGCGGCGGACGCCTTCGGGACGGCGATCCGCTCGACCCGGCGGTTGGTGTTTCAGACCTTTTGCCGTTGGGCGCCAAGGTGGCGGCGGGCGATCCCTTCGCTCTTGTCCATGCCGCTGACGAAGCCGATGCCCGGGCTGCTTCGGACGGGGTCGTGGCGGCCTACCGTGTCGCCGAGCAGGCCCCCACCCTCCCGGCACTCATTCAGGCTGACATTGCGTGATGGGCCGGGCGTTCCTCGTCGTCCTCGATTCGGTTGGATGCGGCGGAGCGCCTGATGCGGGGGATTTCTTCAACGGAGACACGCCCGATACGGGCGCCAACACGCTCGCCCATATTGCCGAGGCCTGTGCAAATGGCTTGGCCGAGGAAGGCCGGTCCGGGCCCCTCTCCATGCCCCATCTCGACGCGCTGGGCCTCGGCGCGGCCGTTCGACTGGCCTCGGGGACCGAGGCGCCGGGCCTTGGGGGCCCGCCCGAAGGGCTCTGGGGGGCGGCAACGGAGATCTCCCCGGGCAAAGACACCCCGTCGGGCCATTGGGAGCTAGCGGGCGTGCCGGTGCCTTGGGATTGGCACGTTTTCCCCAAGACCGAGCCTGCATTTCCGGGCGATCTCATCGCCGAGGTCTGCCAGCGGGCGGGCACGGCCGGGATCTTGGGGAATTGCCATGCCTCGGGCACCGAGATCATCGCCCGCCTCGGCGACGACCATATCCGCACCGGTTGGCCGATCTGCTACACGTCCGCCGACAGTGTGTTCCAGATTGCGGCCCATGAAGAAGCTTTCGGGTTGGACCGGCTTTTAGACCTCTGTGCCGCCCTCGCTCCAGAGCTCCACGAGAGAAAAGTCGGCCGGGTCATCGCCCGGCCATTCCTCGGGGCCTCTGGGGCCTATACCCGCACCGCGAACCGCAAGGATTTTGCGATTGCCCCGCCCGCGCCGACCCTTTGCGACTGGGCCCATGGGGCGGGCCGGACGGTCCACGGGGTGGGCAAGATCGGCGACATTTTCTCGATGCGTGGGATCACGGATGTGGTCAAAGGCCCTGATAGCGCGCTGATGGACCATATCGTTCGCCTTGGAAAAACGGCCGAAGACGGCAGCCTCACCTTTGCTAATTTCGTCGAATTCGATGCGCTCTATGGCCACCGGCGGGACGTTTCGGGCTATGCACGGGCACTCGAATGGTTCGACGCTGCACTGCCCTCCTTCCTCGCAACGTTGGGGCCCGGGGATATCGCTCTTTTTACCGCCGATCACGGCAATGACCCCACATGGACCGGCACCGACCACACCCGCGAGCGCGTGCCGGTTCTCGTACATGGGGCAGGCCCCGGCGAATTGGGGCTGATCGGTTTCAGCGATGTGGCTGAAATTGTCGCCCGCCATCTTGGCCTGGACCGACCCACCGGCTAACACGCCCCATGGCGCATTCTTCTCCCAAAATCGAACTCCACCTCCATCTCGAAGGTGCGGCCCCGCCGGCCTTTATCCGCGGTCTCGCCCAAGAGAAATCGGTTGATATCGGCAAAATTTTCGACGCCGAGGGCCACTATCAATACAAAGATTTCTGGGATTTTTTGAGGGTCTATGAGGCGGCGACATCGGTTTTGACCACGCCAGACGACTTCCATCGTCTGACCCGGACGATATTGGCTGAAAGCGCCGAACAAGGTGTGATCTACACCGAAGCGTTCTTGTCGCCCGATTTTTGCGGCGGTCGCGATGTGGGGGCTTGGCGGGAATACCTCGCCGCCATCGTCGAAGCCGCCGACGCCGCAGAGCGCCAAGACGGGATCGTCCTTCGCGGCATCATCACGGCCATTCGCCATTTCGGGCCGGAAAAGGCAAAGGAAACAGCTATTTGTGCGGCTGAGACAGCCGGAGACTGGATCGTCGGCTTTGGTATTGCTGGCGATGAGCGGGCCGGGGCGTTGGGCGAATTCGCATGGTCCTTCGATGCCGCGCGTGAGGCGGGGCTTCGGCTCACAGCCCATGCCGGCGAATGGGATGGACCGTCGAGCGTGATTGCGGCCTTGGACGATCTTGGGGTCGAGCGGATCGGCCACGGAGTACGGGCCATTGAGGATCCGGCCTTGGTCGAGCGCCTGGCGGAGAACGGCACGGTGCTTGAGGTTTGCCCGGGCTCGAATATCGCCCTCGGCGTTTATTCGGCCTGGCAAGACCACCCTATTGAGCGGCTCCGCGAAGCCGGGGTGAAAGTCACGGTATCGACCGACGACCCGCCGTTCTTCCACACAACCATGGGCGCCGAATATGAGCGGCTGGCCGAGACGTTTGGTTGGGACGAGGCGGCCTTTGACGGGATCGCCGATATAGCCGCGGCGGCTGCGTTTTCGCCCCGGGCGGGCGAAGCGCTGAAGGCGGCCCGCCACGCTTAGGTTGGGCGATGGCTCCTGGGCAAAAAAAGGGAAGAAACCGGCTCCGGACGAAGATCCGGAGCCTCCATGCGTGCCCGCCCCGCTTTACGCCGCCTTTGCCAAGCGCTAGCCCGGGTTTAGCCCAAACGAACGCCCGAGCGCCCGATGATCCCCGAGACCCATTTCACCCTAGTCGATCACCCCCTTGTGCAGCACAAACTCTCGCTGATGCGCGACAAGGCCACCCCAACGGCGGTATTTCGCCAGCTTCTAAGAGAAATCTCGATGCTTTTGGCCTACGAGGTCACCCGGTCCTTGCCGATGACCACGCGCCCTGTGGAGACCCCGCTCAAGGCGATGGATGCGCCCATTCTCGCGGGCCAAAAGCTCGCCCTTGTTTCGATCCTGCGGGCGGGCAACGGGCTCCTTGACGGGATGCTTGACCTCATTCCCTCGGCGCGGGTCGGTTTTGTGGGGCTTTACCGAGACGAGGCGACCCTGAAACCGGTGCAGTATTACTGCAAGCTCCCCGATGGGCTTGGCCAGCGACTGACTATTGCGGTCGATCCAATGCTTGCGACGGGGAATTCCTCGGCAGCTGCGATCGATCTTCTGAAGGAGGCGGGGGCAAAGGACATCCGGTTTCTTTGCCTTTTGGCCGCTCCCGAAGGTGTCGCGCGAATGAAAGAGGCCCATCCCGACGTGCCCATCGTCACCGCTGCCCTCGATGAGGGGCTGAACGAGCTGGGCTACATCGTCCCCGGTCTCGGCGATGCCGGCGATAGGATGTTCGGCACGCAGTAAGCGCTCTTCAGCCTTCGCAGATCCCTTGGAGTGCGATCCACGCCCCGTCATCGATGGGCGGGTTGGCTGAAGAGACGGGCACCGGGTCGGCCTCGATAAGGCCAAGGACGGTTTCACCGGAAATGTCGCGCGCGTAGGCGTAAGGCGCTGCCGGAAGGCCAAGAGCGGCAAAGCGGGCCACTATCTCGGCATCGGCGGGCGCCGGAGGGCCCCCTTGGGCAAGGCGCGCCGCATGGGCGGCCAGGGCCCGGTCCGCCAGGCGCCCCGTCGACAGAAGCTGGCCCGCCTCAACGAGGGTCGCATCGTCGAGAAGCGCGCGGATGGGATCCCGCGCCTCCCCTTTGAGATCGGCTTCGACCAGATATCCGGCGGCTACGAAAGGCGTGTCATGGTCTTCGACAATGCCCCGGCCGAGCAGGATCACCCCACCGGGCAGGGCTTTGGCCCCCACGAGCGCGTCGGGCATCACGCGCGCCATCCTTTCTGGCACGACGCTGGCGGTCAGACGGTTGAGCGCCGCCTGGCCTTCCGGCGTGGCACATGGCGCACCGGCGATCCGCTCCATGTGGCGTAAGAGATCGGCGCCAATCGCATCCCGGGCTGCTGGCGGCAGGATTGCCGCGGCCTGGTTCCGGATGGCCGATGGTGCCCAAAACGCTACGGCCGCCCCGAACGACAGAAGGACGGCGGCCACAATGCTGATCCGCAACTTCCCTGGTTTCGACCGGCCCTTGTTGACCGCCCGCCGGACCTTCTCGATGGCGTCGATCATCTCCTTATCGGCGATTTCCAACCGATCGGGCGCGTCCTTTGCGGGGCGATAAATGGCAGGGGCGACGCCAGGATTGACCCGGTCGAGCGCCGGAAGCGACCAATGGGCCAAGGCCACATCCGCCATGTCTTTGACAGTGAGGGATGCCGAGCCGATGGCGACGACCACGTTCCGGCGCTGGTCGGATTTTCCCGGCCGCCAGATCCCCGCCGCTTCGAGGCGCTGGTATTCGTCGAGCGCGGTCACTCCGTCCCCCTGATCCCTCATTCGAACCCTAAAACCGGGGCCTTTCGGTTTCAACGGGGTCGGCCGGTCTGGTGACTGGAACAGAGAGGGCCTAGCTATGGCCCTATGATCATCTCGCCCGGGCGCCGGTATATCTTTGTTCATATTCCAAAGACGGGTGGGACCTCCTTCGCGGCCGCGCTCGAAACCCGCGCGATGTCGGATGATCTGTTGATCGGGGACACACCGAAGGCGCGGCGCCGGAAGGGCCGGTTGAAAGGGCTTCAAACGGCGGGCCGACTTTGGAAACACAGCACCTTGGCCGACATTGACGGGATCCTGAGCCCGGAAGAGATCGCCAAACTTCAGGTCGTGACACTGGTTCGCAATCCGTGGGACAGGCTCGTGAGCTATTACGCTTGGGCTCGCGACGCGACCTTTGACCACCCCGTTGTCCGGGCGGCAAAGACGCTTGGCTTCGGGGAGTTTGTAGCCGACCCCGCCGTTGCCCAGGGGATCGAAGGGAGCCCTGCCGCCCAATACGTGACCGACCGGACGGGCCAGGAGCATCCCGCAATCTTTGCCCGGATCGAGTGCGCGGCCGACGACCTCCAGCCATTTTGGGATCATTTGGACTTCAGGCTCGACTTGCCCCGCCTTAACTTTTCCGACCGGCGGGCCAATTATCGCGACTATTATGACGCCGCGACCCGTGCCCACGTGGCGGTGATCGCCTCTGCCGATATCGGCAGATTTGGCTATGAATTTTAGGCCTTTGTCCCAAATGTAACACAGGCTGGCCGACCGGGCGTCTGCCCAAATCGGCCGCGATCTTGCCATAATTCTGCCGAGATTGAGACCGTTAGTGGTCCGGATGATTAACGGGCGGGGATACCCATTCGATGTTGGTAACATGCGCGTAAGGCCGGACACGAGCAAACCTCTCGGCGACAACGCCGCGGCTGGGGCCGCCCGGCGGGCCCTGGGGATCGGTGGCTTGACCGCCGGGACCAACGTGTTGACTGGCGACGGCTGGTGTCCTGTCGAAGAGATCGGCATCGGGGACCGCGTGGTCTGCGATGACGGGTTTGGTCGCCCGGTTCTCCAGGTGCGGACCCGGACATTCGGCGCCGAGATCCGCTCGCTTTGGCCAAATGGCATCATCTATGTGCCGGACGGGGCATTGGGCCCGGCCGAGGCGTTCTATCTCTTGCCCGGCCAGCATGTGGTGCTCCGCCGCGAAGTCGCCCGGCGGATGTTTGATGACCCGACCCTTTTGATCCCCGCAGCCGCCCTTGTGGGCATCCGCGGCATATGCCGGGTCATGCCGGTGGACCTCTTGGAGGTGGTTGACCTCCGCTTTGCCGAAGCCTCGATCGTTGAATGTATGGGCGGCACGATGATGCGCTGCCCGGGCCTCGCGGCAAAAGCGAAACCGGCGACGCCTTTCCGCCGCCGGCGCGTTTACTCGCAGGCCGGCGCGGCCTAGGCCGCCGCTGCGACCGGGGCGAACCGGTCGTAGAAGGTCTCTCCGGACGCGGCCATTTCCTTCAAGAGTTGAGGTGCGGCGAACCGGTCCCCGTGCTTTTCGGCCAGGGCTTCGGTCATCTCGAGCGCTTTGCCAGCCCCGATCATGTCGAGCCAAGAAAAGGGCCCGCCCGACCAAGGTGCAAAGCCCCAACCGAGGATCGCCCCGACATCGCCTTCGCGAATGTCGGTGAGAACACCGTCTTCAAGGGCCCGGACCGCTTCAAGGACCTGGGCCAGGATCAGACGGTGCTGGACCTCCGTCAGGTCGGGTCCCTCCGCCGCTACCGGAAATTTCGCGCCGAGCCCCTCCCAGAGACCGGAGCGTTTGCCTTTTTCGTCATAGGCGTAAAAGCCCGCCTTGGCTTTCCGCCCCAACCGGCCTTCGTCGGCGAGCCAAAAGAGCACATCGTCGACGGCTCGGTCGGGATAGGCCTCGCCCATGGCGGCTTTGGTTGCTTTTGCGATGCGGACACCGAGATCGATCGAGGTCTCATCGACAAGTTGGAGTGGCCCCACGGGCATCCCCAAAAGGGCCGCCGCGTTCTCAATGAGGGCCGGGTTCACCCCTTCGCCCACCATGCGGATCCCTTCGTTGAGATAGGGGATGATGCAGCGATTGGCGTAGAAAAACCGCGCGTCGTTGACCACGATGGGGGTCTTTTTGATCTGGCGAACGAAATCGAGCGCCTTGGCAACAGCCCGGTCTCCGGTGGCCTTACCCTTGATGATCTCGACAAGGAGCATCTTGTCGACCGGAGAGAAGAAATGGATGCCTATAAACTGCTCTGCGTTCCCGCTGGCCTTCGCCAGTTCGGTGATCGGCAGCGTTGAGGTGTTGGTGGCAAAGATCACATCCGCCCCCGCGGCCGCTTCGGCGGCTTTGGTGACGTCGGCCTTCACGCCAGGGTCCTCGAACACAGCCTCGACGATGAGATCGGCGCCTTTTAGAGTTGCGTAATCGTTCGTCGCAGTGATGCGGGCCAGGGTCTTGGCCTTGGTCTCCTCAGTGACCTTTTTCCGGGTGATCCCCTTGTCGAGAATGCCTTCCGAATAGGCCTTACCTTTTTCCGCTGCGGCCTGGTCCTGGTCGATCAAGACCACTTCGATCCCGGCTTTTGCCGCCACATAGGCAATGCCCGCACCCATCATCCCAGCGCCGAGCACCCCGACTTTCTTAACGCTCTGGTCGTTCATCGCGGGGCGGTTGGCGCCTTTTTCAAGGGCTTCCTTGTTGATGAACAGCGCCCGGATCATCGCTGAAGACGAGGGGTTCATCAGGATGTTGGTAAACCAGCGCGCCTCGATGCGAAGGGCGGTATCGAACGGCACCATGGCCCCTTCATAGGCAGCCGCCAGAAGCGCCTTTGCGGCCGGGTAGACACCCTTGGTTTTGCCGCCGACCATGGCCGAGGCCCCCGCGTATGTTTGGAACCCCTGGGGCGTGTAAGGGGCACCGCCGGGCATTTTGTAGCCCTTCGCATCCCAGGGTTTGACAATGTCGGCTTCTCCTGCCGAAAGCACCCATTCCTTGGCTTTTTCAAGGAGTTGATCGGCCGGAACCACCTCGTCGATCAGCCCCGCCGCGGCAGCTTTTTTGGGCTCGAAGAGCCGTCCTTCCAAGAGCATCGGCGAGGCGGCCATCGCGCCCAATTTGCGGATCAGCCGGGTGGTGCCGCCCATGCCGGGAAAGATGCCGAGCATGATTTCGGGAAGCCCGATCTTGGCCTTCGGGTTGTCGGCGGCGATGATCCGGTGGCAGGCGAGCGGGACTTCCAATCCGATCCCGAGGGCCGTCCCCGGAAGGGCGCAAATGATCGGTTTGCCGCCTTTGTTTTTGTCGTCCATTCCGCCGCGTTCGACTTTCCGGAGGATCCCGTGGATCTCCATCAGTCCGTCGAACATGCCTTTTGCCGGGTTGTCGCCGGCGCGCTCTTTCATTTTCGCCAGAACGTTCAGATCCATCCCGCCCGCGAATGTGCCGTCTTTGCCGGAGGTCAGGATAATGCCTTTGACGCCATCATCGGCCAGCGCTACGTCGACGAGTTTCTCCAGTTCGAAAAACCCGGTCTCCGACATCACATTCATCGACTTTCCGGGCGTGTCCCAGAGAATGGTCGCGACACCGTCGCCGTCCTTAGTCATTGTAAATTCAGGCATTTGGTCCTCCCCCGGAGCTCGTTCCGGTGTCTTTGAACAGGTTGGCGGATTGGCGCGGGGCTCAGACCCGCTCGATGATGGTGGCGGCCCCCATGCCGGAGGCGACACAGAGTGTGGCAAGACCGATCTCTTTGTCGGCCCGTTCCATTTCGTCGAGAAGCGTCCCGATGATGATGGCACCAGAGGCGCCAAGGGGATGGCCCATGGCGATGGCACCTCCGTTGACGTTGAGCTTGCCGTGGTCGACGTCAAAGGCCTGCATGAACCGCAAGACAACGGACGAAAACGCCTCGTTGACCTCGAAAAGGTCGATGTCGGAGATCGCCATCCCGCTATCGGCGAGGATTTTCTCGGTGGCCGGGACGGGGCCAGTGAGCATGATGGTCGGATCGGTGCCAATTTTCGCAGTCGCGCGGATCCGGGCGCGGGGTTTCAATCCGTTTTTCTCGCCAAACTCCTTCGAGCCCACGAGCACCGCCGCGGCGCCGTCAACAATTCCGGACGAGTTCCCCGCATGGTGGATATGGTTGATCTTCTCCAAATGGGGGTATTTGAGGATCGCCACCTGATCAAAACCCGGCATCACCTCGCCCATGTCTTTGAAGGAAGCTTTGAGGGCTCCGAGGGATTGCATGTCGGTGCCTGGGCGCATGAATTCGTCATTGTCGAGGATGGTGAGCCCGTTTTGGTCTTTGACCTCGACAATGGAGTTCTCGAACCGGTTCTCGTCCCACGCGGCCTTGGCACGGTTTTGGGAGGCGACGGCAAACCCGTCTGCGTCATCGCGGCTGATGCCGTATTCAGTGGCGATGATGTCGGCGGAGATGCCTTGGGGGACGAAGTAGGTGTTCATCGCCAAGGTCGGATCGACCGCGATGGCCGCCCCGTCCGAACCCATCGGCACGCGGCTCATACATTCGACACCGCCGGCAATGTACGCCTCGCCCGCCCCGCCACGGATCTGGTTGGCCGCGAGGTTGACCGCTTCCATGCCGGAAGCGCAGAAGCGATTTATCGAAAGGCCGGGGATCCTCTCGTCGAGATCTGAGCCGAGGACCGCAGAACGCGCCAGGCAGCCACCCTGTTCGGCGACTTGAGTTGCATTGCCCCAGATCACGTCCTCGACCGCATGGCCTTCGAGATTGTTCCGGTCTTTAACGGCGTTGAGCATCTCGGTTGACAGGCGGACTGCGGTCACTTCGTGAAGGCTGCCGTCTTTCTTCCCTTTGCCTCTGGGGCTCCGGATCGCGTCGTAGATATAGGCGTCGGTCATCGGTCGGGTCCTTATTTTGAGGCCGGAATGGGGGTTTCACACCCCCACACCCCCGTGGAGTATTTGGGCCAGGATGAAGGGACCGGTTTACCGGCCATTAACGTTAATCGGCTCTTTATCGGGTTGCGGTACAGGCTGGAGAGCCGATGACCGCCCAGGGTGAAGCCCCGCGCACCGGGTCTCGTTTCGGTCCGGGAGTGGGGTGGAGCCGCCGGGCTTGAGGCTTGGCGCCACCCGGCCCCTTCATCCTGGCAAAAATACTCCCGCCGGAGGCGAACCTCCGCTCTCCGCACACGCGCCTTCACCGTTTCCGCGCCTCAAGCTCAGAATTGAATAGCCGCAGCCGGTGGGTGAGCGTTTCGCTGTCGGTGACGGAGTCGAAATTCTCAAAGAGAAACGAAAGCGCCTCGCCTTCCTCAAGGCCGGCCTCCTGCGCGAATTTCTTCAGCCGACGGTGGGCGTCCTCGGTGATCGCGATGGGCATGCGCCGGGTGAGGCGGAGCCGTTTGGGCATCAGAAATTCGCCGCTTCGAGGGTCATGACCGGGTCGGCGCCGGATTGGATGCGCGTCAAATGCATCGCGGTGGCTGGCAAATGGCGGGCCATATAATAGCGCCCCGTCGCGAGCTTGGCCTCGTAGAAAGCTTGGTCGCTTGAGCCATTGGCCAGGGCGTCTTGGGCCGCCTTTGCCATCTGCGCCCACATCAGCCCAAGGCAAACATGGCCGAAAAGATGCATGAAATCGTAGGACCCGGAGAGGGCATTATTGGGGTTCTTCATGCCTTCGGCCATGAAATACATCCCCGCCGCTTGGAGATCCTTGGAGGCGGATTTTAAAGGATCGAGGAAGTCGGCCTTGAGCCCTTCATCGCCCTCGTTTTCCTTTAAAAAGCCCTTCACCAGGTCAAAAAAGCCCATGACCGTCTTGCCGCCGTTTTGGCCGAGCTTTCGGCCTACGAGATCGAGGCTTTGGATCCCATTCGTCCCCTCATAGATCATCGTGATCCTGGCATCGCGGACGAATTGTTCGAGCCCCCATTCCCGGGTGAACCCTGACCCACCGAGCGTCTGTTGGGCAAGGACCGCCGTGTCGAACCCTTTGTCGGTCAAAAACCCTTTTATGACCGGGGTCAGAAGCGAGATGAGCGCGTCGGCCTCCGCATCGCCCCCATTGGCCTTGTCGATGAGATAGGCGCCCCACATCACAAACGCCCTCGCCCCTTCAGTAAAGCTCTTTTGGTGCAAGAGGTTCCGGCGGACGTCGGGGTGAACAATGATCGGGTCGGCCGGCCCATCGGGGTTTTTCGGTCCCGTCACGTCGCGCCCTTGCAGGCGGTCGCGGGCAAAGCCAAGGGCATTTTGATAAGCAACTTCGCCTTGGGCATAGCCTTGGAGCCCTACCCCGAGGCGGGCTTCGTTCATCATTGTGAACATTGCCTTCAGCCCAGCATTCTCTTCGCCGATGAGCCAGCCCGTTGCGCCGTCATAGTTCATCACACAGGTCGAATTGCCGTGAATGCCCATTTTCTCTTCGAGACCGCCGCAGGAGAGGTGATTTCTCTCGCCCAAGGAACCGTCTTCGTTGACGAGAAATTTCGGAACAATGAACAGCGAAATCCCTTTCGTCCCCTCGGGCCCGCCCGGAATTTTGGCCAAAACCAAGTGGATGATGTTCTCCGACAGATCATGCTCGCCGGCCGAGATCCAGATTTTCTGACCGGTGATCCGATAGGTCCCATTGGCTTGCGGCTCGGCTTTGGTGCGGATCAGCCCAAGATCGGTGCCGCATTGGGGCTCGGTGAGGTTCATCGTGCCTGACCAGATGCCGTCGATCATGTTCGGCAGGTACTTGGCCTTTTGCTCCGCGCTCCCATGGGCGTGGATGGCGGAATAAGCGCCGTGGGTCAGGCCTTGATACATATTAAAGGCCATGTTGGAAGAAACAAACATCTCGCCCACGGCCGTGCCCATGAGGTAGGGCATGCCCTGGCCGCCGAACTCGGGATCAGCATCGAGCCCCATCCAGCCGCCGGCCCGCATCTGCTCATAGGCGTCCTTAAAACCGTTCGGGGTGCGCACGACGCCGTTCTCCAGACTGCACCCTTCCCGGTCGCCGACCGGATTAAGGGGAGCAAGAACGTTTTCAGAGAGTTTTGCGGCCTCTTCGAAGATCGCGCCGGTTGTTTCACGGTCGAGTTCGTCGAACCCCTCAACCTCGCCTTGGGAAATCCCCAGGACATCGTGGAGGACGAATTGCAGATCTTTGACCGGTGCGGTGTAGCTCGGCATGGGCGTATCCCTTTGTCTGGCCTTGGTCTGGCGCTATTCTGCGGCGTCCTGGCCGGGTGACATGCGGTCGAGCACGCTTTTTCCCCAGGCCAGTTGGTCTTCGAGTTCGGCGATCGAGGTGGTCAGTTCGTCGCGTTGGGCCACCATGTCCGAGAGCCGGTCTCGGGCGGCCTCATAGACCGCGCGGAGTTGGATTTCGCCCTTATTGTCAAGATCGTAGAGTTCCAGAAGCTGGCGGATCTCCTCGAGCGAAAACCCAAAGCGCCGTCCCCGGAGAATGAGCTTCAGCCGCGCGCGCTCGCGCTTGGTGTAGATCCTGCGCTGACCTTCGCGGATCGGCTGGATCAGTTCTTTGGCTTCGTAAAACCGAAGGGTTCGCGCCGTCACCTCGAAGGCCTCGCACATTTCGCGGATCGACAGGATTTCGTGGTCTTCGACTTGTCGCATGTGACTTCCTCTTGTCGAGAAAGGGGTGGCGATCACATGGCCACTTCGCAAGTCCCATCGCGGCCAGGACGCCGAATACGTGGCGTCATTTGGGGCGAAAACACTATTTCAACGTGGCCGCGACCCGGTCGCGAAGCGATTGCAGATCGTCGATGGTCCGTTCGAGCTCTTCTCGGTCGGTGGCTAAGGTGCTCAATTGGCGGTCCGCCAGGCGGACCCATTCTGCCATTTGCGCCTCGCTGCCATCCTCTTCATAGATCATTAACCATTGGCGAATTTCTTCGAGGGAAAAGCCGAACCGGCGGCCCCTTAGGATGAGGGTAAGGCGCGCAACTTCCCGGGAACCATAATAACGGGCCCGGCCGTCGCGCTCCGGTGAAAGCAGTTCAATGTATTCGTAATAGCGGAGCGTGCGCGGTGTGACGTCAAACCGCGCGCACATGTCTTTAAAATTAATCCGCTCCTCCATGCTTAAAGACTAAGCAAATCGTGCTCACCGATCAATCAACTGGATTGGGGCTGGCAGGTCTGGGCCGAGCCCGTTTAGATCAGGGTGAATGGAGCCAAAAATGGCCAAGAACACAAAACAAAAGGCGGCGGAGGTGTTTTTGGCCGCCCTTCCCCATGCCAAGGACCTTGGCCTGAGCCTCTCTCGAGTGGGCGACGGGGAAGCGGTGGTCGAGATGCCCTATCATCCGGGGCTGGTGGGCGATCCGTCCACAGGCGTGCTCCATGGGGGCGCGGTTTCGGCTCTTATCGACACGGCCTGCGGGGCCGCGGTACTCAATCACCCTGAAAATGGTGGCGACACGGCGACCCTCAATCTTCGGATCGACTATATGCGGGCCGCAAAGCCCGGCGCGGCCGTGCGGGCCGCGGCCCATTGCTTTCATGTGACGCCCACGGTGGCTTTCGTGCGGGCCGAAGCCCTTGACGACGACCCCGATCACCCTGTGGCCACGGCCGCGGCGGCCTTCACGTTCAAACGCCGGAGCCAGGAATGAAAGCGCGGGACAGGCCCGAACCGGTTGGAGTGATCAAAATCCGCCGCGACACGGCTCTCGCGGCCCTCGTGGGTGGAGTGCCTTACATCCAAAGGATCGGAGTGCGTTTCGACCGGCGTGGCGACGAATTGACCGCGCTCCTGCCTTTCAAGGACGACCTCGTTGGCAACCCGCTCCTTCCCGCGCTCCATGGCGGAGCGATCGCGGCGTTTCTCGAGATCGCAGCGATCATCGAATTGGCCTGGTCGGGGCTTTGGGAGCAGATCGAGAGCGGCGAGGTCTCCATCGACGACCTTGAAGCCGGGCGCCTGCCGCGGCTTCCCAAAACCATCGATTTCACCACCGATTTTCTCCGCAGCGGCCTGCCGCGCGACGCTTATGCTCGGGCTCGGGTCAACCGGTCGGGGCGACGCTATGCGAGCGTTCATGTGGAGGCCTGGCAAGACAATCGGAACAGGCTTTTCGCCCAGGCCACCGGGCACTTTCTGATGCCAGATGTCGGACCAGACACTTGGCCAGACACGGGGCCAGACACGCGGCAAGCTTCGGGCGCAAGCGGTGACTGACGCACGGCTTGGGCGTGAGGCTACCCGGGGCGGCGGGGCCATCACCCACCGTCGGGTTTTGGGGATTGCACTCCCCATCGTCGTCTCAAACGCGACCGTTCCGATCCTCGGGATCGTAGACACGGGCGTTGTGGGCCAGCTCGGCGAAGCCGCTCCAATTGCCGCCGTGGGGATGGGCGCGCTGATCCTATCGTCGCTTTATTGGGTTTTTGGATTTCTTCGCATGGGCACCGTGGGGCTCACGAGCCAGGCCCTGGGTGCGGGCGACCGAGAAGAGGCCGATGCCCATCTCACCCGCGCTTTGGCGATCGGTGGTCTTGTAGGGCTCGCTCTGATCCTTCTCCAAATCCCTCTATTTCGCGCCGCCTTTTGGGTGACCCAGCCGAGCGCGGAGGTCAGTCCCCTGGCGGGGGCCTATCTCGGCATCCGGATTTGGTCGGCGCCCGCGCTGATCGCAGGCTATGCGGTGATTGGCTGGCTGATCGCGGCGGAACGGACCCGCGCCATCCTCGCGGTCCAAATCGCCATGAACGGGCTCAACATCGTCCTTGATCTAATATTTGTCATCGGCCTGGGCTGGGGCGTGCCAGGGGTGGCCTGGGCCACTTTCATTGCCGAATGGTCCGGCCTTGGTTTCGGTCTTTGGCTCTGCCGCGACGCCTTTGGCCGGCCGGGCTGGCGGGATTGGCAGCGGATCTTTGCCCCACACCGCTTGGCCGAGCTTGCAGTCCTTAACGGCAACCTCTTTCTCCGGACCGCGATCTTAGAGACAATGTTTATTTTTTTTGTCCGCACTGGATCGGCGCTTGGCGACGTTACCTTGGCGGCCAACACGATCCTCATGCAGTTTCTTTACGTGACCACCCATGCGCTCGATGGGTTCGCGAATGCGGCCGAAACACTGGTCGGCCAGGCGATGGGCGCCCGCGACCGGGCGCGGCTCCGGCGGAGCGCGGTACTCACCGGGACCTGGGGCGCGGGGATGGTCTTTGCTCTGGCGATCCTCTTCCTTTTGGCTGGGCCCCTTGGGATCGATGCCATGACGACGGCCGAAAACGTGCGCATAGAGGCGAAGAGCTTTCTCATCTGGATGGTTCTGGCGCCATTTTCCGGGGTGGCTGCATGGATGTTTGACGGAATTTATGTTGGCGCCACCCGCACGCGGCAGATGCGGAATTCGATGATTGTGGCGGCGAGTGTTTACGCGGTGGGGATCTTCACCCTGGTCCCGGCCTTTGGAAATCACGGGCTTTGGGCGAGCCTTTTATTGTCCTTCGTGACGCGCGGGGTGACGCTTGGTGCTTGGTATCCTCAACTTGAGCGGGCCGCGGCCGGGCGATAACGATTTCTGCTCGCAGAAATCGACCCGGAAACCGGGCTCGGTTTCCGCCGCCCTCAGAGCCAATCGGCGCGCCCGGTTCCCACTGCCTCAGCAAGGCTCTCGAATCCGTCGCGAGCAAGGCATGCCTCGAGGCCCTTTGCGATTTCAGAGATCACGGAGAGGCCCCGGTAGACCATCGCCGTATAAAGCTGGATTGCCGAGGCCCCGGCGCGGATCTTGGCGTAGGCCTCCTCGCCTGAGCCCACGCCGCCGACGCCGATGATCGGGAGGTCAGGACCTAAGGCACGGGAAAACCGCGCAAGAACCCGGGTCGAGCGCTCAAAAAGCGGGGCGCCGGATAACCCGCCTGCCTCGCGCCCCTGCGGGTTCTGAAGGCCTTGACGGTCGAGCGTCGTGTTGGTGGCGATTAGCCCGTCGATCCCAGCATGGGCGACCGTTTCGGCCACTGCATCGATATCGCCGTCCTCAAGATCGGGGGCGATTTTGAGAAAGACCGGGCAAGAAAGACCCGCCTCCGACCGGGCCGCTAATACCGACGCCAGGAGCGCAGCAAGGGCCTCTTGGCCCTGGAGGTCGCGGAGCCGTTCTGTGTTGGGCGAAGAGACATTGACGGTGACAAAATCGGCATGGGCCCCGGCCTGTCGCAGGACCTCTCCGTAATCCGCCGTCCGGTCGGCGCTCGTTTTATTGGCTCCGAGGTTGAGGCCCACCGGGATACCCTTTGGCCGGGCCGCAAGGCGGGCCGCGATGGTCCCAGCCCCGTCATTGTTGAACCCGAACCGGTTTATCACGGCCCGGTCCTCGGCAAGCCGAAAAAGACGGGGTTTGGGATTGCCCGGTTGGGGACGGGGCGTGGCCGCACCCACTTCGAGAAAGCCAAACCCCGCCCGCAACAAAGGCCCAAGGGCAACTGCATTCTTGTCATAACCCGCGGCGAGGCCGATCGGATTATCGAACTTGAGCCCCGCTACCTCGCAGCGAAGGCGCGGGGAGGTCACCGGGCCCGGCGAGGGAGCCAGCCCGGTCCGGAGGGCAAGAAGCGACAGATCGTGGGCCCGCTCTGGGTCGAGCCGATGAAAGAGCGCCAGCCCGGCCCGTTCAATGACTTTCATCCCGGGGCCGTGGGCACCAGATGGCGGCCGTTATAATAGGGAATATGGGCGGACCACGCCACGTCGCGGGCCTTTAAGGTCCTGTAAAGATGAGGGAAAAGCGAACCACCCCGGGACGGTTCCCATTTGAGTGCCCGCCCCAGCCGGCGTTCTTCAATGGCCAGAAGGCGGAGGCCGGTTTCGCTGTCGAAGTGCTTTTCGAGCGTCCCCGGCACCTGATCAGAGGTTGAAAGGTGAATATAGCCGTCTTCGAGATCGATTGGAGCGCCGTCGCTCCGCCCCGCTTCTTCGAATGCCTGAAATTCATGCGCGCGGAAGATCTTGTAGACGAACATGGGAGGGGAAGTGGACCGGAGGGGCGGCCCGGTCAAGCCTCGTTGCCACCCATTGTTATGGAGGATTTACAGCCCTGGGCGAAAAGGCGAAGCTAGGACCAAACCATGTTCAGGGGGAAGATGATGCGACATGTCATTATGATGGCGGGGGCCCTTGTGCTTTCCGCGGGGAGCGCGGCGGCTGAGTATAAGATCACCGTCCTGCACACCAACGATTTCCACGATCGGTTCGAGCCGATCAGCCGCTTTAATTCCACCTGTTCGCCGGACGATAACACCGAAGGCAAATGCTTTGGCGGGATGGCGCGCATGGTCACGGCCGTCGAAGCAGCCAAGGCCCGGCACGACAATTTCCTTCTGGTTGATGCCGGCGACCAATTCCAAGGTACGCTCTTTTTCCAATTCTACGAAGGCGATGTCCAAGCCGAGATGATGAACAAGCTCGGTTATGACGCGATGGCGGTGGGCAACCACGAGTTTAACAATGGCCCGGAAGGCTTGGCGAAATTCGTGGGCGGTGTCGAATTCCCGGTCTTGATGTCGAACGCGGATATCTCCGGCGAGCCAGCCCTTGCGGATATCATCCAGAAATCGGTCGTGCTCGAAAAGGCGGGCGAGCGGATCGGGGTTATTGGCGTTACCCCGATCAACAATGATGAGCTTTCGAGCCCCGGGCCCAACATCATTTTCACCGATCCGTCTCCGGCGATCCAAGCCGAGATCGACGCGATGGAAGCGGACGGGGTCAACAAGATCATCCTTCTCAGCCATTCGGGATATCCAACGGATTTGGTGATTGCGCTCAACACCGAAGGGCTCGACCTCATCGTGGGCGGGCATTCGAACACGCTTTTGTCCAACACCGATGACGGCGCAGCGGGTCCTTATCCAACGATGACGGAAGGCGTCCCTATCGTCCAAGCCTTCGCCTTCGGGAAGTACCTTGGCGAGCTTGAGCTGACCTTCGACGATGACGGCAACTTGATGTCGGCCGAAGGCGAACCGGTGCTTCTCGATGCCGGTGTCGAGGAAGATGCCGCGACCCTCGCACGGCTTTCGGAGCTCGCTGGCCCCCTCGACGAGGTGCGCAATGAGGTTGTTTCTGAATCCACCGCGCCCATTGAAGGCGACCGGACCTTCTGCCGGGCTGAAGAGTGCGAAATGGGCAATCTGGTCGCCGATGCGATGCTCGACCGGGTCAAAGACCAGGGCATTCAGATCGCTTTAGCCAATGGCGGCGGGCTCCGCGCTTCGATCGACGCCGGCGAGATCACCAAAGGCGAAGTCCTCACGGTGCTGCCGTTCCAGAACACGCTTTCGACCTTCTCGATTACTGGCGAGACGCTGAAAGCCGCCCTCGAAAATGCGGTGAAGCAATATGACGACCCCGATGCGACGGGACGTTTCGCTCAAGTGGCCGGGCTCAAATACACGATCACCAAATCGGCCCCCACCGGCGAACGGATCTCAGACATCATGGTCGATGAAGGGTCAGGCTTTGTGCCCCTGGAGATGGACAAGGTCTACGGCGTTGTTTCCAATAACTTCATTCGGAACGGTGGCGACGGATATGAGATGTTCGTCAACGCTGAGAACGCCTATGACTTTGGTCCGGACCTTGCGGATGTGACGGCGGAATACCTGGCCGCCAACGCGCCTTACGCGCCTTATCTCGACGGTCGGATCACGATCAACGAGTGAGCGCGTTTGAGGGGCTCGACGGCGGCTGCACCTGCGGCGCGCTCCGCTACCGGCTGACCGACCGGCCCCTCACAGTCCATTGCTGCCATTGCACGTGGTGCCAGGGGCTGACCGGGTCCGCCTTTATCCTCAACGCTTGGATCGAGGCGGACCGGGTCGAGCTTTTGCAGGGCGAACCGCTCGAAAGCCCTGTGCCCACGCCGTCGGGCGGGCCCTATACGGCAGCGCGCTGCCCCGATTGCCAAATCGTCATTTGGGGCACCTTCGGCCCGCCGATCTTTCGTTTCGTTCGGGTGGGCACGCTCGACGAGCCCGACGCCCTGCCGCCCGATCTCCATATTTACACGTCGACGAAAGCGCCCTGGCTCGCGCTCGACGACCGGGTGCCGGTTTTTGAGGAATACTATCGCCGCTCCGAGGTTTGGCGGCCCGAGGCGGTCGCACGCTACAAATCTGCCATCGCGGCGGCCGGTTGAGGCGCGCTGATGTGCGGCCGGTTCACGCTCACGGATCCGTCCGAGGCGCTCTCAGCACTCTTTGAGGCGGTTCCGGCGAACGATCTGCCGGAGGTCCCGAATTACAACATTTGCCCCACCAACCGGGTGCATGCGGTCACCTTCGAAGTCGGCGCCCGGCGGCTCCGGGCGCTCCGCTGGGGTTTTATTCCGCACTGGGCGAAGGCGGAAAATGACGGCCCCCTTTTGATCAATGCCCGGGCCGAGACCATTGCCGAAAAACCCGCCTTTCACGACTCCGTCCGCGAGCGCCGCTGCCTCATTCCGGCCAGCGGGTTCTACGAATGGACCAAAGACGACGCGGGAAAGCGCTTGCCCTGGTATATCAGGCCCCAGGGCGGCGGGCCCATCGCCTTTGCTGGGATCTGGCAGGATTGGACGAAAGGAGAGGCACCCCTTGCGACGGCGGCGATTGTGACCACTGGGGCCAACGAAGCACTCCGTCCGATCCACCATCGCATGCCGGTTATTCTTCACGCCAAGGATTGGCCGCTCTGGCTCGGGGAGGCGGGCAAGGGCGCCGCAACGCTCATGACGTCTGCGCCGGAGGATCTTTTGGAGACAGCGCGGGTTGATCCAGCGGTGAATTCGAACCAGGCCGCTGGCCCGGGCCTCATTGCCGCAATAGACGCATGAGACGACCTAAAAAAAGGCCGCACCGAAGTGCGGCCGTCCAGTCAGGGAGGAACCAAATGCTCCGGGCCGCACAC
Source organism: Pseudomonadota bacterium (assembly GCA_039198225.1). Lineage (GTDB taxonomy): Bacteria > Pseudomonadota > Alphaproteobacteria > Rhodobacterales > Rhodobacteraceae > JASJAR01. The sequence goes on from JBCCTQ010000007.1 coordinate 58,891, forward strand.
GCACCGGAACGAAACTCAACCACTTGCGTTCGTGAATTTGACGAAAGAGTACCCCAAAAACGGGAATTCTCCCATCGGCACGACCGCTTCACATCCAAGATACCCAATCGCTGTGGCATTTTTGGGGCACCGGCCTTGCTCGCGCGACCGACCCACATAGCTCCTCGCCCATGATCGTGTTTCTGACCCATGGCGGGATCGTCAATCGCTCTCTTCTGACGACCAAATCGGTCCCCCGACGCGTGCTGTCCTTGGGCCTTTTCCTGGTGCCGAGGGTTCCTCCGTGGCGAGGGGTGTTCTGGCGGGCGATTTTCGAACACGCCTTGGCGCGATACACCGTGGCCCTGTCGCCCTTCGTTATAGTCATGGCCATCTGGCCCCGCATGGCCCTCCCCATCGCCGAAGCGCCGCTCTTGATGTTTTTGTTTGTTTGGCTTTTTGAAAAATACGGCCTGTCGGTGCCCTCCGCCGAGGCGCGCCGGGCTCTTATATTAGAAGACGAGGCAGGTCGGCTCCTCGACCGGATCCGGGTGGCGGGCGAGGCGCAACTTTCGCGGATCGGGGCCGACCGGGAGATCGAAACCGGCATGCTCCATCTCGTCATCGAGCAATCGGCCTATGCACGGGTGCCGCCGCTGACACTCGTCTCGGTCCTTCTTGAGGCCGAAAAGATCGAGATCCTAAACCTCAGTAGGGACGAATGCGACGCGCTCGGCCGGGCGCTATTCCCCGAGGCAGACACCGAGCGCGCGCTCCACCGGGCGGGCCTCGCCGAAGGCGTTCAGATCCGCCGCTTTGCCTTCGATCCAAGAACCATCACCGCCCATGCCCGACTTGCCGCCTTGGCGAAGAAATCGGACATTCATCTTTCGAACAACACGAACAGTCCTGCGGCCGAGCTCGAGACCCCCTGAAGCTCAGCGAAGGCCGATTTCAGCCAGCGCCACTTCGAGATCCGGCGGCAGCGTCTTTTCCATGGCGCGCGCCGCAGGAAGGTCCCGGGGCGCATCCCCAGGCGCCAGATAGCGCCAGCCCTGAAAGGCGCGGCGGGGCTGGGGATCGGTCCGGTGGACGTCCCCTTCCAGCACGAGCCCGCAACGCATGATCCCGTCCACCCCGCGAACCTCATCAAACCGAAGGATTCGTTGGCGCGCGAGGATCACCCCTTTAAATACCCAGTAGAGCGATCCCCCAGCCAAAACCTCGTCTTCCCGCCGGGGCCACATCCGGGTCACATGGCGGGGAAGTCCATCGGGGCACTTCGCCCGGGCTGAGCTCTGCCAGGCCAACAGATCCTCAACCTTTGTTGCACCAACGCAGAGCTTTACGAGATTGACGTATTTATCCACAGAGTCGTCCCCAAGCCACACATCATACAGTAGCTGAGCGGCCAGGGGGTTCAATGGGTTGTGGATATGAGGTAGTCTGGCGACCCGTCTCCAAACACGAATCGATCCGATGACCCGTTTTGCTGCGCCCATCGCCGAACAGATCTGGGATATGAAATACCGCCTCAAGGAGGCCGATGGCACGCCGGTGGACGGAAGCGTCGAAGACACATGGCACCGGATCGCCAAGGCGCTTGCTTCGGTCGAAGCCAGCCCGGAGGCCTGGGAAGACAAATTTTATGCAGCCCTTGAAGACTTCCGCTTTCTGCCGGCGGGCCGGATTGTAGCCGGGGCGGGCACGGGCCGGAGCGTGACGCTCTTCAATTGCTTTGTTATGGGCACGATCGAAGATTCCATGGAGGGGATCTTCCAAGGTCTCAAGGAAGCCGCCCTCACCATGCAGCAAGGGGGCGGGATCGGCTACGATTTCTCCACCATTCGGCCCAAAGGAGCGGCCGTCTCGGGCGTGGCCGCCGACGCGTCAGGGCCCCTGTCCTTTATGGATGTTTGGGATGCGATGTGCCGCACAATTATGTCCGCGGGGTCGCGCCGGGGGGCGATGATGGCCACGATGCGCTGCGACCACCCCGACATAGAAGACTTTATCACCGCCAAAGCGGACCCGAGCCGTTTGCGAAATTTCAACGTCTCGGTCCTTGTAACGGACGCCTTCATGGACGCCGTCAAAGCCGATGGAGACTGGGACCTGGTCTTTGACGGCAAGATCTACGCCACCACCCGGGCCCGCGCGCTCTGGGACAAGATCATGCGCTCGACCTACGATTATGCCGAGCCCGGGGTCATTTTCATTGACCGGATCAACCGTCTCAACAACCTCGCCTATGCCGAGACCATCGCCGCCACAAATCCCTGCGGCGAGCAACCGCTCCCGCCCTATGGCGCCTGTCTACTTGGTTCGATCAATCTTGGGCGCCTCGTCCGCGACCCCTTCACCGAAGCCGCCGCCCTTGATGAGGACGAGCTCGCCGATCTGGTCGCCGTGGCCGTTCGTATGATGGACAATACGGTCGACGCGTCCCGGTTTCCCTTGCCTGCCCAGGCCGCAGAGGCCGAAGCCAAGCGCCGCATCGGGCTCGGTGTGACGGGGCTCGCCGATGCGTTGATGATGGTGGGGCTCCGCTACGGGTCGGAAGAGGCAGCCCTCCAGACCGAGGCCTGGATGCGCGCACTGGCCCGCGCCGCCTATCTCGCCTCGGTGGATCTCGCCGAGGAGAAAGGCGCCTTTCCGCTCTACGACAAAGACGGGTTCCTCGCTTCGGGCGCGCTCGATGGGATGGACGAAGATGTCCGCGACGCCATCGCCGCCCACGGGATCCGAAACGCGCTTCTCACCTCCATCGCGCCCACCGGCACGATCAGCCTTTATGCAGGCAATGTCTCCTCGGGGATCGAGCCGGTCTTTGCCCATAGCTACACAAGGAAAGTCCTCCAAAAGGACGGGTCGAAAACCGAAGAAGAGGTGGTCGATTACGCCGTCGGCCTTTGGCGGGCTCTGAAGGGTGACGCGCCGTTGCCCGACCATTGCGTCACGGCCCAAACAATTGCGCCGAGCGACCACGTGCGGATGCAAGCGGCCGCCCAAAAATGGGTCGACAGTTCCATTTCCAAGACAATCAACGTCCCCGAAGACATCTCCTTCGAAGCCTTCAAAGACGTCTACATGGTAGCCTGGGATACGGGCTGCAAAGGCTGCACGACTTACCGGCCCAACGCGGTGACAGGTTCTGTCCTCAGCGTCACCGAAGCACCCAAACTCGAAACGAACACCGCCCCGGACCCCGCACCGGCCCCGGGCACGATCGCGGCCCGCATCGAGGCCGCCGCCGCCGCCATCGGCATCGACGATATCCCCGCCCTTGCTGCACTTTCGGGTGTCCCGGCCGACAGGATCGCCGCCTGGGACGGGGCGGCCAAACCTACCAATCGCGACGCTCGCGCCGTGGCCGAAGCCCTCTCGGTCACCCCCCGCTGGCTCCTTTTCGGCGAAGGGGAGGGGCCAGGCGACGAAGAAGCCCTTCATCCTGGCTCAAATACTCAAAGTCCACACTCAGATACCCGCGCCGTTGTCGCCCATCCTGGCGCGGCCGATGTCGTCTACATCACCGAACCGCTCGACCGGCCCCAAGCCCTGGAAGGACAGACCTACAAGCTCAAATGGCCAGGCAGCGAACACGCGATCTACATCACGCTCAATGACATCGAGACCGCCGGGAAACGCCGCCCATTCGAAGTCTTCATCAATTCGAAGAACATGGAGCACTTTGCTTGGACCGTGGCGCTGACCCGAATGATCTCGGCCGTCTTCCGGCGGGGCGGGGACGTCTCTTTCGTGGTCGAAGAACTCAAAGCCGTGTTCGACCCGCGGGGCGGGGCTTGGATGGGCGGCAAATACGTCCCTTCGATCCTTGCCGCCATCGGCGGTGTGATCGAGCGCCATCTCATTTCGATCGGTTTTATCGAAGGCGAAGGCTTAGGCCTCAAATCCGACCCACAATCGGAAGTGGTCAATATCGACGGTCCTCGGGGCCAGGCGTGCCCCTCTTGCGGGCAATTCGACCTTCGGATGGTCGAGGGTTGCCTCACATGCATGTCCTGCGGCCATTCGAAATGCGGTTGAGGCAGGTGAGTTTGCGCCTGCTCGCCCCAAGGTTGCTTTTTCTGCTGCAAAAATGACCGCGCAGGGCCGGGCGCACCGATGCGGGCCAAAAAAAGGTTAACTTTTTCGGCGCGCTTGCTATCTAAAGCCCAACGGAACGGACTGTAAGAAGCCGAAAATGACGAGGCAGGATTGCGCGGGGGCAGTTCGGGTGCATGCGGTGCCCTGGTCCCACACAACCATCGATAACGTTCGGAGCGCCCCAATCGCCCGGATCGAGACCGGTGTGTCTTGGTCCTGGGACGGCTACGGCGTCGAGGTGCCGCTGGGTGACGCGGCCTCCGGGGAAGACGACATCCGGGCGGCGGCGGCCCGGGCTGTTCGGCGGATGTTTGGACAATCGCTCCCTGCCAGGAAGGCGGGGATCGACGCCGACGACGCCGTCTTCGAACGCGCATTCACGATCAGCGATGGGCGCCGGCACTACCGCGCCCAGATGGTGGAATTGGCCGAAATTGCCCGCCCGCTTTTGGTGTTCACCGGGCCCTTACCCCCCGCAAATTGCCCGCTAACCGTCACCTCCTCGTGGTCGCCCGAAGAGAAGATCATCCGCCACACCGAAGAGCCCACGGGCGTGATCTGTTTCACTCCGGGCACACGGCTTTTGACGCCAGATGGGCTGCGTCCGGTGGAGGATTTGGGCGAAGGCGATAGGGTCTCGACCAAGGATGACGGCGACCAAGAAATCCTCTGGATTGGATCGCGCCGAATGTCGGGCGCCCGGCTTTACGCCATGCCCGAACTCCGCCCGATCCGAATTCGATCGGGCGCCATCGACGGAGCCATCCCCGAGCCCGACCTGATCGTGTCGCCCCAGCACCGGATCGTCCTTCAGGGCCGGATCGCCGAAGCGCTTTTTGGCACCCCGGAAGTCCTGGTGACAGCAAAAGATCTGAAAGACGACCGGGGCATCCTCACCGACAGGACGCTCCAGGATGTGACCTACATCCACATCCTCCTGCCCAGACATCAGATCGTCTGGGCGAATGGCGTGGAAACCGAGAGCTTTCACCCGGCCTCGACGGATCTTGCCACCATTGGCGAAGACCAGCGCGCCCGGCTCTTGGGCCTTCTTCCGGCCATTTCGGGCGATCCGAAAGCCTACGGCGCCCCGGCCCGCCGGACACTTACCCAAGGCGAAGCGGCGATCTTTTCGTCGGAAGCGACGCCACGCCATTGAGCTCTCCCACCAAGCATTGACAGGCCGTGCCCGCCCGGTCTATCTCCGCCGCTCATTGGTGTTGGTGGCCCCCGCAAGGGGATGCCTGTCGCCCTGCTAGTTCGGCCAAGTCGAGCATGCACGGAAAGGACAACGCCCTTCATAGCAGGCGGCAGCCTGCGCCTTAGAAGGAGATCAGCGGTGACCAAACGCACCTCTGCCAAGCACAAAATCGACCGCCGGATGGGCGAAAACATCTGGGGTCGTCCGAAATCGCCAGTAAACAAGCGCGAATACGGCCCCGGCCAGCACGGCCAGCGCCGGAAAGGCAAATTGTCAGATTTCGGCATCCAGCTGCGCGCCAAGCAAAAGCTCAAAGGCTATTACGGCGATCTGACCGAAAAGCAGTTCCGCCGGATCTTTGCAGAGGCCGAACGGGTGAAGGGCGATACCGGTGAGAACCTCATCGGCCTCCTTGAGCGTCGCCTCGACTCGGTCGTCTACCGCGCGAAGTTCGTCCCGACGATTTTCGCCGCCCGGCAATTCGTCAATCACGGCCATATGCTGGTCAACGGCAAGCGCGTGAACATTCCGTCCTACCGGGTCAAAGAAGGCGATGTGATCTCGATCCGGGACCGGTCCAAGCAATTGGCCCTCGTTTTGGAAGCGAGCCAATTGCCTGAGCGGGACGTGCCCGACTACCTTGAGGTTGACCACTCGAAGATGTCGGCGACCTTCGTTCGGACACCGGGCCTCGGCGACGTGCCCTACCCGGTGATGATGGAACCGAACCTCGTCATCGAATATTACGCCCAGAACTAAGGGCGACGGGACGGGTGGGCAGATTGCCCACCCTCCATCGTTTTCCTACCAAGTTACTCTGGATAGGCGGCGCTGATCGCGTTTTGAGCAAAAAAGCTCGATGGATCGGTGCCCATGATCGACTGGACCGCTTTTGCGAGGCTCGCCCGATCCGTTGAGACGGCGAGCGCCTCTTCCCATTGGCCAAGTTTCTCGCGGGTATGGGCGATGCCGCTCCGGTCGTCACTGGTGCCCTCGGCCCTATGGCCTGGGATGATGACGGCCTCGGGGCAAGCTTCGAGCAAGTCGAGGGAGGCGCGCCAGCCTGCGAAATCCTCTTCTGTCAGGGTCTCGGCGAGCCAGACATCGGTGCCGTTATAGACCACGTCGGACGCGACGACCGCGTCGAATTCAGGGAGGATCACCGGGGTGATCACACCCGTATCGCCGCGGATCGGGTCGAGGACTTCGAAACGCGCGTCTTCGAGCGTCAGCGCGCCCTCTATCGGGCTGGGCAGGGTCCATGTGTCGCCCGGCGCAAAACCGAGATTGCCCTTCAGTTCGTCAAACATACCCTCCCCCATCTGGCCGAGGATCTCGGCCACCGCGGAATGGGCCACAAAGTTGGCGTCGGGGAAGCGCTGGCTCAGCACAGCGATGCCCATCAGGTGGTCGGGGTGGATATGGGTGATGAAAACGGTTTCAAGCCGCCGCCCGCTGGCCTCGACCTGATCGGCGAGTCCAACCGCATCGGCTTGGGTGAGTTGGGCGTCGATCACGAGCCCGGTTTCGTCGCCCAAAACCACGACGGAATCGACGAACGCGCCCATCGGCGAAGCGGTAAAGACGTCAAATTCCTGGGGCGCGGCGGCGAGCGGGCGGCCGATGGAGGCGGCGGCGGATCCAGCGGCCAAAGAGGCCAGGACCGAACGGCGGTTTAATAGAAGCATCTGCTATTCTCCCTTGCGAAGCGTCTGGTTCCCGTTAGTATCCGTTGGTAACTAATGCTGGCGATAAGGCACTTTTTGGTAACCATGGAGAATTCCGATCACGGATCGGTGAGGGCGGTAAGCTCGCGACCGGCGGTCCTTGACCCTGAAACCTGTCCGATCCGGCAAGTGCTCGATCATATCGGCGACAAATGGAGCGTGCTCATTTTGATCGGTCTTTCGGCCGGGCCGATGCGGTTTGGCGAGCTCCGCCGGGACATCCCGGACATTTCCCAAAAGATGCTGACACAGGTCTTGCGGTCACTCGAACGGGACGGGCTGATCAGCCGTGAAGATCAGGGAGGCTTTCCCCGGGTCGTGACCTACGAGCTCACTGTGATCGGCGAAAGGGTCCAAGAACCGCTCCAGATTATGGCGCGGTGGGGCTATGAGAATATGCCAGCGATCCTGGCTTCGCGCGCAGCCTTCGACGGCAAGTGACAGCGGCGCCCCTGGCGCTCTTCGATCCGCCGCGCTATGCGAAACGCTCGTAACGCATCGAGGCAGACGCGATGGGCGAAAGGCCCCAACCGCAACCGGGAATTCTCGACATCGCTCTTTATCAGGGCGGGCGCTCGGCCATTGCCGGGCGGCAAGATGCGCTGAAGCTTTCCTCGAATGAAAACCCGCTTGGTCCGCCGCCTTCGGCGCAGGCGGCCATGGCGGAGGCCGCCGCGTCCGCTCATATCTACCCGTCGACCGACCACGGGGCTCTCCGCACCGCCATCGGCGAGATCCACGGGCTCGACCCGGACCGGATCATATGCGGCGCGGGTTCTGACGAAGTGCTCCAATTCGTCACCCAGGCGTTCGCGGGGCCGGGCGACGAGATCATCCACACCGCCCATGGCTTTTCGCTCTACCCCGTTCTGATCCGGGCGGCGGGTGCCAGGCCGGTCAAAGTGCCCGAAACCGAGCGGCGGGTGGATATCGAGGCGATCCTTGCTGCCATCACCGAGCGCACACGGCTCATCTTCGTGACCAATCCCGGCAACCCAACCGGGACCATGGTTGGGGAAGACGTGCTGGCCGAGCTGATCGACCGGGTCCCAGAGCGGATCGTCGTCGTGCTCGACGGGGCCTATACGGAATATGCGGCCGGTTATAGCGGTGGAGCGCGCCTTGCGGGTGCGCGGCCTAACGTACTGATGACACGTACGTTTTCGAAGATTTACGGGCTCGGCGGGCTTCGGATCGGTTGGGGTTACGGAGACAAATGGCTCATCGAGGTCATGACCCGGATCCGGCAACCGTTTAACCTCTCCGGTCTTCAAATGGCGGCGGCCGAAGCGGCGGTCCGCGACCGGGAATGGGTGGACCGCTGCCAGTCATTGAACGCCGATCAGCGGGCGCGGCTTTTGGGGGCGCTCGGGCAATTGGGGATTGCTGCCGATCCCAGCGAGACGAACTTCATCCTCGCCCGCTTTGCCGATGGCGCTGAAGCCGAAGCGGCGAATGCCGCGCTTTTGGAAGACGGGATTATCGTCCGGCAAGTGGCGGGTTACGGTTTCCCGGAAGGCTTGCGGATGACGGTGGGCGATGTCGAACAAACGGGTCGGTTGATCGGGTCGCTCACCCGGTGGCGGGAGGCGGCGGCGTGAGCAAGGAATACGGGCGCGTCGCGTTAATCGGGCTCGGACTGATCGCCTCGTCCATGGCCCATGCCATGCGCCGGGCTGGGTTTGCCGGCGAGATCGTCGGCACCGCCCGTTCGGGCGAGACCCGGAAGATTGCGGCCGAGGACGGGCTCGTGGACCGGGTGACCGACACGGCCGCCGAGGCGGTGGCGGACGCTGATCTGGTGGTCTTGGCGGTTCCGGTGGGGGCGATGGGCGCGATTGCGGCCGAGATCGCGCCGCATCTCAAGGATGGCGCGACGGTCACGGATGTCGGCTCGGTCAAGCGGGCCGTGATCGCCGAGGTCGGGCCCCATATGCCCGACCATGTCCATTTCATTCCGGGCCATCCCTTGGCTGGAACAGAGCATTCGGGGCCGCGGTCTGGTTTTGCCGAGCTCTTCGACAATCGCTGGTGCATCCTTTTGCCCCTGGCAGGGGCCGACGGGGCCGCGGTGGACCGGCTTCGGGCCTATTGGGAAGGGCTCGGCGCGAATGTGGATCTGATGGAGCCAAACCACCACGACCTCGTTCTCGCCGTGACATCGCACACCCCGCATCTCATCGCTTATACGATGGTCGGTGTGGCCGACGATCTCCGCCGGGTGACCGACAGCGAGGTCATCAAATACTCGGCCGCAGGTTTTCGGGACTTTACCCGGATCGCGGCCTCCGATCCGGTGATGTGGCGCGACGTGTTTTTGACGAACAAGGACGCCACGCTCGAGATCCTCGGCCGGTTCACCGAAGAGCTTTTCGCGCTCCAAAGAGCGATCCGCACCGGGGACGGAGCGCATTTGGAAGACTACTTCACCCGCACGCGTTCGATCCGGCGGGGGATTATCGAGGCGGGCCAGGACACGGCGGCCCCGGATTTTGGCAGGGGTGCGGCCAAAAACTAGGGGCGAATTCCTGGATCCTCGGATTGGGACGCTGTCCCGCACTTGCGTATTTTTGAAGAGATGAACGCCTAGCGGATCCGGATTGGCGGGAGGGCGCCCAAAGGCAGCGGGCCGAGAAAGACGATGCCGCCTCGAAGCGTGAGGGGCGCGTCGATCGTGTCGGGCCGCCCCGAAAGGCCCGCGAGGACTTCAAGAGCACGCTCGATGGACGGCCGGCTCGGAGAGGGGAGGGCGCCCGAGGTTTCCGCGATATCGAGCATTTCCCGCCAATTGACGGCTTTGACGGTGACGTTGCCCGTGGCAAGGCCCGCCGCGTCGATCTCAAACTCGCCGGCGGCACGCAGCTCAAGATCGCCCCAAAGGGCTGTGAGGTCTTCGAGGTCGATCGCCGTGGGCTGCGGACGCGCGCGCTCGATGGCGAACCGGTCCCAAGGACGGTCAAAGGCAATTTCAGTGTTGAGGCGCAGGGTCTCGACCGCGTCCGGCAAGGCGCCGAGGGGGTCGAGGAGGCGCCGGATCGGTTCAGTGAGGCGCACGTCTTTCGCCTCGATGCCGATCTCATGGGCGTTGTCGACCTCCGTTTGCCGGGTGGCGAGGCGCATCTCGGCGGCCCCGCCACTCCAACCGGCCGAAGACGCCACACGAAAGGCCCTTGCGACGAAAGAGCTTCGTTCGAGCGCGGCGGCGGTGGAGGGGGTCACGACGAGGGAGGCGTCGAGATCGGATGACGTCACGGTCAGCCTCTCGAACGGTGTGGCGACCGCGAATTGGTCCGGCCATCGAGCGATCACGTGGTAGGGTTGGTAGGCGAGGGCCTGCACCTCGAAACGGGGCAGCGACCAGGAAAGACCGGTTTCCGGATCGGCGAGCTCTAGCGACTGGGCCTCGGCCACAAACCGGCTTGGGAACCCTCCGACGCCCAAATCGCCTAGATCGGCAACCCAGCCTTCGCCGCGCCGGTCATCGAGCCAGGCGCGGATGCCCCGGTCAATCGCGATGGAGGCCACCAGCCAATAGCCGCACCAAAGAAGGCAAAGCACCAGGACAACATTCAAAAGGCGACGCATGGACGGGTTTTCTCCGAGCGGAGGGCGGTGTTTAAAGCGCCTCATGTGAAAGGGCCAGCCATGGATGCCCCGCTTTGGGTTTTTGGGTACGGTTCGCTGATCTGGAACCCGGAATTTCCGTTTGTTCGGAAAGAGATCGCCCGGCTTGACGGCTATCGGCGGGCGTTTTGCATGGCGTCGATCCACCATCGCGGAAGCGAGGACGCGCCGGGTCTCGTCTTAGCGCTCGATGCGCAAGCGGGTGCCTCCTGCGAGGGGGTGGCCTTTGAGATTGCACCTGCCGAAGCGGCCGAGGCCCTGGCCGGGCTTCGGGAGCGGGAACTGATTTCCTCGGCCTATGTGGAGCGTGAGATCGACCTCGCTTTCCGGGCCGGGGGCGGGGTGCAAGCGCTGGCCTATGTGATCGAGAAGGACCACCGCCAATACCGGGGCGATCTGACGCTTGAAACCCAGGCCGAGATCATCGCGCGGGCCACCGGTGGGCGGGGTCCTAACCGCGATTATCTTTTCAACACGGCCGCCCATTTGGAGGAACTCGGCATTGCCGATCCCGATCTCGCGTGGCTTCGGCGCCGCGTCGGCGAGATCGTGGCCGAGCCGCAATAGAAGTAAGGTTGTGACCGGCGGCGGGGGCCAGTAACGTCCGCTCAAACAAGGAAGAACAGGGTGAAACGATGGTCCGTTGGGACCCCGAGGCCTACCTGAAATTCACCCAGCCCGTGCGCCAGCTCGTGCTGATGGTTTTGGTGATCATCGCCGTCGGCATTGGGGGCTGGGTTGCCTTTCCCGCCGTTGCGCCGGTGTTTCTCGCCAACCTCTGGCTCAACGGCTTTATCGCCATCGTCTTTTTCATTGGGATCGCGGCCTGTTTTTGGCAGGTTTTCCAGCTCTCGAGCTCGGTGATCTGGATCGAAGGGTTCGCGCGGGAGCGGCCCGGGTTCCGGTTCACCAAGGCGCCGCGCCTCTTGGCATCGCTCGCCGCTCTTTTGCGTTCGCGTGGCAAGACCATGCAGATCGGGGCCGCCTCCACACGGTCAATCCTCGATTCCGTGGCCACGCGGATCGACGAAGCGCGCGATATCACGCGCTACATCGTCAACCTTCTGATTTTCCTAGGCCTTCTCGGAACGTTCTTTGGCCTCGCAACGACGGTTCCGGCGGTGGTGGAGACCATCCGGTCGCTCGCACCCGGCGAAGGCGAAACCGGCATGGCGGTGTTTAACCGGCTGATGACCGGGCTTGAAAGCCAACTATCGGGCATGGGCGTGGCGTTTTCATCGTCGCTTTTGGGGCTGGCGGGCTCCCTGGTCGTAGGGCTTTTGGAGCTTTTTGCGAGCCACGGACAGAACCGGTTTTACCGCGAACTGGAGGAATGGCTCTCGTCGATCACTCGGCTTGGGTTTTCGGCCGAAGGCGACGGGGAGACCGGCGGGTCGGCCGATTTTGGAGCGGTGACGCAATTGGCCGAGCACATGGCCGAGCGCATGGATGTGCTCCAGGAATTCCTTGCCGAGATGCGCGGCGAAGACCGGATCGGGTCGCTCGCGGTCGCAGTTCAGGATCTGACGGACAAGCTCGAAGGCGGCCAGGGCACGGCATCCGCCCTCACCCGGCTTGGCCAGTCCCAACAACGGCTTGCCGACCTTCTGGAGGCCCAAGCCCAGGGGGGGAGCGTCGCTGGCGGGGTGGATGCAGAAAGTAAAATGCGCCTTCGGTCGATGGATGTTCAGCTTCTCCGCATCCTCGAAGAAATGTCGGCCGGTCGGCAGGAGGCGATGTCGGAGCTGCGCGCCGATATCCAGGCGCTGACCCGGGCGGTGCAACGGCTCGACCGCGACCGGGCGAGGCAGTAAACCATGGCGATGACGCGGCGCTCGGTGCAGCGGGTTTCAGGCTCGATCTGGCCGGGTTTCGTCGACGCGATGACCGCCCTTCTTTTGGTGTTGTTCTTCGTTTTGACGATATTCATGGTCGTCCAATTTGTCCTTCAAGAGCAGATTTCCGGCCAAGAGGACGCGCTGGAGCAATTGTCGGTCGAGGTGACGGGGCTTGCCCGTGCGTTGGGCCTTGAACAGCAAAATGCGGCCGCCCTCGAAGAGGACCTCGAAAGCGAGCGGGTCGAGACGCGGCGCCAGGCGGCGCTGATTGCAAACCTGACGGGCCAGATCGAGACCCAGGCCGGGGAATTGGCTGCGCGGGCGGCCGCGATTGCCTCGTTTGAAGAGCAAGTCGCCTCGCTTATTGCCGAAAGGGATTCCGCCCGCGCCGAAGGCCAACGCCTGACCGCGTCGGTCCAGGAACTGGAAGCGGCCCAACAGACGCTCCTTTCTGAGCAGGAAGCGCTCCAATTGGCGTTGGCCCGCAGCCGGACCGAGATTGACGCTCAGGCCGAGGCGGCCCGGTTGGCGGCGGCCCAACGCGAAGCACTCGAAGCGCTGACGGCGGAGCTTCAGTCGGAGCTCGACGCTCAGGGCCAGTCGCTGGCAGCGGCCGAAGAGAGCCTTTCGGCCGAAGAGGCGGCGCGGCTGGCCCAAGCGGCGGCGGCCGAAGCGCTGCGTGCGCGGCTCGAGAATGCCGATGCCGAGCTCACGGCACTTGGCCTTGCTCTGGAAGAGCAACGACGCGAAGCCGAGGAGACGCTGACGCTACTCGCGGCGGCCGAAGCGGCAGACGAGGACCTCACGGCCCGATTGGCAGCCGCCCTTGCCGAAATCGAAGCACTGGATGCGGCCGATACCGATGCGGCGTCTCTTCGCGACCAATTAGCTGATGCGTTGGCCGCCCAAGCCCTGGCGGAAGGCCAGGTGGCCGAGCAATTGTCCGAAGCCGAACGCCAGGCATTGCTCTTGTCGACGGCAGAGAACCGGCTTGCCGAAGAAGAGGAGGTGTCAGAGGCAGCTCGTCGGGAGGTCGCGCTTTTGAACGCCCAGATTGACGAGCTTCGGACCCAGCTCAACACGCTCCAGGGGCTCATCGACGAGAGCCGGTCGCGCGATGCCCAAGCGCAGGTGCGGATCGACACGCTGGGGTCCGATCTCAATGCGGCCTTGGCAAGGGCGGCGGCGGAAGAACGAAAACGCCGGGAGCTTGAAGAGGCTGAACGGCTCCGGCTCGAGGCGGAAGCGGCGCAGCTTCGGTCGCAAGCCGAAGAGCTTGAAGCCGCGAAGTCAGAGTTTTTTGCCGCAATGCGCGCCGTGCTTGAAGGCCGCGACGAAGTGCGGATCGTGGGCGATCGGTTTGTGTTTTCTTCGGAAGTTCTGTTTTCGCCCGGTTCGGCAGACCTCTCCGAAGGCGGGACCGACCAGATTGCCCGGGTGGCCGAGATCCTCGCCGACGTGGCTGTGGAGATCCCTCAGACGGTCGATTGGATCATCCGGATCGACGGACATACCGACAATACCCCGATTGGGGGCGGTCAATACGCCGACAATTGGGAGCTGTCTCAGGCGCGCGCCCTTTCGGTTGTCCGTTTCATGACCGAGCAATTGGGTTTTCCCCCGGACCGGCTGGCCGCGACGGGTTTTGGGGAGTTTCGCCCCGTGAACCCCGAAAACAGCGCAACTGCCCGCGCACAGAACCGGCGGATCGAGCTCAAGCTCACCGAGCGCTAATCTTCTCAAAATGCGCCGCTTCGCGGCACGACATTATGAATTGGGGGCTCCGCCCCCGGGCCTTCTGGCCCTCCCCCGGAGTATTTTTGCCAGGATGAAGGCCATATTACGCAAAAAATAACGCCGCCCGGTTTCGGGCTGCGTTTGTTTTGATGAATCTGTGGTCGGTCTAGTCGGCAGTGAGAAGCGGAGGCTTCCGCGCGCCGAGTTTCCGGGTTTCGGGCGGCTCGATCCGGAGATCGAGTTTGCCGTCTTTCACACCGACCTTTACCACGCCGCCCTTGGCGAGTTTGCCAAAGAGAAGTTCTTCGGCGAGCGGCTTTTTGATCTCTTCTTGGATGACCCGACCCAAAGGACGCGCGCCCATCTTGTCGTCATAGCCCTTCTCGCCGAGCCATTCGGCGGCGGCGCGGGTTAGTTCGATGGTCACGCCGCGGTCCATGAGTTGCGCTTCGAGCTGGAGGACGAACTTCTCGACCACCTGGCTGATCGTGTCGCGGGCGAGCGGCGCGAACGAGATCACCGCATCGAGACGGTTCCGGAATTCCGGCGTGAAGGTCCGCTCGATGGCGGCCTTGTCTTCGCCTTCGCGGCGGTCTCTGCCGAAGCCAATGGCGGCCTTGGCTTGTTCAGCCGCGCCCGCATTCGACGTCATTATGAGGATCACGTTCCGGAAATCGACAGACCGGCCGTTATGGTCGGTTAGCGTGCCGTGGTCCATCACTTGGAGAAGGATGTTGAACACATCCGGATGGGCCTTCTCGATCTCGTCGAGGAGGAGGACACAATGGGGGTGCTGGTCGACCCCGTCGGTCAGGAGACCGCCCTGGTCGAAGCCCACATAGCCCGGAGGGGCGCCGATAAGGCGGCTGACGGCGTGTTTCTCCATATATTCCGACATGTCGAAGCGGAGCATTTCGACCCCGAGGATCGAGGCGAGTTGCTTTGCGACTTCGGTTTTACCGACCCCAGTGGGCCCGGCAAAAAGGTAGTTACCGATGGGCTTTTCGGGCTCCCGAAGGCCCGCACGCGCAAGTTTGATCGCCGAAGATAGGGCTTCGATGGCCGGGTCCTGGCCGAAAACAACGCGCTTCAACGCCGCTTGGAGGTCTTTCAGCACCTCGGCATCGTCTTTTGAGACGTTTTTCGGTGGGATCCGCGCGAGTTTGGCGATGACCGCCTCGATCTCCTTGGTGCCGATGGTCTTCCGACGCTTCGATTCCGTCACCAAATGCTGAGCGGCACCGGCCTCGTCGATGACGTCGATCGCTTTGTCGGGGAGCTTTCGGTCGTTGATGTAGCGCGCGGAAAGCTCAACGGCGGTTTTGATCGCGTCGGCGGTGTACTTGATCGCGTGGTGTTCCTCGAAATAGGGCTTGAGGCCTTTGAGGATTTTCACGCTGTCTTCGACCGTGGGCTCGGTGACGTCGATTTTCTGGAACCGCCGGCTGAGGGCCCGGTCTTTCTCAAAGTGCTGGCGGTACTCCTTATACGTGGTCGAGCCCATGCACCGGAGCTTGCCGCCCTGGAGGGCAGGCTTGAGGAGGTTGGACGCGTCCATCGCTCCGCCCGAGGTCGCACCTGCGCCGATCACGGTGTGGATCTCGTCGATAAAGAGGATCGCGTCGGGGTGGTCTTCGAGCTCGGTGACAACCGCCTTGAGGCGCTCTTCAAAATCGCCCCGGTAACGGGTGCCGGCCAGGAGGGCGCCCATATCGAGCGAGTAGATCGTCGCGCCCTGGAGCACTTCCGGCGTCTCGGCGGCGACGATTTTCCGCGCCAGACCTTCAGCGATGGCGGTTTTGCCGACACCAGGATCCCCGACGAGCAACGGATTGTTCTTTCTTCGGCGACAAAGGACCTGAACGCAGCGTTCTACTTCGTCGTCGCGGCCGATCAACGGGTCAACATCGCCCTTCTTGGCCTTCGAGTTGAGGTCAACGCAGTACTTGGCAAGGGCTGATTCCTTGCCGTCTTCTTCGGACGCCGCGGCCTCTTCTTCGAATTCCGTCGCCCCTTGGACCGGACGGGTTTCCCCGAACGACGGGTTTTTGGCCACACCGTGGGCGATGAAGTTGACCGCATCGTAGCGGGTCATGTCTTGCTCTTGGAGGAAGTAGGCGGCGTTCGATTCCCGTTCCGCGAAGATCGCGACCAAGACGTTGGCGCCGGTCACCTCCGTCCGACCGGAAGACTGCACATGGATGGCGGCCCGTTGGATCACGCGCTGAAACGCTGCGGTGGGCACGGCTTCGGAGCCGTCCACATCGGTCACCAGGGTTGAAAGATCATCGTCGATGAAGGTGTTGAGGGTGCGGCGCAATTCGTCGAGATCGACCGAACAGGCCTGCATCACTTTCGCGGCATCTGGTTCGTCGATCAGTGCCAAAAGCAGGTGTTCAAGGGTCGCAAGCTCGTGGCGGCGCTGATTGGCAAGGGCCAAGGCCGCGTGAATCGCTTCTTCCAGAGTATTCGAAAATGAAGGCACCCGGGTGCTCCTTCGTCCTGAAGGCCGGCTGGTTTTGGCCAGATCCGGCCGTGTGTCTTGCCCTTAGAGTTCGGCGAGTTTCACCGAGCTTCAAGGTTTTTCTGACCGCGCCCCATCACAAAACGGGACAAAGGCTTACTCGTAACGATTCCATGCAAAAAATTAGGCAATACGTTAACTTTGCTAAAATCGGTCCTTCCGGGCGCGGATTTCGGCGAAGACCTTCGCATCATCCTGCCCGTCTAGAGTTAAGGCCGCCTTTACTTCCGGCAAGTGCGCCCGAAGAAACGGATTTGTGGCCCGCTCTTCGTCAAGACGGCTGGGGACTGTGGGTTGGCGCGCTTCTGCAGCAGCAAAGACGGCTTCTGCGCGGGTTTTGAGGTTTGGGTTGTCTGGCTCGATGGTGAGCGCGAAACGCGCATTCGTGGCTGTGTACTCGTGACCTGAGCATACATGGGTGTCGCCGGGGAGATCCGCAAGGCGCGAAAGGCTCGCCCACATCTCAATCGGGCTGCCTTCAAAGAGGCGGCCGCAACCAAGCGCCATGAGGCTGTCGCCGGTAAAGACGGCCTGGGCGTCTGGGACATGGAAGGCCACGTGACCCATCGTGTGGCCGTCGACACCTATCACCCGGACGGCGCCTCCGGCGAAATCGAAAACCTCACCAGGTGCGACCGCGCGGTCGAGGGCTGGGAGGCGGTGGGCATCGGCCGCAGCACCAATCACCGCGGCGCCGTAGCGGGCGCGCAGCGCATCGACTGCGCCGATATGGTCATTGTGGTGATGGGTGATCCAAATCTCGTCGAGGCCCCAACCCCGCGATGTCAAAGCCTCTTCGACCGGTCGCGCCTCAGGCGCATCCACAAGGGCCGTGCGACCCGATCCAGCGTGGTGCAGGAGAAAGGCATAGTTGTCAGAAAGACAGGGGATCGTGACGAGATCGAATGTCATGGAAAGTTACGTGTTCCTTACATAGTTTAAGGGCAGTCTCACCGATCAGCCTTGGGGCTGCAATGCATCTCGACGTCCTGGATCTCAGGAACTTCTACTACCGGACCCAGCTTGGCCGCGCGGCCCAGCGGGCGCTCCATGACCAGGTCACGGCCCTTTGGCCCGCAGCACCCGGGCAAACGGTGGCAGGGTTCGGTTTCGCGGTGCCGCTTTTGCGCCCTTACATGGCCGAGGCGCGCCGGGTGATCGCCTTGATGCCGGGCCAACAGGGTGTAATGCCCTGGCCCAAGGGCGGGCCCAACATGTCAGTTCTCGCCGAAGAGACGCTTTGGCCCTTGGAAGACGGGCGCGTCGACCGGCTCCTTGTCCTCCACGGGCTTGAGACCTCGGAACATAGCGAGGCGGTGCTCCGCGAGTGTTGGCGCGTTCTTGCCCCGGGGGGAAAAGCGCTCTTTATCGTGCCGAACCGGGGCGGGCTCTGGGCCCGACGCGATCGCACGCCCTTCGGCCACGGCCGGCCCTATTCCCTGTCCCAGCTCGAAGCGCAGATCAAACGGCACAATTTTGGGCCTCAGAAACACCGCGCCGCGCTCTATCAGCCGCCATCGGATGCTCGGTTTTGGCTGAAGACCGGGCCGATGTGGGAGCGTATCGGGCGCAAGGTGAGCGGCACCTTCACCGGCGGAGTACTCCTTCTCGAGGCCGAAAAGGTTGTTGCACCCACCCCGCGGCCGGGTCTTCCAGAGGCGGTGACGCGGCCTCTGAAGATTCTCGACACCCTGGCCAGTCCCGAACCAAAGCCAGCCTGACGCCCCTCAACCGAATACCAAGAGCCCAATTTTTGGGCGCATTCGGTCGCGGGAGAGTTAACCTTTTGAATTCGTTGAATCCCTAGATAAATCCCCATTGATCATCGCTGTTGCGAGCCCAAAAATGCTCTGATAAGCCACCGCTGATTTGCGCGGGCTCTTGGGCTCGGCGGCGCCGCGAACGGGTCCAGATGGAAGACCCAATGGGCGCCGGGGGATAGCACAGCGGAAGGGCACACGTGTCGGAACCTCAATCGATCTCGGCAGGGATTGCGTCACGCTACGCGACGGCCCTTTTCGAACTGGCGAAAGAAAGTGGCGGTCTTGACGGATTGAGCAACGATGCCGACGCCATTGACGGGGCCTTGCGGGACTCTTCCGACTTTGCCGAATTCATCACGTCGCCACTCCACAGCCGAGTGGACCAGGAAAACGCCATCGGCGCAGTCGCAAATGCGATGGCGCTCGGGCCGATGGTGGTTAACACGCTCCGGCTGATGGCCCAAAAGCGGCGGCTCTTCGTCATTCCGGCCCTGGTGCGAGAGCTTCGCGCGCTGATCGCTGCCGAAAAGGGCGAGGTGACGGCGGACGTCACATCCGCCTCCGCCCTCAGCGCCGACCAGGAAGCGCGACTTGCTGAAGTGCTCAAAAAAGCCGTCGGCAAAGATATTAAGATCAACACAGCCGTCGATGAAAACCTCATCGGCGGCTTGGTCGTTAAAGTGGGCTCGCAGATGATCGACACGTCGATCCGCTCGAAACTCGCCCAGTTGCAGAACACGATGAAAGAGGTTGGATAATGGCAATCCAAGCAGCCGAGATATCTGCGATCCTGAAGGAGCAGATCAAGAACTTTGGGCAGGAAGCCGAAGTTGCCGAAGTGGGCCGGGTGCTGAGCGTCGGCGACGGGATCGCGCGCGTTTACGGATTGGACAATGTCCAGGCCGGTGAAATGGTCGAGTTCCCCGGCGGGATCCGGGGCATGGCGCTGAACCTTGAGACCGACAATGTGGGCATCGTGATCTTCGGCGATGACCGCGACATCAAGGAAGGCGACACGGTCAAACGGACGAACTCGATCGTGGACGTGCCCGCCGGTGACGCGCTCCTCGGCCGTGTGGTCGACGGGCTCGGTAACCCGCTTGACGGGAAAGGCGAGATCAAGGCCGCCGAGCGCCGGGTGGCTGACGTCAAAGCGCCGGGGATCATCCCGCGGAAGTCTGTACACGAGCCGATGGCCACGGGCCTGAAAGCGATCGATGCCATGATCCCCATTGGCCGCGGCCAGCGAGAGCTTATCATCGGCGACCGCCAGACCGGCAAAACCGCCGTGGCGCTCGACACGATCCTGAACCAAAAGGTCTATAACGAAGCCGCGGGTGACGACGAAAGCCAGAAGCTCTACTGCATTTACGTGGCCGTCGGGCAGAAGCGCTCGACCGTGGCGCAGCTTGTCAAAAAGCTCGAAGAGACGGGCGCGATTGACTACACGATCGTGGTGGCTGCGACCGCGTCGGACCCCGCGCCGATGCAGTTTCTCGCACCCTATTCGGCCTGTGCTATGGCTGAGTATTTCCGCGACAATGGCCGCCACGCGCTTATCATCTATGATGATTTGTCGAAGCAGGCGGTGTCCTATCGCCAGATGTCGCTCCTTCTGCGCCGCCCGCCCGGGCGGGAAGCCTATCCGGGCGACGTTTTTTATCTCCATTCGCGCCTTCTCGAACGGTCGGCGAAACTCAATGAAGACAACGGGGCGGGCTCGCTCACCGCACTTCCGATTATCGAGACCCAAGGCGGCGACGTGTCCGCCTTTATCCCGACCAACGTGATCTCGATTACGGACGGACAGATCTTCCTTGAAACGGAACTCTTCTTCCAAGGGATCCGGCCGGCAGTGAATACGGGTCTGTCGGTGAGCCGGGTGGGTTCTTCGGCCCAGACCTCGGCGATGAAATCGGTGGCCGGTCCGGTGAAGCTCGAACTCGCGCAATATCGTGAAATGGCGGCCTTCGCGCAGTTCGGTTCCGACCTCGATGCCGCGACCCAGAAGCTCCTCAACCGGGGCGCGCGGCTCACTGAGCTGATGAAACAGCCGCAATACTCGCCACTGACAAATGCCGAAATCGTTCTGGTGATCTTCGCCGGCACCAACGGGTATCTTGATGATCTGCCGCTCGGTGATGTGGGCCGGTTCGAACAGGGGCTTATCGCCCATGTCCGCTCCAAGCATTCCGGGCTTCTCGATTGGCTGACCAAGGAAGATCCCAAGATCAAAGGCGAAGCGTCCGACAAGATCAAAGCGGTGCTCGACGAATACGCCGCCGATTTCGCTTGAGCCTGAGGTCGGACGATGCCGAGCCTTAAGGATCTCAAAAACCGGATCAATTCGGTCAAATCGACCCGAAAGATCACCCAAGCCATGCAGATGGTGGCGGCGGCGAAACTGCGGCGCGCCGAAGAGCAAGCCCAGGCGGCCCGGCCCTATTCCGAGCGGTTCAACGCCGTGTTGGCGGGGCTGGCAAAATCGGTGGGTACCTCCGACTCGACGCCCAAGCTTCTTTCGGGGACGGGGTCGGACACCACCCATCTTCTGGTCGTCATGACCGCCGCGCGAGGCCTTTGCGGCGGGTTTAACTCTTCCATCGTGAAGCTCGCAAAAACCCGAGCCGATGCGCTGAAGTCCGACGGCAAGACAGTCAAAATCCTGACCGTGGGCAAAAAGGGCCGCGATCAGCTGCGCCGCGATTGGAGCGATAGCCTTGTGGGCCATGTGGATTTGTCTGACGTTAAACGGATCGGCTACGGCAATGCGGCCGATATCGCTCAGGATGTCCTGTCGCGGTTCGATGCGGGCGAGTTCGACGTGGCGACGATCTTTTACTCAAAATTCGAGAGTGTGATCTCCCAGATCCCGACGGCGGCCCAGGTGATCCCCGCCTTTGTGTCGGTGCCCGACGACGAAGACGAAGACGCCGGTGCCACTCTGCCTTACGACTACGAGCCCGACGAAGAGGCGATCCTCGCCGATCTTCTGCCTCGCGGTGTGGCGACTCAGATCTTTACCGCTCTTTTGGAAAATGGCGCCTCCGAGCAAGGCGCTCGCATGAGCGCGATGGACAACGCGACGCGCAATGCCGGCGATATGATCGACCGGCTGACCATCGAGTTCAACCGTTCCCGCCAGGCGGTCATCACCAACGAGCTTATCGAAATCATCTCGGGCGCCGAGGCGCTCTGACCCGAACCGGAGACCTGACATGGCAAATGCAATAGGCAAAATCACCCAGGTGATCGGCGCGGTCTGCGACGTGCAGTTCGACGACCATCTGCCCGAGATCTTGAACGCGCTCTCGACCGACAATAACGGCAAGCCGTTGGTCCTCGAAGTCGCCCAGCACCTCGGCGAAAACACCGTGCGGACCATCGCGATGGATTCGACCGAAGGCCTGGTTCGCGGTCAGGAAGTGACCGACACGGCAGGTCCGATCACCATGCCGGTCGGGAACGCCACCCTTGGGCGGATCATGAATGTGGTCGGCGAAGCCATCGACGAGAAGGGCGAGATCGAAAGCCCGGAGCGCCGTCCGATCCACGCCCCGGCACCTGAGTTTGTCGATCAGTCGACGGAATCGGAAGTGCTGGTCACCGGCATCAAGGTCGTCGATCTCCTCGCCCCTTACGCGAAAGGCGGAAAGATCGGCCTCTTCGGCGGCGCGGGCGTGGGAAAAACCGTGCTCATCCAGGAGCTCATCAACAACATCGCGAAGGTCCATTCGGGTTTTTCGGTTTTTGCCGGTGTCGGTGAGCGGACGCGCGAAGGCAACGACCTCTACCACGAGTTCATCGAGAGTGGCGTGATCAACGCCGACAATCTCGAAGAATCGAAGGTTGCCCTGGTCTACGGCCAGATGAACGAACCTCCCGGAGCCCGTGCGCGGGTGGCGTTGTCGGGCCTGACGCTCGCCGAACAGTTCCGTGACCAGTCTGGAACGGACGTTTTGTTCTTTGTCGACAATATCTTCCGCTTTACCCAAGCCGGTTCGGAAGTGTCGGCCCTCCTCGGCCGGATCCCATCGGCGGTGGGCTACCAGCCGACGCTGGCCACCGATATGGGCGCCCTTCAGGAGCGCATTACGTCGACGAAAGCCGGTTCGATCACGAGCGTTCAGGCCATTTACGTGCCTGCGGATGACCTGACCGACCCTGCTCCTGCAACGTCGTTTGCCCACCTTGATGCAACCACCGTGCTGTCCCGGGCCATTTCGGAACTTGGGATCTACCCCGCGGTGGACCCCCTCGATTCCACGTCACGGATCCTCGATCCGGGTGTGGTCGGCGAAGAGCATTACCAAGTGGCCCGCGATGTCCAAGGGATCCTTCAGCGGTACAAATCGCTCCAGGACATCATAGCGATCCTCGGGATGGACGAGCTTTCGGAAGAAGACAAATTGACCGTCGCTCGGGCTCGTAAGATCCAGCGGTTCCTGTCCCAGCCCTTCGACGTGGCGGAGGTCTTTACCGGCTCGCCGGGCGTGCAGGTTAAGCTCGAAGACACGATCTCGTCTTTCAAGGCGGTTGTTGCCGGAGAATACGATCACCTGCCCGAAGCGGCCTTCTACATGGTCGGCGGCATCGATGAGGTGGTTGCCAAAGCTGAGAAAATGGCGGCTGAAGCGGCCTAGGGGGAGCTATGGCGGACACAATGCAATTTGACCTGGTGTCGCCCGAAGCCTTGCTTTTGTCGGGCCAGGCAACCCAGGTCGAGATCCCTGGCGCCGAGGGCGATCTGACGGCCATGCCGAACCATGCGCCGGTAATTACCACGCTCCGGCCGGGGTTGGTTCGGGCAGAGATGGAGGGCGGTGTTCAGGAATTTGCTGTCCTCGGGGGCTTTGCCGAGATCACCGGCGACGGGGCAAGCGTTTTGGCCGAACATGCTGTGGCGAAAGGGGATTTGACCCGGGACGCCATCGCGCCCCATCTCGAAAGGGCCCGGGCGGCCGCCGAAACGGCGGAAGGTGGTGACCAGGATGTCGCCGCGAAACGCGTTGCCGATCTCACCGCCCTTGAAGCCTTGGCCACGGGCTGAGCCGGCAACTCTTCTAAGTACCGGTCCGAGCGCCGTTCTCTACTTGAAGACAATGTGTTTCCACGGCATCGCTTTCGAGCGCTATGCCCCGTTGCTACCCCTTTAAGAGATGAACGCATCTGAGTGGGGGTACTCATGCGAATTTTCGGAAAGCGCCCGGCTTATGCGCCGACGCTTGGGGTTGTAGAATACGTTTTGGTGCTCGCCGCCGTTATCGGCTTGGCTTTGGCCTTGGGCCTCGACGCGGTGTTTGAAACCGATGTCTGGCAGATGATTATGCGCCCTCAGTGATGGGCGTACATACCTTCGTAAATCGGCCCCAGGGTTTCGAGTTCGAATAGCGACGAGACACTGGTCCCGTGCCAGATATTGAGGATCGCCTGGGCAAAAATCGGCGCGGTTGGCACGATCCGGATATTGGCCGCCTGTTTGACCGCCGCGGTGGGTTCAATCGTGTCGGTGATAACAAGGCTCTTCATCGACGACCCGGTGATCCGCTCCACGGCTGGTCCCGATAGCACTCCGTGGGTGATGTAGGCGTGAACCTCCTTGGCCCCGTGCTCGACCAAGAGATCGGCGGCTTTGCAAAGCGTGCCCGCAGTGTCGCAAATGTCGTCGACGATGATGCAGGTCTGGCCTTTGACGTCGCCGATCACGGTCATCTCGGCCACTTCGCCGGGCTTTTCGCGGCGTTTGTCAACGATGGCGAGCGCAGAGCCCGTGCGTTTGGCCAATTCACGCGCCCGTGCCACGCCGCCCACATCCGGCGAGACCACGGTGACGTGGTCGAGATTGCCCTTGAACTGGTTCTGGATGTCGAGGGCGAAGACCGGCGCGGCGTAAAGGTTATCGACCGGGATATCGAAAAAGCCTTGGATCTGAGCGGCGTGGAGATCCATCGTTAGTACCCGTTCGATCCCGGACGAGACCATCATATTTGCCACCATCTTTGCGGTGATCGGGGTACGGGCTTTGGTGCGTCGGTCTTGGCGGGCGTAGCCGAAATAGGGGACTACGGCGGTGATCCGTGACGCGCTCGAGCGGCGGAGCGCGTCGGTCATGATGAGAAGTTCCATCAGATTGTCGTTGGCCGGGTTCGAGGTCGGCTGGATGATGAACATGTCCTCGCCGCGCACGTTCTCGTAGACCTCGACGAAAATCTCCGCATCGTTAAACCGCTCCACCCGGGCATCGACCAGCCCGATCGTCTCGCCCCGATGCATCGACATCCGCCGGGCCACCGATGTGGCGAGACTGCGATTGGCATTTCCGGAAATCAGTTTCGGCTCGGGTGGATTTGGCAACGCGCTGACCCTTTTCTAGCCCTGGCAACGGTCCCGAATGACAGATTCGTGACGTTGACTCCGCTTAGCACGCACCCTACGCGGCGGGAACCGGGAACGCTGGCAGAGGAGCAGGGATTTGCCCCATATCGACTATTATTTCGCGACCATCTCGCCGTCCGCCTATCTGGCGGGAACGCGGATGGAGGAGGTCGCGAAAAAGCACGGTGCATCAATCACCTATAAGCCCGTGGATATAATGGGTCTGTTCACCCAGACCGGCGGAGTGCCGCCGGGGCAGCGCCATCCGTCCCGCCAGGAGATGCGGCTCCAGGAGCTCCGCCGCCAGGCGGCGAAAAACGGGATGCCGATCAATCTCAAACCCGCACATTTCCCAACCAATGGAGCGCCCTCAGCCTATGCGATTATTGCGGCCCAGGCGGCGGGCGGCGGCGACTTGGCAGCCTTGGCCCATTCTGTGCTTCGCGCGTGCTGGGCCGAGGAAAAGGACGTGTCTGACGACGCGGTGATCAAGGAATGCCTGACCGCATCGGGTTTTGATGCGGGGCTGGCCGATAGCGGGCTTTTGACCGGGGCGGAAACTTACGAGAGAAACCTCAACGAAGCGATTGAAGCCGGGGTCTTTGGTGCGCCGTTCTACATCGTCGGCGACGAGCGCTTCTGGGGCCAGGACCGGATCGACGATCTCGATCTCCATTTGGCCGGAAAGCTCTAGGGAAAGACTGCACTCGTTTCCGAAAAAAACGGTCCCGGCTTTGCGTCGGAGCCGCATGGATAAAAATGCCCCGGAATATGTCCGGGGTGAAGTGATACTGGCTGAACGAAGAGGCTCTCGTCGCTTCGCTATCGGCGGAGCTAAGCGCTTAAGCGCGTCGTACTTTCATTCGGGACGGCGCCCATCTCGTCGGCAATCCGACGCCCAATCTTGCGCCCTTCGCGGATCGCATAATTGGTCCCCCGGTCTTCGGGGTAGATCTGGGCCATTGAACAAAGATGGAACCCAGGCCGAGGCCCGTCCGCCGCAGGAATCAATTCCGAATAATTCCGCTCGACCACCGGTTGAGACCACCTCGACTTCCAAACGTTGTGACCGAGGATCCACTCGCGTTTGAATTCAGGGAACATCCGTTCGAGATGTGGCAGTGCGAAGTCGAGCACCTCGTCCTCCTCCATGCCAAACATCTCGTCCGTATGGGGGAGGTATTTTGAAAGATAAACGATATGGCGCCCGCCATAGGTCGAGGCGGGCTCGAAATTCGTATGCTCGATCACACCCACATAGGGAAAAGACGGATCATTTACGTTGAGCCAATAGGTGTCTGACAGTGACCGGTCGAGTTGCAGAACGAGGCAGACATTGGCGAGATAGGCAATCCGGCGGAGCGAGGCGACGTAGCTCGCGTCGGCCCAGCCTTTGACCATATCGGCCACAAGGGGAAGGGCTGGCGTGGCGACAACGCGGCGGGCCCAAGTGGTGCCTTTATCCGAGAGGATCCGCCAACCCTCGCCTTCGGGCGAGATGTCGGTAACGCCGTCCTTGAGGCTGATGTCGCCGCCCTTCCACGCAATGTCTTCGGCCACGCGATTGGCAAGGGCAACAAACCCACCGTCGAAATAGGCCAATTGTTCTTGGCCGGACTTTCCCCTCGACGATCCCCGGAGCTTGAGTTTGTTCCAGAACCAGACCGCCGAAATGTCTTCGGCATAGGGGCCGAATTTGCCCTTGAGGAGGGGCTCCCAAACGACTTCGTAGACGGACTTGCCGCCTAAGGACGTCAACCATTCGGCCGCCGAGAGACCTTCGAGCCGTTTCCAATCGCTGACCCGGCGGGCGCGGAGGGCGAGAAGTCCAAGGCGGATCCGGTCGTGGAAAGGCAGGGCAGAAAATTGCAGAAGATCCTTCGGCGACGCGAGCCGGAAGATCCTATTGGCGAAGTACATGCCCGTATTGGTTGGGTTGATCTTCACCATGTCGGAGAGGCCCAATTCCTCGATCAGCGCCATGGCGTCGCGGTCATTGGTAAACCAGTGGTGGTAGAACCGGTCGAGCGTTTGCCCTTCGACCTCGAATGCTGAGGCGAGGCCGCCAATGTCACGTCCGGCTTCGAAAACTTTGACACGTCGACCCGCCTTCGCGAGTTCGTAGGCCGCGGCAAGGCCAGAAAAGCCACCACCGACGATGGCGACGTCGATATCGGGCTCCGCCGTCATAGTTCCGCCTCCGAAAACGGATTTTCCCGAGCGGCGGGCGGCGCAAAAAGAAGCGCTAGGGCGCCGGCTGCGGTGATGGGCAGCCAGAGCATGGCGTGGATCAGAACGGCATAGGCCGTTGCCGCGGCGGCTCCGGTGCCAAGGCTCTGCATGGCCGAACTGACGAAGTAGTGGAACGTCCCCGCATAGCCCGGCGCGCCGGGAACGAGGGTGGAGAGAGAGCCCACGGGAAGGGCGAGCCAGGCGCCAGCGACTGCCGTAAGCCCTGGCATCGCAAGGGCAGCCGCCGTAAAGGTTAGGCCTTCCAAAGCCCAAGCGAGACCGGAGAGGACCACCAGCCGCAACAGCCGGCCGCCTTTAGAGAGGCGGATGAGCGTTTCGAAGGCCCGGTCGGTTTCTTCGGCGAGAGCTTGGCCTTTGCCCCGGGGCAGTCTCTGGAGCCCGGTCCGGACCAGCCGGTAGGCCGGTGCAAGAAGGGCCGGAACCAGAAGAATGGCCAGGAGCACAAATCCAACCGCCGCCGCAGCTCCGCCGCCCAGGCCGAGTATACCGCTGACCTCGCCGCCAAAGATCGCCAGGGCGAGCCCGAATAGGACGAGGAGCGCGATCAGATCGAGCATACGTTCTACGAAAAGCGCGGCCGCACCGGTGCCGAGCGTAATTCCGAGCCGCCCTCGAAACGCAAAGAGCCGCGCCACATCGCCCGCCCGGAGTGGGAGGACATTGTTCATCGCAAAACTCGTCACGAATGGACCGGCGCAGTCGCGAAACCTCAAGGCGCCATTGTCGGCCAAGAGCATCAAACGCCAGCGTTCGATCCGCGCCGCATAGCCCAAACCGAGTGCGCCGATCCCGGCGGCGACAAAAGCAAAATGGGTGCCCCGAAAGGCAACCACAATGTCTTCAAGGCTCGTCTGCCGGAAGATCAGCCACAAGAACAGCCCCGCAACCGCGAGGCCGAGACCAATGCGAAAGCCCTTTTTCGCTTTCATATGGCTTCTTTCATCGGGCTCGGTTCATCTTTCTCGCCGGAGCCTTCCAAGGCCGCCCCCCCAATCCGCTGGCGTACGAAATAGAGCGGGCGGTTTTTGGTTTCCTGATAGATCCTGCCCACATATTCGCCCAATATCCCTACGCAGAGGAGCTGAACGCCCCCGAAAAACATCACGGCGATAAAGAGTGCCGTCCAACCTTCCACCCAGATCTCGGTAAAGAGGCGCAAGCCAAGGGCGTAGATAATCCCGAGGAGGGCAAAGCCCGACGAGAGCAGCCCCAAAGCAATGGCCATTTTGAGGGGGCGTTGGGAGAACGAGAGTATGCCGTCCAAAGCGAAACGGGTCATCTTTCGCACCGGGTACTTTGTCTTTCCGGCGAAGCGTTCCGCGCGCTCGTATTCGAGGGCAGATTGGCGGTAGCCCACCCAGGAGACCATGCCCCTAAGAAAGCGGTCGCGCTCGGGCATGTCTTTGAGCGCGTCGACCACGTTGCGTCCCATGAGGCGGAAATCGCCCGTATCGAGGGGGATTGGAACGTCGGACAGTCGGTTTAGGATGCGGTAAAAGGCCTTGGCGGTGAGGAGTTTGAACGGTGTCTCGCCGTCCCGCTCAATCCGGCGGCCATAGACAACGTCGTCGCCGGCGCGCCAGCGGGCAACCATGTCGTGGATCAGCTCCGGGGGGTCTTGGAGATCGGCATCGATCAGGACGACCGCATCGCCCTTCGCCGCATCGATCCCTGCGGTCACCGCGATTTGGTGACCGAAATTGCGCGACAATGCGATAACCTGAAGCCGGGGATCTTCCATGGCCGCATCCGCCAGAAGCTCAAAGGTGCGGTCCTCGCTGCCATCATCGACGCAGATGATCTGCGCCTCCATCCGGTCGAGTTTTGCGCATTCCTCCCGGAGCCGTCCCAAGGTCTCAACAATGACGGGTTCTTCGTTGAAACAGGGCACGACGATCGACAGCAAATCCGCCTGCTGATCTTTCCCGTGCTGTCTCATCATCTCGCCTCTAGCACCCATCTATGCCCGACAGGGCCACAGAAGTTGGGCAGGATTGGGCCGCTCCCAGGACAGCGGGCCGATTTGAGTGGGATTGCTCAGAGCTTTGCGTGGCCCGCACTAGCCCCCAGTGATTTTAAAGACCGCGGCGCCATCGTTTGAATAGACTTCCGTAAAGGCCGGGTAGTCGTCAAAGCACGTGTGCTGCTCCACGGCGAAAACATATTCGGCGCCCGGATATGTATCGAGCAGGTTCATCACCAGGCCACTGCAAAGCGCTGTGGACCGAAGTGCGGTCAACTCGCCGAGCCTTTCGTTAAAATACCCATTGCCTACCCATTCGAGGCCCTGGGCCGTAGAAAGGCTGTGGGACTGGGTCAGATAGGGAAACCACTCCGCGGTCTCGTCGCTCGCCCAATGGTCGCCGCTATAGACGACGAAATTGGTCTCTGCGGGAATATGCTCGTTGACCCAGGCCATCCCGGCGCGGGCCTCGGGCGTGAGCGTTTCCATAACGTCGCGTTCTGAATTGGAGTAGATCGACCCAATGCTTGTCGTGCCAGCCACGCACACGACGAGAATGAGAACTGAACTAAAGGGTGTGGTGAGAATGCGGGGCAGGTCCCGGTCGGCATACTCGTCCCATGCCTCGCGTCCGAGGGTAAACAGGCGTGCCAATTGAAGCGTGCCGTAAGCCGCCAGAACAGAGTTCGGCAAGATCAAGAGATTGCCAGCGTTTCTCGGGATGATGAAGATGATGGCAAGCGCGAAAAGGAGCCAGAAGTGCTTCCTTTGCCGGGCCAGTTCGAGAATCCCGATAAAGCCTGGAATTGCGACATACCACGGCAGAAAGTCGAGCTGCAGCGCCGCCAAGGCCGAGCATTCCAGGCACCAGGCGCTGGTCTCGGAAGCGGCGAGAAACGGGCCGAGGCCATGGTTGACCAGCACCCAATAAAGCCAGGGCACGATCACGGCGAAGCTGCCCGCACCCACCATCAAGAGGATCCGGACACGTTGGCCGATGGGCAGATCCGACATGAGGATCAAAAGCGTTATGCCGATTGCCGCAGCCATCCCAAATTCGAGATGGGACAATATCGCCGTACCGCAGAGTAACGCCACGCCCGCTATCCGCCCGTTGCCCGGTGCTGCCACCAGTCGAACCGTGGCCCAAAACGCGACGACGAGCACAGCAACGCTCGTCCCGCGCGTGATGCCGCCTCCCATCATCAGGAACCGCATGGAATGGTGTTGGAACAGGAGGAACGCCGCCGCCAATACAATGATTGGCCAAGGCGCTTTCATCGCTCGGAGAAACCCAAGAGATCCGACCATGATAAGGATGTTGGTGGCGAAGGGATACCACGTCGCCACGAGCACCATATCTGCACCGGTAAGCTTCGATATGAGCGCAGCAATCCAAAGGCCCAACGGCGGGTAGCTCAAGGGCAGGGTGTGGCCGTTAAAATCGTACTCTGTCGGCAGGAGCATCCCGTTGGCCATGATTGCATCGGCAATGGCCGCAAAGAGCGCCCCATCATTGATCGGGAATCCAAAATCGCGGAACCAGAAGAGACGGAATGCAATTCCCAGGACGAAAAGGGCAGCGAGCAGGAGCCACCATCGCGCTGGCCCCTTTGCGTAGGGAGTGCCCACGCCCCGGCGGCGAAATCCGCTGGGTATGTCTGTCGTCTCAATGGTCATCGTTAACACGCCGCAAATGACACTGATATTCGGGGGTTAGGTGCCAACAATGGTTAAATTTGGGCGGGAAACTGAGGATTTATGGTTAAAACAGCACGATAATCCCGCCATCGATGACGGGGGGTGTCCGGCCGTGAAAGAGCCTTTCAGAGCCTATTCGGCTGCCAGAGCTGCCCTTTGGGCCTCGGGCGGCATATAGAGGTAGTCGCGCGTCAGCGGCACGGCCTCTTGGTCAATGCTCAACTGGAACTGGAAGACGCATTGATTGTTATACCGGAAGGTCATTTCCGAGGCTAAGAGATAGTAGCGCCACATCCGGCAGAAGCGGGCGTCGTAAAGTGCTTCGGCTTCGTCAATGCGCTCCATGAACCGGTTGTACCAATGGCGGATCGTCTCCGCGTAATGGAGCCGCCATACTTCTATGTCGCAGGAGTAGAGCCCCTCTTTTTCCACCGCGGCCAAGGTTTCCGACATCGACGGGATATAGCCGCCCGGGAAAATGTACTTGTCGATCCATGTGCTGGTCTTGCCCGGCGGGTCGGTCCGGCCAATGGTGTGGATCAAAGCAACCCCGTCAGGGGCGAGGCGGCTCCTTACACTGCGGAAATAATCGCAGTAATGGGGCCGTCCGACATGTTCGAACATGCCGACCGACACCACCCTGTCGAAGGTCTCATTGACCTTTCGGTAATCGAGAAGCTGGAACTCGACGCGGTCGGCGAGCCCGGCCGCTTCGGCACGGGCGCGCGCGATCCTAAGCTGCTCTTCAGACAGCGTCACGCCGACCACCCGGGCGCCGAAGTCCCGCGCGAGCGTCAGCGCCATCCCGCCCCAACCGCAGCCGATATCGAGGACCCGCATATCCGGTTCGATGAGCAGTTTGCTCGCAATATGGTGCTTTTTGGCGGCTTGGGCCGCGTCGAGCGTGAGATCCGGCTCGCGGAAATAGGCGCAAGAATATTGCTTATCTTCGTCGAGGAAGAGTTCGTAGAGCCCTGCGGAAAGGTCATAATGGTGGGCGACATTGGCGCGGGCGCTGGCTGCGGAGTTCATCTGGCGCCACCAACCTCGCATCTTCCGTAAAGCTTCCAATGGGCGCTGAAAGCTCCCCATGCCGCCATCGGCCATATTGAGGCTCGCAAGGGCGAGAAATCCGGACACGTCGTCGTTTTCAAACGTAACGCGGCCGTTCATGTAACCTTCGCCCATGCCCATGTCTGGGTCGAGGACGATCCGCCTGAGCGTGTCTTGATCGTGGATGGTCATGGAGACGGGCGATCCGGTGCCGTCACCATAGGTGAACTGCCGGCCATCCGGCAGCGTGACATTCAAGATACCGATACGAACTGAGTTCCGCCCAAAGGCGTCAAGCAAGCGATCCCACATTATCCACCCCCTTGGCACCCACCCCTGGGCGCAACAGTGTCGGGTCCGGACATGGCCGCAGGTCAAAAGCCAGTCGCGGACCGCGAAATCCTGGCACCAAGTAACGCTTTGGTAAACCCTTGGCCGCCCAAGGGAGTAGCCTCGGCAAAGCCCTGCGGACCGCGCCTTGACTTATCGGGCCCACAGCGCTCTATCGGCGCGACTTTTCAGCCGCATTCGGGGGACACCATGCACGCCTATCGGAGCCACACTTGCGCCGGTCTGACCGCCGAGAATGCCGGTGAGACCGTGCGATTGGCCGGTTGGGTTCACCGGGTGCGCGACCATGGCGGGGTGCTCTTCATCGATCTTCGCGACCATTACGGCATGACCCAAGTCCTCGCCGACCCCGACAGTCCGGCCTTCAAGGAGGTCGAAAAGGTGCGCTCGGAATGGTGCATCCGGATCGACGGGACCGTGAAAAAGCGTGACGCCGACCTGGTGAACCCGAAGATTCCCACCGGCGAAATAGAGGTTTTCATTCGCGATCTCGAAGTGCTGGGCGCGGCCGAAGAACTCCCCCTCATGGTGTTCGGCGATCAAGAATACCCCGAAGAAACCCGCCTCAAATACCGTTACCTCGACCTTCGCCGGGACGTCATGCAGTCGAAGATGACGCTCCGGTCTGACGTGGTGGCCAGTATCCGGAAGAGGATGTGGGATATCGGGTTTCGGGAGTACCAGACCCCGATCATCACCGCCTCGTCGCCCGAAGGCGCGCGGGACTTTCTGGTGCCGTCCAGGCTCCATCCTGGCCGGTTTTATGCGCTTCCGCAGGCGCCCCAGATGTTCAAACAGCTTCTGATGGTGTCGGGTTTTGACCGCTATTTCCAGATCGCACCCTGCTTCCGAGACGAAGACCCAAGGGCCGACCGCAGCCCCACCGATTTCTACCAGCTCGACATGGAGATGAGTTTCGTTACCCAGGACGACGTTTTCGCCACGATCCAGCCGGTGCTGCGGGGGCTCTTTGAAGAATTTGGCGGCGGGCGGAAGGTCGATGCGGACTGGCCTGAAATCCCTTACGCCGAGGCGATGAAGATTTACGGGACCGACAAGCCCGACCTTCGGAACCCGGTGAAAATGCAGGACGTCTCCGAGCATTTCCGGGGCTCAGGCTTTGCGATCTTCGCCAAACTCCTCGAACAGGAAGGCACGGAAATCCGTGCGATCCCGGCGCCGACCGGCGGGAGCCGGAAGTTCTGCGACCGGATGAATGCCTATGCCCAGAAAGAGGGTCTGCCGGGGATGGGCTACATTTTCTGGCGGGAGACGGACGGGGCGATGGAGGCGGCAGGCCCCCTTGCCAAGAACATCGGACCCGAGCGCACCGAAGCGATCCGGCAGCAATTGGGACTGGGCGTCGGCGATGCGGCGTTTTTCCTCGGGGGAAAGCCGGCCGTATTCGAAGCTGTCGCCGGGAGGGCGCGCAACGTGATCGGGGAAGAGCTCAGCCTCACCGAGACCGAACGGTTTGCCTTTGCCTGGATCGTTGATTTTCCGATGTACGAGAAGGATTCCGAGACCGGCGAGGTGGATTTCGAGCATAACCCGTTTTCAATGCCCCAGGGCGGGCTCGCGGCATTTGACGGGGATCCTTTGGCGGTTAAAGGGTATCAATACGACCTGGCCTGCAACGGCTATGAGCTCGTCTCAGGTGCCATCCGGAACCACAAGCCCGAGATCATGCAGAAGGCATTCGAAGTGGCCGGCTATCCGGCCGACGAGGTCGAGAAGCGTTTCCCGGGCCTTTCAACCGCGTTCCGGTTCGGCGCGCCGCCCCATGGGGGATGCGCGGCCGGGATCGACCGGATCGTGATGCTCTTGGCCGATGAGGCCAATATCCGCGAGGTCATCCCCTTCCCAATGAACCAGCGGGCAGAGGATCTGATGATGGGGGCGCCGTCGGAGCCGACGGGTGAGCAACTCCGGGAATTGAGGCTCCGCGTTCTGCCACCGGAAGACTGAGTTTTAGGGCCTCCGGCGGGCGTATTTGGAAAGAGATGAAGATGGAAACGGGGGACCTTTCCAACTGGCGGGCGCCTTTGGCACCGCCCGACGATCTGGGGCTCGAGGGGCGCTACGTTCGGCTCGAGCCTTTCGATCCGGCACGCCACGCGAACCCGATCCATGCCCGGGCCGAAGCGCATCCGGAGATCTGGGATTACATGTTGGACGGGCCCCATGCGGATGGGGTCGCCTACGGCGCCGCCATAACCCAGTTGGGGGCCCCGCCCGACATCAACTTTTTCGCGCTCTATTCAAAGGATCTCGGAGATTTTGGCGGCCATGCGAGCTTTCTTCGGATCAACCCGACCCACGGATCGATCGAATTGGGTCATATCCTACTGACCCCTTCGCTCCGGCAGAGCAGGGCGGCCACCGAAGCCTGGGCGCTGATGATGGGCTGGGCTTTCGAAGCGGGCTATCGGCGGTTTGAGTGGAAATGCAATGCGCTCAATGCCTCCTCTTGCAGGGCGGCAGAAAGGCTCGGCTTCACATTCGAGGGCATCCATCGACAAGCGCTTGTTGCCAAGGGAAAGAACCGCGACACGGCTTGGTACTCGGTGATCGACAGCGAAGCGCCCCGGGTCCTCGGCGCCCTCGACCGCTGGCTTGCACCGGAAAACTTCGACGAAGATGGGCTGCAGCGCCAACCGCTTCGGGCTTTTCAAAGCTAAGAACAGACAAAGAGAACCCGTCCGCGGGGGTCGGGTTCTGGCGCGGCCTCACTCCCCTATTCGGCTTGCGGCGGCTGAACGATGGTCGCCGTGGCGGCCACGTATTCTCCGCCGGACACCAGCGCCGTATGGTCGTTGGCGTTGAGGCTCACCATGATCTTATGGGGCCCCTCTGGCAGGTCGGCCAAGTGATATGCCGGGCCGTAGAGCCGCGTGATTTTGACGTTGTCGACGTAAAGATGGGCATGGCCTTCATTGGCCAAATTCGCAGCGTTCACGCTTTCAGGTGCAAACCGGAAATTCTCCGTATCGACAAACA
The DNA here is from genome assembly GCA_039198225.1 of Pseudomonadota bacterium. GTDB lineage: Bacteria > Pseudomonadota > Alphaproteobacteria > Rhodobacterales > Rhodobacteraceae > JASJAR01. The sequence continues at coordinate 94,087 of JBCCTQ010000007.1, forward strand.
CGTTCCATCCGGCGGAGGCGTCTTTGACCACCCGGAGAGAGACTTGCGCCGGCCGGAGCGGGTCGACCTCGGTGGTGCCTTCATGGAGCGCATGGTCATGGGTGAAATGCCCGGAATGGTCCTCCGGCATCGGCCCGGTGACAAGCGGCGCCAGGATCACGCCCAGGAGGAGACAGCCCAAAGACCAGTATACCATATGGATCAGGCTTAGATGGACCCCGCGCGCCCAGATCGAAGGCGCGGCGGCGGCATGTTCGGCATCGGCGGTGATGGCCATCGTCTCCTCCTATTCGCCCGGGACCGCAGCGGCATTCGGTTCCGCATAGCCGAGCGGGCGACGGCCCAGGACGTGGGCGAGGCTCAGCCGCTGGCCGGAGCCAAGAAGCATCAGGATCAATGCGGTCGCGATGATTGGCATATGGCCGACCAACTCCATCAACGCGGCCTCGTTCTCATTTATGAGAAGGAAGACGATGTTGGAGGCCAGCATGAAGCCAGAGACTACCAATGTGTTAAGACGCGTGAACACGCCGAGGACCATGATGACGCCGAAGACCACTTCCATGGCGCCGGCCGAGAGCACAAAGAGCCGGTCTGAGAAGTTTTCAAAGCCGATTATCGGCATGAAATTCCACTCATAGGCCGCGATAAAGGCCTGGCCCAGCATGGCTCCGGTGAGCTTTTCGGTGGTTCCAAGGACGATCAGGGCAATGCCGGTGAAAATCCGCAACATATCGACCGAATAGGGCTTCAAACGTGCCCGAAGATCGTCGGAGCCTGCGTGGTTGAAGAAGAGAAAGAGGGCGATGCCGACAAAGTTGATATATTCAAAGCCCGCAACGGGGCCGAACTGAATGAAAACACCGGCCAACACCCCGAGCATCAGGATCGCAGCATGTTCGACGAACCGGTTTGCGATCAACATGATGCCGACAATGGCTTGGAGAAACACCATCGCAGTCCCGAACCCGCCATAGGCTACGTGATGGGGAGCAATGAGCGCACCTTCATAGGCGGTCAAAAGAAACGACATGCCGGTAAAGATCCGGAGAAGCTCCATGAAATCATGGCGTATCCGCGTGTTGGGCACCGAAAAGCGCGGCAGGCGACCGTCAAGGAAGATGGCTGTTCCGATGAGGCCCAAGCCCACGACGATCCAGATCAGAACCGGAAGATCGGTGAAGCTGTAAGGCTCAAAATTTGGGACGTTCGGGTTTTCCTGGTCGACGAACCACTTAACGTGGGCCGTGGCAGGACCAGCAAGCAAAAGGGAGGCCGCGGCGGCCAGGGCCGGGCTGACGATGGTAGTTCTAGACATTGTGGTGCCTCGTGACGTCTTTAAAATGTCGACTGTTGGCAAAAAGCTGAGCGGTGCTTGCCACAGCGAACCCTAACCAACCTTGATATGGACCAAGCAAAGGCGTTTTCGCCGCGACAGGTGGCCGCGCAGGCCGGGCCGAAAAATACGCTCCTGGAATTGACAGGGATCAAATTCGAAGTGCCGAATGCGCCTACGTTTTCAACAAACAAGACGCATAGCCACCGATGACGCTTCATGAAGACGATGGGGCTGTCCTGGGCGCGATCTTCGCTTCAGCCGTGGACGCGATCCTGGTCGCCGATGCAACAGGAACGATCACCCGAGCCAGTGTCGCCACGGCGAAGCTGTTCGGTTTCGAGCTCGACGAGTTGGTCGGGGAAAACATCAAAGTGTTAATGCCGCCAAAATTTGCGGATGAGCACGACGGCTATATGGATCACCACCTCGATACCGGTGAAAGGCGCATTATCGGTATCGGTCGCGAAGTTGAAGCGATGCACAAGGACGGCACCGTCTTTCCCGTGCATCTTTCGGTTGGACGAGCTGAGATGAACAACGAACCGGTCTTTGTTGGCATTCTCCATGACCTAAGCGACCAGCGTGCCGCCCAAGAAGCCCTCTCGCGGTCCCAGCGACTGGACGCGGTGGGCCAGATGACCGGCGGCATCGCCCATGATTTCAACAACCTCCTGACGATCATCATCGGCAATCTGGAATTGCTCGAATTGAAATCAGCCGGAAAATACGACGATCTGATCCATGACGCCCTGGAAGCGGCAGAACTGGGGTCGGACCTGACGAACCGGCTGTTGACTTTCGCGAAGAAAAGCGATCTCGCCCCGAAAGTCCTCGATCTGCCGGAAAAATGCGACGAGGTGGTAAGCATTCTCAGCCGGACTATGGGTGAGCAATATGCCATCGAGTGCCGCCACGGGCGGCATTTGCCCCAAATCAACGTCGACCCCGGCCAGTTGCAGACCGCAATCCTCAACCTCGCTCTGAACGCCCGAGACGCGATGCCCCAAGGCGGCCATCTGGCGCTCCAAACGGACCGGGTGAGTATCGATGACGCCTATATCGCCCAGGAGACCGATATTCTCCCCGGCGATTACGTGCGACTGTCGATTTCTGATAACGGCACCGGCATGACCGAAGCGGCCTCCCAGCGGGCTTTTGAGCCGTTCTTTACAACAAAGGAAGCCGGAAAGGGGACCGGGCTTGGCCTCTCGATGGTTTACGGCTTTGTCCGCCAATCGGGGGGGCATGTGACGCTCTATAGCGAGCTCGGGAAAGGGACGACGTTCGCGCTTTATTTCCCGGTCGTCGCCGAAAGCGAGATGGTCGAACCCGCGGCATCTGAGGATGACAGCATCGCCCGAGGCCGCGGCCAGGTGATCATGGTGGTCGAAGACAATGACAAAGTGCGTCGCCTCTCCATCGCCCGCCTTAAAGATCTCGGTTACAACCCGATCCCGGCGGAGACCGGCGATGCCGCCTTGGCACTCCTTGAGGAATTGGGCAGCGTCGATCTCTTGTTTACGGATCTCGTGATGCCGGGGTCGGTCAATGGCTACGAACTGGCCAAACGGGTGCAAGAGATGTTTCCTGAGATGCGCGTTCTGCTGACATCTGGCTACGCCAGCGACGTGGTCGACCCGGAACTCGCCAAGGCGGAGTTTCCGATCCTTCGAAAGCCCTACCGGCTTCCGGATCTTGCAAAGAGCCTGGGCGATCTCTTGGCCAGCTGACAGGCCGGGCTTGGTTAGCTCCAGGTCACATCTTCGGTAAAAGAATACCCAACGCCCCGCACGGTGCGGATGATGGCCGGTGAATCGGACTCAGGCTCGATCTTTCTGCGAAGCCTCGCCACTTGGTTGTCGATCGTCCGGTCGAGGGGCGCATAGGAGGCGCCGCCCAGGAAATCCATCAATTGCTCGCGCGAGAGGATCCGTTTGGGATGCTCCAGAAAAACCAAGAGGAGCCGAAACTCAGCAGTGGTCAGCGCACATGGATTGCCATCGGGGTCAAAGACTTCAAATCGGTCGGGAAGGGCGCGCCAGCCTGCGAAATGGGCACTCTTTGCGGCCAGGGCCGTGCCGTTGGCCTCGGTGGTGGGCCCGCTCCGCCGGAGCACCGCATGGACCCGGGCCAGAACCTCGCGCACATGGAAAGGCTTAGCGATATAGTCGTCCGCGCCAACCTCGAGCCCGATGATCCGGTCGATCACATCGCCTCTGCCGGTGACCATTACAATCGGCACGTCGGAGATCTTTTTGATCTCGCGGGCGATATCGATGCCGTTATCTGTGCCGAGATGGAGATCGAGGGTGACAAGATCGGGCGTGCGCCGCTCGAACGCCGCCAGGGCCTCGGCCCCAGAGCCAGCTTCAATCGTGGCGAACCCGTCCTCCTCGAAACACGTGACGAGGAGCTTTCTGAGCTTCGCCTCGTCATCGACGATGAGGATTGTCTTCGACATCGAACTGCAATCGGCCCTCAAAAACCCCAAGGCGCTTTGGCTGTATCACGGTGACACAACGATACAATTTGATACATAGCAAACCGCACCGGTGCGACAGAGACGGGCGAGACTCCCCTTAAGCCAACAAGGGGACCAAAAATGTACGTCACACCGGATCAACGTGCCCGCCATGCCGAAACCCGCCGCCAAAGCGGTACAGCGCAGGCGCAAACCATCGAATTTCGGTCTGACCGCCCGGTATATTTCGAAGGGGACACGGCGGCTTCGCTTTATCTTGTCAAACGCGGCGTGCTCCGGCTGAGCCGGGTTCTCGCCGACGGGCGCCGCCAGATTATCGCTTTCGGCTATCCGGGCGATGTGGTGGGGTTTCCGTCAGATGGTGCACATCGGACCGATTGCGATGTCCTGGAGGCCGCAGAGCTTGAGGTGATCCCAGCTCGGATCCTCGCCGAGAAGGGCGAATGGCATCCCAGAAAGGATCGCATCCTGGCCGCAGCCCTGGCCGAAGTGAGCGCGATGCAAGACCATTTCATGATGCTCGGTCTCAAGACCGCAAAGGAAAAGGTCGCGTCCTTCCTAGTGACGCTGTCCAACCGGACCGGAACGCCCCTCGGGAAATATGTGGAATTCACATTGCCCATGTCGCGGGCCGACATTGCCGCGTTTTTGGGACTTACGATCGAGACCGTCAGCCGCCAGGTCACCGCGCTTCGTAAAGCCGGCATCATCGAAACCGATGGTGCACGCACGATCATCGTGACCGACCCCGAAAGCCTTGAAGAAGCGGCGAGTTGATCGCGGCCGCGCTGCGGCAAGATGGCCGAACGGTCATTGATCGATGTCAATTAGGGGCCGGTGGCCCCTCCGATAATGCGGCATTTAACGGCCAAGAATTCGAAGGAGAACAAGAGATGAAAACGAATGTCGGGCGCTTCGACAGCGGCCTTCGCATCGTGACGGGGCTCGGGATCTTCGTGGTCCTTTTACTGAATATACCGCTCGACTTTACGAGCGCGTTTGTCCTCCTGGGCATCCTTGCCTCATTCATTCTGGTCGTGACTGGCCTTCTTCGATCCTGCCCGGCCTATCGGTTAATTGGCCTTTCAACCTGCGGCCGGTCCGGGGCGAAGTGACACTTCTCAAGCAAAGGGCCCCTGCGCCATGACAAACGATCTCCACCCTTTTCAAGATTGCAGCAATTGCCCAATTAACGAGATGGCGCTCTGCTCGAAATGCGACGACGACGAGCGTGATCAGATCAAGGCCATTCGTACAATCCAGACCTTCGCACCGGGCCAAGACATCACCGTTCAAGGCCAGTCAAACGGGCTCGTTTCGACCATTGTCGAAGGGGTGGCGACCGTCTCGCGGATCATGGAAGATGGCCAGCGCCAGGTGGCGGGCCTTCTCTTCCCCGAAGACATTGTCACGCGACCGGGAGAGAGTGTGGCCAGCGTCGATATCGTGGCAAAGACACCTGTGACGCTCTGCTGTTTTGAGCGTGGCCAGTTTGAAGACATGGTCGAAGAGATCCCGCATCTCGCCTCAAGGCTTTCGGAAATAGCGTTTGATGAGCGTGACGAGGCGCGCGAGCACCTCTTTTTGCTGGGTCGGACAACCTCAACCGAGCGGCTGGCCTCGTTCTTGGCCTATCTTCTCCACCGAAAAAACCGCCGGGTCGGTCCTACGCAGGTGATCCGGCTGCCCCTGTCGCGCGATGAGATCGGCAGTTTTCTCGGTCTCGCACTTGAGACGGTGAGCCGTCATCTCAACGCTTTCGCACGGAAAGGGATGATCGAGATCGTCGACAGCCGGAAGATCAGGATCCTCGATCTTACGGCCCTCGAGAACGCGGCTGGCAGTGTGCCGTTGCGCGCCGAGGCGTCCTAGTCTCACCGGTTGGGCCCATTTGACCTCAATCAACGGGCCGTATTCGGTCCGTTGTTAAACTCCATGCGAGGCGCGGCGACCTACCGCCACACCCTCAGCCAGCCCCGTGCCAGCGGTTCGATGCAATCCGGCTGAAAAAGGAAACCAAAATGAAAACATATCTTTGCGCGCTCGCTGCGGCGGCCATTCCCTTTGCGGTTTCGGCCGATGGCACGACGCTGGTCGATACCGGCAAACTCGCCTCCAAGGAGGTGTATGGGGCCGCGCAGATGACGCCGCTGGCGGTTCGGGCAGACGGTGTTCCGGCGGTGGCGTTTCTTGACGTTGCAGAGGGCTCGGTCGTTCCGCCCCATGCAACCAAGGCCGATCTCCGCATCCTAACGGTGGTCTCGGGCACGCTCCATTGGGGCGACGGGACCCAGGTCGATGAGACCAAGGAGGTCATCTATCCCCAAGGCAGCGTTTTGACCGTGCCCGCAGGGGTCGACCATTGGCTGGCGGCCCGGAGTGGGCCGATCCGGCTTCAAATGGTTGTGGTCGACGATGAGACGCCCGCGCCGTCCCTTGAGGCGCAGATCAACTAGCGTTCCAAAGCCGCGTGAAATGGTGGGTTGGGCCATGGCCCTGGCCCACCGACAATTGGTCTGCGCCGGCGATGGCGTCGGCCACGTAGGCCTTTGCCTGGCCCACCGCATCGGTCAACGCCTCGCCTTGCCCCAGCCGGGCAGCCAGGGCCGATGACAAGGTGCAGCCGGTTCCATGGGTGTTTTTCGTTTGAGTGCGCGGTCCCTCGAACCAATGGGTCTCGCCGCCCGCCGCGAGGCAGTCTGGGCTTTCGCCGCCTTCGAGATGACCGCCTTTGAGAAGGACAGCCCGAGGGCCTAGGGCGACGAGGTCGTGGGCCTGTTCCTCCATAGCCTCCCGGGACGTGGCCGGAGACGCATCAAGGAGCCGTGCGGCTTCCGGAAGGTTCGGGGTCAGCACCGCGGCCAAGGGCAAAAGCTGGGACCGCACGGCGTCGACCGCATCGTCGGCCAAAAGCGGTGCGCCGCCCTTGGCGACCATCACCGGATCGACCACCACCGGCGGACCGACATGGGCGCTCAGCGTGTCGGCCACAGCTTCGCAGATTTCGGCCGTGGCAATCATTCCGACCTTCACCCCGTCGACGCGCACATCGGCAAAGACGGCAGCGATCTGGTCGGCGACAAACCCAGGAGGGACCAGATGAATGCCACTCACGCCTTCGGTGTTCTGGGCCGTCAACGCCGTGATCGCGGCCATCGCGAAGGCGCCATTGGCCGAGATGGCTTTAAGATCGGCTTGGATCCCTGCTCCTCCGGACGGGTCAGACCCGGCGACTGAGAGTATGTTGGCAATCAAGGTCGTATCTTCCCTAGTCCGTTTTGAGTGTCTTTGGACCGGCTGCTCCTCCGCGGCTAGGTCCAATTTTGAAGGGAAGCCCTCACTTGCGCTGGGCGCCGCGTGTCCAGGGCGGTACGATCAGAACGCACACCGAGCTCGAAATCGCACTCTACCAGGTCACTTCCCACGCTGCGGTCCGAAGCGAAAAGTTGACCATCATATGCGATTGACGCTTGAGGCAGTTATCCGCTGACCCAAATGACACCGCGCCCTTGTGGCAAACACATTGGTTTTGGGACGAGATAAATCAATCAAACCATCGCCGCCGGCACTCCTGCCACCGGCCCCAAAGCTACCCCGCCTCCCCGGGCGTCACCCGGTAGAGCGCCCCGTTCCCAACCGACAAGAACCAAAGTGCTCCATTGGGGCCTTCGCGGACGTCGCGTACGCGGAGGGTCTCGTCCGATGACAACCGTTCGACTTCCCGGACGCTGCCCGACGTGTCGAGACGGCTGATCATGTTAAATTTGAGCGAGCCCACAAAAAGATCGCCTGCCCATTCGGGCCAGAGTTTGCCCGAATAGGCCGCCATGCCCGAGGGTGCGATCGAGGGGTCCCAGAAATGCTCGGGCTGGGCCATGCCGGCCTTTTCCGTGCCTTCGCCGATCCGCCCCCCGGAATAATGCACGCCGTAGGAAATCACCGGCCAGCCGTAATTCGCCCCTTTCTCGATACGGTTGACCTCATCCCCGCCCCGGGCACCGTGTTCGGCGGTGTAGATCGTCCCGTCAGGGGCGAGCGTCATGCCTTGGGGATTGCGGTGACCGTAGGAATAGATCTCGGGCTGGACGCCCGACTGGCCGACAAAAGGGTTGTCGGGCGGCACCGAGCCGTCGCGGGCAATGCGAATGACAGCGCCGTTGTGGTTTGATCGGTCCTGGGCCGATGGCCGGTCGCCCCGGTCGCCGGTGGTCAAGTAGAGATGCCCATCGGGCCCCTCAATGACGCGGGAGCCGAAATGGCGCCCGCCCGAGGATCCGTTGCTCATCTCGAATATCGTCTCGACACCTGACAACGTCGCGCCATCGGCAGAGAGCACACCTCGGGCAAGGGCTGTGCCCGCCCCACGGCCCTGGGGCCTCGAATAGGAGAGATAGATCTCGCCGGTCGACGCGAAGTCCCGGGGCACCATCACGTCAAGGAGGCCGCCTTGGCCCTCGGCATAGACCTCGGGCACCCCGCTGACGACGGTGATTTTGCCTCCGGCGACGTGGATCAATCGACCGTTCCGTTCTGTGATGAGCAGTGCTTCGTCCGGCAGAAAACCAACGCCCCAGGGTTCGGTGAGCCCGCTCACCACCGCCTGCACCCGCAAAGTGCCGGCGGAACTCTCCAAAGCGTGGGAGGGAAGGGTTGATACGATGAGTAAGAATGAAGCAATTAGGATGCGCATGGGACAATCTCCGTGTTCCCATAGAAAATAGGCGCGTGCGCTCCCCGCGACCAGGATCGACGGCGGCCAGAGGCGCTTTTCTTTTCAAAAACCCGCGACTAGGCTGTGCGGCAGGGTAAAAAAACCAATCAGGGAGTTAACAATGAAACGGGTATTGATGGCCACGACCGCCGTCGCGATGGCGGCTGGAGCATCCCATGCGGGAAGCCATGCTTCAGAGGTTAAACTTGGCGTCCTTCTCGGCTTTACGGGTCCGGCGGAATCTCTGGCCCCCGACATGGCGGCGGGTGCTGAAGCAGCGATGGCGGAAGTGAGCGAAAGCGGGATGCTTCTCGACGGCGCGACCGTCACGCCGGTGCGCGGCGATTCGACCTGTATCGATGCCGCCGCTGCCACAGCTGCCGCGGAACGGCTGATCACCGCCGAAAGCGTCAACGGGATCGTGGGTGCGCTTTGCTCGGGTGCGACCGGCGCGGCCTTCCAAAACGTGGCCTTGGCCAACGGCATGGTAATGATCTCGCCTTCGGCCACCTCACCAGGGCTTTCTACGCTCGAAGATAACGATCTTTTCTTCCGCACCGCCCCGTCCGATGCTCGGCAAGGCGTTGTGATGGCTGAGATTCTTCTCGAACAAGACATTACCGAAGTCGCGGTGACCTACACCAATAACGACTACGGTAAGGGCCTCGCCGACAGTTTCGAAGCGGCCTACACCGAGCGCGGCGGCACCGTAACGATCAATGCTGCCCATGAGGACGGCAAAGCCGATTACTCGGCCGAAGTCGGTGCCCTTGCCTCCGCCGGGGGCCAGCGTCTCGTAGTAGCGGGCTATCTCGATCAGGGTGGGCCTGGAATTATCCAGGCGGCCTCCGATGCGGGCGCCTTCGACACGTTCCATCTTCCGGATGGGATGATCGGGGATTCGATTACCGAGCGCTTGGGCGACATCCTCAACGGCTCGACCGGCCAGGTGCCCGGCACCGACAGTCCGGGCGCGGCCTTGATGGGCGAAGTCGGAGAAGGGGCAGGCTTTAACGGGACCGCACCCTTCGCGCCAGAAAGCTATGATGCGGCCGCGCTGATCATGCTGGCCATGCAAGCGGCGGATTCGATCGACCCCAACGACTACAAGGCCAAGGTCTTCGACGTGGCCAACGCTCCGGGCGAAGAGATCTTCCCGGGCGAGTTGGCTAAGGGGCTCCAGATCCTCAAGGACGGCGGCGAAGTCAACTATGTCGGGGGCTCCGCGGTTGAACTGATCGGGCCAGGTGAAAGTGCGGGGAATTACCGCCAGATCGAGGTGATCGACGCAGAGATCACCACGGTGGGCTTCCGCTAAGGTCTTTCCGGGAAGGGGCCATCTGGCCCCTTCCAATTCCCATCGGGAGCCATCCGCATGATCGTCGTCGATGACGTCCACAAACATTTCGGCGGGTTCCACGCGGTGGATGGGGCGAGCCTTGAGATTGCGAAGGGCTCGATCACCGGATTGATCGGTCCGAACGGCGCGGGAAAAACGACGCTTTTCAATGTGATCGCCGGAAATCTCCCGCCCACCTCCGGGCGGATCACCATGGACGGGGAAGACATTACTGGCCTTCCGCCCCATGAGCTCTTTCACAAAGGCCTCCTTCGCACATTCCAGATCGCCCACGAGTTCAGCTCGATGAGCGTGCGAGAAAACCTGATGATGGTGCCCGGCGCACAGTCAGGCGAGGCGATTTGGAATTCCTGGTTTGGCCGCGGACGGATCGCCGAAGAAGAGCGGGAGCTCTTGCGGAAGGCCGACGAGGTCTTGGAATTTCTCACCATCGATCACTTGAAGGACGAGAAGGCCGGCAACCTGTCCGGCGGGCAAAAAAAGCTCCTCGAACTCGGCCGGACCATGATGGTCGACGCCAAGATCGTCTTTCTCGACGAAGTGGGCGCTGGGGTGAACCGGACGCTTCTTAACACAATTGCCGACGCGATTGTGCGGCTCAATGCCGAGCGGGGCTATACGTTCTGTGTGATCGAGCACGACATGGATTTTATCGGACGGCTTTGCGACCCGGTGATCGTGATGGCTGAAGGAAAGGTCTTGGCGGAGGGCAAGATCGAAGAGATCAAGGCCAACGAGCAAGTGATCGAGGCCTATCTCGGGACGGGTTTAAAGAATAAGACGGCCGCGGGCTAGGACCGCAACGCTGGTCTAACCGGAACCAAACCGATGGCGCCGGGCAAGCACCTTACCGGCACATCGTCTCGCAGATTGCCGGGCCTTCCCGGGCCGCTGCGAACTACGGCGGCCCGGATTTTCAAAACCTAGTTCGGGATCTCGCCTTCGATCCCTTCGACATAGAAGTCCATGCCGAGAAGCGTGCCGTCATCGGCCACATCGCCCTCGGCAAGCCAGACCGAGCCGTCCTGCTTGTTAATCGGCCCTGTGAAGGGGTGATATTCCTTCGCCGCCATCGCCGCGATCATGGCTTCGGCTTCGGCCTTCACATCCGCGGGCACCGCGTCGGTAATCTCGCCAATTTCAACCATGCCTTCGGCGATCCCGTCCCAGGTGTCGACACTTTCCCAGCTTCCGTCCATCGCCGCTTGGGTCCGGGCAATGTAATAGGGGGCCCAATTGTCGATAATGGACGACACGCGCGGGAAGGGACCGAAGGCGGCCATGTCTGAGGCCTGCCCGAAGGTGATGACGTTGCCGGCCTCTTGGGCGGCGGCCTGGGGCGCGGTCGAATCCGTATGCTGAAGCACCACATCGACGCCGTTGGCAATCAACGCGCGGGCCGCGTCGGCCTCTTTGGCCGGGTCAAACCAAGTGAAAACCCAAACCACGGAAAACTCCACATCCGGGTTGACCGCCTTGGCGTGGAGATAGGCTGAGTTTATGCCCCGGATCACTTCCGGAATAGGGAACGAGGCGATGTAACCGATCTTGTTGGTCTCGGTCATTTTGCCCGCGATATGGCCCTGGACCGCCCGGCCTTCGTAGAAGCGCGCCGAATAGGTCGATACATTGTCCGACCGCTTGTATCCCGTCGCATGTTCGAACTTCACATCCGGAAACTGCGCCGCGACGTTGATCGTCGGGTCCATATAGCCAAAGGAGGTGGTGAAAATGAGGTTGGCACCTTGGAGGGCCATTTGGGTCATCGCCCGTTCCGCGTCGGCCCCTTCCGGTACATTTTCCTGAAAGATCGTCTCGACCTTGTCACCGAAATGCTCTTCGACCGCGAGCCGGCCCTGGTCGTGCTCATAGGTCCAGCCGCCATCGCCCACTGGGCCCACATAGACAAAGCCCACCTTTAGCGGCTCGTGGCCGTCGGCGAAGGCCGCTCCGGCCAAACCGGTTGCTGCTGCCGCCAAGAGTAGCGTTCTTCTTTTCATCGATCTCTCCCCATTGAGCTCAAACTTCGAAAACTGATATGCCTCAGGCCGAGGCGTGGAAGGCCCGGCCTAGTGCCGCCGGCGCCCCGAAGGCTGCCCGCCCCCGGTCGGCGGACATAATCACCAGAACCAGGATGGTCACAAGATAGGGCGACATCGAGAGCGCTTCGGCGGGGATCGCCACGCCGCCCGCTTGCAGCGTAAGCTGTAAAACCGTCACACCGCCGAAAAGATAGGCACCAAGCATCACACGCCCCGGGCGCCAGGCGCCGAAAACGACGATCGCGAGCGCGATCCAGCCAGCCCCGGCGGTCATCCCCTCGGTCCATTGGGGGACCCGAACGAGAGACAAATACGCCCCGCCGAGCCCGGCCATCGCGCCCCCAAAGGCAATCGCGGCCACCCGAACCGCGACCACTTTGTAGCCCAGCCCATGGGCCGCATCGTGGCTTTCGCCCACCGCACGGAGAATGAGACCGGCCCGGGTGTATTTGAGAAACGCCCAGACGCCCAAGACGGCGAGGAGCGAGAGATAAACAATCGCGTCATGGCCGAAGATGACCGGGCCGATTGTGGGAATATCCGCCAAGGGACCGGCCGGAACCTTCGGCACGCTTGGCGGTTTGATCCCGACGTAACCTTGGCCCATGAGTGCGGAGAGCCCGAGCCCGAAAAGCGTCAGCGCCAGCCCCGTCGCCACCTGGTTTGACAAAAGAAACTGCGTCAGCACCGCAAAGACCATGGCCAGTGCTGTCGCGCCAACCATTGCGCCCAGAAAGCCGAGCCAAGGGCTCCCCGTTTCCACTGCGACCGCAAAGCCTGAGATCGCGCCGACGATCATCATGCCTTCGACGCCGAGGTTCAAAACTCCGGCCTTCTCCACCACCATTTCGCCGATCGCCGCCAAAAGGATCGGAGTGGCCGCCACCATGAGCGAGGCGGCGAGGAGGACCGGATTGATCGAAGAGAAATCCATCACGCCGCCCTTTGTTCCGCCGCCGCGCTCCGGCCAAACCGGATCCGGTAATTTGTGAAGACATCCATCGCGAGGAGGAAGAAGAGCAGCATTCCTTGGAACGCCTGGATCGCGGCGGCCGGTAGTCCGAGCGTGGCTTGGGCTGCTTCGCCCCCTATGTATGTCAGCGCCATCAAAAGCCCGGCCAGGAGAATGCCGATTGGATTGAGACGGCCGAGGAAGGCCACGATGATCGCTGTAAACCCGTAGCCGACATTAAAGTCGATGCTGATCTGGCCTGCGGGCCCAGCAACTTCGAATAGCCCCGCAAGCCCTGCCAGTGCGCCGGAGATCCCAAGGCAGAAAAAGATGATCCGGTTGGGGTTCACGCCCGCAAAGCGCGCTGCTTTAGGGCTTTCACCGGAAAGCCGGACATGGAAGCCGAGGATATGGCGGGTGATGAGGATATGGGCGAAGACCACCGCAAGCACCGCGGCAGCCACACCCCAATGGGCGCCAGTCCCGGCGATGATCTCGGTATTAGCCGCGGCCGGATACTGGGCGAGGTTCCGGCTCCCCGGGAAGCCTCCGCCATCGGGGTTGCGCAGCGCCCCGAGCGCCATCGTCGCGAGGATCTGCTCGGCCACATAAACGAGAAGCAATGAGACAAGGATCTCGTTGGTGTTGAACTTCGTCCGAAGAAGGGCCGGGATCATCGCCCATAAAAACCCGCCCAAGGCGCCGGCGATCACCATGAGCGGAAAGATGATCCAAAGATCGGCGGGAAAGAAGGCGAGGCCCACGGCGGCACCGGCAATCGCACCCATAATGTACTGGCCTTCGGCGCCAATATTCCAAATTCCCGCCCTGAACCCCATGGAAAGCCCGATCGCAATCAGGATCAAAGGCCCCGCTTTCACCAAAAGCTGGCCTCGATAGTAAAACGCAAATTCGCCAAAGATCGGGTCCCAAAAGATCGTCCGGATCGAGGCAAATGGGTCCTTGCCCAAAAGGGCAAACATCGCCCCGCCAGCCACCATGGTCGCCAGGACGGCGAGAACAGGCGTGATCGCCGCCACGCGCCTGCTCGGTTCGGGGCGCTTTTCGAGCCGGATCATTCGGCCACCTGGGCCAGGGGCGCGGCTCCGCCGCCGAGCATGATCCCGATCTCGTCGACACTGAGCGATGCGGTGGGGCGGGGTTCGGTCAGCCGCCCGTCGCAGAGGGCTGAGAAGTTGTCTGAGATCTCAATGAGTTCCTCGAGATCCTGGCTGATCACGATGACGGCCGTCCGGTCGGCGGCGAGATCGATGAGCGCTTGACGGATCGCGGCAGCGGCGGCCGCGTCAACGCCCCAGGTCGGTTGGTTGACCACCAAAACCTCCGGTTTCTGAAGCATTTCCCGGCCGATGACGAATTTCTGTAGATTGCCGCCTGAGAGCGAGCGCGCCGCACGGTCAGATCCCGGCGTGCGCACGTCAAATCGCTCGATCACCTCGTCGGCAAAGGCCCGCGCCGCGCCCCAGCGGAGAAAACCCGCCGCGAGCAGGTCTTTCCGCACCGCCCCCGTCATGAGCGCGTTTTCAACAAGGCTCATATCGGGTGCAGCCGCATGGCCGAGCCGCTCCTCCGGGGCCGCAAGGAGCCCTGCGGCTCGGCGCACTTTTGGGCCTAAGCGGCCGATATCTTTCCCAAAAAGCGAGACATGGCCAAGGCCCACACGTCGCTCCCCCGAAAGGACCGCCATCAATTCGTCCTGGCCGTTCCCGGCCACACCGCCGATCCCTAGGATCTCTCCTTGGCGAACCTGAAACGCGACATCCTTGAGGGCTGTCCCGAAGGCATCCATGGCCTTGATGGACAAACCGTCGACTTCGAGCGCCGGTTTTCCAACCATCGTGTCGCGCCGCTCGGGCGTCTTCAAAAGGCTACCCACCATCATTTCAGCCATCTCTCGGGCCGAGGCAGATTTGGGATCTGCGGTGCCCACGACCTTCCCACCCCGAAGGATCGTTGCCCCGTCGCAGAGCGCTCGGATCTCTTCGAGCTTGTGGGAGATATAAAGGATCGACGTGCCTTCGGATTTGAGCCGCCGGAGCGTGTCGAAAAGTGTGTCCACCTCCTGGGGTGTCAAAACGCTGGTTGGTTCGTCCATGATCAGGAGTTTCGGATCCTGAAGGAGGCACCGGACGATTTCGACCCGCTGCCGCTCGCCGGCCGAAAGGGCGCCGACCCGCCGGTCTGGGTCGAGGGGCAGGCCGTAGGCGCGGCTGACCTCCTCGATCCTCCCGGCCAATTGGCCCATGGGCGGGGGCTCTTCCATGCCGAGCGCGATATTTTCGGCCACCGTCAGCGCTTCGAATAGCGAAAAGTGCTGGAAGACCATGGTTACCCCGGCCCGCCGTGCGGCATGGGGGCTCGCCGGCGCATAGGCTTCGCCTCCGAACAGCATCGACCCGCTATCGGGGCGGACGAGGCCGTAAATCATCTTGACCAAGGTGGATTTCCCGGCCCCGTTCTCGCCGAGAAGCGCGTGGATCTCGCCTTTGCCGATGCGGAACGAGACCTGATCGTTGGCGACCACGCCCGGATAGGCCTTGGTGATCCGGTCGATCTTTAAAAGGGCGGTCACGCCCGGGCCCCCTCCCTGTCGGCAACGCGTCTGTCGTCAATAAACGCTGCAGCGACGCCGATGGCAATCGCTTGGGGATGTTTGCCAAGCGCAGGGTCACCGATGGGGCAGGTAATGCGCGCAATCGAGGAATCTCCGTGGCCGAGCGCTTTGAGCCGCGCCCGGAACCGCGCCCATTTCGTTTTCGACCCGATCAGCCCGGCGCTTTTGAACCCATGGCCGAGGAGAAGGTGACAGATCTCCAAATCAAGGGGATGCGAATAGGTGAGAACGAGGTGCTCGGCCGCTCCCGGTGCCGCCGCGATAGCCGGGCCCGGTGCGGCGGCCGGCAATGCGGTCACCCCTGGTGGGATCTCGCTGGGAAAGCGCTCGGGTCCTGTATCGACCCAAGTGATGGCGAGATGCGGCAGCGGTGACAGGACGTCGACAATGGCCCGTCCCACATGGCCCGCTCCCCAAACCCAAAGCGCTCGCTCCGGCGCCGAGATCGGTTCGATAAACCAGTTTTCGATCAATGCGGGATCAGGGCGGGTGCCTTGGCCGCGCATAGCTTTCAAGGCCCGCGCCACTGCCATCGGTTGGGCATCCGGCCGGCCCGGAAGGGCGCGCGCGACCACGTTTCCGACCAAACCGTCAAGCCGCTCCCGGTCCCAGCGCTCGGTCAGGACTTTCACGGCTCCGCCGCAGCATTGTCCGAGATCGGGGCCGAGCGGTTTCCGCTCAAACCGGTCGGTCCCGGACTTGAGGACCGCAATGGCGCGTTCCGTTGCTTCAAACTCGAGCGCTCCGCCACCAATCGTGCCAGATTGCCCGCCCGGCCAGACAAGCATTGCCGCCCCCACGTCCCGCGGAGCAGAGCCTTTGACTTCTGCAATCACCACCCGTGCCACTGCGCCGTGGCGCGCGATCGCGTCGGCCAAACGCTCACGATCAAAACTCACGACCGAGCCCTCTCTGCGGCGGCGAGCACCGCTTCGGCCGTGGCCGGAGCGCGGAGATCGGGGTAGTTCGGGCCGGCAGCAGCGCAGGCATTGGACAAGGCGAGATAGGCCGAGATCCCCAGCATGAAGGGCGGCTCACCCACCGCTTTCGATCGATACACCGTGTCCTCCCGGTTCGCCTCGTCCCAAAGCGCGACATTAAAAATGTCCGGCCGGTCCGAACAGGCGGGAATCTTGTAGGTCGAAGGTGCGTGGGTGCGAAGCCTGCCCTTGTCGTCCCAAACCAATTCCTCGGTGGTCAGCCAGCCCGCTCCTTGAACATACCCCCCTTCGATCTGGCCGATATCGAGGGCAGGATTGAGGCTCGCCCCGCAATCGTGGAGGAGATCAGCCCGCAGGATGCGGTTCTCTCCGGTCAACGTATCGATCACCACCTCACTCACCGCCGCCCCATAGGCGAAATAGAAGAACGGTCGGCCTTCGCCTTTGATCCGGTCCCAGACGATTTTCGGGGTTTTGTAGAACCCGGTCGCTGAAAGCGAGATCCGGTCGAGATAGGCGTCTTTGACCACGTCTTCGAAGCTCAAGACCTCGCCGCCCACATAGACCTTGCCGCCGCTAAAGACGATCTCGCCCCGGTCCCGTTGGTAGCGTTCGGCCACGAAGGCTGCGAGCCGGGCACGGATCTCGTCACAGGCGGCTTGGACAGCCATCCCGTTGAGATCGGACCCCGACGAGGCCGCGGTCGCCGATGTGTTGGGCACTTTGCCCGTATCGGTCGCTGTGATCTTGACCCGTTCGACCTCAACCCCAAACCGCGCCGCGGCCACTTGGGCGACCTTCTGAAAAAGGCCCTGGCCCATTTCCGTGCCGCCATGATTGAGATGGATCGATCCGTCCTGGTAGACATGGACAAGAGCGCCGGCCTGGTTGAGATGGGTTAGGGTAAAAGAAATCCCAAACTTCACCGGGCTAAAGGCAATCCCCTTCTTTAGGATTGGGTTTTCGGCGTTAAACGCCGCCACCGCCACCTCACGCGACCGATAATCGGCGCTCTCTAACAGCCGGTCCGTCATCCCGTGAAGGATAAAATCCTCAACCGGCATGTGGTACGGCGTCGTCTCGGCCCCTGGCGCCGCCTCGCCCTTCATCTCTTCCAAAATACGCCGGGGGAGCCGCGGAGCGGCGGGGGCGGAGCCCCCCCATTCGCGGGAGTAATTCGTCTGGCGAACCGACACCGGATCGAGGCTCAAAGCATGGGCGATATGGTCAACCACCCGCTCGATCCCGAGCATGCCCTGGGGCCCGCCGAACCCGCGAAACGCGGTCGCCGATTGGGTGTTGGTCCGCAGACGGTGGCTCTCAATCCGGACATGTTCGAGATTGTAGGCATTGTCAGAATGAAGCATCGCCCGATCAGCCACCGGAAGGCTCAGATCCATCGACCAGCCGCATCGCACCAGATGGCGGAGGGTTAGGCCTCGGATGCGCCCGTCCGGCGCCACCCCGGCCCGGTATTCGATGCGAAAATCATGGCGTTTGCCGGTGATGACCATGTCGTCATCCCGGTCATACCGCATAAGGGCAGGTCGTCCCGTGGCGCGCGCGGCCAAGGCGCAGGCCACGGCGAGGCCGTTTCCTTGGCTTTCCTTTCCGCCGAATCCACCACCCATGCGGCGGACTTCGCAGCGGACCCCGTGCATCGGGATCCCCAGGGCATCGGCCACTTTGTGTTGGATTTCGGTCGGGTGCTGGGAGGAGGAATGGACGACCATGTCGCCGTTTTCTTGCGGCAGAGCGAGCGCCACCTGGCCTTCGAGGTAGAAATGCTCCTGCCCGCCGATCTCCATTTGGCCTTCGACAACGTGCGTCGCCCCGGCAATCGCCGCCTCCGCATCGCCTTTGGCGTATATCCGTGGCCCATCCTCGAAGCGCTGATCGGCGGCGAGGGCGTCGTCAACCGTCAGGATTGCGGGTAGTTCCTCATATTGGATCCGGGCGAGCCGCGCGGCTTTCCTGGCGGCATGGTGGTTTTCGGCGATCACCAGAAAGATCGGTTGACCCACGTAATGGACCGTTTCCGTCGCCAGGAACGGCTCCGGCGACGGCGAGGGCGAGACGTCATTGGCAAAGGGCAGATCCGCTGCCGCCATAACGCCGACCACACCCGGTGCCCCTCGCACCGCGTCAAGATCCATCGACAGAATCCGCCCATGGGCAATCCCGGAGGTTCCAAAGGCCAGCGACAACGTATTCGCCGGCACCGGAATGTCGCCCACATAACGGGCCCGGCCCGTCACATGGAGCGGTGCTGCGTCATGGGGTAGTGGCTTTGCCACGGGCCCTTTTTGATCGAGGCGGGCGAAATTCATGGGCTGACCTCGAGGACGCTGACCCCGGCGCCTTGGCGCTCGAAGAAATAACGGAGCAGCATGTTTTCCGCTGTTTTGAGGCGGTAAGCAGCGGAGGCGCGCATATCGCTCATGGGCGTGTAATCCTCGCCCATCCGGGCCGCAGCCGCGCGCACGGCCGTTTCGTTCCAAGGCCCTTCCAAAAGTGCCGCTTCTACATGCTGCGCCCGGTGGGGTGTTCCGGCCATACCGCCAAAGGCGATCCGGGCGGCGGTGACTTCGCCCTCTTCAATTTGGATATTGAACGCACCGCAGACCGCCGAAATGTCCTGGTCGAAGCGTTTTGAGAGCTTGTACACCCTGAGATCCGGCGCGGGCGGCAAACTCACCGCCTCGACAAACTCGCCTTCGCGCCGGTCCTGTCGGCCGTATTCAACGAAAAAGTCCTCAAGGGCGATCTCGCGGCGCTCGTTTCCTTGCCGAAGATGGAGCCGCGCGCCCATGGCAATCAGTGGCGGTGGGTTGTCTCCGATAGGCGAGCCATTGGCGATATTGCCGCCGATCGTGGCTGCCTGGCGGACCTGTTCCGACCCGTAACGCCGGATCATTTCGGCATAGGAGGGATAGCGCTCGGCGACCGCCCCATGGACCCGCGCCATGGTCACACCCGCCCCGATACGGAGCGTGTCGCCCACCTCTTCGATTTCTTGGAGATCTGCGCAGCCATGGAGAAATGCGACACGGCCAAGGTCTTTGAACCCTTTGGTCACCCAAAGCCCCACATCGGTGGCCCCGGCCACGAGCGTGCCGTCAGGGTTGGACGCGTACCACGCCGCCAATTCATCGGAAGAACGGGGAAGGGCCCAATCATCGCCGCCGCTCTGGCCGTCGGGAAGAGCGTCGTCCATCCAGTCGGGCACGGCTTCGGCGGACGAGATTTCAGCCGCCCGCACGATGGGCGCATAGCCCGTGCAACGACAGAGATTGCCTGCGAGCATATCGTCGTGGTCCTCGCGGCCATTGAGATGCCCCACCGCCATCGAGACAACGAAACCCGGCGTGCAAAATCCGCATTGGGACCCATGGCAGTCGACCATGGCCTCCTGGACAGGGTGCAAACGACCACAGGGGCTCGCCATCCCTTCGACCGTCCGCACGGCTTTGCCAGCGAGTTGCGGCAAAAAGAGGATACAGGCATTTACCGCCTTCGCCCCGCGCCCATCGGTCACCATGACCGTGCAGGCGCCGCAGTCACCTTCGTTGCAGCCTTCCTTGGCGCCGGTCAGCCCGCGCCGTTCGCGGAGCCAATCGAGAAGGGTCCGCGTCGGCGGCTCGCCGTCCACGCGCACCGTCTCCCCATTGAGACGAAAGGTCACTCCCATGGTCAAACCCGCCGCCTTACCCAAATCCCGTTCCCGGGGGCGCACCGTCGATGCGGCGTAGAGAGCGCGCCCTGAAGACAAGATAAGAGCGCGGCCGCGGGCTTAATTCAAGGAATTTCGGGGATTTGGCGGCGGAGCGTTGCTGCGCCGCCCAATGGCTGGGCAGCGCCGCATTCGATTGTGCAGGTTGAAATCTCGCGCCCTACGCCTCGGCCGAAGCCCCTTCGAGGGCCACGAGCCGGTCGAGATTTGAAAGCCCGCCGCCCCAGCCGGCCTCAATTTCACCGAGGACTTCAGCGCCGTGGAAAGAAGACACCGCCACCGCGATTGCCAGCGCAGTATGCGCACCGTCTTGGGCGAGTTTATAGGTCACGAGGCTCGTGCCTATGGCGTCGCCTTCCGCGATGATCGTCTCTGTGTAGACCGCGAGATCCGGCGCATCGATCCGGTACCATCTTGTTTCGACGGTGAATTCCGGCTTTTCCTTCGGTCCGCAGCGGTGCCGGTCAAGCCCGCCGACACGCAAGTCAGAGGTCTCGACTTCAAGCACCATATCGTCAGTCGGCGCGCCCCAGCGTTCGCGCATCTTGGGGTCGGTGAGAAGGTGCCAAAGGCGGTCGGGCGAAATCGGATAGCGGCGGTCGAACAGGAATTGTTTGGCGTCGGGTGTCGTCATGTGTCGTCTCCTTTTAAGGCCTCCTCCACCAGCCGATCCAATCGGCTAAGGCGGCCTTCCCAGTTCCGTTTCTGCTGCTCGATCCAGGTTTCCAGCGGTGCCATGGCTTCGGGGTGCAATGTGCAAATCCTGACCCTGCCATCTTTTTTCGAGGTCACGAGCCCGGAGCGTTCGAGCATGTCGAGATGTTTGAGAAAGCTCGGGAGTGCCATGTCGTGGGGGCTTGCGAGTTCCTTTACCGGGGCTGGGCCTTCTCCCAGGCGCGTCACCACCGCCCGTCGTGTGGGATCGGCAAGCGCTTGAAAGAGGTTGTCGAGCCCGGGATGTAGATTGTTAGCCATATGGCTAAGTAAATAGGTGGCGAGAATTCGGCAAGAAAAAAGTTAGCCTTTTGGCTAATTATTTTTCAGAAGGGCCTCTAATAGCTCCTCGTCGAATGTTTCTGTCTCCGGGTCGAAGATGCGGAAACGGGCCCCAAAACCCCAATGACACCAGGGAATTCCCTCCGCTTCCGCGGCCCGGCGGACGGTTTCTATCCATGCTAAGCGATCCGCCCGCGGCGCTTCGCGGATCGCGCCGAATTCACCCAGAAAGACCGGCATCGGATGCGCAGCGGCGCGCGCCATATCCGCCTCCACCGCGTCTTTCCCGCTGGCCCGGTTCCAATTGCTCGGCGGCGGAACCGGGTCGATCCATTCGGCCTTTTGATGGGTGAACTCGAACGGCGAGTAGTAGTGAAACGTGTGGACGATGCGTGGATCATCGCTGGCGGGCAGATCCGCGAGCCGATTGAGATGGTTCCAGTCACCACCCCCGAAGATGACCCACGCCTCCGGGTGGCGGGACCGGATGGAGGCGAGCGCGCGCATGTAATGGGGAAAGACCCGGTCGATCGTGGCGTCGCCATAGGCCTCGTTCAAGAGCTCGAACGCGACCCCGTCCTGGCCTTTCAATGCCTCAGCCAGAGCCACCCAAATCGCGACGAACCGGTCTCCATGGGCGCTTGGATCGTCAATAAAATCGGTAAAGTGATGAAGGTCGACGATGACGAAGAGCCCTGCGGCCCGGGCCCGCTCTACTGTGGCCAGCATGAGAACCTCAAAACGCGGATCGATCCGGCCATCTCGCCACCAGGAGGCTGCGTTGACGGGCAGCCGCAACGTGTCAAATCCCACGTCGGCGATCCGGTCGATATGGGCAAGATCTGCCGGGTAGGACCAGCCTTCGCCCCGCTGCACTTCGAGAAAATTCGAAAGGTTGATGCAACGCTCCACAGGGAAGGCCGCCGCAGGTCCGGCGAAGAGAAAGAAAAAGAGGAGTGCGCGCATGGGCCGAGGCTATGCGCCCCGTTCTTCTCAATCGACCGTCACGATGCCGCGGCCCGGCGCGGGGCCTCCAGCGGAACCGCTTCCAAAAGATCCCCCGGCTGGCAATCGAGCACATCACAGATCTTGGCAAGCGTTTCGAACCGGACGCCCTTGACGCGTCCCGCTCGCAAAAGGCTCACATTTTGTTCTGAAATGCCGATCTCGGCGGCCAGCGTTTTGCCGGTCATTTTGCGATGCGCCAGCATCACGTCGAGCCGCACGATGATCTCCATCACACGAAGCTCTCGTTCTCGACTTTGATACGTCGCGCGATCTGAAGCACCCATCCGTTGATGCAAAAGCCGAGGCCGCAGAGCGCCAGGCTGATATCGCCGTTGTCGATGTAAAAGGAGATCTGCCGTTGGCCGACGGAGTTGTGGAGCGTCAGGATCGCCGTGTTCGTTGCCGCCAAAACAGTGTCGGCCAGCATTGCGACCACAATCATCAACCCTAGGCGAAAGATCCAGCGGAAGGCCTCCTCGCTGAAATATCGCCCGCGCCGATAGATATCCAGAACCTTCATGCCAGCGAGCACCGCTAAGACCCCGGTGACAATGACAACCATCCAAACGCCAAAGTAGAGGGCACGCGTGGTCATTGGGATAAAGGCTGCATCAACATTTGCGAGAGAGACCCAACGGGACGGATCGGTGAACGCAAACGGAACGAGCCACCAAAGCAATGAAAGAGGCATATAAATCGCGTAGGCACCTGCCAATACCATCATGATTGTTGTCATCCGAGTGATGCGTCGGTCTTTCATTTCCAACCTCAAAGAATCAATGTTTTACATTAATATCTAAATGTCTTACGCGTCAATCTCCCTGATCTTGCGTATCTTTCGCTCACCGATGAAGGCACATATTGTCCGCCCATGGCTGCCCCTATCCGATTCATTCATCTCCGCCTCCACTCCGAATATTCCCTCCTAGAAGGCGCTGTCCGGCTAAAGTCCCTTCCGAAGCTCTGCGAAAAGCACGACATGCCGGCGGTCGCGCTGACAGACACGAACAATATGTTCGCTGCCTTGGAGTTTTCAGTCTCGGCGCTCGACCACGGGATCCAGCCGATCATTGGCTGCCAGATCCACCTTGGCGAGGAGCCCACATCCGCCGGCCAGGTCCACGTCCCAACGCAGCCCCTGGTGCTCTTGGCGCAAAACCGGGCGGGCTATGAAAACCTGATGCGGCTCAACACGCGGCTGATTGAAAACGAAGATCTGATTGGCCGAGCGGTCTTGATCGAACAAGTAGAAGACTGCGCCGAAGGCTTGATTTGCCTCACGGGCGGGCCCGGCGGCCCCCTTGGCGAATTGCTGAGCCGATCCCGGCAGTCCGACGCCGAAGCGTTGCTGGACCGTTTGGCGGCAGCCTTCCCCGACCGGCTCTATGTCGAGTTGCAACGTCATCCGACCGAAGGCGAGACACCGTCGAGCGACCGGGCCACGGAAGCCGCCATGGTAAGCCTCGCCTATGCCAAGGGCCTCCCCCTTGTGGCCACCAATGACGTCTATTTCCCCGAACCGGCAATGTATGAAGCCCATGACGCGCTGATCTGCATCGCCGAGGGCGCCTATGTGGACCAGCAGGCCCCCCGCCGTCGGCTGACGCCCGAGCATTATTTCAAGAGCCCCGCTGAAATGGCTGCGCTCTTCGCCGATCTTCCCGAAGCGATTGAGAACACGGTTGAAATCGCCCGGCGCTGCGCTTTTGCGGTCGAGCGGCATGATCCGATCCTGCCGAAATTCGCCGAAAACGAGGTCGACGAGCTCCGAAAACAAGCCAAGGAAGGGCTCGAAGCGCGCCTGGCCGTCATCGAGCCCGCCGCGTCGCGCGAAGACTATGACGCGCGCCTTGAATTTGAGCTCAACACGATCGTTGAGATGGGCTTTCCCGGATACTTTTTGATCGTTGCCGATTTCATCAAATGGGCCAAAGCTGAGGACATCCCGGTGGGGCCGGGCCGGGGTTCGGGTGCCGGGAGCCTTGTGGCCTATGCGCTGACGATCACCGACCTCGACCCCCTCCGCTACGGTCTCCTCTTCGAGCGCTTCCTCAATCCCGACCGGATCTCGATGCCGGATTTCGACATCGATTTCTGTATGGACCGGCGGGAGGAGGTGATCCGGTACGTCCAGGAAAAATATGGCCGCGAGAAAGTGGGCCAGATCATCACATTCGGCGCGCTTCTCTCAAAGGCCGCCGTCCGAGATGTGGGCCGGGTCTTGCAGATGCCCTATGGCCAGGTCGACCGGCTTTCGAAGCTCATTCCAATCGAAGGTGTGAAACCGGTCTCGATTGAGAAGGCTTTAGCAGACGAGCCGCGCCTTCGGGAGGAGGCGCGCGCCGAAGAGGTGGTCGACCGGCTCTTGAATTACGGCCAACAAGTCGAGGGGCTTTTGCGGAACGCCTCGACTCATGCGGCTGGCGTGGTCATTGCCGACCGGGCGCTCGACAAACTCGTGCCGCTCTACCAAGATCCGCGGTCCGACATGCCCGCCACCCAATTCAATATGAAATGGGTCGAGCAGGCCGGGCTCGTCAAATTCGACTTTCTCGGTTTGAAGACACTCACCGTTATTCAAAACGCGCTCGATCTTTTGGCCGAGCGAGGGATCGAGATCGATATCGGCGCGATCCCTCTCGATGACGAAAAGACATACGAACTTTATTCCGCGGCGCGCACTGTGGCCGTGTTCCAGGTGGAAAGCTCAGGCATGATGGATGCTTTGGTGCGCATGAAGCCGACCGCGATCGAAGATATTGTGGCGCTTGTGGCACTTTATCGGCCGGGACCGATGGAGAATATTCCCAAATATTGCGACGTAAAGAATGGCCGCGCCGAAAGGGAGGGCATTCATCCGTTAATTGATCCCCTTTTGGACGAGACCCAAGGCATTATCGTCTACCAAGAGCAAGTTATGGAAATTGCTCGGAAAATGGCGGGTTATTCCTTAGGCGGCGCCGATCTTTTGCGCCGCGCGATGGGAAAGAAAATCCAGGCCGCAATGGACGCTGAACGGCCGAAATTCCTCGCCGGGGCAAAGGAAAACGGCGTCGAAGAAGCGAAGGCACTGGAGGTTTGGAACCTCCTCGATAAATTCGCCAATTACGGGTTCAATAAATCCCACGCTGCGGCCTATGCGGTTGTGAGTTACCAAACAGCCTGGCTCAAAGCGAACCATCCAGTGGAGTTCATGGCCGGGGTGATGAATTGCGATCTCCATCTCACCGATAAGCTCGCCACCTATGCCGAGGAGGTGCGCCGCGGATTGGATATCGAGATCGTGCCGCCTTGCGTGAACCGTTCGGAAGCCACGTTTTCGGTGGCCGACGGAAAGGTCGTCTATGCGCTGGGCGCTTTGAAGAATGTGGGCGTCGAAGCGATGCGGCTCATCACCGATGCAAGGCGGGGCCTTGCCGGGCCGGGGGCGTCGAAGGGCCATGAGAAGGTCTTTGCGACGCTTTTCGACCTGGCGCGCCGGGTCGATCTCAGAAGGGTCGGCAAACGGCCCCTCGAAATGCTCGCCCGGGCTGGCGCCTTTGACCAGCTTGACCCCAACCGGCGGCGGGTCTTTGACAGCCTCGATGCGCTCACCGCCTATTCGGCCGCCATCCACGACCAGCGCGCCTCGGCCCAGGTCTCGCTATTTGGCGAGGCCGGTGACGATCTGCCGGAACCGCGGCTTTCGGCGGTTGAGGATTGGCTCTCAGCCGAGCGGCTCGAAGCCGAGCATGAGGCTGTTGGCTTTTACCTCTCGGGCCACCCGCTCGATGACTACCTCGCGCCTATGAAGCGAAAGGGTTGCACGACCCTGGCCGAGCTTCGCGACAAGGCCGAGCGCGATGGCGGCGCGGTGGGCCGGGTGGGCGTTATGGTCTCCGCCCTCCAAGACCGGAAATCCGGCCGGGGCACTCGGTTTTTCCGGATGACGATATCGGATCCGACGCTGACGGTCTCGGGAATGGCGCTATTCCCCGAAGACTTCGAAACCTCGCGGAAGGTTTTTGACCGGACGAGCCGGGTGGTGATGAGCCTTGAAGCGCGGTTCAACGATGGCGGTTTTGACCCAGTTGCGCGGTCGGTGACCGCCCTTGAGGACGTGGCTGCGGATGTGGGCGACATGTCGGTCAGGGTCTTCATCGACGCCCCAGAAGGCGCCCAATCGGTGCGGGGGCTTCTTGATCGCTACCGGGATGACAAGGCGGTCAAAGGCCGGGGTGATGTGAGAATTGCGCCTTTGGGCCTCGGGATCGGAGAGGTGGATATCGAGTTGGGGGATGGCTGGCCGATGACGCCGGAAATAAAGTCGGCGCTCAAATCACTGCCGGGCGTGGCGGCGGTCGAGGATGTGGTGTGAGGCTTCTGCCGTCATCGTTACTCTCGTTGTTGTAAAACCGGCCCCGCCAAGACCTGCATCCACACCACCGCCAGCATGATCCGCGCCACGTGGTGGAAGGCAACGAAGACGACACTTGTTTCCAAGGAGAGCGCCACGAGCGTCATTTCTGGAAGTCCCCCCGGCGCATAGGCAAGATACACCGCTTCCCAAGTGACCCCCGAGAGAGGCGCCAAGAGAAACGCCGCCGCACCCGTTGCAGCAAGCATTGTGGGGATCGTAAGGAGCGCGGTGCGAATTGCCGTCAAAACTATTGACGGCGCCCGGCCCACAAAGCGGATCCCAAGCGTCATACCAATGACGAGTTGAACCACTCCGATGAGCCAGCCTGGCACCGAGCCCTCGACGATACCGGTGGCGTGGAGCACGCCCGAAAGAATGATCGGCCCGGTTATGACCGCCGCCGGTAGCCCGATCCGGCGCCCGCCCAGAAACCCAACCGCGCCGGCCAGCGCCATAGCCACCCATTCAAAAGGGGTCAGCGGCACGTCGCCACCAATGACCATACCGGCAGCACTCCCCACCGCGGCGCCGCCGAGGATCGAAAAGCCGATCGGGATCAGCACGATCGTGAGAGCGAGGCGGAGAAACTGGAGAAGCGCCAAGAGTGCCGGATCAGCTCCCGCCTCATCGCCGAAGGTCATGGCTTCGATAAGCCCACCGGGGGTTGTGGCGTAAAACGCCGTGATCCGGTCAATCCCCGCGACCCACCGGGCGACCGCAAAGGTCAAAAGATGAACGAGCGGGATATAGAAGACGAGGGCCAAAAGGCTCGGCCACCAAGAGAGCGCTTGCTCTAAAAGGCCCGGAGTAAAAGCGCCCCCAATCGAAAGGCCGATGATCGGGATGAAGAAGTCTCGGCTCCGCATCGGATAGGACGGTGTGATGCCGAAGGGTTGCCATCCCGACAGGGCCAATCCGCCCACTGCAAGGAGCGATCCGAGGAGGATGGGCAAAGGCGTGCCGATGAGCGTCGCGGCGAGCCCGCCGAGCGCGCCGACAATTATGACAAGGCATGCGGCAGGCCAGTCGACCGCGCGAAGGACCTTCACCAATGGGGCGGTCGCCGGTCCGCCAGGGGCACTCCGCCACCCTCCGCCGTTTCGCGCTCTGCCTCCCTTTGAAGGAGAGAAGCGACCCGGTGCTCGGCGCGCCGAAGCGCCGTTGCCTGACGGGCGACTTCATCAGACAGGTCTTCGACAACCCGCTCAAGATGGGCAAAGCGCTCCTCGAGCGTCTGGATCTTCCTTTCCATGGGTCCGCCTTAGCATGGGCCATGGAAGGGGGGAACTCGGGCACAGAGGCGGCGTACTTTAATTTTCTTTTGGAGATCGCCCCTCGCTTTGGCCCCGTCTTGCCCCCTTCAGCCCCTTCCGATAGACCGCGCGCGACCGCGTGGAAGGCGCCCGAAACCCATGGCAAAACCGAAAAAGACCCCGCGACCCAAGGCCGAAACGCCGAAGGGCTTCCGCGATTATTTCGGCGCCGAAGTTGTGACGCGTCAGGCCATGCTCGACCGGATAGCCGAGGTGTACCGGCTTTGGGGCTTCGACCCGTTGGAAAGCTCTGCCGTCGAGACGGTTGAGGCTCTGGGGAAGTTCCTACCGGATGTCGATCGGCCGAATGAGGGCGTATACGCATGGCAGGAGGATGGCACAGGGGATTGGCTGGCCCTTCGCTATGATCTCACGGCGCCTCTGGCACGGGTCTATGCCCAGTATCGGAATGACCTTCCGAGCCCCTATCGGCGCTACGCCATGGGCCCCGTTTGGCGCAATGAAAAACCTGGGCCAGGCAGATTTCGCCAGTTTTATCAATGCGATGCCGACACTGTTGGCGCACCGTCAGTAGCCGCCGATGCTGAGATGTGCGCGATGTTTGCCGAAGTGCTCGAAGCGGTGGGGATCGCCCGTGGCGATTACATTGTCCGCGTGAACAACCGAAAGGTCCTTAACGGCGTGCTGGAGGCGGCTGGCCTCTTCGATCCGGACGATCCGGAGAAGGGTTCAGGGCCCCGGGGGATCGCACTTCGCGCAATCGACAAACTTGACCGGCTTGGGACCGGCGGGGTCAAAGCGTTGCTCGGGGCGGGGCGAAAGGATGAAAGCGGCGACTTCACGGAAGGCGCCGGGCTGAGCGAGGACCAGGCCGCGACCGTGATGGCCTTTGTCGAAACCCCCGAGGGCGACGTTTCCGGCCTTCGTGCGATCGTTGGGAATTCGGCGGTCGGGGCTGCCGGGGTCGACGAGCTTGAAACGATCGCTGCCCTTTTGTCGGCCAGGGGCCTTAGCGAAGAGCAGGTGAAAATCGATCCGTCAGTTGTTCGCGGTCTCGGGTATTACACCGGTCCGGTCTATGAGGCCGAACTCACATTCGAGATCAAGGACGAAAAGGGTCGTCCGCGCCAATTCGGATCGGTGGGCGGGGGCGGGCGCTATGACGATCTGGTCAAGCGGTTCACGGGCCAGGCAGTTCCAGCGACGGGGGTTTCGATCGGGGTCGACCGACTGCTGACGGCGCTCACGGCGAAAGGCGCATTGGAGGGTGAGGCAGCGGGTCCTGTGGTGGTCACCGTCATGGACCGGGATAATATGGCTGAGTATCAGGCCATGGCTGACACACTTAGGCGCGATGGTATCCGGGCGGAGGTTTATCTCGGCAATCCCAAAAATTTCGGCAATCAATTGAAATATGCTGATCGTCGGGGCGCGCCAGTGGCGGTGATCCAGGGCGAAGATGAGAGATGGCGGGGCGTGGTCCAGGTCAAGGATCTCGTCTTAGGTGCGAAACTCGCCCAAGACGCCAGCCTCGAAGAATGGAAATCCCAGCCCGCCCAGGTCGAATGCGACGTCGCCAACTTGACCTCGACGATCCGCGGAATTCTAGACCGACATTAATGGAACCCCGTCGTGTGATCCGGGCCGAGGCGGACCGCCTTAAGGCCGCTCTTCTGGCTAAGGGAGCAGAGCCGGTGGAGGTGGACGTCCTCCAACCGGCAGGTTTGCTCTTGGATCTCTATGGGGAAGACATCCGGTCACGGGCCTTTGTGACCTCCGATCCGGTCATGGGGGAGGTCATGCTCCGACCGGATTTTACACTGCCGGTGGCCGAAGCCCATCTTGCCGCAGGGGCAGGCGCGGCACGCTATGCCTACGCGGGAAAGGTCTTCCGCCAACAGGAAAGCGGGTCGCGTCGTCCGGCGGAGTTTCTCCAGGTGGGTTACGAGGTTTTCGGCCGTGATGGACCCCGGGCCGACGCGGAGCTTTTTGCGTTTTTTTACGAGATGCTTAAGGGCTATCCGCTGCGCCCGGTGACCGGCGATATCGGGCTCCTCTTTGCTGCCGTCAGCGGATTGGCCACGACCGAAGTGCGGAAGGCCGCTCTCCGGCGGCATTTCTGGCGCCCTCGGCGTTTCCGGGCGCTTCTCGACCGGTTTAGCCAGGCTTCGACGCGGCATTTGCCGGATCCGGATGTTGCTTTCGACGGGGTGGGTCCTGAAATCGGCTTGCGGAGCAAAGACGACGTGCGCGCGCGCCTTGCGGCCCTGGCTGACGATGCCGGCGCCCCACCCATTGGCCGGAGTGAGATCGAGGTCATCGATGCGCTTCTGGCGGTCAGGGGCACGGCACCCGATGCGCTGTCGGAACTGCGAAACATCGCGGTCGATCTTCCCGCAATCGAGCCGGGGATCGGCGCCTTGGATGCACGGCTCAGCGCAAGTTCGGATGCGGGCATTGCCGTTGAGGCCCTGGCCTTTGAGGTAAGTTATGGCCGGACCACGCTGGAATATTATGACGGGTTCGTTTTCGGATTTCTCCGGGACGATGCTCCAGATCTCCCGCCCGTGGCTTCTGGGGGCCGGTACAATGCGCTGACCCGGGCCTTGGGGGGCGAGGAGGCCCCACCAGCGGCTGGAGGAGTAATCCGACCCGCGCTTCTGCCTTTGGAGCGCCCATGACGCTCAAACTTGGGATCCCCTCCAAAGGAAGGTTGATGGAAAAGAGCGCCCGCTGGTTCGCCGAACGGGGCGTTGAGATCGCTTTGACCGGGGCAGCGCGGGAATATGCCGGCGCCGTGCGGGGCGTGGAGGGGGTGGATCTCGTTTTATTGCCAGCCGCGGAAGTGCCCCGCGAATTGGCAGCGGGCCGGCTCCATCTCGGTGTAACGGGTCGGGATATGGTCGAAGAAAAGCTCGCCTTTTGGGATGAAGGCGTGGCCCCCCTGGCCGAACTGGGGTTTGGGCACGCAGATCTCATGATTGCTGTGCCGGATTTTTGGGTCGACGTCGAAACGCTCGACGATCTCGACGGGGCGGCCGCCGCGTTCCGGGCCCGCCATGGCCAAAGGCTCAGGATTGCCACCAAGTATCACCGCCTGGTCCGGGCGTTTTTGCGCGAGGCTGGAGTGGCCGATTATGCGCTGGTCGACAGCCAAGGGGCGACGGAAGGAACCGTGAAGAATCTCCAGGCCGAAGCGATTGCCGATATTTCAACGACCGGTGCGACCTTGCGCGACAATCATCTCCGTCCATTGCAAGATGGGACGATCCTTAAGAGCCAAGCGGGCCTATTTCGATCGCTCGTCGCCGAATGGACGGCGGAGGATAGGGCTCGGCTCGGCACTCTTTTGGAAAAGCTTGGCTTAAGTTAAGCGGACCGGCCCTTCGGGCCGGATTCCACAATTGGTTTTGGGGGCGTTGCCCCCGGCGCGCGGCGCCTCCCCCAGAGTATTTTCCCCAGGATGAAGGTCGCAGATCTGCGGCCAATGGGCCCAGTGGAACCTGGCTCAGGTGGCTGGCACTTTATTGTAGATGATTGGAGGGCTGATGGTTCGAAACTTCACCAGACGGCAAGCACTTAGGGCGCTGGGCGTGGGGGCCGTTGCCGCGTCTTGGCCACTGTCTTCAGTCCTCGCTTCCGGAGAGGTCTTGGATCTGAGCGTCCAATCCACGCGCTTTCCGCTTCTTGGTGTCGATGGGCCCCTGACCGAGGGGATCGTGTCGACCCGACCCGATGGGCCGCCACCGGTGATCAGGTTTGGCCAAGGCCAGGCCTTTAGGGCCAGGGTCAATAACGCGCTTTCCGATTACACCGCGATGCACTGGCACGGCCTCCGGGTGCCCAACGGTATGGACGGGGTGCCCTACCTCACCCAGTTTCCAATTGGTCCGAACGAGGCGTTTGAATACGCTTTTACCTCCCCCGATGCGGGCACCTATTGGTACCATCCCCATTGCATGACGATGGACCAGATGGCGCTGGGCCTCACCGGTATTCTCATAGTCGAAGAGGATGAGGAGCAGGGATTTGATGCTGAGATCCCACTCAATCTCCGTGACTTTCGGCTCAATGG
The DNA here is from genome assembly GCA_039198225.1 of Pseudomonadota bacterium. GTDB lineage: Bacteria > Pseudomonadota > Alphaproteobacteria > Rhodobacterales > Rhodobacteraceae > JASJAR01. The sequence goes on from JBCCTQ010000007.1 coordinate 126,034, forward strand.
GGACGGTGAGTGGATCGAGCTTTGGACACTCCGTGGCGCGGCGCGGGGCGGTTCTTTTGGCACCGTCATGACGACAAATTGGCTCCAAGAGCCGGTCTATGACGCACCAGCAGGGGGGCTCGTTCGGGTGCGGATCGCCGCCACCGATCCGACGCGGATTTACAAGGTCTATGTGCCGGGGGGAAAAGGGGCGGTGATAGCGCTCGATGGCCATCCTTTGGCTGCGCCGGCGCCCCTGCCTTTGGTCGAAGAGGACGCCCTTTTCCTAGGGCCGGGCCAGCGTGTCGATTTCGCTCTCCTGATGCCCATGACCGAAGGCGAGGAGGTGAAGATCCTTGCTGATGTGCCTGGCCCGGAGCCCCGAATATTGGCCGGCATCCGAGCGCTCGGCGCCAATGCCGGACGCGCCATGGGCGAGATCAAGCCCTTGCCGGCCAATCCGATCCCCGAGCCCGATCTCTCCGCTGCCCGGGTTGAGGATTTCGTTTTTGGGTGGTCGCCCGAAGGCGGCGCGCCCGATAATGGGTTTTGCGGTTCGCTTGGCGCCAATTTCTGGTCGATCAACCGCAATCCTTGGCCAGGGGACGCAGCCCCTGGCACCGGCCCTCTGGCGACGTTCGACCTGGGCGAGAGCGTTGTATTACGGCTCCATAATGAAAGCCCGAACGCCCATCCGATCCACCTCCATGGCCAAGTGTTCCGCCCCGTCCAGTCGAACCAGCGTCCCATCGCGCCCCATTGGACCGACACGGTGCTTCTCAACAAAGACGAACGGATCGATATTGCCTTTGTCGCCGACAATCCCGGCGATTGGGCGTTCCATTGCCACGTGATCGAGCATCAAAAAACGGGGCTTGCCGGATTTATCCGGGTTCGGGCTGGATAGGATCTGTATGGCGCCGGGGACGACGCGATGGACAAGGTCGGCTACGCAGCTCCGAATGAATTGAAACGCGGCGGAGCCCGCCGTGCGCTTTGGCTTTGCTTGGGACTTTTGGCGCTTGCCCTTGGAGCGATTGGCGTGGTGCTGCCAATCCTTCCGACAACGCCCTTTGTGATCCTTGCGGCGTTCTGCTTCTCGAAATCTTCTCCACGGCTTCAAGCCTGGCTTGAAAACAGCCGCCTCTTCGGCCCGATGATTGCCGATTGGCGGAGGAACGGGGCGATTGCGCCCCGCTACAAAGCGGTCTCGCTGGTGACGATGGGCGTGGTGTTTCTGGCGAGCGTCGTCTTTGAGGTCGCGCCTACGGTCTTGGTCGTGCAAGCCGTCGCGATCACCGGGGCCGCGACCTACATCCTCACGCGCCCGTCGGCTTAACCCCATCGTGCTCCGTTCGATCGAGGAGTTGGAGTGCGGTCGTCTCATCCGTGATTAGGGTCTTTGGGGTGAGCGAGGTCAGCGCAGCGGCGACGATTGCGACCTTTTCTGCTCCGCCAGAGATCAGCACCTTGTTGTCAATCCGCGACAGCCGTTCGAGGGGCATGGCGACGGTGCGATCATTGACCGGATGGCGGGCGGGCTGGCCCTTTGCATCGAGGAAATTGTAGAGCACATCTCCGACAACTCCTGCCTCGATCATCGACTGGCGCTCGGCTTCGGACACGTGACCGACCCGATAGGACGTGGTCAGGGAGGTGATCCCGCCGCAGGACAGAAGGGCCACATCGCAGGTCTCAGCCATCTGGAAAATCGCATCGAGGCCGCATTGTTCCAAAAGCGCGTGTTTTGTTTGAACAGAATCGACGAGGGCCGGTGCCGGGATGAGGTAGCCTTCGGCGCTAAAAAGTTCGGCAAACTGCCAGGCAAATTCGGTGGGGTTAAAGCGCCGCGCCTGGGCAATCCCGCCGAGGAGCGAGACAACCCGCACCCCTTGGAGAGCCCGTCCTTCGACGAAGGGAAGCATCGTTTGGAGCGTGCGGCCCCAGCCAACCCCCACTGTGAGGTTCGATGCCATGAGACCGGACACATAGGCCCCGGCAGCGGCCGCGATGGCCTTAGTCGGGTCGATATCAGGAGCCGAAAGTGGGGCGACGATGACCCGGTCGAGCCCAAAACGTGTTTCGAGTTGGCGTTCGAGGTCCATCAGGGGCGCGATGCTCGACTTGACACGGATCATCACTTCGCCGCGGCTCCTGGCTTCGGAGAGGAGCCGGGTCACCATGATCCGGTTGACCCCAAGCTTCTTGGCCACTTCCGACTGGGTCATCCCGTCGATGTAATAGAGCCAAGCGGCCCGGATCCGGATTTCGAGATGGGGATCTCTGGCTGCTCGGGCCGGGGCGCGTTCGTCTTCCGTGGGTCTTATGTCATCCATTCCACAGGTTCCCAGGCGTCGCATTGGGCTTGCAGGCCCTGGAGAGGTCTAAGCCAGGGCTGCATCCCTAGCAATTCCCACGTCTTAGGCCATCAACCGCGTGGGCCGTTCGAGTGTTTCTGCAATCGCGCCGAGAAGCTTTGCCCCAAGCACCCCGTCAATCACCCGGTGATCGACCGAGAGCGTCAGACGGAGAAAGGTGACCTTCTCGACCTGGTCGGCAGAATTAAAGACCGCCCGCGTCTCGGCCTGTCCAACCGCAAGGATCGCCGATTGGGGGGGATTGATGATGGCCGAAAAATCGCTGACGCCGTGCATTCCGAGATTGGATATCGAGAAGGTTCCGCCCGCATAATCTTGCGGGGCGAGCTTTCGGGCGCGGGCCTTGGCCGCGAGGGCTTTCATTTCGGTTGAAATTCCGACGAGTGATTTTTCTTCGAGCCCCCGGAGGACGGGCGTGAAAAGGCCGCCTTCGACAGAGACCGCTACGCCGATATCGACCGTCTCGAACCGCAAGATCCGGTCGTCGCCCCAGATCGCATTGGCTTCGGGCACCCGGGTGAGCGCTACGGCTGCCGCTTTGACGATAAAGTCGTTGAGGGTCAGTTTGTCTTGGCCCTCGGGGCGGTCGTCATTGAGTTCGGCCCGCATCGCGAGGAGCCGATCGATGCGCGCGTCTCGGTTTAGGTAGAAATGCGGGATGGTCGCTTTGGCTCCGGTCAGACGCTTGGCGACAGTGCGGCGCATATTGTCGAGGGGGATTTCGGCGACGGGTCGGCCCTCGTAGCCGCTAAGATCAGCCGATTGCGCCCTTGGGGCATCAAGCGCCTGTTCGACATCGATTTTTCGAATTCGGCCGCGTGGACCGGTGCCCTTGACGCCCGCAAGATCGAGTTCAGCCGCCGCGGCGAGCCGTTTTGCAACAGGTGTGGCGCGGATTTTGTCGGTGTGGGACGGGGGCGGGGCAACCGGCTCCGAGGGCTCGACCTTCGGCGGCACAGCCGAACCGGTTGCATGGCCGTTGGTGGGCGCTCCGTTTGCCGCAGGCGCATCCGCGACCGCTTCGCCATCGGCATATAGCCAGCCGATGGTGCCCCCGATTTCGACTTCGCTGCCCTCTGGCAATGGATGATGAAGCGTCCCGGATGCGGGTGCTTCGACTTCCATCGCTGCTTTGTCGGTCTCGATCTCGAAGAGTGGCGCGCCTTCCTCGACCGGAGCACCCGGCGCCACATGCCAGACAAGGATCTTTCCTGTCGCCATGTCCATGTCGACTTTCGGCATGATCACTTCGACCGGCATCAGAGGTCGCCTCGCGCAAGCCCCCGCGCCGCGGCGACAATGTCAGGGATCTGGGGCACGACTGCTTTTTCTAGCTCGGGGTTGTAGGGGATCGGCGTTTCGGCCCCGCCGAGGCGGAGGATCGGCGCGTCGAGAAAGTCAAAGGCATCGCTTTCGGCGACCATCGCGCTGATCTCGGCGCCAATGCCGAGTGTTTTCACTCCTTCATAGACAGAGATCAGACGCCCGGTTTTCCGCACCGAGGCGAGGACCGTTTCACGGTCAATCGGCCGGATCGTGCGGAGATCGATGACTTCCGCATGGATCCCGTCCTCGGCGAGTTCCTCTGCGGCCGCCAGGGCCTTTATGGCCATGATTGACGTGGCCAAGATGGTCAGGTCAGTGCCTTCGCGCCGGATCGCTGCTTTGCCGATCGGCGTGGTATAGCGACCGCCCGGCACGGGCCCCTTCGTCTTGTAAAGGAGTTTGTGCTCGAAGATCAGCACGGGGTCAGGGTCGTCAAGGGCGGCCAGGAGGAGACCTTTGGCATCTTCGGGCGTCGACGGTTGGACGACTTTCAGCCCCGGAACATGGCCAAACCAGGCTTCGAGACTTTGGGAGTGCTGGGCCGCAGCCCCGGTGCCCGATCCCGCCGGCATGCGCATCACCACGGGCACTGACACCGCCCCTCCGAGCATGAACCGGAGCTTTGCGGCTTGGTTCACGATTTGCTCCATCGCGAGCGCAGCAAAATCAGAGAATTGAAACTCAAAGATCGGCCGAAGACCGGTAAGTGCTGCCCCAACGGCCACGCCCGCACCACCCAGTTCGGAAATCGGAGTGTCGATCACCCTCTCCGGCCCATACCGCTCGAAGAGATCGCCGGTCACCTGGAACGCGCCCCCGTAGATACCGATATCTTCGCCCATCAGCACCACCCGCTCGTCTTCGGCCAGCGCGAGATCCATCGCTTCTCGAAGTGCCTCGGCATAGGACATCTCGCGAATATCGACCGGCGCTTCGGCGTTCATGGCAGGGCGTCCGTGTAAACGTCGCGGGTGGCTTCAGCCACGTCGGGCGCGGGGCTTTCCTTGGCAAAGGCAATGGCCGCGTCAATCGCCTCGGCGACATCCGCTTCTAAGGCTTCGATCTCGGGCGCGCTCAGAATCCCGTGCTCCATCAGCATCTCGCCCATTCTCACGATTGGGTCGCGGGATTGCCATTCCGCAATTTCTTCCTTTGTCCGGTACCGGTTTCGGTCGGATTTCGAATGGCCCCGCCAGCGGTAGGTGAGGTTCTCGACAAGGCTTGGCCCGTCACCGGCCCTCGCTCGGGCGACGGCCTGGTCGACCGCCTCGGCAACGGCGGAGAAATCGTTGCCGTCAACGGTGACGCCGGGCATCCCGTAAGCCACTGCGCGCTCGGCGATGTTTTTCACTGCCGTTGACCGCTCGGTCGAGGTCGACATGCCGTATTTGTTGTTTTCGCAGACAAAAACCACCGGCAGCTTCCAGACGCCCGCCATGTTTAGCGCTTCGTGGAAGGCGCCTTCATTGTTCGCCCCGTCGCCGAAAAAGCAGATCGTCACCGCGCCGGTGCCGAGGTGTTTGGCCGACAGGGCGGCCCCCACGGCGATGGGGAGCCCGCCGCCCACGATCCCGTTGGCGCCGAGATTGCCCTTAGAGGGATCGGCGATATGCATCGAGCCGCCTCGGCCTTTGCAATAGCCGGTCTCCTTGCCGAAAAACTCCGCAAACATCCGACCGATATCCGCACCCTTGGCCACGCAATGGCCGTGACCCCGGTGGGTCGAAGTGATTTTGTCGTCGTCCGTGAGGCCCATGCAAGTGGCCACGGCGGACGCTTCTTGACCGATGGAAAGATGCATCGTGCCGTGGATTAGCCCGCGCATATAACTCTCTTCCGCCCCCTCCTCGAACTTTCGAATGAGGTACATTTTCCGCAAGGCTTCTTTCAGCGCATCCGCCGAATAGGCGCGGACCGCGTAGGGCACGTTGTCGTCACGCATGTATAGGTTCTTTTCCGTAGACCATTTCGTCTTGGCGGCGGCGCAGCTCGGCAATTTTCGAGCCGTCAGGCAGGGCGGTGTTCGTTTCGGTCAGAAGCGCGCCTTTGGCGACGGTTTGGGTGACCTTGGCCCCGGGCAATAGCCCCGCTGGTCGCGCTTTGGCGGCGCGCGCGCGGCCCGCTTCCATGGCCCAGGCGCGATAGGTGTATTCCCCAAGATTGTCGAGAATATCACCGGGCGCCAGATCGCGCTTGGCCACCGCGGCCACCTCGGCGACAGGTCGGTCGAGGGGGGCCATATCGGAGGTCCCATAAAGGACGGCGCGGGCACAGGTGAGCGGCACTTCGAGCGATGTCAGGTGATAGGGGCGGATAAACGAAAAATAGGGGCCTTCGCCCATTTTTAGGTCCCGCATCCGCTCCCAGATCCGGGGATGCTCTGCCTCGGCAACCACGAACACACCGGGTGCTAGGCCTTTGCCAACGGAATAATCTACCCTGCCGATATCGGAGAGAATGCCGCCGTCCTTCTCGGGGATCAGCACTTTAGCAAGCTCACTTGGGCCCGCGGCGGGCCCGTGCATGCCATCGCAATCGGGGATGAGACCGGTGGCATTGGCGATGGCTGACATCTCAACCATAGTTTTCGATCCATCGACGAATTCTACGAGCATCCGGGGGTTCATGTTCCGAGCGGCCGCTTCGGCCTCGTATTCAGCCGGTACGGCGTCGAAATTTAGAGGATTGTTCTTCCCTTTACCTGCCGAGACGATCCGGTGGCCCATGGCAGAGACAAACTGGATCAACTCCATGCAGGACGAAGGTTCGTCGCCCGCGCCAAGACTGTAGACCACGCCCAACCGATCGGCCACGCGTCGGAGATAAGCGCCAATGCAAACATCTGCTTCGACATTCATCATGACGAGATGCTTGCCGCGCTCCATCGCCCGGAGGCCGATTTCAGCGCCGACCGCCGGCACCCCGGTGGCATCGACGACCACGTCGATGAGGCCCGATTCGAGGATATGATCCGCGCTGGCGACGGCGGTCTTGCCCATTTCGATGGCCACGTTGACCGCATCGGTACTGGTCGCATCCCTGCTTTTGCCCGAACCGCTATGGGCGATTTCGACGGCGATATGGGCGGCTTTTGGATCGATTTCGGCGATTGCAGCCACTTCAACCCCGTCCATCAAACCGACCCGCGCGACGATGTCGGTGCCCATCTCGCCTGAGCCGATCAGCCCGATGCGCACAGGTCGGCCTTCCTCCGCCCGGCGGGCAAGGTCCTTGGCAAGACCCGTGAGGGCTATGTTGGACGGCATCGGTAGGCTCCTAAACCTCTCGGGACCAAAATCCTGAACTTTTGTACATCTGTCAATTTAGATGTTCATAAGCCCATTGTATCAGACCCCGATATTATGCTGCAGATGCAGCAAATTTCTGCGTTGCCGCAAGGGAAGGTTTGGCTTGACAGAATCCCGAGCGTGAACAAAATTTGTTAAAAAGACAGAAATGTTCATGCCGGCGATCCCCTGATCCATGCGGCATAGAGCAAAACCATCAAGGGAGGAACGAAGATGGTCATGCGAACGCCCCTTTCCCGTCGCGGGTTCATGAAAACGGGATCTGCCGTCGGTTTGTCGGCTCTGGGCTCCGGCCTGGCACGCCCCGCACTTGCCGGATCGCATTTGCCGGACCCCCAAAGCGTTCTCGATCAGATCTCGGTGTCGGGTTATGTCCGCGAGGATTACCGCGAACTTTATGGAATGTCGGACGAAAAACCGTTTTGGGACAATTCGAAGGATTGGATCCGGACGGTGGATTGGGAGCAAGTGCGGTCGGAATTATCCGGCACGACCGTTCGCTTCGCCATCGGCGCGGCTGACCAGGAATCAGCCGCTGAAGGTCTTGAACCCTTCAAACAGCTTTCGGGTATCGAGGTCGAACTCGTGCCGATCCCCGATGACAGCTTTTATGACAAGGCGCTTGCCGAATTTATCTCAGGCAATGCCTCTTTCGATGCGCTCCAGTTCTTCTCGCCCTGGCTCGGCGACTTCGCCGCCCCGGGTTTTCTGTTCCCGCTTGATGACTTCGCCGCCAAATGGGGTCTTCCGCTCGACGATTTCTACGACACGTATCGGCTGAACTACGGCTTCTTCAACGGCCAGATGTTCGGCATCCCATTCGATTGCGACATCCAGATGGTCCATCTTCGGAAGGGGTTTGTCGAAGAAGTCCTTGGCGGTCCGATCGACAAATCGACATCCGTGCCCAGCTATGACGAGTTGATCCGGCTATCGGCCGAACTGAACAACGTCGCGCCGGGCGTTTCGGGCGTGGGCCTTATGGTCGCGCCGGGCTTCTGGTCGACCTACACCTGGGAGCATATCGCCGCCCAGGCTGGGATGATGCTCTTTAACGAAGATTGGGAGCCGATCTTTAACGGTGATGAAGGCATGAAGGGCCTCGAGATCATTCTCGAACTCGCCAAGAACGCAAATGAAGGCCATGCTGGTGCCGGTTGGCCTGAAAACCGCGCCGCTTGGCTCGGTGGGCAGGTGGCCACCAACATTTCCTGGCAGGACAGCGGCACCCAGGCCATGCGGCCCGACCAGTCCCAGATCGTGGACGATTTCGTCACGATTTACGAACCGCGCATTGACGGAGGCCGGTTTGCACCGCCGAACATCGCGGGATCGACATCTTGTGTGTCCGCGTCGGCCCAGAATGCGGAAGGCGCGTTCCTGATGCTCGGGTTCCTGACCACTGCCTCGATCATGGCGATGAACGAAGCCAATGCGAACGGGGTGGCGCCGGGATATCGGTCGGTTCTGACCAACGAGAACCTCCAGGAGGTCTCCCAGCCCGCCAAAGTCTGGGGCGACAGCCTCGATCACGCTTGGTGTTCGCCGCGGCTCCCAGGGGCCTTCCCCATCGAGCAAGCCATCGGCAACGAGATCAACCGGGCCGTGGTGGGCCAGATCACGGCAAAAGAGGCGCTCGACAATGCGGCGGCGGCGGTCAAACAAATCATGACCGACAATGGGTTCTATGCAGGCAATGATCCGGTAGACTACGCGGCAGCGGCCCCCGGTCTCTATGTCGGCGAAGGGAAAGACCTGCCGTTCTGATCGGGTGCCGCCGCGGCATAACAAAGGGTCTCTATGAGTTCCTCCTCCCTGCCTGAAACCGGGGCGGCTTCGGCCGCCCCGGCAGCAAGATCGACCCGGCGGCGTCGGAGCAAGAGGCTCCGGGGATGGTTCCCCTATCTCTTGGTCGCCCCGGCGGTGATCTATTTAATGGGGATCACGCTCTATCCCGGCATATTCGCGATCACCCAGAGCTTTTATGCCGTGAAATTCGGCCCGTGGCGGCCGGTGGGGTTCGAGAATTACGAACGGCTCTTATTCGATTATCAATTTTGGGGCGCGCTCTGGAACACGTTCCTCATCGGATCGATTTCCCTTGCCATCCAATGCGCCCTTGCCCTGACGCTTGCATTCTACGCCTACCGAGACCCTTGGGTTCAAGGCTGGCGGATCATATTCCTAATCCCGATGCTCTTCATGCCGTCGGCGGTGGCGTTCATCTACAAACTCTCTTTCCTCGACGGGCGAATATTTTCCGACATTCTCATTCGTCTCGGTCTCATCGAGCAGAACCTCGCGATTCAATCCTCGGTTTGGATGAGCCGCGGGCTCTTGATCCTCGCCGATGTTTGGCAATGGACGCCGTTTTTATTCATCATTTTTGTGGCCGCGCTTCAGGGCCAGGATGAAGAGGTCGAAGAGGCCGCCCGTCTCGATGGGGCGTCGTGGTTTTCCATTTTCTGGAATATCTCGCTGCCCCTAATGAAGCCTGTTATCGCGGTGGCACTGATCCTTAGGGGCATCGACATCACAACGATGTTTGCGAATGTCTTTATCATCACCAAAGGCGGACCTGCTTTTGGCACCGAGACGATCAGCTATTTCATCTACCGGACCGGGTTTAAGTTCTTCAACTTTGGCTACGCGTCTGCGGCATCTGTGATCATGCTGATCCTCACGATTGTCATCGCACAGCTCGTCGTGAAACGCGCATTCGTATCGGCGAGGGATTGATGGCGCGCGCTCGGAAATCCCGCGGCGAGAGCCTTTTCGTCCGCTACCTCATCCTCGGGGCATGGGCTGTTTTTTGTTTGGCCCCGGTCCTTTGGTTCCTCTCCATCGGGCTCCGGCCGCGGGTTGAGATCATCACGCCCCAGCCGATCTATTGGCCGACCTTTTCCCTCGATGCTTGGCATATGATCTGGGAAGACTGGCCGATGGGGAAATATCTGAGGAACTCGGTCCTGGCGATCATAGGATCGGTATTTATCGATTTGGTCTTGGGGATTCCGGCGGCTTACTCGTTGTCACGCTACGAGTATCGAGGTCGGGACGATATCGGGTTTTACATTTTGTCCACACGGATGATGGCGCCCGCGATCGTGGCCATTCCGATCTTTTTTCTTTTCCGGAACATGGGCCTTCTCGACACGATATGGGCATTGATGCTGGTCTATGCGGCGGTCAATCTCTCCGTCGTGACGTGGATATTGCGCTCTTACATGATGGATATCCCGAAAGAGCTCGAAGACGCCGCGAAGACCGACGGCGCATCGGATCTGCGGATCCTTTGGGAGATAATTATCCCGGCGATCCTCCCGGGCATTATCACCGCGAGTGTGATCGCGATGATCTTCGCGATTAACGAGTTCCTCTTTACGCTCCTTATCGCTTCAACGCCCAATGCCTATACGATGTCGGTCGCCCTCGCGAATTTCACTGGCGGGTCCGATGGGGTGATCTATAACGCAATCGCGCTTGTGGCATTTTTGGCTTTCGTGCCAGTGTTTCTCGTCGTCGTTGCAATCCAAAAGCACTTGAGCCGCGGGCTCACTATGGGCGCGGTGAAAGGATGACGGACATACCAGGCAACAAGGGCAGCGCCCAACCCGGGGTGAGGGCCAGGCACTGCCCGGCGGTTCCACCAGGGCGAAACAGATTTATAACGGGATCCCTCAATGGCCCGCATTGAACTCACCGGTATCCAAAAGCGCTGGGGCAACTTTTGGGGTGTGCGCGACGTCGACATTGACATCGAGGACGAGGAATTCGTTGTCTTTCTTGGTCCCTCGGGTTGCGGCAAGACGACGACGATGCGGATGATCGCCGGGCTCGAAGAGCCCTCCGACGGCGAAATCCGCATGGACGGCGAAGTGATGAACGAGATCGACGCCCGGGACCGGGATGTCGCAATGGTGTTCCAGGGCTACGCGCTCTACCCGAATATGTCGATTTACGAGAACATTCGCTTTCCGCTCCGCATGCGTCAGGTCCCGAAATCCGACCAGGACGGTCTTGTGCGCCGGGCCGCCGAGATGACCGAACTCACGGAATTCCTCGACCGGAAACCGGCCGCCCTTTCCGGCGGTCAACGCCAGCGCGCCGCACTTGCCCGCGCTATCGTACGTGCGCCTCAAGTTTTCCTAATGGATGAGCCCCTGTCGAACCTCGACGCCAAGCTCCGCCAGGCCATGCGCGTCCAGATCAAACACATCCAGCGCGAGCTCAAAATCACCACGGTCTACGTCACCCATGACCAGATCGAAGCGATGACGCTCGCCGACCGGATCGTGATCATGCAAGCCGGTGCGATCCAGCAGATCGGCACGCCCGACGAGATCTATAACGATCCGGCCAATACCTTCGTGGCAGGCTTTATCGGCGCCCCGCCCATGAACCTGATCGACGGCCGGATCGAGGGCGGCCGGTTCATCGCCGACGGGCTTAACGTGGAAGGGTTTGGCGAACGGCCCGACGGATCGGCGACCCTCGGCATCCGGCCAGAGGATTGCCGGGTCGTGGCCGAAGGCGGCCATCTTGACGGCATCGTCTACGGCGTCGAGCCCACGGGCGACGTGACCTATCTCACGCTCAAGTCCGGCGAAAAGCTCTTAGAGATCAAAACCGAACGCGACTGGCGTGCCGAACTCGACAGCCCGGCCCGGATCGCATTCGATCCAGAGCGGATTTATCTCTTCGACACAGAGAGCGGCCAACGTCTCCGCTAGGGGAGGGGAAATGACCTTCGATTACACCTCGATCGGGTTTTACACGTTCGACGCGCTTTGCCGTCCGGTCACCGAGATCCCCCCCGGGGGAGGAACCTATTTCGTCGAGGATTTCGCAATGGCCGTTTCGGGGGCGGCGGGTTCGGCGGCCATTGTAGCCGCAAAGCACGGTCTCAAGGTCCAGGCCGTGGGCGGGGTCGGCAACGATCTTATGGGCGATTGGGTGCTCCGGCGTTTGGGCGATTTTGGTGTCGATTGCGCGCATATGCAGCGTTGCCCTGACTTTATGACGTCGTCGAGCGTGGTCACCACCCGCCCAGACGGGGCCCGGCCGGCGCTCCATAAACGCGGGGCTACGGCTGGGTTTTACGTCGGTGACGCCGCCCTTGAGAGCGTGACGGACACCAAGATCCTCCATATTGGCGGGGTTGGGCTGATGGATGCTATGGACAAAGGCCGAAGTGCCGAAGTCCTCGCGGCGGCACGGGCCAAGGGGGCGGTTACGACGCTTGATGTGTTCGCCTCGACAGCGGACGATCTCTCTCTGGTCAAGCCGCTTTTGCCGCATACTGACTTTTTCATGCCATCCGAAGAAGAAGCGATGGCCCTGTCGGGGCTTACGGACTTCGAAGACATCGCCTCGTTTCTCCTCGACCAGGGCACCGGGGCGGTGATCCTCACCCTGGGCGCCGAAGGGGCGATGTACCGTGACCGGCGCGGCATGCGGATTGACCTTCCCGCCTTCGATATCGACGTGGTCTGTACCTGCGGCTGCGGTGATTGTTTCAATGCGGGGTTTGCGACCGGGCTCCATCTCGGGCGCTCGGCGGAAGACTGCATCCGGCTCGGCCAGGCAAGCTCGGCCCAGAATGCTATGGGGCTCGGAAGCCAGGCAGTGCTGCGCGATCTTGATACGACGCTTCGGTTCATGGCCGAGACGCCTTTGAAAGCAGAGGAGGTCGGGAGCTGATCAGTTTGGCCCCATAGACCCGCGATCTGCCGCGGCCTCTTGGTGCGAAAACACGAAGCGGCTCCTTAAAGAGGACTTAACAAACCTCGCTTCACCCTCCCCATCTCCCGCGCTAGACCGCTCCGAAAGGGGAGACGCATCATGGATCTCGGGATCAAAGGGAAACGCGCACTTATCTGTGCCTCGTCTAAGGGTCTGGGCCGGGGCTGCGCCGAAGCCCTGGCGGCCGAAGGTGTAGATCTCGTGATCAATGCCCGAGGTGCGGAGGCGCTTGAGGCCACAGCCGCCTCCATCCGGGCCGATCACGGCGTCGAGGTTACCGCCGTTGCCGCCGACGTCACCGATGCGGGCGCGAGAAAAGAGCTTCTCGCGGCGACCGGCGATGTCGATATCCTTGTCACCAATGCTGGCGGGCCACCGCCGGGGCTTTGGTCTGATTGGGAAAGGGGCGATTTTATCGCCGCGATCGATGCCAATATGCTGACGCCGATTTCCCTAATGCAAGCTCTGATGCCAGCCATGATGGAGCGCGGTTGGGGCCGGGTGGTCAACATTACCTCCCAATCTGTCCGGGCGCCGATCCCAGCACTTGGTCTTTCGAATTCCGCCCGCACAGGCCTCACCGGCTTCGTGGCGGGAACCGCCCGCCAGGTTGCCGAGAAGGGCGTGACCATCAACAACCTCCTCCCCGGGATCCACGCCACAGACCGTGCGGTTGCACTTGATACCGGCGTCGCCAAAGCCCAGAGCATCGATATCGCCGCGGCGCGAAAAAAGCGCGAGGCCACGATACCCACGCGGCGCTACGGCACGGCCGAAGAATTTGGTGCGGCTTGCGCATTTCTCTGCTCGGTTCAAGCGGGCTTCATCGTCGGGCAAAACCTCCTCGTCGACGGCGGCGGGACGAATTTGACGGTTTAGCGGTCGAGGGCGATGGCCTGACCGAATGGCGGCGTCTGATCGCCTCCGTTGGGCAAGGCCCAGATGACAGGCACGTTGGGCTGATCCGGCGGGTCGGCCCCGAGATCGGTGAGCGCCACGATCATCGAGGGCGCCCGATCAATAGCAGCCTCGAAAGCCGGTCCAAAATCCGTGCCACCGCCCTCAGGCAGCGCGATGTCTTTCAGCATCGCCGCCACCCTGTGATCGGGCAAGCGCCGGGCCAGGCGAACGTCGGTGTCAAAAAGGATGAGGTGGATCTCGGCTCCGGTCCGCCCCGCCATTCCAGCGATTTCGGCGGCAAATCGGCTGCGAAGGCGTTGGGTGACCGAACTCGAAGCATCCATCAGAACCGCCAAACGTGGCCGTTGGCCGGTGCGGCTGGTTCGCGGCTCAAAAGCTGGTGTTTCGCGCCCACTTTGGCGCGCATCCGCATCACCGGCGAGCCAGCGTCGGGACGGCCGGAGGGGGCTTAGATCGGGCCGGATGGAGAGCGCTTTGCCAATGGCGTCGCGGAGGATCCGTTCCCAAGGCGTGTCGGTCCGGGGCAGATCGCCGAGCCGGCCCGCAAGACGCCCGAGCCCACGTCCCGCCGCACGACCTTCGGCAAGCGCTCGGGCTAAATGGCCCTGCCAAAGACCGGCCTTGGCGCTCGCTTCAGGGTCGGCGCCGCGGTCGCTTTCAAGATCGTCTTCGAAGCCCGAAGCCTCAGCCTGCCGCTTGGCGTCCTCCGCCGGAGACCGTCCCGCTGTGCCGGTGCCCCCCACCAGCCGATGGTAAAGCCGTTCCACATCCCATGCCGCAAGGTTCGTGTTCCGCTCATCTTGGAGGGCGCGTCCTAAGAGATCTTCCAAGGCGATGCGTGGCCTGGGCAGGACATATCCCGCCTCCAAAACGGTCTCGTTGACGATGGCATCGGCGGCAATATTGAAAAGCCGTCGGTCGAAGCGTGTCCCCTCTCGGCCCGCCATAGCCTCGGCCCGCGCCGAGTGGCGGAACGCGACGTGGAGAATGTGGTGCGCTGCGAGCCCAACCTGTTCGGGTGGGGTGAGAGCCGAAAATCCCGGCCCGTAAAGGATCGTGTCGCCCCGCGTTTGGGCCGGGGGGCCAGGCCCGTCGAGATGGCGACACCACAAGGAAAGCGCCGCAAGGGCTGGGTCCCGCTCAGCAAGGTCCAAAAGGGCCAGTCGGGCTCGCGAGGAAGGCGCGACGCTCACGCCGCACCCCTACCGTCCCGCGCCTCCATGTGATGGCGCATCTCGGGTTGGGCCAAGAGCACCTCGCCGAGACCAAGATCGAGCCCCCGCCGGATCAGGATCTCGAACCCATGGGTCGTCAACTCGGCGAGTGGGAGCACACGGAGTGCCTCGTCGTCCCGACGTGCGGCCAATCCCTCAATCCCGGCAAGGATTGCGACCGCTGCTCCGGCCGTGTCGGCGTCCAATCGGGCCGAGAGCCCGTAAATAAGGCCGTGAAGCCCGTGAAGGCTCGTTGGGTAAAGCGCATCGCGCCGGCCGGGCGGCGCGTCCAGCATATCGTCCACCGCAAGGCTCGCCGCAATGTCGCTTGCGACGATCTCGAATTCCGCCGCCACCGCGGCGCCGAGGGTCCCTTCGACCATGGCCGCCCGGGCGCGGGGGTCAGCCACCCCACTGAGGATCTGGCTGACCCGCTCCCAAGACCGGGGCGTTGCAGCGACGGTCTCGCCTGCGCCAAGGGCCGCTTCGGTGGTTTCAAGGAGGTCAGGCCGGGTACGGATGAAAGCAATGACGGCCGGGTCGAGTGCATTTGGGATAGCGTAATTTTCAATCCAATCGCCAGCACTTGCCTCGATCCGAAGGTGTATCAGCCGGTCAGAGAGCGCTGTGCCGAGGTCATAGGCGACCGCCCCGTCTTCCACTGCATTTCCCGCAGCGACGATAAAGACCGTGTCCGGGATCCGGTGCGGGCCAACGCGGCGTTCCTGCAAGAGACCGTAGACAACCGGCTGCAGGTTGGGCGGTGCCGCGGTGAGTTCGTCGAGAAAGAGGATCGTCGGGCGATCGTCGTCGGGCAGGTCTTCCGGACGATACCAAACCGTCTTCCCTGCGGCGTGGTCATAGTAGGGAAGGCCGCGAAGGTCTTGAGGTTCGATCGTGGTGAGCCGCAGATCCACGAGGCGAGCCTCCTTTTCCCGGGCAAGGCGGTCGACGATATCAGTTTTTCCAACACCGGGCCTGCCATGGAGCATCCAAGACGCCGTCAAATCGCCGCTCGCTTGCGCCGCCCAACCCTCTCTGAGACATGCCAGCGCTTGGCCCGCGGGCATCGATTGGATGTTGATCGTCATGGGGAGGATTTACGCCCCAGCGCGCGATTGTCGAGGCAGGCGTTAACGGATGGGTAAGCTCTGCCATGCTAGCGCCGACAAAACGGCGCGGCGACCGAGGGATCGACCGGGCGGGGCCTACAAATACCCAAGGGAGTGGCGCGATGGACGACACCGGCGGCGAAGTCCAGGGCCATGAAAATGGCCGTGACGAGATGCCGAGTTCGGACACCCCAGCCTGCGGAACGGAACGCCAGACCGTGCCATGGCCGAAGATGGTCGGGACGCCTCCGCCAAATACGTCTACCGATCCTATTGGGAGCGAAGTCGCGATGCCCGATGCGGCGCCAATGTTACCACCACAGTCGGATTTGACTGCGCCGACCGAGTCCCTCTCTAGCTCCGTCGTTGAAGACAGCAGTGCGGAGGATTCACTGTCTTTTCAGTTGCCAACAGCAATAGACCAGGGAGATTTTGATCCACCGCAGGCCGAAGGGGCTACGCCATCGCCGCCAGACCCGATCGGCGATCTCTACGGAGCCCCGCCGCTCGACGCCGAAGAGATTGCTAGCTCGCCATCGGCGGAAGAGTCTTTGCCGTTTTTCGTCGCGCGGAAGGGAGCGAATGGGAGCGTTGAGTTAGAGGCTGACGCCGAAGAGCCCCACGCCGGATCAGATCTCTGTGTGCCGCCGACAGACCATCCTGGGTTCGATGGAGGCGATGGCGCGGGCTCGGAAACCGGCGAGCTAACCCCAAGCGATGCCGAACTTCCGCCACTTGGCGAATTGGACGAGCCAGAGGGTGCCGCACCGGCGGATAAGAAGGCTTTGTCTCCCGCCCCAAAGGCAGCGGAGCCACATGATCAAACCATCGATAGGCCCGAGGACGTTCCGGAGCCAGGAACGTTCGCGGAGCACTCCTTGCCGCCTGCATCCGATAATGTCGTCTCGGAAGCGGGCGCGGGGGCAGAGGGATTTCCCGAAGACCTGTCGGATGATGCTCCCGAAACGGGCGACATAGCATTCCAGGAGAATATGGAGCTCGAGGCGGACACGGCATCGGAATTCGGTGTCGAATTGGATGGCGACACCAAAGCGAGCGACGCGCCGTTCCCCGTCGAACCGGACCTTGTCAGCGTTTCGGCCGAGAAATTGGAGCTGGATCAAGGCCTCCCCGAATTCAGTAGCGGTGCGGAGCCGGAGGTGGTTTCCGATGCGCCCGTCGCCACAACGGAACCTGCCGCCGCACCAGCAGGGGAAGAGATGAACCCTGAAGCCGCGGCGCCGGTTCAAGGTTCGGCAGCAGGTGCGGCCGAACTCGAGACCGCCATCGGACAGGATTTACTCACCAAGGAAGCCGCGCCGGAGCCTGAAGGGCAGCTCTCAACGGGGGCTGGAGCGGACAGCGCTCAATCGGAAGAGGCAACGGGCGCGCTACTCGATGCGGAGCCAGCGGAGGACATGTCGTCGAACGAAGGGCCGTCAACTCTTCCAACCGCGGCGCCGACCACCGCGGATACGCCAGCAATCCTTGGAGCAGAACAGCGGACAGGTCTCGAGGTGTCGAGGCCTTCAATACCAGAGGCAATAGACCATGAATGGTCGATGCTGGAGGCCTGGCTCGGCGCGCGATTGAGCTCAGAGCAAACGCTTGGTTCGGGGGCAGGCATTCTTCTCTCAGGCGACGGCGCGGCGATATGGAAACTTTTCCGCGAAGCGGCTTCTGTATTTGGAGCCGCGCTGATCCCGGTGCCGGTTTACAGAGTGGCGCGCCAATCTCTTTCGGATGCTGCGACCACGCTGGAGGCGTTCTTTGCCGCCGCCGAATGCGCGGGCCCGGCCATCCTGTACGTTCCGGAAGTCGAACACATTTGTCCCGGTGAACCTTCCGACCGGTTGGCGGCGCTTGGGGAGAAGGTCATCGACCTTATTGACCGGGTCGCGCCGGGTGGGGAGATCGCGCTCATTTTAGGGAGCGCCCGGCCCGAACGCCTCGATCCAAGGCTTCGTCTTAGCACGCGCTGCCCGACCCATATCGTGCTGGCGTCCGGCGACGTTCCCGCCCGTGGCGAGGGCGAGGCTCAGGGAGCCGTATCGCGCTTTGAGGATTTGGTCGTCACCGGTGAGGCGAAGGAGCGCCTGACCGACGCGGTGCTCCGCCCGCTCCGCCACCCGGCCGCCGACCGCCTTGGGCTTGCACTGCCTGGAGTGGTTGCGATCTCAGGCTCCAAGGGGGCAGGCCGGGGGGATTTGGCCGCCGCGTTGGCCGGTGCAGCGCGTTTCGTTCCCATTTGGAGCGATCCTATGGCCGGCATAGAGTTCGACGTTTTTTCTTCAGCACTGGGCGCGCTCTGCCATCAAGCTGAGGCGGCGGGGCCCGCGCTCTTGATCTTGGATGCAAGGGGAGCGGCACTCCCGTCGGAATTTTGGACGGGCGCGACCTCTATCCTTTCGAACAATCTGCCTTCAGGATGCATGGCAGCCATCCTTTGCGATGGCGCTGACGATCTCTCTCATAGTGCAGACCTTACGGTGACCCTCACGATGCCGGATCGGGCCGAACGGGAAACGTTTCTTCGCAGGAGCCTGGCCGCGCGACCAACCCAAGGTGAGATTGATCTCGCCTCCGCCGTCAACGCGAGCGATGGCTGGACGCGCGACACTATGGCAAAGGCCTTGAATCGGGCCGGGCAAATCGCACTGCGGCGCGCTGAAAATTCGGATGACCCCGTGCCGTCGATCACTTCAGAAGACATTGCTGCCGCGTTCGGTGCCTAGGCGCGCCACCCGCTGATGGGCGATCAAATGCCCGCATGGCTTTAGCGCGTTTCGCCTGATCAGGGTGTGCTTTTCGAACCAGTTTTGGTCGGATCTGATGGGTCTCGGTGACGTTTCCCGCGGAAATTCGGAAATAAATGTGAGTGCTCAAAACGCGCTCACGTCCGCGAAATACTGATTAAAATACTGAATTAAATAGTTAAAAACTGAATTTGAACAGATACTCCTCAACCCGAAGTTCGTGGAAATTGCAAATGGTTCTCATTTGCCTTGACCAGATGCGAATTATTCTCATACTCATGTGCGGAAACGTTGGAGCTGTTATGTCTTTGCCGTCCCATCCTGTCGCCTGTGCCGTGACCCGTCGAGGGCTTCTGGGAGCCGCCGCGGCTGTGGCCGTTTTGCCGAC